>JAYQWG010000022.1:0-40469 GCA_038150225.1 Chloroflexota bacterium
ACCGAATTGGTGGTCATGTGATTCTCGCTAGCCGAGCTCCGCTAGTTTTGTCGATACCTTGTTCAGGACCGATTCATAGGAGTCGGCAAATGCCTTGACCCCCGCTTCCAACAGGTCGTCGGTGATCGAGTCGAGCGATATGCCTTCCGCTGCGAGTGACTTCAGTTGGCTCAAAGCCTGCTCGGCATTCTCCGCGATCTTGTCGGCTGGAGTGCCGTGGTCGTCGTATGCAGAGAGCGTAGCTTCGGGAACGGTGTTTACCGTGTCTCGACCCATAAGCTCGTCGACGTAAAGCGTGTCAGGGTAAGCAGGGTTTTTTACACCTGTAGAAGCCCATAGCGGTCGTTGTACCTGGGCACCAGTCGTGTGAAGAGGGAAGAAAGTTCCACCGCCACCAAGATTCCGGTCGAACATTTCGCCAAACTTCGCGTAAGCGGCTTTGGCGTTGGCTATACCAATCTTGCCCCGGAGTTCGTGTCCGTCGGGAAGAGCGTTGTCCACCGAAGTGTCGACTCGGCTAACAAAGAACGACGCCACCGATGCTACCGTGCTGGGGATACCTCGTCCCTGGCTGGCAAACTCAGAAAGACCTTCAATGTAGGCATTCGCAGAGTCCTCGTATGCATTGAGCGAGAACAGCAGGGTTACGTTGATGTTGATCCCTTCTGAAATAAGTGTGCGGATTGCAGGGATTCCTGCCGGAGTGCCAGGAACTTTGATCATGACATTTGGACGATCTATCGCTGCCCAGAGTCGTAGAGCCTCTGTCACCGTGCCATCAGTATCGTTGGCAAGGGTTGGCGATACCTCGATGCTTACGAATCCATCTCGGCGACTAGCGTTGTCATAGACCGGTCGCAGTACATCAGCTGCGTCCCGAATGTCGTCCACAGCGAGTTTCTCGAATGCCTCTTCTGCAGACGATCCGACTGCGGCTAGTTCTCGCAGATCGTCGTCGTAAATCGTTGTGTCGGACAGAGCCTTGTCGAAAATCGAGGGGTTCGACGTGACTCCCGTAATCCCGGAGTCGACGAAACGCTGGAGTTCTCCAGACTTGATCATGTCTCGGCTGATTGAGTCGAGCCAGATCGACTGCCCTAGTTCAAGTGCTTTTTGAGTGTTGTTCATTTATCGATCTGTTACTGGATGTATATTGTTGACCTATACGAAGTTTTAGGACTTCCCGATCTGTGCGTCTTCGATTGCCTGGACTTTGTCGAGTCGGCGCTGGAAGCGTGGGTGCGATTCAAGTGAAGCAGCCATAAACGATTGAACGAGGGCTTCTGCAAGAGCAACACCCACTACACGGGCTCCCATGCAGAGAACGTTCATGTCATCGTGCTGAACACCTTGTCCTGCGGAATAGGTGTCGTGGCAAAGCCCTGCACGAACACCGACGTATTTATTTGCCGCTATTGCAGCTCCGACACCGCTACCACAAATTACGATTCCGCGTTCCGCTTCACCAGATTGGACAGACTCTGCGACCGGTGCGGCGAAGTCTGGAAAATCATCTTCTCCGTCATACTCGTGAGCACCTTTGTCGATTACCTCGTGACCCATGTCACTCAGCAACTTTGCCATGTCGTTCTTGAGCTCAAAACCGCCGTGGTCGGCCCCGATGGCAACTTTCATAGCGTGTAATCCGTCCTCTGACTGTTATTTACTGGGCACCTATTGTCCTATCGAACGCGCAAAGTTGCCACGCTCGACAGACGTAATTCTCTACTGACTACCAGTAACGATGTGATCCCGCGACTTTGACACGCACTGAATACAGCGAAGTATCTCCGCAAATGTAGATTCGCTTTCCGTCCGGGTCGCCGAATACGAGGTTAGCTGTTGCCTGCTCAGGGATGAGAACTTTTCCGAGTAGTTCACCCTCTGGCGTGTAGCAGTGAATTCCGTCCCTCGCGCTCGACCAAACATTGCCGAGTTCATCCACTCGAATACCGTCTGCCGCGCCAGGTCGTACCTCGACGAATTGACGCCTGTTGGACAGGGTTTTGCCGTCCTCGCTTACGTCGAAAACGGTGATGTCTTGCGGTGTCCCGGTGTCAGCGAGGTAGAACAGTTTTTCGTCAGGAGAAAATGCGAGCCCATTTGGGCGGTCGCCGATGTTGTCAACGACCGACATATCGCCTGATTCAGGATCGAGCCGGTACGTGAAATTGCCGTCCAACTCGCTGTCGCGCTGATTGCCTTCCCTGTTCGACAGGATGCCGTATGGAGGGTCCGTAAACCAGATCGAACCGTCGGACTTGACCACGAGGTCGTTCGGCGAATTGAGCCGTCCACCTTGCCAGGTTTCGACTAGAGAAACGACTGTGCCATCAGCTTCTGTTCTCGAGATTCGGTTCGCCGAGTGTTCGCACGAAACGAGTCGACCCTGCTGATCCCGGTAGTGCCCGTTGGTGTTGTTGCAAGGAGATCGGAAAACCGTTGTTTCATTCGTGTCTGCGTCGAACTTAAGGATTCTGTTGTTTGGAATATCTGACCAAAGAACGTAGTTTCCTTCCGGGAAATACACCGGTCCTTCCGCCCATTCGCAGCCTGTCCAATGCTTTTCGATTTCGGCATTTGCATCGATCAAATCGAGGAATCGATCGTCAGATACCTCAACCCCTTCCCTGAGTTCCTCAGGAGGAGTAGATGAGCGATGGTTCGGGAAAATCTTTGGTTCAGCTTTCAAGTTTCGAATCCTCAGTTAATTGATTTTGGATGTAGGAATTACGGTCGGTTTGAACCTGCAATATTCAGGTGAATCTTCCAGATAGAGCTAGTCGCTCCGATAAACAAGGTTTGGTTGTCGCTCATTCCGAATGATGTGTTCGCAGCTACTTCCGGCGTATGAATCTTTCCTCGTAGATGCCCGTCGGAGGCGAAGCACTGAACGCCATCGCCAGCCGTAACCCAGACGTTCCCGTCCACGTCACACCTAAATCCATCCGGTACGTGCGGGTCCACGTCAGCAAAAACACGCGGGTTCGACAGTGTGTCGCCATTTACATCGAATGCCATAAGACGGTGCGGTCGAAACTCACCGTGTGTGCGTCCGGTGTCACCCACATACAAAACAGACTCATCGGGTGAAAAAGCTATTCCATTAGGCTTGTCGAAATCCTCATTCACGACTGTTATTTCTGAGCCGTCCGCACTTACCCGGTAAACCCTGTTTCGGTCTTGCTCTGGCTTGTCGCCGTGCCCCAGTTCCGGGTGCAGAAACCCGTAGTCTGGATCAGTGAACCAGATTGAACCATCGGATTTGACTACCACGTCGTTTGGCGATGTGAGCTTGCCACCATCGTGTGAGTCAGCAACAGTGGTCATGCTGCCGTCATGCTCTTCCCTTACGACTGTTCTGCCGCGTGTCAGACACGACAGGACCCGCCCTTCAAGATCGACCGCATTGCCGTTTGAGCAACCTGACGGTTCTCGGTAAATGTCAAGCCCGTCGCTTTCGCTCCAACTTACGATCCTGTTATTTGGGATGTCGCTGACAATGACTTTGTTTTTGGCAGGCACCCAGCAGACGCCTTCAGCAAATGCCAGACCGTCAGCTAGCAGGTCAAGATCAGGAGAGTCGCCCACGATCCTCTGAAATTCATCGTCAAAAACTTCTATGAAATTCGGGGTGGACACAATTACACCGCCCAAAACTGCTCGATTGAAATCAGGCAGCGAGAGTACCACTACACAAAAGAAAAGACACATTCTGATGTGCAATAACAGCTACCATCTTTAGCCGATTACTTTTATCTCTTGTTGATAGCTATAAAGGATGCCGATGGTTCTTGAAATGGCCGGAAAAACTGACCCGAACCTGTTTCTCGCTGGTGCGGGCAGAACTGCCATCACTCCACCTGTGGGATTCACTATTGAAGGTCCGGACCGCACAACTGGTCCCGCTGAAGGAATTGCAGATGATCTTCTTGCGCGTGCAGTAGTTTTCGAGTCGAAAGGTGACCGAGTTGTAGTAATTAGTCTCGATGTATGGGGTCTGAGTGAATCACTCGCAGAACGAATCAGGGAGTCAGTAGGGAAGAGTGTCAACGCAGGTCCTGACAGAGTCTGGCTCTCTGTTACTGGCAATGGTTCATCACCAGATCTTTGGGGCGATTCCGACGAGTATCGGAATTACGCAGCCTATCTCCCCGACCAGGTCGCCGGAGCAGCACGGATGGCATCGAATGCCTTGGAACCGGCATCAATGGGTTCTAAGGGAAACCTGCTACCTGACGTTTCTACATTTACTGAAGGGCCCGGTCGACCTGGCAATCCAGCACTGTTCGTGCTCGCTGTAAATCGTGCCGATGGCTCAGGGATTGCCCGCATCATCAACTTCGCGTGTCCCGCGTCGATAGTTGAATCATCCATGAATTGGACGGCTGACTATCCCGGATATGCGTCTTGGGCACTAGAACAAAACGGAGGGGGAATGACGTTGTTCATGCAGTCGGCTTCCCACGACATTCGACCTTTCGACTGGTGGGATGATAACGCGGACCCAAGCCACCCAGAGCGAGTTGCTCGAGACGTCCACGCATTTGGACTTCTGCTGGCAACGCAGGCTTCAAATGCTGCTGCCGAAACCACCCAACGACGGAATGTTGAGATTGCGGTCGAAGTCGACACCGAGGCAGGAATCAGGACCATGCGACTGGGCGACGCGTATTTCGTCTCAACCGATAAACCTCAACCAAACCGGTTTGCCCGCAGGTTCCGACGAAATTTACCTCACTCGAACACGTTCGTTTGTGCAAACTTGTCGGGGGCTATGTTTGACCAGAAGGCTACTTTTGACGCCAGGGCAGTAAAACGAGGAATTGCCTCCTTACAAAGACTTGGCGCAACTTAGTCTTCAAATACGGTTTGCGTGGTAGTCTGCCTCGCGACTTGAACCCATAACGAATACCCGAAGGAAGTACGGTTGCCGAAGATTTCACTGATTGGTGCGGGCAGCGTCGTTTTTGCTCGACGCTTGCTGCAAGACATTGTGTGCGTTCCTGAGATTTCAGATTCAACGGTGTCCCTTATGGACACTGACCCAGATCGCCTTGAACTGATGGGGAAATTTGCCAGAAAACTCGCTCGCGATACAGGCACCAATATTGAGGTCGAAACTACCGGTGACCGCCGAGATTCACTTCGTGATTCAGACTACGTACTCACCACAATTCGAGTCGGTGATGACTACGACAGGGACATCGGAATTCCGATGAAATACGGAGTTGACCAGTCGGTTGGAGACACGATCGGTCCTGGCGGTGTATTCAAGGCTCTTCGAACCGTCCCGGTTCTTCTAGATATTTGTGAAGATATCGAGGATGTCGCACCAAACGCGACGCTGTTGAATTACACAAACCCAATGGCAATAGCGTGTTGGGTGATCGCTGAGGCAACTGACGTGCCGACCCTGGGGTTGTGTCACAGCGTTCAGCACACAACAGCAGATCTTGCCGACTACATTGGCGCACCTCGAGAGTCGGTCAAGGGATGGGTTGCGGGTATCAACCATTTGGCATGGTTTCTGCGTTTCGAAAAAGACGGCAAAGACGCCTACCCGCAGTTGTTCGCAGCAATGGAAAATCCCGAAATATTCGCGAGAGATACTGTTCGCTTTGAAATCATGAAACAGTTCGGATATTTCGTTACTGAGTCGACCCGTCACATGTCGGAGTACACGCCATATTTCCGTACCGATGAGGACACGATCCAGGAATTCCGTCTCGATGAAATTCGGCAAGATTTGCAGCGTCGTACAACACGTGTTGACGATCACTACACCCAGTTAGAACACGACGCCAATTCTGAGGCTCGCCTCACAGCCGAGCGATCCGAGGAATACGCATGCAGGATCATCGAGGCCATGGAGACGGACCGTCCGACCGTCGTAAACGCTAACGTTCCAAACGAAAACTTGATCGATAACCTGGTCGATCTCAGTTGTGTCGAAGTTCCGGTGCTGATCGACAAACTCGGCTTCCACCCGATGGCTGTCGGCGAGTTACCACCGCAATTGGCCGCCTTGAGTCGGTCCAATCAATCTGTACAGCAAATGGCGACACAGGCAATTCTTGATGGAGACCGAGAAGCTGCATTCCACGCAATTGCCCTTGATCCACTCACATCTGCCGTACTGCCGTTATCGGAAATCCGGGCGATGTTTGACGAAATGTGGACCGCGCACGGGAACGAACTGGTGAGCTACTCGTAATGTCGGCTGATCCGACTAGATCTAGAGCGGCAGTTGCCGTCGCGAAAGGCGAGATCCGATGTGATGAAACTTCTTCGGTCGAAGGAGTTGG
The DNA here is from genome assembly GCA_038150225.1 of Chloroflexota bacterium. Lineage (GTDB taxonomy): Bacteria > Chloroflexota > Dehalococcoidia > Lucifugimonadales > Lucifugimonadaceae > Lucifugimonas. Next base: position 6,309 of record JAYQWG010000022.1, read on the forward strand.
TCAAGGCGAGGTTTTAGTACGAACTCGCGCCGCTTCAATTTGCGGTAGCGACCTGCACATGGTTCACACTGGCTGGGCAATGCACGCCTTCCCGGCAATGCCCGGACACCCGGGACACGAAGCTGCAGGGGAAGTCGTCGAGTCGAAATCGGATCAATTCAAACCGGGAGACCTGGTACTTACCACACCGCACATTTGGGATTCGCGATGTTTTGCAGATTTCCAAGTTGTCGATGATCGACACATTCTGAAGCTGGGTCCAGGCGTAGATTTTGACTCGGTCACGTTGGCGCAACAGTTTGGGACAGTTATTTACGCGGCGAAGCGATTACCGAAATCGCTCAAAGGCAAATCTTGTGTGGTTGTTGGGCAGGGCAGCGCAGGACTTTTTTGGGACTGGGTGCTGAAACGTAAAGGTGCTAGCCGGGTGATTTCGGTTGAACCGCTCAGCTGGCGTCGATTACTGGGGCTTGAACTCGGCGCTGACGATGCCGTCGATGTGATTGGCAAAGAGGCAACAACTGCCGTAAAAGACCTCACAGATGGAAAAGGTGCTGACCTGGTGATTGAAGCTGTTGGAAGCACTCCAACATTGTCGCAGGTGTTTCACATGGTCAGAGATGAAGGTCAAGTGGTGCTGTTTGGACTGCCAGAATCTGATGATCCTGTGCCGTTCGATTACTCACAAATGTTCAAGAGTCGGGCAGATGTGTTTACCGTTCTCGGGTCACAAGACGAACCAGGGCTGTCCAGTTACGCAGAGGCTGTGAAACTCATCAACTCTGGTGCAATTGATGTGTCGCCACTAATTTCGCACCGTATAAATATTTCCGAAATTGACCGCGCCTTCGATATCGCGACAAACAGGACCGACAACGCGGTCAAAATCGGAATTACCTTCGACTAATCGATCAACCCGGCAGGTCAGACAACGGTTGACTCGTGTGGTGATCTTTTCTGACCAGAACTTCACGTGAGTAGAACTCGTCCGACCACGCAATGAGGTTCTTCACGGCTTCTTCGAACAGCATCTTGCCTTTCTCTGGTGATGCCAGTAGCGCGTCTCCACAAATGCCTGAGTCGGTGTATTCACTGGTCCACGAAATTACTGAGACCGGACCTGCTCCCCAGAGATCGACCCACTGGTATGGAGATTTATGTTCGTGAAATTTAATCGGCTCATTTACTGCCTGATCCATCTGGATGAGGTCTGCGTTCATGTGCAGCGCCATTGACGTTTCGGCTTCGCCGGAGTGAGCACATCCGCCAGGAAATTCAGACTCGCGCCAGGTCTTCATAAACTCGGGATCAGCAACCGTAAGGTTCCACCAGGAAGTCAAAGCAACATTTGCGTCTGTCTCGACGTTAGCGCGCCGGCACGCCAGATCAAGTGGTGGCATGTTTGAGCCATGTCCGTTGATGACGATGATTCGGCTGAACCCGTGGTAGGCAAGGGATTTCAAGATGTCGACCACGTAACGGATAAACGTTTCATGGTGAATCGTCACTGAACCCGGGAAGTCCATTACGTGTGTTGTGTAGCCGTAAGAAACCGGGGGCATGAATAGAAGCCGATCCTGGTGTTGCTGCGCTGCCGCTTTGGCGACTTCAGTGGCTGTCCATCGGTCCATCTTTACCGGAAGATGAGGACCGTGTTGCTCCATCGTCCCGACCGGTAGGACTGGAATCAAACCGGCCTCAACTGCCTGGTTCATTTCAGGCCAGGTCAGATCCTCGTATCGCCATTTTCCGTTGATTGCCATTTTGTTATTCCTCTGTATTACGCCGGCTAGTCGAGGCGTGCACCGTAGTCTTCAGCGCCCTTGCCATGGGCGATGACTGCGTCTTCGTCTATTTCGATACCAAGTCCAGGACCATCGGGAATTGGGAGCATTCCGTCGTCATCTAACAACAAAGGTTCAGCGAGGATTCCACTTACGTACGGAGCAGGATGCCAGTATTCGAGGTATCGACCGTTCGGCATAGAGGCTGAAAGTTGAAGGTCGGCTGCAGCTCCAACAGCAGTGTTCCAACCGTGCATTACGACCTGAACGTTGTTGTCATACGCCGCCTGCCAGATCTTTCGCGATTCAGACAGTCCTCCGCAAATTGTTTGATCTGGTTGAAGAATGTCGCAGGCTTTTTCCGAAATAAACGGTTCGAAATTCAAGCGCCCCCGAATAACTTCACCCGTGGCGATACGAACCGGTGAGACCTCCGTCAATCGTTTGTAACCGTCAACATCGTCAGCGCGGAGAGGCTCTTCGAACCAGGTCACGTCGTAGTCCTTGAGCATCCGGGCTGCTTCCGTCGCCCATTTCAGATCGCCGTGCCAGAAAACATCACTGCCACCGGGATCGACCATCAGTTCGGAATCGTCGCCAATGGTTTGCCTTGCTGTCCGAACTAACTCTTCATCGTGTTTCAGGTTCCGTTCGCGTCCAAACGTTCCCCAACCCAACTTGAATGCTCTGAAATTTTTCTCAAGGCCGGACTCAAGACTCGATACCATCTCGTCGACAGGCCAGGAGAAAAGCATTGATGCGTAAGGTTTGACCTTCTCGACATATCGTCCACCGAACAATCGAGAAACAGAAAGGCCGGTGTGCTTACCGAGGATGTCCCACAGCGCGTGGTTCACAGCCCCGATATAGCTGGTGATCGCGCCTCCGCGCCCGTACCAGAATGTCCATTGATGCAAACGTTCGGTGACAGATTCAGGCTGCAATGCATCCTGCTCAATCAAGTGCGGCCAGAGAACCTTTTTGACGGCTTCTGCCATCTCCCATCGAACGCCAGTACATCCCCATCCAGAAATTCCACCTTCAGTGTCGATTCGAATTAGCGTTTGGTCGTAACCCCACCAACTTGGATGGATCGGTTTGCCGACCCTTAGCTCGGGGCGCTGACTGACAAGCGGAAACACGGTTACGTTTGTGATCTTCATACGTTGAATAATTCCAGTGAAGTAAGTTCGGGTATTTCGGGCGATGTTGCGCTGTGGCTTCTGCGGTGTCAACGGTTCAAGCGACGCATATTCCCGTTGACAATGTGCGACGAGGTGCCAGAATTCCCAGCGAAGCTGAATGAACGGCCAAATGAGTACCCTGAAGGTTTGCACGAATGAAGATCACCAAGCTGAAAGCCACACCAGTAGCAATGCACGATCAGCCGTTGCTCAACAGCACGGGAGTTCACGAGTCGTACCGTATTCGCACGATCGTTCAAATCGAAACGGACGACGGGTACACAGGTGCAGGCGAAACCTCCAGCGATGTGACCTCAGAAGTCGAATCCAACCGATCATGGATCGAAGGGCACGATCCTCGCCAAATGACGATTGCACGGCTCAACTGGAAGGGGACTCCAAGGGCGTGGGCTGCGGTGGAAACTGCTCTGCTCGATGCCGCAGCTAAACAAGCTGGCTTGCCTCTCTGCGACTACATTGGCGGTCGGGCAAGGGACAAAGTCGAATGGGCTGCCTACTTGTTTTACAAGTTCGCTGACGAGAATGGTCAGGGCGAGATCGCAACACAGGAGGCACTCGATCCTGAAGGGTTCCTCAAACAGGCGGAGCAGTTCGTTGAACGATACGGATTCAAGGCTCTCAAGATAAAAGGTGGATTCTTCCACCCTGACGTCGATATCGAAACCTTCCGACTTCTTCGCAAGCGATTCCCGAAACAGGATGGCTACGAGATTCGCATCGACCCGAATGCCGTTTGGTCGATCGACACATCGATCATGGTAGCCAAAGAAATCGAACAGTACGAACCGCAGTATCTCGAAGATCCTACAGACTCGATCGCTGATCACGCTGAAGTCAAGAAACACACGGATATTCCTACAGCTTCGAATATGTGTGTTTCTGCCTTCTCACACGTAAAGCCAAATGCTCAACTTGAAGGAATCGACGTCATACTCGGCGATCACCATCACTGGGGCGGAATACTTGCCTACAAGGAAACCGGTGTTCTCTGTCGCGTGATGGGTTGGGGATTGTCAGGACATTCAAACAATGCACTCGGTATTTCACAAGCTGCGATGCTGCACGCGTGCGCTGCTACCCCAGAGTTGAACTACCAGGCCGATAGTCACTACCCATGGACCGATACTGACGGTGACATCATCAAAGGTGGAAAACTCCAATTCAAGGACGGTTTCATGGAAATCCCTGATGCGCCGGGTCTTGGAGTTGAAATTGACGAAGACAAGTTGGCAGAGCGTGCGGAACAAGCACTGCAAGGTCCGCCTGACAATCGCAAGGACATGATCCTTTCCCTGGACCCAGACGCAAAACCTCGCGATGGTTCATGGACGGGTTACAACTTCCCGAATTACGCCAAGCCAAGATGGTAAGCTTCCGGCGTCGACGAAACTTCAGAAACGTTGGGGTTGGTAATTAGATGGACGCTGAAATCGCAATTCTCCGACTTTTACACATCGTTCCAGGCGTCGTATGGGTTGGAAGCACAGTATTTTTCGCCTGGGTTCTTCAACCTGCATTGAAGGTGACAGGACCTCCTCATGCCGGGGCGCTTATGAGCAACATGGTCAAACCGATAGTGATGCTGCTCCACACTTCAGCTTGGATGACGATAATTTTCGGTGTGATCATGGCATTCCGGGTGCGAGATCCTTTGTTTGATTTCCTGTGGTCGACCCACTGGGGAACCATGATCTGGGTTGGAGCTCTCCTGGCTGTTCTCGGTTACGCAGTTGGAACCACAAGTGGTTTCAACAGCAAAAAGATGATGGACCTTGGTGCGAGTCTGCAAGGCCCACCAACTCCCGAACAGGGCGCTGAGATTGCACGACTCCAAGCACGAGCAATGTTGCTGACAAAGATCGCTTCAGTGCTCGCTACCATCGCTGTCGTCACAATGGCGCTAGCACAGCACGTTTAGTAGATAAGTATCCTGGAGAATTAGCGCGTGGATGTTCCGTTAGTAATTACAAGGTTCATCCACGTGCTCTCTGGAGCATTCTGGGTCGGGGCCGCGATTTACCTCGCACTGATCCTCGAACCCCGAGTTCGTTCGATAGGTCCTCAACTTGAAGGTCAACTGCTGAATCTCACGAGTAAACTCAACTCCGCCTGGATCACTGGTGCGGCCGTTGTGACCATGCTTTCAGGTTTCGCTTTGGTCTCCATGACCCCAGGGCGTAGTTTCTCCCAGTTGGGATCAAACGCTTGGGGCAATATGATTCTCACCGGACTCATCCTGTCGTTGGCTGCATTCTTTATCAGCGGTGGAGCCGGTGTCTTTTCGGCGAAGCTTAGGCGAGGCTTGGACGCTGGCAATGTCTCAACTGATGAACTCGACCGCTACCGTCGAAATTTGTCACGGCTTAGTTACCTGAACGCGGTGATAGTGACCATTGCGGTCGCGACCATGGCGGCTGCTCGCTTCACCTAGACGTATAGTCCGAGTTGTCCGCCACCAAATAGAAACAGCCCGCTTTCGTTCATGCCCGGTTTGGGTTCTTGATCGCTTGATGGATCAAAACTCGAAAGAAGCCTGAATCCTTGTGACGAGTTTTGCGCACCCCACGTCATTGCGGCATCAGCTGCTTCCAAAATCTGGCCACCCTCGTACAAATCTCTTTGGGTAGCTACGTCTTCGACAGACACTCCAATACTAGTAGGTGAATCAGGAATTTCGTATTGAGTCACAACAGTCGCGCCGTTTTCTGAAAGAACGTTTGGAACGGCGGCGTTCTGAACTTGAGTGGATGCTCCAGACACGACGTGCAAGTGGGCATGCACCTGACTTTGATGGGCGACTCGACCGAAATTCGAGATCACCCTGTATCCATCCTCGGCGCAATACGCGTCACCAACTTTCACTGCCAGTTTCGCTGCGTTATTGAGTACGGGTGATGACCAGAACTCGGACTGAGTCATATGTTCATCTGGCACGATGAGCAACATCACTCGCTCCCACTTCAACCGGTTGTGAAAGCAGGAAACCTTCAATCCTTCAGAAGGCCTGGAGACCCAGTTGGCAGGGGCGTCATCGTTGACGATTTTGCAGAATATGCAATCGCCGTTGTCGGGCAGATCCACTGTTACTTACGCGTTGTTCGCTTACGACCCGGGCGAGGTGTTGCACCTCTGTGCCTGAAATCAGGTGCGCTCAGGTAACGTTCTGCAACAACATTAGCGTCGCATAACCTCGAAACGATAGCTTCCGAGTAGCGTGACGTGATACGTGCTTCACCCTCTCCAATCGTTTCGAGAGCCGTTCGACTCGTGATTACTGTTGGCAACATCAGGTCATGACGATGGACGATGAGTTGATATAACTTCTCTTCTGCCCATGCGGTTGATGCCTCGGAACCTAGATCATCCAGAATCAGGAGATCAACATCCCTAACTTGTTTGAACGAATGATCGAACGATTGTCCCCCGCTGGGTCCGTACGAGCGCCTGAGATCGTCCAGTAGATCTGGAACAAAGCGGAACAGCACTTCCCGGCCCTGAGCGACATTTTCATTTACGATTGCCGCCGCCAGGTGCGTTTTGCCAACGCCCGTTGGTCCGGCAAGATAGAGCCATCCAGATGGGTGCTCGGCAAACACTTTGGCAGCATCGAAGGCTTCCGAGAGTGAACGCCGTTGGGCTGCTGTCGCACCTGCCGATCCCTTGATCAAATAAGAATCAAACGTCATCGTTTCAGCAAGACGTCGCCCAAGTCCGGAGTCTTTTATTTCCGAAGCGCCTGAACCGGGCTTGATTTGCACGACGGTCGAAAAATACGGATCACCCAACCGGGTTCGCAATCGCTCGTCCAATTCGTCGAAGCGATTTGATGTGGTCACGAGAGTAGGCAGTCGCCGGTTGTATCGATGGGTCAGGATTTGATCGAGTTTTTCATCAGCCCATGCTGTTGATGACTGGACTCCAAGGTCGTCCAAAATAAGAACCGGAGCTTCGATGGCTTGCAAGAACACATCGTCGTATTGGGCACCAACCGCAGGGTCAAATGCCGACCGCAGGTGATCAAGAAGATCTGGCACGGAAACAAATCTGACCGGTTGAGAGTTATTCACAAGCTCATTCCCTACAGCGGCTGCAAGGTGGGTTTTACCGGTTCCAGAGGGGCCACAAATTACGAGCCAGCCTTGCCTATCTGCAACGAATCTTTGCGCGACGTGATAAGCCTCTCGGAAACTTGATGGCTCAGAAAATACGTCGCGTGTCCCTAGCTCGATAGTGTCGAACGTGAGACGTTCCAGCGGACCGAGATCGGAATATTCACGAATTCTATCGGCGGTTTTTACACCCCAAACCCGCTCCTGGCATTCGCATGCGACTACTGATCGAGCGGATGGCGCTGCATCTTCAGAAGGCGCGACAATAAACCAACGTTTGTCATCACAAATGTCGCAGTGGATTTCGGGGTTATCTTGCACCTCGAGCTCGTTGTCGCTCGAGGTACTCCTCGTAGAACCTGTCTGACCTATCCTCTTGAAGATCTCGCTCAGCGGTTCCATCTGGTCCATTGTCCAGCTCCTCTGGTCTGCCTTCTACTGCCCATGTGCGCAGGATAGCCGCAATGTAATTCCAGCTCCTAGCGTTGGCCTCAACGGCTTTTCGTATCGCTAATTGAACCTCGTCCTCTGGATGACTCTCCAATGCAGTACGAAGGTTTTCCGAAATTATTGGCGTTATTGGGCCAATGTTCAGTTCGAACGACTTCGAAATCGAATCCTTGCCATGTGCGGCATCAACACTCGGCCAGGTCTCGTTGATTCCGTGAGTTGATTCAACAACCTCGATATCGGTGTTGGCCAATGCCCGTCGAACCGGTTCGGTATTCAAGTAAATACGAGTTGAATAATTTTCCCTCGTGAGGATGAACACACCACGCTCTGATGCTGTGGTTAGAGCGTCCGAAACCGCTTGCTCAAGTTCTTCTGAGTCAGCGTCGAGCATTGCAGAAACAGTTCGATCTGACAGCAGGTCGTTTATCGAAATCGATGCTGGGACTCTCCGCTTCTTGTGCAACCAGTGAATCGCACGGAGAGTCACCTTCAACTCAGTAATAGAGTCGATGTTTTCTAGTAAAGATGCCAGGAGCGGATCGGGAACTGGTGTAAACTGGACCCCTCTCGGGAATCCATCGTTCATCGTGCCATCCCTGGAGCAGGTGCGAATCTAGGCGCCGGTTGCGCCTGGAAGCTCAACTCTTCAAATACGCCAACTGAGTCGCGGACCCTCATTTCGACTTCATCGGTAGGACCGTTCCGGTGTTTTGCGATGATCAATGAAGCCCTGTCCCGTGGGTATGGCTCGCCCTGGTGCGACCTGTTCCACTCCTCTTCCGTGACGAACTTGTCTTCACGGTGAATAAACATCACAACGTCAGCGTCTTGCTCAATGGATCCAGATTCACGGAGGTCAGAAAGCATTGGTCGGTGTGAGGTTCGGTGTTCTACGGCACGACTTAACTGCGAAATTGCCAATACCGGAATGTTGAGGTCACGTGCCATAGCTTTCATTTGGCGAGAAATCTCCGAAACCTCCTGGGCACGGTTCCCGTCTCTGCCACCGGAGTTACCTCCGTTAATCAACTGCATATAGTCGACTACGAGGAAATCGAGCCCGTGAACCATTTGTAGTCGGCGGGCTTTTCCTCGCATTTCAGCAACAGTTTGGAACGGAGTGTCGTCGACGAAGATCCTCAGGTCTGAAAGCAGACCAATCGAGTCAACCACCTGGTCTTGTTCTGCGGACGACTGCACTCGGCTTCGAATTTTCTGCATGTTGACCCGAGATTGGGCGGCAAGAAGACGGGAAGCGATTTGGTCGCGCCCCATTTCGAGGGAGAAGATTCCGACGGAGAATCCAGCCTTTGCTGCGTGCAAGCTGAAGTTCAAACCCATCATCGATTTACCAACCGATGGACGGGCTGCGAGAACGACCATGTCTGAACGTTGCAGACCACCGACGAGGATTTCATCCAATCGCCTATATCCAGTGACAATCGGCGCTCGATCTAACTCTCCATCAAGTTGATCGAGAGGGGATGCTTGTTCCAGAAACGGTTCGTAAGATTCAGTAAGACTGACAAAATCGCGGTTTTGCGAACCCTGGCGTATGCCAAACAGAGTGTCTTCAGCCGCGGAAAGGGCGGTGTCCACGTCAGGATCATTTGCGTAACCAATGTCAGCGATTTCGGTTGCCGCCGAAATGAGACGACGCATCGTTGCAGTCTTGTGAACAAGATTTGCGTAGTGCTCGATGTGGATCGACGTTGGTGTGACGGTCACAAGGTGTGACAGGTACGCAGCTCCACCGACTTCTTCCAGCACTCCCTGATTCTCTAGCTCGTGCGTTACTGTGACCTGGTTTATTGCTTCATCGCGCTCCATGAGCGAGTAAAAAGCCTCGAAACAAATGCGATTGGTTTCGCGATAAAAATCGTCGGCAGAAATTAGCCCGGTAATTCGGGTGATCGTCGAGCCATCGATGAGGATTGAACCGAGGACAGATTCTTCGGCGTTTAGGTCGTGTGGTGGGAGTCTGTCGGCTTGCAAGATGAAGGCACTATATCGGTGTTTCCCAAATGTGAAAACCCGTTACTTCTCTAATTTCCCATCGCTTTTTTTGGTGTGCTTTTTCAGCATGAGAAATTCGATCCGAGAAACGCCATAAAAGTTAAAACAAAACACCCCGGATCTGTAACCCGGGGTGTCTGATTTCGTTAGGACTTTTGGAGTGTTTTTACTCTTCTGTCTTTTCCTCAGCGTCAGCTTCGGTTTCACCAGAGTCCTCAGACTCTTCTGAACCCGATTCATCTTCTGATTCCTCAGAACCTTCAGCGTCGATCTTTGCCTCGGCAGCTGCGAGAACGTCTTCGAACGACGGGTCCAGGACGTCAGATTCGGCCTCAACGAGTGCTTCAACTTCTTCAAGCTGTCGGTTGAGCTCGAGCGAAGCATCATCAGCAACGACATCAACGATCAGCGTCGTTGAAACACCCTCAACGAACCGGATCGGGATCTTGTACTCGCCAACCACGCGAATCGGGGCAGGAATTTGAATTCCTTTTCGGTCGATATCGCGCTCGGTCATGTTTGCGAGCTCAGCAGCGATCATGGTGTTGGTGACTGAACCGTAAAGTCGACCGGTAGGTCCTGTTCGAACCCCGATCTTGACCTTCTGGTCCTTCAATGCGTCGGAAACATCCTGCCATTCTTTGGCCTCAGCAGCGCGTCGTTCTTCGGCCTGCTGTCGGAGTCCTGCGGCGCGTCGGAGTTCGTGCTCACTGGCAACAACTGCGAGACCCTGAGGAATCAGGTAGTTTCGAGCGAAGCCATTTTTGACTTCCTTGACGTCACCAGCTCGTGCGGTAGGACGTACGTCCTCTAGAAATAGAACTTTCAATTTTTCTCACCTTGTGCGTCCGGCGGTAGGTTTTGCGCTGATTACAGCGGATCGGCATGCCGATCCAGCCACGCAGTTGCGCGACTGCCGCCACACCCACTGTGCTAGACGTTGGTTTCGTAGATTGAATCCGTATGACAAGAGTCAATTTCAATCTCAGACCAACGTGTCTAGATTACTACGAGACTCCGTATACATCTACGTTTGTCTAAGATGTCGAATCAGAAAACTTCAACACGCGTCAACGATCAACGGGAACAAAACATGTCTGAACGAACTTTTTATTCGGGACTGGGCGAACCGGAAGGACCAGTTCTTCTTCCTGATGGTCGATGGGGTGTTGTCGAAATGAGTCCAGATACCGGTCACGTCTCCCTCATCAATTCAGACGGCAATGGAAAAAAGGTGCTGGCACAGACCGGTAGGCCTAACGGAATGTTGCTTGATCCAAGGGGATTTCTATGGGTCGCAGAGTCCGTAAACCCGCCTTCTCTGCTGAAATTGGATTTAGAAGGCAACGTCGAAATCATGCTCACATCAGTTGATGGACAGGATTTCCTGTTTCCAAACGATCTTGTATTCGGACCTGATGGCGCGATCTACATGACCGACTCAGGTGTATTCCGCCCGGACTTCATGAAACTCGCCCCCGCTGATAGGCCGAGCTACGACTTCGACGGTCGCATTTATCGAATCGATCCTACCAACATGTCGATAATGGTTCTAGATAGCGGTCTAAAGTTCGCGAATGGGATAGGGTTCGGACCCGACAACTCACTGTTTGTGACCACAACTGGTGACGGTCTGATCTGGCGATACGACTGGAACGAAGACGGCAGTTTGAGTAACAAACGCCAGTTTGCCGATCTTGTTGATCGCACCAAACCACCATTGAGAGAAGGTTTTGTAGGTGGTGACGGGTTCGCAGTTGCCTCTGACGGATCAATTTATTCGGCGGTTGTAGGACAAGGTGACGTTACCGTTGTCTCAAAGGATGGCGAAGTCATAGATCGAATTTCTGTCGCAGGAGCAGAACCCACAAACGTTGCGTTCGGCGCCCTGGGTTCGGAATCAATTTTCGTGACAGTTAAGGACGCCGGTCTACTACAACGATTTGAAGTCGGTGTAGACGGTCTTTAAAAGCAGCCCATAGAACTGCTTTATAGCTGGGTAGGGTCGACCGGATTATCGTCCCAGGGGTCCTTACCGTTCGAATTCGGTCTTTCTAAAAACATGTTCAACGCCGAACCGACAGCTTCCGGGTTTGTGTCAACAGCATCGTGGGAACAATATTCGGGCTCCACGAGTAAGGAGTTCCTCAGTGCATCATGAACTTCGACACAGTTCTCGTGCGTCAACAATCCGTTTTGGCGCCCTCTGAATATCATCATTGGCAGCGCATGGGCCCCCGAAGAAACGAGACCAGCTGGTACGGCGTCGATAGTAGTGAATGATGACACAGACCCAGCAGCACTTTTGATCAAGTCCGAACAATGAGTTGTTGCTGTTGGTCCATCAGAAACCAGGTCGACAGGTTCCCCAAACTCCCAGATCAAGTGAAGCAAATCCAGGCTTGAATCAACCTGGGCGTGAACAAGGCATCTGGCAGGCGTAATCACATCCGCCACTGGTATCCAGCGATCGACATCCGGATTGTCTGAAATTACCAACAACGGTCCGGCGTCAGGTGCACCTTCCCATGCTGAAGCGAGAATTACCTTGCCGGATTGAGTGGTTACTTGGGTGGATTCGAACGGCATTAATAGTTGGAACGCGAATAGAACTGCGAAAAGTCAGCGAATGGTACAACCTGCCAGAAGTCCAGATTGTGACAAACGAGTATTTCTCGCCTTGAAATTCGTGCAGACTCGGAACAACCGAGTTATATTGCGCACCCTGAATACAGGAGCGAACGCTCTCGCACGAACTGATATCGAGGTGTCAATTGACCACGCAAGACTGGGGCGCTATTTATAAAGAAATGGGCGCAAAACCGGTAATCAACGCAACCGGAAGCGTCACGTTGCTCGGAGGATCAACCCCAGTCGCCGAAGTTAAAGACGCCATGGATGCTGCCGATTCGGCATATATCCCATTGATCGAACTTGAGAAGGTTGCCGGTGGACGACTTGCCGAAATGCTTGGCGTCCCTGCAGCGTACATAACTTCCGGCGCTGGGTCCGCCCTCACCCTTGCTACTGCCGCATTTATGGCGGGAACAGACGATGAAAAGATCCAACAACTGCCCGATACGACGGGCATGCCGAACGAAATTCTCATCCAGAAGAGGCAGCGCTACTGGTATGACCGATGTCTCGAACTTGCGGGAGCAAAGCTAGTCGAAATCGGCGATGAGAACGGCACGACAGAGGATGATCTTCGGAATGCCATTTCGGATCGAACAGCGGCAGTTCACTATGTCGTCTACGAACAGCGACCAGTGGATCCCAATGTTCTCACGTTGGAGCAGGTAATTGAGATTACACACGATGCAGGTAAGCCTGTTTCGGTCGATGCTGCCGGTCAGATTTACCCTCTCGAAAACTTCGGAAAGTATGTCAAGATGGGCGCTGACTTTCAGTGCATTGCTGCGAAGTACATGGGAGCACCCCACTCGACCGGGTTTGCGCTTGGAACCGAAGAATTGATCGACGCCATTGGGCGCCACTCCTTCGTCGGGTACGAGACTCGTCGAATTCGTGGCGTAGGGCGACCTCACAAAATCGACCGACAGGAAATCATGGGAGTTGTAGCGGCAGTAGAGCGTTGGCTCACTCTAAACCATGAAGAGCGTCTCTCTGCGGCTGAATCACAGTCTCAGGCAATCATTGCTCCACTCAAGGGTTTACCGGGAGTTACTGCTGAGCTCAACACCAACATCATGGGACATCAACCTTTCGGTGTATTCGTTAGCCTCGACCCAGATGTTGTCGGGTTCACGAACGAAGATCTTGTCGACAAACTGAAGAACGGCGATCCATCGATTTGGACGCGCGTACCAGACGGAGAAACCCGACTGGAGCTTCACGTGTTTGGTCTTGGCGAAGGTGAAGCTGAACTCGTTGGGCAAGCAATTGCAGCAGCCGTAAAAGGCTAATTCACGAATCTGTAGGCTTGTAGGTCAGGGTCCGGTAGCAGCCGGACCCTAGACTTTTAACCTGAAATCCTTACGGGATCAGAATTGATAGTAATCGGTCCCGCGTGAAGTAATAGATAACGAGGTCAGCTATGGCGATCAACAGCATTGGTGTGATGAGTCCTGGGGATATGGGCAGCGGTGTGGGCGGCGTGCTGGCAAAGAATGGGTTTGATGTCTGGACTTCATTACAGGGGCGGAGCGACGCGTCTAAAGAACGTGCGGCACAACAGGGAATCAAGGACGCTGGTTCGCTTGATGACTTGGTGGAGAAGAGCGATCTGATCCTTTCCATCATGGTTCCTTCCGAAGCGGTTTCATTTGCTGAAGAACTTGCCGCATCCGTGCGTCGAAACAACACCTCGGTTTACTTTGCTGATTGCAACGCCGTTTCTCCCGACACCGGTCTAAAGATTGGTGAGATCGTTTCTGAAGCAGATATCAAGTACATCGATGCCGGAATTATTGGCGGTACGCCGCGAAATGGGGCCGTGCCCAAGTTTTACGCATCAGGACCCTATGCCGAAGTCCTTGCTGAGCTCGATGGCAAAGGAATCTTGGTTCCGGTTTTGGACGGTCCAATTGGCAGGGCATCGGGACTAAAAATGGTCTATGCCGCACTCACAAAAGGAGTCGCGGCGTTGTATTCCTCGACACTGATGACCGCGCAATCGCTAGATCTTTTCGATGACTTGATTGCGGAACTGGAAGACAGCCAACCAGGAACCCTGAAGGGGATGAACGGGGTAAATACGATTTCAACGAGGGCGTTCCGCTGGATCGGCGAGATGTATGAAATAGCGGACACATTTGAGTCCGCAGGAGCCACCCCGAAAATTCACCAGGGAGCGGCAGACACATTCACACAAATAGCCGAGTCATCAATTGGTCATGAACGTAATGAAACAATAGACCGATCACGTCACCTCAAAGATACGATCACCGCAATTTTGACTGACGCAGACAGAAAGGAGTAACAAGTGCTCGACTCTCCAAAGAAGATCGCACTTTTCATATTTTTCGCATCGGTCCTCGTAAACGCCGCACTCGGAATCCTCGCTCTGTTCGCTGGTGAATTTGGCGAAACCCAATTTAAGGTGCTCATGACTTCGTTGAGCATTTCTGCCGCAAGCGTCGGATCGCTGGCAATGCTTCCCGCACGAGAACGCGGTCTCCTCGGTAACGTCCCAAACGCCGGAATAGTGTTGATTATCACCCTGTTCGCATTGTTGATCATCTTAGTATGGACTGATTTATCGAGTGGCAACTTCGCGAGGATCGTTGGGACAGTGTTTACCTTTGCGCTCGCAACGGCTTACTCGAGTTTGATTGTTCTAGCTGCGGTAGCCGAGAGATACAAATGGGTTATGCGAGCTGCGTTCAGCCTCGTAACGGTGCTTTCGGTGATGATCGTTGTGATTCTGTGGATAGTGCCGAGTGGAGATGCCGATTGGATAGGCAGGATTATCGGATTGATTTCGATACTGCTGGCAGCGTTGACCGTCTCAATTCCAGTGCTACACCGAATATCCCGGGACGAACTGAAAGGTTCAGAAGAAAATAAACGTCTGATCGATGCCTCTCACTGCGCTAATTGTGGATCAAATGACATTACCCGGCAGCTCGATCTGCTCTGGGAGTGCGCTGGCTGTGGCGTGATGTTTACAGCCGACGTGTACTTGCCAATGGTTGAAGAAGAGCTGCTTAACCCTGCGTCTTAGCAGCGATCTGGGCCTTCAAATTTTCGGAGATTTGCTTGTAATCGGCAGCAACTTCATCTGATTCGAGCGAGGCTGGTGCTTTTGAGTTCAGGTAGTCGGCACTCATCGTGGTTGCGCCTAGGAATGGGATACCCATTTCTTCGGCTAACGCTTGCCCTCCACCTGTTCCGAAGACACCCCCAGACATATTCTCCACGATCCCAAAGACTTTGAGATTCATTTTCTTGATCATGTTGATCGAACGCTTTGCATCGAGAACAGCGAGCTCGTGAGGAGTCGTAACGATCACGAACCCGTCCAGGTTTAGCGTTTGCATAACCGTCAACGGTGCGTCAGAGGTGCCGGGCGGAAGATCTACGACGAGATAGTCGGGGTCACCCCATTCCGTAGAGTGGAGGAACTGGTTGATGGCGTTGTGAATCATCGGCCCCCGCCAGACGATGGCTTCATCTTCGTTGTCCTGGAAGAAAGACATCGACATCACTTTGACGCCAAATCGTGACGGTGGAACAAGTTTTTCGCCGTTTTGAGTTGGACCTTCGCTGATACGAAGTACTCGAGTAACGTTTGGGCAGTCGATGTCGCAATCGAAAAGGGCCACATCCTTTTCTTGAGCGGCGAGAGTTACCGATAGATTCGTGGCGACGGTCGTTTTACCAACTCCACCTTTGCCGGAATAAACCCCAATCCTCGTGCCAATCCCACCAAGGGCCTCTGTGAGGCGTCGTCGCTCCTGGAAATTTTTTCGAACCTGGGCAAGTCGAGCTTCTTCTTGTGGGGTTAGTTTTCGAGGTTCTGACATATCTGTAAGCGCTGTTATCTGCCGCGGTGGTGAGGATTCGGTTAATTACAGAGAAGAGAGTTTTAGTCGATACCTAGGAGGCGTTTGCCATCGTCGGTGATCATGTCCGGAGTCCAGGGCGGGTCGAAAACCACGTCAACTTGAACATCTTCTACATCGTCGATTTCAGCAATTCGCCATTCGGCCTGCTGGGCGATGTACGGACCCATTCCACAGCCTGGAGCCGTGAGGGTCATCTCGACATGGACGTCGCCGTCTGCGACTTCAACGGTGTAAATAAGACCAAGATCCACAACGTTTACCGGGATTTCCGGGTCGTAAACGTCTTTTAGTGCCTCGATGATCGTGTCCTGATCGAGCACCGCGGTGTCTGCCATCAACTTCTCCGAGCAATGAACTCAAGCGTGATCTGATTCGATCACAAATAACGAGGGCTTAAGTCTACCAGAGAGGTAAGGAATTACGAGATGTTAATCTGCGCCAATTAACTCTTCAGGTACGCCGTCTTCGACCGTTGGAGCGAGGTCGACTTCCTTGGCGGGTTCGGGGTCGACCGAATCACCTTGGTCGACCAACACCTTGCGAAGATCTAATACCTGGTCACGCAACATAGCCGCTTTTTCGAATTCCAGGTCTCGGGCTGCTTGCTTCATTTGCTTTTCCAGATCTTTCACGAGGCGGACAAGATCATTCTTCGGCAAAGCAGTCGGTGTGACATAAGGAGTTTTGGTTTCGGCAACCTGCCGCACTTGTGACGTGAGGTCTTTGACCTCCTTTACGATCGACGTTGGCACGATCGAGTTAGCGTCATTGTGAGCGCTCTGAATCTCTCGTCTGCGGTTCGTTTCGTCGATCGCGTATTTCATCGAATCGGTGACTCGATCCGCGTACATGACAACTTTGCCGTCAACATGCCGAGCAGCACGTCCAATCGTCTGTATCAGAGATGTACTCGATCGCAAATAACCTTCTTTGTCCGCATCCAGAATTGCCACCAGCGAAACTTCTGGCAGATCTAGTCCTTCTCGCAGCAGGTTGATTCCAACGACGACGTCGTACACACCTAATCGCAAGTCTCGAAGTATCTCTGTTCGTTCAAGCGTTTGGATCTCAGAATGTAAGTATTGAACACGGATACCTAGCTCTCGCAGGTAGTCAGATAACTCTTCTGCCATACGCTTGGTCAGAGTGGTCACCAACACGCGCTCGTGCTTGGCTGTGGTTTCCTGGATTCGAGCTATCAGATCGTCGATTTGCCCCTCAGTTGGTTTCAGCACGATCTCTGGGTCCACGAGACCAGTCGGTCGAATTATTTGTTCGGCGCGTCGTTCTTCGTGTTCAGCTTCGTAGTCTCCAGGAGTCGCGGAAACGTAGACAATCTGGTTGACTCTGTCCTCAAACTCTTCGAACGAAAGAGGTCGGTTGTCTATCGCAGAAGGAAGCCGGAATCCGTAGTCAACCAATGTCGATTTACGAGCGTAGTCGCCTCGGTACATCCCTCGAATTTGAGGGAGCGTGATGTGAGACTCGTCGATGAAAATCAAAAAGTCGTCAGGGAAGTAGTCGAGCAAAGTCCACGGTGCTGAACCCGCAGGGCGACGACCCAGCGGGCGTGAGTAGTTTTCGACTCCGGGACACGAACCGGTTTCGCGCAGCATTTCCAGGTCGAAATTGGTCCGTTGTTCCAATCGCTGTGCTTCGAGAAGTTTCCCTTGAGACCTGAGAATGTCGAGGCGTTCACCCAATTCGACTTCAATGTCTGCGAGTGCTTCTTTTAGCTGGTCTTCCGGCGTGACGAAATGTTTGCCTGGAAATATGTCGATGTGGTCGAGATCGGCAAGCACCTCACCGGTGAGCGGGTCAAGCTCTGTAATTCGTTCCACTTCATCCCCGAAGAACTGCACCCTGACTGCAAGCTCTTCGTACGCAGGCATAATTTCGAGCGTGTCGCCCCTCAAACGGAACCGACCACGGACCATCTCCATGTCGTTTCGTTCGTAGTACATGTCGATCAGTTTGCGAACTACACGTCGAAGTCCTGGTTCTTCACCTTTGCGCAAGGTGAGGACGACAGACTTATATTCCTCCGGCGACCCCAGACCGTAGATGCACGAAACACTCGCAACTATCAACGTGTCGCGCCGTGTGAGGAGTGCCCGTGTTGCTGCGTGGCGCAGACGATCGATCTCTTCGTTTACGTCTGACTCTTTTTCGATAAAAGTGTCGGACTGCGGGATATAGGCTTCGGGCTGGTAGTAGTCGTAGTAGCTGACGAAATACTGAACAGAGTTATCAGGAAAAAAATCCTGAAACTCTGATGAGAGCTGCGCTGCTAACGTCTTGTTGTGCGCGATCACGAGGGTAGGGCGCTGAACTTCTTCAACAATTTTCGCCATCGTGAAGGTTTTGCCTGAACCGGTTACCCCGAGCAGAGTTTGATGCTTCAGGTTTTCATTTAGGCCGCCAGCGAGCGAATGGATAGCAGCTGGCTGGTCACCGGTTGGTTGAAAACCTGCGTCGATGCGAAATATTCCGTCAGATTGAGGCATCGCACAATTTTATCTGTTGATGGGCGGGAACTAAGAATTCGTGTCTTATGCCTTAATCGACCCGCTCCCAATCGGCTGGAATTTGTGGAAGCGACCAACTCGTGTCGGGGCGCCAATCAGCCCAGACAGTATCGAACGGCGGGCGGTTGCTTAAGATCGTCTGAAGACCCGATTCGGCAGCTTTGCGAACCTCTGCTGCCGATTTTTCGTCGAAAATTCCGGCATTAATCGCATCTTCAAACTCATCTTCGTCTTTGAGCCACCAGCTTTCGCGATCGGGCTTGATGATCACGTCGAGAAACATGTCGCACGTGTCGAAACCAACATGCGATCGTGTGTACGGGGCATCAATGTTGATGTACCAACCTTTGATGCTTCCCATGCCGGGCTCCCAGAACACCCACAGTGACCACATCGATCGCGGATGCTTGATGCGCAAAGTCCCCTCGGTGTGCCATCGTCTCGCACCCATCTCCCACGATTTTGCGGCGATTTTCTCGGCTGATATGTGTCCCTTGCCACTATCGACATCAGCGGATGCATCATCGACACCGTTCAGGACTGGCGTGTCTAACGGCAACCACGTGACTACGAGTTCCGGTGTATCAACCACGACTATCGATGGAAATACGGTTTGAACACGACCACGAAAAACGTTCCGAATCGCAATATGATCGCCGGGTTGATACCCGTTTTGTGAGAATCCTTCAGGTTGATTCATAGCCGCATTATGCAGGATGTGAGAGTATTTCCTTCCCTCGCAATTCATTGGAGACCTTCATGAGCAAACTCAAAATTGTCATCGGAACCGATCACGTTGGAACTCAATTTGCCAACGAGTTAATTGATTCGTTTCCCGACATTGAGTTCGTTGTTGCCTATGACGCCGAGGATCATCCCAAAGTGATCAAAGACGCTGATGCATTCTTTGGGTGGCCGAACGGTGAAGCATTCGCAGCAGCAGAGAAGCTGCAATGGATCGCTTGCCCGGGAATGGGAATCGACAAGATCGTCGCTTACCAGAACATCGTTGATTCAGATGTCCCGATTACCAACGCACCTGGGACCCATGTGACGTCAATGGGCGACCACGTAATAGGAGCAATGGTCGGACTGACTCATCGTTTCCAGGAAGCGTTCGAAGACCGACGCAACAAGTACTGGGACACCGAGAAATACAACTCTCGTATCACCGAAATAACGGGCACCACCGTTGGCATTTTTGGATTGGGTGCGATTGGTCGGGCGGTTGCTGAACGTGCCTCAGCTTTCGGCATAACCATTTACGCAATCGATCCTGCTCCAAGCGAGCTTCCTGAGTCGATCAAAGAATGTTGGGATCTAGACCGATTAGATGATCTATGCAAGGTCTCAAACTTCCTTGTGATCGCTGCTCCGGTCTTGGACGCAACGCGTGGAACCATCGATGCTCGACGTCTAAGCCTGATGCCTGAGGGCAGCTATGTGATCGTTATTTCCCGCGGAGAAATCGTCGACGAAGAAGCATTGTGTGACGCATTGGAATCGGGACACATCGCTGGTGCCGCGCTCGATGCCACGGCGGTAGAACCACTTCCTGAGAACTCAAGATTGTGGACCTTGTCGAATGTAATCCTGACTCCTCATTCGTCAGCGTTGACTCCCGAGCTTTACGAGATGCGCCGACAGACTTTCAAGGCAAATCTCAAACTTTTCGCAGCTGGCGAGCCTTTGATGAACATTTGCGACAAGACGGCCGGTTTTTAGTCGACGGAAATCTCTTCGACGCTTTCGGAATGTCGTGCGAGAACCACTATTTCGTCGGACTCCTCGGAAATCGGAGTTCCTTCGAAGTCTCCCCACATTTCGATCACCGACAATCCCACGCGATCGCATAGTTCGATCACTTGTTCCGGGTGCAGGTAACGAATAACCACAGCTAATTCCTCACGGGTGATCGCGTCACCTTTCGCGTCCAGTTCCTCAGCGATTTGTACGCCGTTATTTATCTGAGATTCCGTATCGAAGTGGTTCTTAGCGGTCAGCACGTAGCGACCACCGTCAGGTTTTTCAACGACTTCAAGCAGAAACTCTTTGTCGGGATCATCAGCCAACATTTCTGGGTCTGGATAGAAAAGGTTGAACGCAAGTGTCCCGTCTTTGTCTAAATGACGAGCTGCGTTGCACAGGGTCGTTTCCTGGTCAGCTTCGGTTGTCGCAAGCAGCAGGGTACGGGCAGGAATGGTTACAACCGGGAATTTCTGATCAAGCTGAAAATCCCGCATGTCTGCTTCGATCAACCTCAAGCTACCAGCGAGGGGAGCTACCTCCCTGGCTTTTCGCTCGGCCACTTCAAGCATTGGCTTGTTAAGGTCAATGCCAACAATATCCAGTCCCTTTTGAGCGAGCGGAAGTGCGATACGACCTGTACCTGCACCAATCTCAAGAATCGGACCACCTGATGCCTCGCACAAGCCGTGATAAAAGTCGATGTCTCCTGGATCGGCTGCCGCGTAAAAAATGTCGTACCAGCGTGCCCACGCTGCGTAATCCATGCTCATGAATCGCTAGGACTTCCGACCCACTGTTTTCATGAAGTGGTCACCGTAGCTGCTCATGAATGTCGGAATGTGGGTGTAGTGGTACAGAATTCCAGCTTCGGTATTTTTCTTTGCCTGTTCAGCTGCACTTGGCGTGCCTGAAGCGAAGCCAGCAGCGTGAATTCGGTCGAAGGTTTCGGTTACTACTTTTTGCACATCCGGGTGCGAATTGTTTCCGGGGTGACCCATCGACTGCGCTAAATCTGTCGGTCCAATAAAGAAAACATCAATGTTCCGAACGGCTAGGATCTCATCAAGGTTTTCAACCGCCTCCACGTCTTCGATTTGAACGCAAACGAGCATCTCGTTGTTCGCGTCTTCGACGTACTGCGAAGTCGGGACACCCCAGCCGAAGTCGGCCATCCGTCCACCACCTAGACCTCGCTTACCACCAGGGTGGTACAAACACGCATCAACGACCGCCTGTGCCTCCTCAGCGGTGTTCACATGCGGGACCTGGACGCCCATTGCTCCCCGGTCGAGGTACTTGTTGATCACAGACGAATCGTTTTTTTCCGGGCGAACAATTGGCGTAACTCCTCGAACTTCAGCAGCGAGGATCATTGGTCCGATGTTGTCAGGCGTGATCGATCCGTGTTCAGCATCCAGCATCACCCAGTCGAAACCCAGCTCTCCGATCATCTCCACGACTTCCGCGGAAGGGAACTGCACAGACACCCCGTACGCGGGTTTTCCGTCTTTGATGAGTGCCTTCATTCGGTTGGTTCGTGTGTTTGTCATGTCTTGGTGGGGGAAAGTGTTGGAAAATAGGTGATGGAAAATTACTTTTCGGTGAACCAGAGATTACTCTCTGGATTGTTGACACGCATCCAGCTTGGGCAGAGAATTTTCACCTTGTTGCTCGAATTCACGCGGAATGCTGACCCACGGGCGGTAATTGCTGCTATTTCGAGCGCTGGCACACAATGTTATTTAGATAGGGTCACGTTTTGATTCAACTCGCATCACGACAGGCAAACCTGGGTACCGAAACAGCGTTCGAAACCCTCGCCAAAGCAAAAGAATTGGAGCGCCAGGGTCGATCAATCGTTCACCTCGAAATTGGTGAGCCAGACTTCGACACCCCTGAGCATATTCGTGATGCCGCCAAGCAAGCACTGGATGATGGCTTCACTCATTACGGTGCGTCGGCCGGTCAGCTTGAGCTTCGTGAGGCGATCGCCAAACACCAGTCAGAGCGACAGGGCTACGACGTTTCTCCAGACAGCGTGATCGTCACACCGGGTGGAAAACCCGTCATGTACTTCACCATCATGGCTCTCATTGAAGAGGGTACTGAGGCGATCTACCCGAACCCTGGTTTTCCGATCTACGAGTCGATGATCAACTACATGGGCGGCAAGGCCGTTCCAATGCAGCTAAACGAAGAAACCGGCTACAACGCCGACATCGACAAGCTGCGATCACTGATTACACCGCGGACTAAGTTGCTGATAGTCAACTCGCCGAACAACCCTTGCGGAAGTGTTATTCCAGAGTCTGACCTCGAAGAGATTGCCAAAATGGCGGTTGAGAACGACCTCGTTCTACTAGCTGACGAAATTTACAAAGACATGTACTACGGTGATCAGGAACACGTTTCCATCACTAAGTTCCCCGGCATGCGAGAGCGCACGGTAATTCTTGACGGCTTCTCTAAGTCATACGCCATGACTGGCTGGAGGCTTGGGTACGGAGTCTTCCCTGACTTCCTGGTTGAGCCTGTAACCCGACTGATGACCAACAGCGTGTCCTGCACATCGGTGTTCAGCCAGATGGCGGCTATTGCAGCTCTCGAAGGCCCTCAGGATTCTGTTGGCGAAATGATGGAAGAGTTCACCAAGCGTCGAGACCTCGTTGTTGAAGGCCTGAACTCTTTGCCTGGAATTACGTGCCCGACCCCTAAGGGAGCGTTTTACGCATTCCCGAACATCCGGGGCACGGGCATGTCTTCAAGAGAATTTGCCGACAAGGCACTAAATGAAGCGGGTGTTGCTCTGCTCGCTGGTACTGCGTTCGGTGAGTACGGTGATGGCTACATTCGAATTTCGTTCGCTAACTCTCAGGAAAACCTGAAAGAAGCGATCGAGCGACTTCGAACAATTCTCTAGTTGCTCCGCGCTGGGCGATCTACTTTTACGTCAACAGCTTTCATTAAGTCACGCGTGTTTGCGCGAGCGATTGCCCGCAATACGTGGGCTGTGACTCGTTTGACCTGCTTTTTCGGAGCTGCGACGACGATCTCGCCGCGCTCGTTTAACAATCCCCATTGATCGGGGATTTCCGTAATTCTTAGGAGTCGATCCTGCGTGATCAGGTAGTGGTAATCGGCGCACCGCAAGTACGCAGGGTCGTTGAACTTGGTCGAGATAGTCTCTAGTCGCTTGTCGACACGTGCCAGTTTTTCTTCGGTGCGCATAAGATCGTCTGCTGATCGAGATACCGTTTCGGGTTGACCGTTTATGGCGCGTGCAAGCGCTACGCTTGATTCAATGTCAGATTTTTTGTCCTGCAGACGCTTTACTGTTCGTTCGTTGTTGTCATCACGTTTCGCATCACTCCGAGATGACTTGACCTCAATCAGGTAAACGAAATTGCCTGGAGCTAAACCGACAACGTCAGCAATTCGACCGAACGGACCTTCCAACCGGACTTCGAAGCCGATTGCTCTGCAGCCGATCTCTTCCCACAACCAACGCCAAGCCACCCACTTCAGCTCGTAAGTAAGCGCAGTTTCATTTCCGTTTTTGAAGTTCGTGAAAGCAGGTGAATCATCGGGGAGTCGGAGTGCTTGAGTGGTCATTTGATGGTGAAGGTGGGCTGAGTACTTTCGAGAAATGAAATGTAGGCAGTTCAATCCCGATCTCAAAGAAACCTGTCGCTTACCTGTTAGCGAGTGAATTCGCACAGGTGTTCCGAAATCATGTTCTAAAACTGTTTAATTTATTAGAACAGTTGTGCTATTGTCGTGTTTATCGAACAAATCGGAGACACAAATGACACAGCGCAACATTTCCACCATTGCTCGTCCGTCAACCGCCAAGATCATCGCGGTTGGCTCGCCCGCAAACCGCATTGCTGAGCTAATCAACTCGAATGACAACACTCGTTTCAACAGCCTGATCGTTGAGCCAGGGACAGGCGAGGTCGAGCAAGCTTTCTCAATCTCTGGCAAGACTGTGTCTATCAAGTCAGCTTCATGGTTAGACGATTGGTACTTCGAGTACGAATCAACCGTGCGTGATTTTGTTGCCGACGCTGATGTCGTTTACCTCATTTGTGGAATGGGACGGGACACCGGTGCCAGAGTTGCTCCACTCATTGCAGACACGGTTCGAGCGACAAACGCTGTGTGTGTTGCGTTCCCGATAATGCCTTTTGGTTTCGAAGGTCGTTTCCGTCGACACTCGGCTGAGACAGCCCTCTCTGAGTTGAAGCGCTCATCAACGGTCACAGTTGGAGTGCAAGCGAACCAACCATCTGTCGCAAATCTTGCCGGAACCGTCCGTGATGTGATGCATCAAATTGCGGACGAAATCGAAAGCTCGATGGAAGACTTTGACCGTTTGTTCGACCGAACCAACGCTCACTCTCAGGTCACTCAATCCTGGCCGAGCCTATCATCGACGTCTGTAGTCGTTTCGGGCACAGGCGCTTCACTCCACGCAGGTCGAGACGCAGTCGTCAGCGCCGTTTCAAACGGAACCCAACTTTCGGAAGCTGACTCGGCCACTTTGCTGGTACGTGGCGGAATCGCCATGTCATTCGGGCAGGTGGCCGAAACGCTGTCGACACTACACGAGTGGGTCACCGTTCATGGAGACGTTGGCATTTCTGTCGAGCACGATCAGTCGCTTGGTTCGAGGATTGAAGTAACCGTACTCCTGAACAAATTTGAAGATGCAGTTGTTACCGCACCTCAGCTCGGAAACTTTGGTGTGGGTCGATCAAAGACCTCGGTCGAAGACCTGTTCAACGTTGGCGAGCGAGATGGAAGTCGCATTCCGGAATTGCAGCCAGCTATCTAGATCTGTATCCGGATTTTCCGGATCGTATTGGAGGGTGATGCCAACGCCTCGGTGTCACCCTCTGATGCTTTAATCGGCAATCACAGGTGCTTCACCGTTTGTTCGTGGAGGAAGGAGCATATAACCCGCTCCCCGGACGGTTTTGATCAGGCTTTTTCCGGCGGGCGCTTTGCTCAGCTTCTTGCGCAACCTGAAAATCGCTACGTCGACAGAGTTGTCAGATGCTCCTGACTTCCTATCCCAACACTGCTCCAAAAGAGTATCCGCCGACACCGGTCTTCCTGCCGACGAAGCAAGAACCCCGACCAACTGAGCCTCTATCGGGGACAAAGCAATGTCGTAGTCTTCGATTGTGAGACGTCCGAGCGAGGGATTCAGTGCAAGTCCATCAAATTGCACTTGTGCAGGTTCTTCAACACGCGGAGTGTGTTTTACTTCAGAAGCGACTCTAATATTTCCTGCTGAAGAACGGCTTACATCGTTTGCGAGACCAAGCTTTGAGTAAAGCCCCAGAAATAGTTCGACCTGTTCGATCTCAGCAAGACTTGGCAGTTCCGCTCGATTCGAAAATGCGTAAACGAATCCTTGCGTGTTCAGACCTTGGACTATAGGTGCGACAAGACCGGTCGTAAATCCATGATCTTCTGCCCAAGCAGGCAGGTCTGTGTATTCAGTAGAGAGCCCGGAGAGTACAAGAGCGGAGCCTTGTTTGACGCTCTGTATGCCTGGAGTCTCAACGTCCAACGCTTCGAACTCCTGGCGAACTTTTGCCATATCTTTTTCCGCGCTCCATCCAGAAGCTGAGAACACTCCATCGGACGGAATCAAGCGAAACGTGATTGCTGCTTGCAGCCCGGATACGGTTCGAATTCCGTTTGCCAGGATCTCGTCCTCGTTAGAAGTAGACGCGCTCGAAGCGTATCGAATAGCGTCTAACACTCTTTGGGCACTCAAATTCAACAGACGATCTTTCTGGAATTCGAGTAACTCTGCGGTTTGCAGTCTGAAGCTGGAACGAAGCGTTCTAACCGCAACTATTCCGATGAGACTTGCTAGCAGTACCGGTACCAACTGTGCGAACTGCGGAACCTTGAAGACAGTCAAAAGAATGGACACGACGACCGAGATACTCAGGCCGACGATTAACAATCGTGAGTGAGTGGAAAAATTCGAGAGATCAGGGGAAGAAATTGGTGAAGTAATTCGCATCCAGCGAAGCTACAGGAAATCACGGAAAAACTACCTGTTTACGTTTGGACGAGTTTTGCCAAAATCTCAATCGGGTGAGAACTCGGCAGGAAAATTCCTAACTAACCCGTAAACTTGTAGTGACAAAAATTAATAAGTAACTCGAATCAAGAACAGGAATCCCCAACACTGGGTATCTTTCAACGCATAAAGCGTCTGGTTTCTACCGAAAACGATCGTTCCGAAAATTCCAAATTAGAAAAACCTTCCCGACCGAAGAAACCAGCAGCGAATCAACGACGGCGCAATAAAACCTCCGACCGTCCCAATCAATCACAAGACCGTCCTCGAAAAAGTCGCTCTAACAACGAGAAACCTCAGGCTTCAAAACGCGGAGGTGAAGGAAAGCGCCGCCAATCTGAAACGGACGAGCGGCCACGTCGTCGACGACCATCGAATCGATCTGAGCAAGAACCGCGTTCAGCGGAACGTCGAGAACGTCGACCTCGACGCAACTCAGAGAGCAAGACACCTGTCCGTGGTAAGCCTACACGCAGGCGTTCAGAAGAACGTCGACCGGCAAGACGACAAACTGTCCCCGCAGAATTGCAGGGCACGCAGGTTTGGGGTGGACTGGAACTCAGCAAATCTATTGTCACTTCACTTCTTGAGATGGGCTACGAAGGTCCGTCTGAAATTCAGGAAGCGTCAATTCCGTGGACACTCCAGAAACGTGATGTCGTTGCTCAAGCCGTAACCGGGTCGGGTAAAACAGCTTCATTTGGCATTCCAATGTGCGAACTCGTCGAAGCAGATTCGATCGACGTCCAGGGATTGGTACTTGTACCGACCCGTGAGCTAGCTCAGCAGGTGACCCGAGAACTCTCTGCAATTGGATCCCTCAAGGGGGTTGAAGTCACAGCCGTCTATGGCGGTGAACCCATTGCTAAACAGATTCGAGCTCTCGAAAACGGCACACCGATCGTTGTAGGCACACCCGGACGAATCAAAGACTTGATGAATCGGAGAGTACTCGACCTTAACTACATTCGATTCGCTGTTCTGGACGAAGCTGACGAAATGCTCGACATCGGGTTTGCCGATGACATGGAGTATATCCTTCGTCGCACGCCTTCAACCCGCCAGACGGCGTTATTCTCAGCCACGATTCCAGGCTTCATTCGGGGTTTGATCCGCAGATATTTGGAGGATCCGCGGTGGATTCAACTGGTTTCAGATACCAAGGGACTTGAGACCGTTGATGAAGTCGACCAGATATTCTACGACGTAGCCGAGCAGGACAAATCTGATGGCATCGTCGAAGTTCTAGAAAACATTGATGACGATTCGCAAATCCTGATTTTCCGAAAAATGCAGGTTGGCGTGGACCGACTATCCAGAGGGTTGTCTCGCGAGGGATTCGCGATAAAAGGCATCCATGGTGGGATGTCTCAATCAGAGCGAAACCGCGTGATGAAGGCATTCCGGGATGGAAGTTTGAAAATGCTCGTTGCGACAAACCTCGCAGCGAGAGGAATCGACATCCCGACAATCTCGCACGTTATCAACTACGACATGCCAGAAAACATCGAGGAGTACATTCACCGAATCGGCCGTACCGCTCGAATGGGGCGACGTGGGACAGCGGTCAGCTTCATCGGAGAGTGGGACCGAGACGTCCACGATCAGATCGTCGCGAAAATTGGCGAAGAAAAGATGATTCGGGAACGATTTTCGTTCTACTAGACCGAAAAGCTAAATCCCGACTTTTCCACCTCGGACATTTGTGCCATCTCCGGTGATGAGCTGCGCGACTTCTTTGGCGTACAGAACTTCAGTGTCGTCTTGTGGTTGATAGTCAAGGTATTTTCTGGCGGTTTCAAGCGACCAGAAGCGGCGAGTGTTGTCACTGCACCCATAAGCGACCACAAACGGAACACCGTGTTCGTTTTCGATATTAGGGGCTTCAACGGCTTTGGTGAAGAGCTGAGTAATGTCCCTCGGGCTAATGAATGCCCCGAGATTTCGCTTGAACTCCTCGAGACCTCCGCTGGTTTGCTCGGACATCGAATTTTTTGACGTGTAATCGCTGGCAACGATTGGTCGGGTGAAACCGATTCGGAGCATCACCGTTTCGAGCTTCCGTCCGAAAATTCCGCATGCGTACGGGAAGGAGAGAAGCTCGTAGGCCGCCTTCGCCCAACCGTAAAAGTTGTCGGAAACGGGAAAGTCCGTTGGTCGAACCATGTCCATCTTGCGTTGATGGATCAGGTAATGCTCATACCAGTCAGCTGCGTGGTTCGAGCTTGCGACTGCGATGCGTCTTACACCGGCGTCATAGGCAGAGCGATAAATATTGTTCGCCATTTGAACGTTTTCATGTTCATTTGAGAATCTGTCGATGATTGGTTTGACAGCCTCAGCGCCTCGTGGGGTGTGTGGCTTGAACGCAAGATGGATCACCGCATCTACGCCTTCAAATAAATGTTCGTACTTTGACCGGTCAGTGTCGATGAAGTCGGCAATTTGAACTCCTTCAACGACCTTCCCGTCTCGATCACGGTCTGTTACATCAGCCAGTACCAGATCGAAGTAATCTCGCATCGTTGGGAGCATGAGTGACGCAATGTATCCGCTTGCGCCGGTCATCAATACTTTTCTTTTCGCCACTGTCGGCTCTCCTGCTTGAAAGTTGATTGCTGATAGGCGGGAGTCTCTCGTCGAGTCATCGTAATGTCAATCGCAATTCGCCCGCTTGATCGGCTCATGATCTGTAATATCCGCTTATGAGTACAAAGCGATGGCTAAAAGGCAACCTCCACACCCACACGACCAATAGCGACGGTGACGAATCTCCAGAACACGTAGCAGAGTGGTATCACGAGAACGGCTACGACTGGTTGTGTTTGTCGGACCACAACCACCTGACCATTCTTGAAGGCACCGAAGCCGAGAAAGCGAAATGGCCGTTGCTGGTAAGAGGTGAAGAGGTCACGTCTCGCAATACCGATGGTCCTGTTCATGTGAACGGATACGGTGTGAACGAATTGGTCGAAGCTTCAGAATCCACCGATATCGTCACCGCCATGCGAGCGAATGTCGAAGGAATCATTGCTGCCGGTGGAATGGCATCTATCAATCATCCAAATTTCCGGTGGGCGTTCGACGATGGCGCTATGCTTCAGGTCGAGGGCTACAAGTTCATGGAAGTCTTCAACGGCCACCCCGAAACGCACAACGCCGGTGGTGGTGGACGAGCAAGTACAGACGGAATTTGGGATCGTCTGTTGAGCAACGGTCGTAGGGTGTGGGGAATCGCAGTTGACGATGCTCACCACTACACAGGTGAGTTCAACGCAAATCGCTCAAACCCTGGTCGTGGTTGGATCCAGGTCAAAGCTGCCAACCTCGCGCAACAAGATATTTTTGAGGCGATGTCTGATGGTAAGTTTTACGCATCAACCGGGGTAAACATCGGTGACATGGCGTCGAACGAACGAGAAATCAAAATCGACATCGACCCGGAAACCAGTCCTAAAGATGGTATCCAGGCAAAGTACACGACCCTATTCACGGGTATGAACGGCCGTTTATTGCACGAGTCAACGAGCAATTCCCCGTCGTACCGACCGTCGAGACTGGACGGCTATGTCCGAGCAACGGTGTACTCATCACGTGGCACCCGAGCGTGGACCCAGCCAGTGTTCGTCGACGGATAAGAACGGTAGTAATTACTGTTCGTTTACGAAAAATGGCGAGTTACGGGTGAGATAATTCATCCTATTCGGTGTCTATTACGACCATTTTCGGGGGCGCAGTTTGTCAAGCAGATACGAAGGGACCATTCACGCCCCGGAATTTCCTTCTGGGCTTGAGTGGTTCAACGCCGATGCTGATGTATCCCTTGCCGATCTTCGCGGCCGGCTCGTAATCCTCCACTTCTGGACTTACTGCTGAATAAATTGCATGCACGTACTTCCGCAGTTGCGGAAGCTGGAAGAGAAATACGCCGACTCGTTGACCGTTATCGGTGTGCACTCCGCGAAATTCACGGCAGAAAAATCAGGTGAGAACGTCGCTGAAGCAATTCATCGATACAAGATCGATCACCCTGTGGTAAACGATGCTCGGTTCCAGATCTGGCAGTCGTATGCAGCGCGTGCGTGGCCAACCCTCATGTTCATCGATCCGTCAGGTAACGTCATTGGTCGTCATGAAGGTGAGTTCCCGCTTGATACGCTGGACCAGATCATTGCCAAAATGCTTGGCGAATTCGAATCTGAGGGTTCACTGGTCAAAGGCACTACAAGTTTTGGTCGCAAAGCTGAACAGACAGGTGTACTCCGTTACCCGGGCAAAATCACTGTCGATCAAGAACGACGAAATCTCGTAATCAGTGATTCAAACAATCACCGTCTGGTAGTCACCGACCTCGACGGGAAGATTCTCTCGAAGATTGGTGGAAAAGAGTCAATACTCGCGTCCGTAGACTCACCTGTTTATGCCGATCGCAAGTTTGATGCTCCGCTGTTCGATGACCCTCAGGGTGTTTGTGTCTTCGATGGGCACTACGTAGTCGGGGATGTCGGCACGCATACCATTGTTGATGTCGATCCTGAAGACGGCACCGCGACGACCATTGCAGGCACCGGTGAGCAGTCGTTGTATCGGCATTCTGGCGGCAATGCGCTAGAACACCCTTTGAACTCTCCTTACGACATCGCGCGCAAAGAAAACATTCTCTATGTCGCGATGGCAGGATTCCACCAGTTGTGGACATATGACCTTGAGTCGATGCAAATCGCCCCTTTTGCTGGAGACGGTGGTGAAGATATCGTCGATGATCTTCTAGACTCATCACGTCTCGCGCAACCAACAGGGGTAAAGATGTCGAACAACGCGTTGTTCTTCGTCGACTCGGAGACAAGCTCAGTCCGCGTTTCTGCGTTGATTGATGAAGGACGCGTGGTCACCCTTGTCGGGACCGGCCTCTTTGATTTTGGTGATTACGATGGAGTCGGCAAAGAAGCACTTCTGCAACACCCGCAAGGAATCGACTTAGCCAACGACAACATTTTTGTCGCCGATACATACAACAACAAGATCAAATCACTCGCTATTGGCTCGCTGCAGGTGAGAACCGTGGCTGGCTCAGGTGAGAATGGGGCAATCGACGGGCACGCGTTTGAGGCATCCTTCAATGAGCCATCTGGACTCTCCGTATTCGAAGGTAAGGTCTATGTCGCCGATACGAACAACCATGCTATTCGTGTAATCGAGCTCGCGACTCAGCAAGTTTCGACTCTCGAAATCACCGAGTGAGAATTCAGGTAACCGAAATCTGAATTAGCGCATCAAATTTTGCGAAACCAAAACTTGTAAATATTAGAAACATGCCTAACCGACTAGCCTACGAAACAAGTCCGTACCTCCTCCAGCACAAAGACAATCCGGTCGATTGGTACCCATGGGGAGATGCCGCCTTTGCCTCAGCAAAACTGCTCGACAAACCAATCTTGCTCTCGATTGGTTATTCGTCCTGTCACTGGTGCCACGTGATGGCTCATGAATCGTTCGAAAATGAGTCGATTGCGGCGATGATGAATAACAACTTCGTGAACATCAAAGTTGACCGCGAAGAACTCCCAGATGTCGACTCGATTTACATGACGGCGGTGCAGGCGATGACCGGATCGGGAGGATGGCCGCTGACGGTATTCCTCACTCCCGATGGACAACCGTTCTTTGGCGGAACTTACTTTCCACCTGAGGATCGTCAAAACATGGCGGGATTTCCGCGTGTGCTGACCGCCATTACCGAGACGTACATGACCAAGCGGTCGGAACTTCTGGAGAACTCAAGGAAAATCGTTGATGCCATCAGGTCGCAGGCAACTCCTCGGAAATCAGATGCTGAAATCAATGAATCATTGATTTTTGGTGCCTTCACACACCTTGTAGGAAACACCGATCCGGTCAACGGTGGGACTATGGGGGGGCCGAAGTTCCCTCAACCCATGGTGTATGAGCTGATGCTGCGGTATTGGAAGCGCACCGGAAGCTCACAAATGCTCGAAATCGTTGAACAAACGTTGAACGGCATGGCTAACGGTGGGATTTACGACCAGGTTGGTGGAGGATTCGCGAGGTATTCGGTCGACGAGTCGTGGTTGGTGCCTCACTTCGAGAAAATGCTCTATGACAACGCCCAACTTGTATCGCTGTACACGCACGCCTACCAGGCGACCAAAAATGAGTCCTACGCTCGCATCGTCACTGAGACCCTTGAATACGTTCGCCGCGAGATGACCCACTCGTCTGGTGGCTTCTTTTCAGCCTCTGACGCTGATTCTGAAGGTGTTGAAGGAAAATTCTTCGTTTGGACCCCGGAAGAACTGAAATCTGTTCTAACTTCTGATGACGCGGAGTTGGCTATTGAGTACTGGGGCGTGACTGACGAAGGGAACTTCGAAGGCTCGAACGTGCTGCACGTTCCTTCAGCGACCAGCGAATTTGCTACGAACAAGGGGATTTCTGAGTCGGACTTGTTGGGTCAACTGGAGAGAATCAAAGTCACACTGCTTGATGCGCGCAGCGGACGAGTCGCGCCCGGGATTGACGACAAGATTTTGACCTCATGGAACGCCCTGATGCTAAAGGCGTTCGCTGAGTCTGGTGCGGTGTTCCAGAACAAAGAGTGGGTTGAGGTCGCGAAGAAAAATGCCGATCTCCTTCTCAACTCGATTCGTGACGATGAAGGTCGACTGCTACACACATGGAAAGCAACTAGTGACACCCAAGGCGAGGCAAGAATTCTTGGCTATTTGGATGACCACGCGTATCTCGTCGATGCTCTCGTTTCTCTTTATGAATCCACCTTCGAATCGGAATATTTGGAAAATGCCCGACAACTTGCTGATGCCATGATCGCGCGATTCTGGGATCAAGATTGGAAAGTGTTCTACGACACCTCGCTGGAGCATTCAAAACTGATTGTTCGCCCACGTGATGTGCTCGACAACGCGGTACCTTCCGGCGGTGCTGTGGCCGCTTCTGCGTTGTACAAACTGGGCGTTCTTACCGACAACCAGGAATTCAAAGATCTTGCGTCAGAATCTGTGAGAGCCGTGGTTCCGTTTATGGAGCAGGCGCCAGCTGCGGTTGCGGCGTGGCTCGGGACGGTTGACCTAATGACGTCTAATATGCGCGAAGTTGTTGTTATCGGTGTAGCGAAC
Organism: Chloroflexota bacterium; assembly: GCA_038150225.1. Classification (GTDB taxonomy): domain Bacteria; phylum Chloroflexota; class Dehalococcoidia; order Lucifugimonadales; family Lucifugimonadaceae; genus Lucifugimonas. The sequence goes on from JAYQWG010000022.1 coordinate 39,943, forward strand.
GATTCCGAAACTGACGAACTCGTTGGCGCGAGCCGACACGATTACCAGCCGAATATGGTGTTTGCAGGTGCTTACGGTGAGTTGATGGTCGACGAAGCCTCACCGCTATTGCAGGGCAGGGGAATGATTGATGGCAAACCCTCGGCATACGTTTGCGAAAACTACGCCTGCAAAGCACCTGTCAGTTCAGTCGAAGAACTCCAGGAATTACTTACTTAGAGTCGTCTGAGTCCGTAGAGGACTCTTCGTCTCTGTCTTGCTCCGCTGCCCCGCTTGCGGCACGTGCGTCAGCCATTCGGTCCCATCGCTCCCTAACCACAGCAAGCGCAACTCCCGCAGCCGTGCCGGCAACTCCTATCATTGCCATAAGCGGAGCAGCGGTAGTTCTACACATTGTTCAAGCGATTCCGATCTAAGTAAGTATTGGTCAATCAGTTAATACTACGGTCGACAAACGTAATTAGGTCTTAGTTTTGAAGGTCTCTTCGCTCAAATTTCCAGAGCCCCACGACTGTTGCCACCACACT
>JAYQWG010000023.1:0-36103 GCA_038150225.1 Chloroflexota bacterium
CTTGCTCGATGGCAGCGAGGTAGCGGAGCGAACCTAACCGACAAAACACTTGCTACTGCAGAAATGGCACTGTGGGACCTCGCCGGTAGGGCGTTGAACACTCCGGTTTGGAAGCTCCTCGGTGGCTACCGGGACAGCGTTCCAGCGTACGGGTCAACCATGTGTGGTGATGAAATGGAAGGCGGACTTGCTACCCCTGAGGACTACGGAAACTTCGCGGAGTGGATGGTCAAGAGGGGTTACAAGGCGATCAAGCTTCACACATGGATGCCACCGGTTTCATGGGCACCAAGCGTCAAGATGGATATCAATGCTTGCGCTGCCGTGCGCGAGGCGGTGGGCGAAGACTTCCCGCTAATGCTCGATGCGAACCACTGGTACTCACGAACCGAGGCATATGAACTTGGTAAGGGAATCCAGGACCTCGGCTACTACTGGTACGAAGAGCCAATGGACGAGCACTCGACAGAGTCGTACCGCTGGCTTGCTAAGAACCTCGACATTCCGGTTCTCGGTCCTGAATATGCTTATGGAAAGTTCCACACCCGCGCTGAATGGATCGCCTCGAAAGCGTGTGACATTGCACGAACCGGTGTGATGGACGTTGGTGGAATCGGACCGAGCATGAAGGTCGCCCACCTTGCCGAGTCGTTCAACATGGACTGCGAAATTCACGGCGGTGGCGCTGGAAACCTTGCAGTGCTCGGAGCCATGCACAACGCTCGTTGGTACGAACGTGGACTGCTTCACCCATTCATTGATCACGATGCGGTGCCTGAGTACCTCAACAGCATCGTTGACCCGATGGATGAAGACGGCAACATTCCAATGCCAACACTTCCAGGTCTCGGTGAAGACATCAATTTTGACTACATCGAAGAAAACGTAATCTCGAAACACTAGTTTTCAGCACGGTTTGGTTCCGTCGGAAACCGGGGGAACTGCCGTTGGCTAGAACCGTCGTGGCAGCTACGACACCGGTCTTCCACTGATTCTGTAGAGCATCAATGCTCTGAATGTGTTGTTGGAAGCCCGGTGATTCGTATAATTGCCCGGCTGGTTCGACCAGAACCAAGTGCAGTTACTTGAATTTGAACTGACACGCCCGCGCTTCTGCGATCTTCTGGATCGTGGTTACCGCGGGCGTTGTCGCTATATAGGAGAAGAGTCATGACACAACAGGCCTGGGCATTCCTCGGCGGGAAGCAAGTTCCGCAAGAGGAGGCAAAGGTGGGTGTGATGACTCATGCGCTGCACTACGGAACGGCGGTGTTCGAAGGCATCCGCGGTAACTGGAACGAGCGACTTGGAAAGGTCGTTATTTTCCGACTCCGCGAGCACTACGAACGACTTGAGCGCGGCTGCAAGATTCTTCGCATCGAGCTTCCTTATTCGGTTGATGACATGTGCGACATCACCGTTGATTTGCTACAGAAGAACGGTTTTAGCGAAGACGTTTACATTCGACCGTTGGCGTTCAAGGGGCAGGAAGCTGTTGCGAACTTGATGCTTCACAAGCTTGATGATGAGTTCATGGTGGTCATGTTGCCGTTCGGTTCGTACATCGACAACAGCCGTCCACTGCGATGCCAGACTTCGTCGTGGCGGCGACCAATGGATTCATCGATGCCAACCGGCGTAAAGATTTCGGGTCTCTACACGACCAGTATTCTCGCCAAGACTGAAGCGATCACTGCTGGTTTCGACGAAGCAATTCTTCTCAATCAGGACGGGACTGTTTCGGAAGGAAGTGGTGAGAACCTCTTTATGATTCGCGATGGCGTTATCAGCACTCCATCGGAGACTGACAACTGCTTGCTCGGAATTACCCGTGACTCTGTTATTCAGCTTGCCGCCAAAGAGTTGGGACTTGAGGTCGTTCAGCGACGAATCCACCGTTCTGAGCTTTACCTTGCTGATGAAGTGTTCCTGACAGGAACAGCAGCTCACCTGACTTCAGTCGGTGAACTCGACAACCGGAAGATCGGAAACGGAGAAACAGGTCCTATAACTTCTAAGTTGCAGGACACGTATTTCTCTACAGTAGTCGGCGATAACGATGAGTACTCCGACTGGTGCACGTTCGTCTCGCCTTCCGGCGGGTAAAACCCACTACTTAGAACAGGAATCGCGGTTCAATGACGTTTGATCCGATGACTGCCCGCGCTCTAATGGAAAGCCATTACCTGGTGTTCGCATTCCTGGCGAGCCTCGGGACAATGCAAATTGCCGTTTCGATTTCTGGCATTAAAGGTCTGTGGCTTACACCGAACAGACTCCTAACCCGATCTCTCGGGATAGCGTTGCTGGCAACATCGATCGTCATTTTCTTTGCTCAGCCATTGTGGGTTGAAGGACCGTGGGCGGAAGGTTCAGTGGAAGCGGACTCAGCCACCCGGCTTTGGGGCACGGCTTCACTCGACGAACTCGCAGCTGCGAGAAACGTGAACGACATTCACGGTGGAATGGCAGGTACTAACCAGGCAATCTGGTTCCCGATCGGAGCCGCCCTGGCGTTCACCGTATCGGGGTTGGTCGGGTTTGTGACAGCGAAGGCTACGGGTTCTAAACGGTCGACCTCTGACGACGATGCAGTAGGCCTGGAAGCACTCAAATCACGAAACTATTTCAAGGTATTGCCATCATCATGGCGTTCGTTTAGATCGGAAATCGCTGTTTACTGGCGAATTCGACTCGCTAGCTCGGATGGATTCAGCATTTTCAGGATTCTGTTCGGGAGGAATTCCGGATGAACGAGTTTGAATCTCACTTTCTGATCTGGCTCAACGGGCTGTCTGGAAACGTGAAGTTGTTCGACGACTTCATGCGGATTGTTGCGAGCGACTACCTCATGCCTTTAATGTTTTCGATGGCTCTACTGGCGTTGTGGTTTATAGGAAAAACCCCTGCGCAGAGATTCGAATATCAACTCGCCACGATCATGGGGGCGAGTGCGCTCGGGCTTTCGAACGTCGCCGTATGGTTATTCAACATAACAATCACTCGTGATCGTCCGTTTGTAGATTATGGCGACCAGTTAAATCTGCTGTTCTACCCGCCCACAGATCCGTCGTTTCCCGCGAATCCCGTGGCGGTTGGGTTTGCAGCTTCTATGGCAATTTGGAAGGTGAACCGAACGTTTGGTTGGTGGGCGTTTGGTCTCTCAGTTCTTTTTGGTTTCTCACGGCTGTACGCCGGCGTGTTCTACCCGACAGACGTTATAGGTGGAGCACTGGTTGGAATTGCCGTGTACGGCTTTACGACCTACTTGCGACGATTCCTTGAACCACTCGTCGGATCGTTCGTGAGACTTATGCGCGGGTTAGGCGCCGCCTGAACGTCCGCCATCGGCGCGTTATGTTTCTGCGTCTTCGTTCTGAGAGGAGTGCGTTTGCGGACAAATCTGGTATTCGTAAGAACCTACTAGGTTCGATGTTGCCGATTGCTCGCTCCCGTTGGGGTGAACGACCTTCGATGATCATTTCAGGATTTGTCTCAAATAGATCGTAGGCTGCGGATTCACCGACCCAGTCTGACACGAGAGATAATGCCGGGCTTAACTCAGGCCCTCGTGGCGCAGTGATGGAGTGCATTTCGGACGCGACAACGTGTGCAATCCCGCGTCTTATAAAAACTTCAGCGGCTCGCCGTGCGGCTGGACCGTGTTCGCCCGTGATGCTACCGGCAGCTATTTGTACTAAAACACCTTCTTCGACAAGATCACCGAGTCTGCCGGGTTGTCGTTGGAATCCTGAGTTTCTTTCCGGGTGTGCCAAAACAGGAACGAGGCGCTGAGTAAGGATTCGCCCAAGGACGTCTTCGACATACGGAGGGCAGCGGTTGAACGGCGGCTCTACGATAACGAACCGTGTCCTGTTGAGTGTGATAACTGACTCGGATGTGACGATATCGGGCAGTGCCGTGTCCAGGCGGTACGTCATGCCCGTAAAGATTCGGACTGGCGGCGAATTTCGCCTGACAGAATCGCTCTGTAACGCAGCGTTGAGCGTGTCTGCCAACTCACGGACCTGGGCGAAGGTTTGCCCTTCCAATTCCATATCTCGGAAATGCGGGGTGGCAATTATCGTGTCCGTGCCGTCCGCTCCGGCAGCGCGTGCCATTGCCAGGCTTTCCTCGATAGTCGTTGAACCGTCATCTAGTCCCGGCAGGATGTGAGTATGGATATCGACATTTGGCACGGTTGATCAGGTTACGCTCGGGCGGTAAGTCTTCGGAATGACTCACCGTATTTGAAGCCGTACCCGGCAGCTGCATCTGAGTGTCTCTGCCGAATTCTCTTGTCCATATCTGAGCCGAAAGATAAACCAGGGACCTGGCTGGCATGTTCTGCTAGCGCGTTTATTTTGATGTCGACCGAATCAGTAACGTCAACGATCACGTCAGGATTGTCGGTCCCCCAGAACATGAGATGCTTCACCTTGTATGGCTCGATGCCATCTACCAACTGCTCGGGAAAGTGCAGGTGGTCACGGGCATATGGGTACACCGCATCCTGCACGGTGATTCCAACGTTGCGATGATCTCGATGCTGGAACCCGTTCACCCGGTGTTGGTCATGAGCGAACACGACCTCAGGGCGGTATTTTCTGATTGCGTGAACCACCTCGCCTAGGAATTGTCTGTCGGCCTCCAGTTCACCGTCCGGGTGATCGAGGACAACGATGTCTTTTACTCCGATGATGTCGGCGGCGGCTCGCTGCTCTTCCGCCCTGATCTCCACAATGCGTTCTGAGGTCATTTCGAGATCGTTGCTTCCGCTGCTACCCGTGGTGCATTGCACGAACGTGACCTCGCATCCTTTCGACGCCCACAATGCAGCTGTCGCACCTGCGCCAATCTCGGCATCATCCGGGTGAGCGAATATCACCATTGCCCGCTCGGGCACTTCCGTTATTTGTTCAAACGGCTTTAGCTGATTAGGCGCGGAGTAAGGGAAGGTCATTGATGAAGGGTCCTCTGTTGGAGTTCGATGAACATTGGTTCAAAAGATGGTCGAGACATGATAGCGATGCCACCAGTCCATCGCGAAGTGATCCGGAGTCTCATCGTCCATTTCTACCTAACCCGATATAGAATTTCTAGCGGTGTTTTTATTGGTTGAAACTCGGTCAATTTTCATTACCGTTAGGTTTTCATTTATCTGCTCGTTCACAGTTCATTTTTCGGAGTTTTCATGTCGTCAGTTGCAGCATTTGATCCTGAAATCAGCAGCGTTATAGAGAAAGAGCAACGACGCCAGCGTGACCAACTGGTCATGATCGCGTCAGAAAACTACACCAGTGCTGCAGTTCTGGAAGTAACTGGATCTGTACTTACGAACAAGTACGCAGAAGGCTACCCGGGACGTAGGTACTACGCCGGTTGCGAAAACGTTGATGTTGGCGAACAACTGGCGATCGATCGAGCCAAAGAGTTGTTCGGTGCTGAGCACGCAAATGTCCAACCACACTCTGGCTCGCAGGCGAACATGGCCGCGTTTTTTGCTCTCGCCAAGCCTGGCGACCGGATCATGGGAATGTCGCTGGACCACGGTGGTCACCTGACTCACGGTTCACCGGTTAACTTTTCCGGCAAGCTTTACGAATTTGGCCACTACGGTGTCGATGCTGACTCCGAAGCACTTGATTACGACCAGGTGCAGGCGCAGGCAGAGGAATTCAAACCAGCAATCATTATTGCCGGGTACACCGCCTACCCGATGACGATTGACTTCAAGCGGTTTAAAGAAATCGCCGATTCAGTCGGGGCTGCGCTGCACGTAGACATGGCGCATATCGCGGGATTGATCGCTGGCGGTGCACACCCATCTCCGGTCGAGTACGCAGATATTGTGACCACGACCACTCACAAAACTTTGCGTGGTCCACGCGGGGCAATGGCCCTCACAACTAAAGACCTTGCTCGCAAGTACAACTCTGCTGTATTCCCAAACATGCAAGGTGGGCCGATGGAGCATTCCATTGCAGCTAAGGCTGTTGCGTTCAAGGAAGCTCTACAGCCAGAGTTCAAGACGTATGCAGCTCAAATTGTGCAGAATGCCAAAGCTCTCGCGAGTGGATTATCCGCAGGTGGCTTGAGAATCGTTGCAGGTGGTACAGAAAACCACATGATGCTTGTTGATACTCGGCCACTTGGGCTGACTGGGCGCGACGCCGAAGCTGCTCTTATCGCATCTGGACTCGTCGTGAATAAGAACGCTATTCCGTTCGATCCAGAACCACCAATGGTCACTTCGGGTATTCGAATCGGTACGCCTGCCATCACCTCGCGTGGCCTGAATGTTGCCGACATGGAGACCATCGCCGGTTACATTCTCGAGTCACTTAATGCTCACGACGATGAATCCAAGCTCAAGAATTTGGCTACTGAAGTCGCCAAATTTGCGAGCCGATACCCGGTGCCCGGACTCGATTCGTAGGTCATCAAATCCGGTAACGTGACACCCGCTTTTTGAAGTCAGTCGAAACCGATTCAAAATTCCCGCATAACCAACTGACTTGCGTGATAAACTAAATCGGTTTCGCGCTATTTAAGAAGAACACGGTGAATAGTTGAGAAAGTACGAATTAGTCTGGATCCTCGGTGGGGATGCCGGAGAAGAACAGGGTGCAGAGTCTGTCGAGCAGATCACGTCTTTGGTGACTGATGCTGGCGGCGTGATGTCGAGCACCGATGCCTGGGGCAAGCGAAGTCTTGCGTACCCGATCAAAAAGAATGAAGAGGGTTACTACATCCAGGCAAACTTCGAGCTTGACGGCTCGAAGGCACCAGATCTTGAGCGAGCTATCGAGGCTGATCAGTCGATCATCCGTCACCTGCTCGTTAGGGACGAAGTAAAACCAGTAGCCGAGGCAGAAGCAGCAGAGTAATCTGCCCAGCATCGGCGAAAGGTATCCAATGAGTCTTAACCAGATACTCCTCATAGGTCGGGCAGGTAACGATCCTGAAATGCGTTACACATCTTCCGGCACTCCAGTTACCAGCTTTAGTCTCGCGGTGAATAACAGCCGTAGAGATCAGAACGGTGAGTGGACCGAGGACACTGAGTGGTTCAGGGTTACCGCCTGGGAACGACAAGCAGAGTCTGTAAACCAATATCTGTCAAAAGGCAGACGCGTTTTTGTTGACGGTCGACTTTCGACCAGTCAATACACAACGAACTCTGGTGAGACTCGAACATCCCTCGAAGTAAGGGCATTCAAAGTTGTTTTCCTGGACTCCTCGGGCGGGGAGTCTGGTGACTCAAGTTTGCCTTCCGAGGCACAAAGCTACTCTGGTGGACAGGCATCCAGCCCGGCACCAGCAAACGATCAATCTGAAGACGTGGAGGAACTGCCCTGGTAGCAGTTTCCGCTTGATTCACACGGCACTCACCGTGCGAATTAACGTCCATTCCGCGAGGTAATAATGACAACAGCACGACCACCATTCCGACGAGGCGGCCGCCGCCGTCGACAGTGTTTCTGCAAAGAATCAACCGTCGACTACAAGGATGTTTCAAGCATCCGTCGGTTTATTTCCGACCGAGGTCGGATCGAAGCAGGTTCAAAAGCCGGCAACTGCGCGAAATGCCAGCGAACCCTGACCACAGCTATCAAGCGAGCCCGCCACCTGGCGCTGCTCCCTTACGCTCCGCACCACCAGCGAGTTACTGGTCCAGTCACAACTAAGGCTAAGTTGACCGACGAAGAAGCACCAGAAGAGGCAACTGAGGAGACTCCAAAGGCAACTGCCGACGAGTTCGCAGCCGCTCCAGAGGCAGCAGAAGAATCAAAGCCTCAGGCAACCGAGGCCGAAGAGTCATCCGAGTCTTCATCAGAATCCGAAGAGGCCACTGAGGACGTTTCAACTACCGAGGCTTCCGAAACTGAGGAAGCCGACGAAGAGTCCAGCGACGAAGAAGAGAAATAATTCTTCTCGCTGGTGAACTGACGAAATACCTGGTGATGTGCTCCGCCCGCCATCACCAGAACGGTAGCTGAGCGCAGAAGATGACGACAGACGATCCAAAACAGGACGGCGTTGAGCCAGTAAACGAGCAGGCTCAAGCCACGACCCCAATCCCTGACTACGAAGCAGGTCGCCGCAGTATTACTGTGCGGGGCGGTAAGACGCGCTTCCAAATGGTGGAAGAAAAGCGTCGATTGCAATTGCGTTCGCGCCCATTCGTAATCATTGCACTAGTAGTTTTGGTCGGTCTGTTAGCAATCCCTGGCTACTCCTACTACGACACCTTTGTGTTGCCACCTCGTGAGTTGGCACTGCGGGTGGAAGATACGGAGTACACCCGAGGTGATGTCGTCAACTTCATTCGCTTCAACCAGCGCATGAGCGAAGAGCTCGGTGTGCCGTTTGAAGTTGGAAACTCCCTATTTGAAGCACTGCAGACATTGCAGGAAAACGAGTTGGCGTTCCAACTCGCTCCTCGATACGGAATCACGGTTTCGGCGGAAGAAGTGGACGAGCGACTGAGTGGAATCCTTGGATTTGTTGCTGTCACTGTAGCCGAGCGAGAGTCACAGGAATACCAGGACAATGTCGAAGAGGCCAAACGGCAGTTCATTCACCGAATTGGCATCAAGGAAGACGTTTTCCGAGACTTTATCCGCAAGAGCATGTTCAAAGAACGATTGCGTGATGTAGTCGCGGAAGATATTCCAAGAGTTCAGGCACAGGTTCACCTGTACGAGTTAGTCCTGTTTGATCGCGATGATGAGACCATTCGAGCGATCAACCGACAGTTGACAAGTGGAGATACTGTCGAAGACGTGCTGCTCACTTATTCGGACGATTTCAATGTGCAGCGAGACAAGGGAGAACGGGGCTGGTTCCCGTTCGGTGTATCTCCAGATCTTGATGCGTTGATGTTTGGTCTCGATGCCGATGGCAATCGACTCTTGCCCGTTCGAACTCTTAGTCAGCCCAGGTTTGACGACGAGAACAACTGGTGGAGCTACATCATCGTCGATGAAGTGAACGACGCACGAGAAGTCGACCCAGAAAACTTCGAAGCTTTGACCACCAGGGCGATGACAATCTTCTTCAACGAACAGCGTCCAAATTTCGATCTTCACATGGTGCTCGACAGCGCGATATTCGACTGGGTAAACGCCCAGGTTCGACTCTCTGCTCTAATCCCAACCGCAACACCCGTTCCATTTGGCGAAGGATTCGGAGGCCAGTTGCCTGGTGGGAATGCCGGGATACCTCAGTAAATGTCATCGAATGCACGGCCAAACGCTATGAACGTGGGAATTCTCGGACTCGGTGTCGTCGGCTCCGCTGTTGCATCGACCATTGTTGAGCGTCACTCGAATGGTGGACCAGCACAGTCTTTGAACTTGAGCGCAGTGGTTGTTCGCGATATTGCTAAGAAGAGAGCGGTTGAGCTCGATTCGTCGATCGTTTCTACCGATCCTGAAACCGTTATTTCGAACGAGAGCGTCGACATTGTTATTGATCTTATGGGTGGTGAAAGTCCGGCGTTCGAGTACATCTCCAAGTCTCTTGAATCTGGTAAGCACGTTGTTACCGCAAACAAAGAGGTAATGGCGAAGCGTGGCAGTGAACTGCTCGCAATTGCTGAAGCCAATAATTGCCACCTGTTTTACGAAGCAAGCGTTGGTGGCGGAATTCCGATCATTGGCCCGCTAATGAGTGATCTGAACGCGAACAAGATTCAGAGCGTTCGAGCAATCATCAATGGGACCACAAACTTCATCCTGACCAAAATGGCTGATGAAGGTGCTGATTTCGGAGACGTACTTGCCGAGGCCCAGGCGCTTGGCTATGCAGAAGCCGATCCAACGGCGGATGTCGACGGTTTTGACGCTATGTACAAGATCTCGGTCCTCGGCCGACTGGCGTTCCACACCGAAGTTCCGGTTGACGGTATCTACGCTGAGGGTATCAGGAAAGTTCACGCCAAAGATTTCCGATACGCACGAGAGCTTGGTTACACCATCAAACTCCTGGCTGTTGCACAGGCTTCGGAAGAAGCTGGATTACTTGCGAGGGTTCACCCTGCGCTAATCCCAGTCGACGTGCCGATGGGCTCGGTCAACGGAGTACTGAACGCCGTCGAGGTAGAAGGCGATATGGTCGGCCCGCTGTGGTTCCAGGGACCTGGTGCAGGACCGCAGCCAACAGCGAGTGCTGTAATGGGCGACGTTCTACGAGTCGCACGATCTGCTCGTCCGCAAGGCAACAGTTTGAAAAGCCAAGCGCCGTTCGAGCTTGCAAATATGGATGACCACGTTTGCCAGTACTACATTCGACTCACCGCCGCCGACCAGCCAGGTGTGCTTGCGAGTGTTGCGAGGGTCCTCGGTGACGCCGAAATCAGCATCAATTCTGTTCTGCAGAAGGACACAGATCCTGAAAACGGAACTGCTGACCTGGTTATAACGACTCATCCGGCGAGAGAATCGAACATGCAATCGGCTGTTACCGATATTCGCGATCTCGACACAGTTCTTGCGCTCGACAGCCTTATTCGTATTGAAACCTATTAGGGTTAGCCATAGGGTTTAGTCAAGACCCGCAGCTAAGCCCCGCTCAACAGTCCAGGAGAGTTTATCCAGTTGGCCCAGGTAGCTAACTTACGAGGTGTGATCGACAGATACCGCGAGCATTTGCCGGTATCTGACGCGACACCTGCCGTGTCTCTTGGAGAAGGGAGCACCCCCCTCGTCCGGTCCCAGAATATTGGTGATGCGATCGGCTGCGAGGCTCTCTATTTCAAACTCGAAGGATGTAATCCCACCGGATCATTCAAAGATCGCGGCATGGTTATGGCTGTTGCCAAGGCTCTCGAGGCAGGTAAGAAGCGAATTATCTGTGCTTCTACTGGCAACACGAGTGCCGCAGCTGCGGCGTATGGTGCCCGGTATCAGTTAGAGACATTTGTACTGGTCCCAGCCGGGGAGATTGCTCTCGGTAAGCTCGCCCAGGCGATGGCGTACGGCGCCCGAATTCTTGCGGTAAACGGCAGCTTCGACGACGCACTTAATGCCGTGCGATCGATCGTCGAGCAAATGGACATTGAGTTAGTCAACTCGGTTAACCCGTACCGAATCGAAGGTCAGAAGACTGCCGCTTTCGAAATCGTAGATGAACTAGGTGACGCTCCCGACTACCTCTGTATTCCGGTAGGTAACGCAGGAAACATCACTGCTTACTGGAAGGGTTTTACGGAATACCAGTCGATGGGCAGGGTGGAAACTACTCCCAGAATGATGGGATTCCAGGCTGCTGGTGCCGCTCCTATCGTGCGCGGCGAAAGGGTCGATAAACCTGAAACAATTGCAACCGCGATTCGCATTGGCAACCCTGCGAGTTGGGAGAAGGCTGAGAATGCCCGCGATGAATCCGAAGGACTCATCGATATGGTAGACGACAACGAAATCGTTGACGCTTATTTGAGACTCGCCCGGGAAGAAGGTGTTTTCTGCGAACCCGCCTCCGCTGCATCGGTTGCTGGATTGCTGAAACTCCCTGAACTCGGAGTTGATCTGTCAGGAAAAACGATTGTTTGTGTTCTCACAGGGAATGGGCTGAAAGATCCGGGTACTGCTGAGAAGCGAGCTCTGATCGAGCTTAAGTATGTTGAGCCGGACATTGAGTCGGTTATGAGCGCACTCCAAGGCTCGAACTAGAAACGACTTAGACTGGATTTACTGAGTGACCTGCTGCAACTCAATCGTCGAACTGGGAAGTTTCGAAAACTTATCGAACTCCTGGGTCGAGTTGTTGGCTAAGATGCCGGAACCCACGTTCTTCGATCTACCGTTATGGCAGCACATCTGGTGGTCTGAGTTTGGCTCAGAGCTTGAACTCCGGATTTATGCGATCAGATCAGATGACGGCGATTTGAAGATGATTGCTCCGTTACAAAAGACCGGTGAGGATATTGCTTTCCTTGGCGGAACTGATCTCTGCGACTATCACGATTTTTTGTCTTCCGACCGAGGGAATTCCCGGTGGCTGAAGTCGCTCGTTGAAGAGCTGACGTCTGATGATTCTCTCCGGTCGATCACATTGCAGTCTTTGCCAGGGAACTCACCATCGATCAGTCAGTTTCGAGAGAATGCCGAAGAGTTTGGGTGGTCAGTTTCCATTGAACAGGAAGACGTTGCGCCGCGCACCGAACTTCCAACCTCATGGGATGAGTACCTCGCAGGGTTAAGGAAGAAAGACAGGCACGAACTTCGCCGAAAGCTAAGAAGGCTCGAGGCCGCAGGTGATTTTGCTCACTACGAACTGACCGACCCAGATGAGATCGCCGCCGCCATGGACGACTTCATGCGACTGCACCGCATGAGTACTGCTGATAAAGCAGAGTTCATGACTGCGGACCGGGAATCATTCTTCCGCTCGATGTCCGGAGAACTTGCGAACGAGGGAATTACTCGACTTAGCTTTCTTGAATTCGAAGGGGTAAGGGAAGCAACTTCGCTCTCATTTGTTACGGGCGGAGTCCGGTATCTTTACAACAGCGGGTACAATCCAGCACAGTCTCGATTGTCGGTAGGGCTGTTGAACCACGCGTTGACGCTAAAGACCTCAATCGAGCAAGGAATACGAGTATTCGACTTCATGCGAGGAAATGAATCGTACAAGTACCACCTTGGTGGCACTGACCGAGAAATCTTCGCATTGAAGGCAACGCGCTAGAAGCGCAACAACAGCACCCATGCGGATCGCCATTCTTTCAGTACACGGTTGTCCTTTGCGCCAGGCAGGTAGCAAAGACAGTGGTGGCATGAATATTTATGTGATGGAAACCGCTCGCCGACTTGCAGCGAGAGATGTGATGGTGGACGTGTTCACGAGACACCATGATCCACTCGATCCCGAGGTAATCAACCTTGCTCCGGGAGCGCGATTGATTCACCTACCTGCAGGTGCGCCGTCTCTGGATAAAACTGGTGTTTACCAGTTGCTTCCTGAATTTACGTCGCAGCTCAGGCGCTACTGCGTTTCTAACCGACTGAGTTATGACCTTGTGAGCTCGCATTACTGGTTGTCAGGTCTAGTCGGTATGAGATTGTCGTCCGAGTGGGGCGTACCGCACTCAACCAGCTTCCACACCATGGCAGAGCTAAAGAGGCGCGGTCGACCTGAAGAGTCCGAAGTTTCAGAACGGGATGATTCTGAAAAACAAATTGCGCGTGCAGCCGACTCGATCATCGTTTGGACCGAAGACGAACGCCAGACTGTTGCAGAGTATTGCAATACCGACCCCGAGAAAATCAGTGTTATTCCACCGGGTGTTGACCTATCTCATTTCCGCCCAATGTCGAAACAAGAGGCGCGGAGTCATCTTGGTTACGGTGAAGAAAAGAACATCCTCTTTGTTGGGAGATTGGAACCACTCAAGGGAGTTGATCGGCTCATCAATGCAGTTGCCAGCTTAGAAAATGCAGCGACTATAAACCTGACGGTGGTTGGAGGTGACGACAACTCGACCGAGAAAGCCAGGTTGCAAGCTGTCGCATCGAGAATGAAGCTGAACAGCCAGGTCAATTTTGTCGGCGCAATTGATCAATCTGAACTACCGATCTACTACAACGCCGCAGACGTTTGTGTGATGCCCTCGTACTACGAAAGCTTCGGATTGGCAGCACTAGAGGCGGCTGCGTGCGGTACACCTGTAGTCGCTTCAGAGGTTGGTGGATTACCTGCCATTGTTCAGGATGGAGAGACCGGGTATCTCGTCCCTGTGAAGAGAGCGGACGTGATGGCAGAAAAACTTTGTCATTTGTTGAGCGATGACCTTGCCCGGCATCGAATGGGTACCGCAGCCCGCAACCACGCCGAAACCCTTAGCTTGGATCAGTCAGCTGAAAAGCTGTACTCAACTTTTAGAGAATTGACTCCACTCACCGGAGTAAGCGCAGGAACCGCTGCCGGAGGTTAGAACCTCCACTCCCACCAGTTAATCTCGTTTTGCGGTAAGAAGCCCATTGCAGCGTAGATCTTTCGTGCAGCGGTATTTGCTGAGTCGACATCGAGTTCGATCGTAGCAGCACCCCGGCGAACCAGTTCGTTGAACCCGATTTGGGCGGCCAGTCTTCCTAAGCCTTTGCCCTGGTGAGCGGGTGATACTCCGGTCATTCCGATTCGTCCTGCACCACCGTCAGCTCCATCTACTATCCAGCAGTATCCGAGTAGTTCATCGCCGGAATTCCTGAGCACCCTGACATCATCAAAGCTTGATCCTGGTAACTCGAGTCTGGTCCGGATTTCCTGCGGTGTGTTCGGTGAGTAACCGAAATGCGTGCCGAATGACGCGTTTTGGAGGTCTGTTAACGCTCCAATCTCAGACTCCTTCAATACGTCCGAGGTCATTTCCGGATGATCTGATACATCGACTGCTTGCGGTGCATCAGCGTGCAGTTTGAGATATGTTCGGACGTGCACCCAACCGAGGTTTTTCAAGAGTCCGATCAGGGCGATTTCGGTGGTTCGAGTGGCGATGTGCACCGTAGGAGCCACTGATTGAGCGAGCGGCATCAATTTGTCGATGAGAGCTCGGTACTCCTGGAGTTCGTCATTGACCGAGCCTATTCCGACCACAGATCTACCAATATTAGGTTCTGGCTCGACTATCCCGTAGCCGCTTATCTGGCTTGCATCGGACCTAAGAAATACAACGTTGGTTTCAGGTTGAACTCGTGGGTACCGGAGTTCCGCTTCGAGAGCTTCGTTGGAATCTGGCCATTCCCGGTGACCGTGCTGCCCAAGCCGGGTCAGTAGTTGTTCGAATTGGCCGATATCCGACCATTCGAAGGGATTTATGTTTTGGCTCGTGACTGTCAATCCTGCACCGGTAGGGGTTTGTCGCAACCTTAGAATTCTATTCCTTCAATATTGGTAATTCTGATTTTGGGAGTGATCTCACTATCCGCTAACAGTTATTAATGAATTGCGAACTCAGTATGGACATTGCCTAGTTAGTTCTCGCCAACGTATAATCAGTGTTTGTGAAACGCTGAGATCGGGAGTAGTAACGATTGCGGCGCGTCGAGAGAGCCGGTGGTTGCTGAGAACCGGTACGCGTTGAATTGAGAACTCGCCTGGGAGCGGTTGGCCTGAAGGTAGTAGGGTCGGACGGTTTGCCCCGTTACGGTGAACGAAGCGGTTAGTTTTCCGATGGATTGGAAAGCTGACAATCAGAGGTGGTACCGCGGGATTGATGTCTCGTCCTTTGGCAGGGCGGGATTTTTTTTTGCCCGAAAACAATCTACTGATACGAGATTTGGAATAGGAAAAACAGGAAGGAATTGCCGGTCTCAACCGGCGATAGTGCCAGGAAAAGCCATGTCTAAGCACCTTACAGGTAGTCAAATCGTCTGCGAAGCGCTTCTCAAAGAGGGCGTAGACGTGGTGTTTGGCATCCCCGGTGGCGCGATTCTTCCTCTCTACGGGACCTTGTCCCAGTACCCGGATTTGCGGCACGTGCTCGTTCGGCACGAACAAGGTGCTGCACACGCTGCTGACGGGTACGCCCGATCGACAGGCAAAGTCGGTGTTGCTTTTGCAACGTCAGGTCCTGGGTCCACGAACCTGATAACAGGTCTTGCCACGGCAATGATGGACTCTGTCCCAATGGTGGCAATTACCGGACAAGTAGGTCGCGCTGCGATCGGTACTGATGCTTTCCAGGAAACCGACATCACCGGTGCAACGCTCCCGGTAACCAAGCACAACTATCTCGTAATGCGAGCTGATGACCTCGGACAAGTTGTTCACGAGGCGTTCCACATTGCTCGAACTGGCCGTCCTGGTCCGGTGCTCATTGATATTCCTAAAGACGTATTCACCGAAATGGGGGTCTACGACAATGACGCGCCTATAAACCTGCCGGGATACAAAACTCCGGGTAAGGCTGACGAGTCACAGGTGGAAGCCGCCGCAAAGCTCATCAACGAGGCTGAGCGTCCTGTGATCCTTGCCGGTCACGGTGTGGTGTTGTCTCGTTCATTTGACGAACTCAGAGAGCTTGCCGAAAAAGCTCAAATCCCTGTCGTGACCACATTGCTCGGCATCTCTTCATTTCCTGAAGACCACGTACTCAGTACTGGCTTCCCGGGAATGCACGGCATGGCGTACGCCTCGCTGGCAATTGACGAAGCGGACCTGGTCATCAACTTTGGTAGTCGATTCGACGACCGTATCGTCGGTGATGCAAAGCGTTTCTCGACTGGATCAAAGAAGATTCACGTTGATATCGACCCAGCTGAAATCAATAAGACTGTGAAGGTTGATGTTCCGGTCGTTGGAAACATCAAAGACGTATTCGGTCAGCTCACTCCAAAGGTGGAGAAGACTACCCACGTTGAGTGGTTGCAGCGCGTCGAGCATCTCAAAGCAGAGCATCCTTCACTTCGAATTCCTGAGACAGATCGGTTGATGGGACAGCATGTTGTGAAGGCGCTGTCCGATGTCACTGATGGTCAGGCGATTGTCACGACCGGTGTTGGTCAGCATCAAATGTGGGCTGCTCAGCACTACACGTTTAAGAACCCCAATTCGTGGCTTTCGTCCGGTGGAGCCGGCACGATGGGTTACGAAGTTCCGTCGGCTATTGGGGCCCAAATGGGTAATCCGGACAAACTCGTGTGGTCGATCTGCGGAGATGGTGGATTCCAGATGACCATGATGGAGCTTGCAACCGCGGTTGAGAACAAGTTGCCGGTCAAGTACGCCATCTTGAACAACAACCATTTGGGCATGATCACCCAGTGGCAGGGCTTCTTCTACAACAAGGATTACCAGGCTGAGACTTACACAGCCAATCCTGATTTCGTAAAGCTTGCCGAGGCATACGGCATCAAAGCAATCCGAGTCACAAGCCAGGATCAACTGGAATCTGCAATCAAAGAAGCAAACGATCACCCTGGTCCGGTCGTTGTCGACTTCATCATTGAGAAGGTCGACGACGTTTATCCGATGATCCCGGCTGGTCAGAGCGTTAAAGAACTCATCGAGGACCCTAACTAATGGCATCAGGTAACGGCGCGTCTCAACGCACAATTTCTGCTCTCGTGCAGGACCGTCCTGGTGTGCTCGCCAGGATCTCAAGTTTGTTCCGTCGACGAGGTTTCAACATTGCGAGCCTCACCGTTGGACGATCTGAGCAACCAGGTCTTTCTCGAATGACTTTCGTAGTCGAAGGTCCCGAGGATGTGGTCAATCAGGTCGCAGCGCAGCTTGATCGGTTGATTGATGTAGTCGAAGTGCATGACATCACTGAACAAAACATCGTCTGGCGAGAACTCGCACTTCTCAAGGTAACCACTACTGCGGAAACCCGCGGTGAGGTACTTGAGCTTGCTGGCGTTTACCGGGCGAACGTGATCGACATTGGAGTCGATAGCCTCGTGATGGAGATTTCTGGCGGTCGTCAGAAGATCGACTCGCTGATCGAGCTTCTCCGGAAATTTGGACTTCGAGAAGTGTTGCGTACGGGCAGAATCGCGACGCTTCGAGGAACGCTGGTTGAAGGCGAAGAGGACGGACTGTTCCAGGCCGATGCCAGCAAATCAACTTATGAACTGCCCGTACCTACAGGTGAATCTGGAAGCGTTTAGACCGCTCCCACAACAACCCACCAGGGTGTCTGGTGGAACAACTAACTGGAGCCAGAAGGCTAACTACAAGAAATGGCTACTCTCTCTTACGACAAAGATATTGATGACGCGATACTTCGCGATAAGACTATTGCGGTACTCGGATACGGGTCGCAAGGTCACGCTCACGCTCTGAACCTGAAGGAAAGCGGGTTCAACGTTGTAGTTGGTCTTTACGAAGGCAGCCGAAGCAAACAGGCGGCCGAGGAGGCCGGTCTCGAAGTTCTTTCGAACGCCGAAGCAACCAAGCGTGCTGACCTTATTTCGTTCTGCTTGCCCGACACTGTTCAGGCCAAGGTGTACCACGAAGACGTTGAGCCAAACCTTTCAGCAGGCAAGACCTTGCTGTTCGCTCACGGCTTCACGATTTTCTACGAACAGATCACCCCACCAGACAACGTTGACGTTGTGATGATTGCTCCAAAGGCACCCGGTCACCGAGTGCGTGCGGTCTACGAGCGAGGGCTTGGTGTCCCGTGTCTCGTAGCTGTTCACCAGGACGTATCCGGCAAAGCCCACGACATCGCTCTTGCTTACGGTAAGGGTGTCGGCGGTGGACGAGCTGGAATCCTCGAAACCACTTTCAAGGAAGAGACCGAAACCGACCTTTTCGGTGAGCAGGCTGTTCTTTGTGGTGGTGTGAGTGAGCTTGTGAAAGCTGGATTCGAAGTACTGGTCGAAGCTGGTTACGAGCCAGAGTCTGCCTACTTTGAGGTTCTTCACGAACTGAAGCTCATCGTTGACCTTATGTACCAGGGTGGTCTCGGCTACATGCGTTACTCGGTTAGTGAAACCGCTGAGTACGGTGACTACAGCCGTGGTCCTGTTGTTATTGACTCCAAGGTCAAGGACAACATGCGAGAAGTTCTCCGACAGATTCAGTCAGGTGAGTTCGCTCGTGAGTGGATTGCCGAGAACGACGAAGGTCAGCACAAGTTCAAGCAGATGCGTGCCGAGAACGAAGAGCACGGAATCGAGAAGGTCGGTAAAGAGCTTCGCGACATGATGCCGTGGCTCGAGTCCACCACATAAACAGATTGAAGTCCTATGCAGCACCGGTGCGTTGCCGGTGCTGCCGATCTGCAGTCCAAATCAACTGCAGTAAAGGTCGATAAGCGCTGGAGGTATTCACATGGCGCAAGTAAGCGGTACAGACGACAAAGTAATAATTTTCGACACGACACTTCGTGACGGCGAACAGTCCGCCGGGGCGGGTCTAACAGTCGAGGAAAAGCTCCGTATCGCTCACCAGCTAAACAAGTTGGGCGTCGACGTGATCGAGGCAGGCTTTGCGGGTAGTTCACCTGGTGACTTCGAAGCAGTTCGTCGAATTGCAACTGAGGTCAAGGGGCCAGTGATTGCGTCGCTGGCGCGTGCTGTCACCTCCGATATTGATGCCGCCGGCAAGGCGTTGGAAGGTGTTGAGAACGCACGTATTCATACGTTCATCTCTGCGTCTGATATTCACCTGATGCACCAGATGCGCAAGAACCGTGAAGCCATCATGGATATGGCGGTTGAGGCGGTTAAGAGGGCTAAAACTTACGTTGATGACGTTGAGTTTTCGCCAATGGATGCGTCTCGGACGGAACCGGAATATCTCTACGCGATGCTCGAAGCAGTCATCAAGGCTGGAGCTACGACCGTAAATATTCCAGACACAGTGGGATACTCGACTCCTGAAGAGTTCGGTGGTTTGATCAAGGGCATTCGAGAGAACGTTCCGAATATCGATGATGCGGTTATTAGCGTGCATTGCCACAACGACCTTGGTATGGCCTCAGCGAACTCGCTGGCTGCCATCGAGAACGGTGCTCGACAAGTTGAAGGCTGTATAAACGGTCTCGGAGAACGAGCAGGAAACGCCGCACTCGAAGAAGTGATCATGGCGGTAGAAACTCGACCTGACCATTACGGGGTCAACACGGGCATAGACACCAAGGAAATCGGCAACTCCAGCCGAATGATTAGCTCGATATTTGGATTCCCTGTTCAGGCGAACAAAGCAGTTGTTGGTCAGAACGCATTCCGTCACTCATCGGGTATTCACCAGGATGGATTCCTGAAAGATCGAACTACATTCGAGATCATGGAGCCCGAAACCGTTGGTTGGCGTGGTGAAGCACTGGTACTCGGAAAACTTTCGGGTCGAGCTGGTCTCCGCGCCCGACTTAAGGAACTTGGCTACGAACTCAACGACGAAGAGCTCGCCAGCGTGTTCATTAGCTTCAAAGACCTTGCTGACAGCAAGCGAGAGGTCACCGATATGGACCTCGAGGCTCTGATGTCGGAACAACACCGAATGGTCGACACAAATAGAACCTACAGGGTTGGAGCCGTTCACGTTGTGTGTGGTAACGACACTGTCCCTGAAGCGACGGTCACGCTGGATTGCCCGGATGGAGAATCTCGCACTGTCGATGCCAAGGGAACTGGACCGGTCGATGCTGTATGTAAAGCTATCGATGAGGTAGTTGATCTCGATATCGAGTTGACCGAATTTGCAGTTTCCGCTGTGACGGAAGGAATCGACTCGCTCGGTGAGGTGACTATCCGGGTTGAGAAGGATGGTTCGATCTACTCTGGTCGAAGCTCCGACTCAGACATCGTCGTCGCTTCAGCGAAGGCGTATGTGAACGCAATTAACAGATTGCTGACTATTGGTGCACAGGATCGTTCTGCGGCCACCGGCGCTGTCTAGTTGGTAAACAGGCTCGAATTGAACATTTCGAACGGCGTCCTAATAAGGGCGCCGTTCTGCGCTACCATGTGTGGTCGCAAAATCTAAACGGAACTACCTAGCCACGGAGGGTTAGAACCACATGGCAAAGACCATGTTTGAAAAGATCTGGGAGAAGCACATTGTTGCTGAGCCAGAAGACCAGCCAGCATTGATCTACATCGATCTTCACCTGGTTCACGAGGTAACGTCTCCCCAGGCATTCGAAGCCCTTCGCTTGAACAACCGCAAGGTACGTCGACCTGATCTCACTATCTCAACTGTCGACCACAACGTCCCGACCGACGAGACTCGGACCGAGGAAATCAAGGATCCGATTGCTCGCCAGCAGGTCGACACTCTTCGAAAGAATTGTGAGGACTTCGGTGTCACACTCTACGATGTTGACTCTGATGCCCAGGGAATCGTTCACGTCATTGGTCCAGAGCAGGGTTACACCCAGCCGGGCATGACCATCGTTTGTGGTGACTCTCACACCTCTACGCACGGTGCTTTCGGATCACTTGCTTTTGGTATTGGCACTTCCGAAGTAGAACACGTCCTAGCAACCCAGACTCTCCGGCAGCGCAAGCCTAAGACCATGGAAGTGCGATTCACCGGAGAGTTGAAGCCCGGTGTCACAGCCAAAGACATGATCCTCGCTGCTATTGGCAAGATGGGTACCGCTGGCGGAACTGGATATGTAATCGAGTACACCGGTGAAGCCGTGCGCAAACTCGATATGGCCGGTCGAATGACGATCTGCAACATGACGATCGAAGGTGGTGCACGAGCTGGTCTTATCGCCCCGGATGACACAACATTCGATTGGATGAAGGGTCGCCGCTTCGTACCTAAAGGTGAAGATTTCGACAATGCTGTTGCCGAATGGCGAGAAATGGCAAGCGATGAAGGCGCTACCTATGACGCGTTGGTTGAAATTGATTGTGACGAGTTGGTCCCACACGTTTCCTGGGGCACCAACCCCGGCCAGGTAACCAAGGTCACAGACCGAATCCCTGCACCTGATGACTTCGAGGACGCAACTGAGCGTGCATCTGCTGAGAACGCACTTGCGTACATGGATTTGAAGCCAGGTACTCCGATTGAAGACATCAGTGTTGACCGTGTATTCATTGGTTCATGCACAAACGCTCGACTCGAAGACTTGCGAGATGCAGCTTCAATAATCGAGGGTCACAAGGTGGCGTCGACCGTTCGAGCGCAGGTAATGCCTGGATCAACTTTGACGAAGATGCTCGCTGAAAAAGAAGGGCTCGATTCGATATTCAAGGACGCTGGTTTCGAATGGCGAGAGTCTGGATGCTCGATGTGTCTCGGCATGAACCCGGACATTCTTGTTCCCGGTGAGCGATGCGCATCGACTTCGAACCGAAACTTTGAAGGCCGACAGGGCAAAGGTGGCCGAACCCACCTCGTGAGCCCGGCAATGGCAGCAGCAGCAGCCATCAAGGGACACTTCGTCGACGTCCGAGACTGGGAATAGTTCAGGTATGTCGAGCGGTGAAACGGTGTCAGTGAGGATCGTGAATGAGTAACGATAATTCGTCTCGTAAGTACGATCCGCGCCCGCCGTCAGAGCGCCGCGGGGGACGTCGGCAGCGAGGAGAAACTCCTACTCGACTCCAGGCGAGCGACAGTTTGTTCGCGCGCATGACTGGTAGAGCAGAGCTCGACCGGGCCAAGGCGAAGCGTTACGAACCTTACGGTTACGAATCAAACAAGACCCAGTTGCGATGGACGATCATCGCACTGACGTTGTTTGCTGTGGTTGCGCTTGCACTTGCATGGCAGGACCGTTCGACGGCCAGCACGTTGAGTGAATTGAGCGAGCGCGGGATTCGTACGGCACTGCCCACGAATACTTCGACCGCCGATTTTGCAGACTTCGCTGCCAGAGAAGGAATCGAGTGCCTCAACGAGGATGGCCTAATCATCCTCTCCGAGGGTTGCAGCAAGTTACT
Source organism: Chloroflexota bacterium (assembly GCA_038150225.1). Classification (GTDB taxonomy): domain Bacteria; phylum Chloroflexota; class Dehalococcoidia; order Lucifugimonadales; family Lucifugimonadaceae; genus Lucifugimonas. Next base: position 22,362 of record JAYQWG010000023.1, read on the forward strand.
CGACGCACGCACCCGTTTCATCGATGAGGTCAACGTCGGACTGACTCTGACAGTTGTGTTGTTGGCAATTTTGCTCGGAACAATGTTTGCGTTTGGATCGTTTACACACAGAGCGAGCCGAAACTTGCTCACGTTGAAATCGGCTGAGCAAGGATTCACTCCTGAGAAGGGTGTTTTCTGGTTCTTCATACCGATCATGAACCTGGTAAAACCGTGGCAGGTCTACCGGGAGTTGTTCAAGGGCAGTGATCCGTCGGTACCGACGGACAACGAGACCCGCTGGAAAACAGAGGGTGAGGTTCCGGCAGTTGTTGCTATTTGGGCGTTGGTATTCGTTGGAGTGTTCTTCTTCAATCCACGCACGATAAGCATGATTTGGATGAGAGTGCGGGAGACTGTCGATGACTCGATTGGTTTGTACCAAAGACTCGTAATCGCTGACATATTGCTAGCTGTTCTAGCGATTTCAGCAATATTTGTAGTGCTCGAATTACACAGGCGACAGGAAGCCAAGCACAAGATTGTGGGTGAAGTAATAGTCACACCACCGCTACCTGTTGACCCGCTTGAAGAGGCGTTGAAGGAAGGCATTCGACGCAAGGAACGCGAGAGACGAACCTCCCGACGAGGAGCGAAAGGTAACTAAATTGGAAAAGTTCACAACATTGACCAGCGTTGTCGCACCGCTCGACCGAGCAAACGTCGACACCGATCAGATCATTCCAAAACAGTTCCTCAAGCGAATTGAGCGAACCGGGTTTGGTGAGTTCGCGTTCTTCGACTGGCGTTACCTCGAGGATGGCGTTCTGAATCCAGACTTCATCCTGAACGATTCGAAATATGTTGATGCCAACATCCTTGTTGCCGGACCAAACTTCGGTTCAGGTTCTTCGCGTGAACACGCTCCGTGGGCACTCATGGAAATGGGTTTCAAGGCAATTATTTCGACCAGCTTTGCCGACATTTTTCGAAACAACTGCATGCAGAACGGCCTGCTCCCGGTGATTATCAGCGAAGAGGAGCGAGACACCATCATGGCTCGTGCACTTCGTGGCGATGGGTATCAGGTGACCATCGATCTTGCTGCGCAAACAGTTACCGATGGTCAGGGCTTGAACGCCAGCTTCGAAATTGACCCGTTCCGAAAGAACTCGATGCTCGAAGGTTTGGACGATGTTGGCATCACGATGACGCTGTCCGAAGCTATCGACTCGTTCGAGGCAGAGCGCACCGCCCGCTGGTAGGTGGATCAATCCCGGATATCGAAATTCGACCGCTTTTCAGTGGAGAGGACCCGCGCTCGCTGGTAGACTTCACAGGTTTGAATTTTTACGCAGTCCAAGACTGAGAATGAAAGCAGAGCCCGAATAGATGGACGCACGGATCGCAGTACTAGGCGGAGACGGAATTGGCCCTGAGGTAACAGCAGAGTCAATCAAAGTGATGGATGCCATCGCCCGCAAGTACGGTCACGACTTCACTTACGTAACCGGCCCGGTTGGTGGTACGGCAATTGACGCCACAGGAAGTGCGCTTCCACAGGACACGATGAATATCGTGCTCGGATCCGACGCGGTTCTGTTCGGTGCGGTTGGTGGTCCAAAGTGGGACGACCCTCTCGCAAAGACTCGTCCTGAAGACGGCATTCTCGCTCTTCGAAAGGGTCTTGGACTTTTTGCGAACCTTCGACCGGCAAAGGTTTACCCGCAGCTGATCGACTCGTCACCACTCCGACCAGAGCGACTCAAGGACGTTGATTTCATCATCGTTCGAGAGCTCACAGGTGGACTGTACTTCGGTAAGCCGAAGCGCCGATGGGAGAATTCTCGAGGTCGACGAGCCGTAGATACTCTCGCTTACTCAGAGAAAGAAATCGAACGAGTTGTTCGAGTTGCTTTCGAGCTCGCCCGTGACCGCAAGAAGCGAGTTCACTCCCTCGACAAGATGAACGTCATGGAGTCGTCACGACTCTGGCGGGAGATCGCAAACGAAGTTGCAATCGAATACCCGGACGTTGAACTTATCCACATGCTTGCTGACAACGCAGCCATGCAGATCATTACCAACCCATCTGTGTTCGACGTTATCGTTGCTGAGAACACCTTCGGTGACATTCTTTCCGACGAAGCTGCAGTAATTGGTGGTTCTCTCGGAATGCTGCCATCAGCATCACTTTCCGCATTGCCTCCGAAGAACGGTCGACGTCGACGCGGTGGTAAACCTGCCCTTTACGAGCCAATCCACGGATCAGCTCCTGACATTGCTGGTAAGTCACTCGCAAACCCAATGGCATCGATTCTCAGTGCAGCAATGCTCCTGAGGCTGTCGCTTGGATTGCAGGCAGAGGCTGAAGCTGTCGAGAACGCAGTCGAGTCAGTGCTGTCTGAAGGTTACCGAACTCTCGACATCGCTGGCGAGGGCGAGCGGCCACTGACTACAACTCAGGTTGGTGACATGATCGCTGGACTGGTTTCTGCGTAGTAGTCCACCCCGTTGGAGAGTTCAGACGAACTCCACATCGGGGATTATTCAACCGTTACTTCCCGGCTAATTCGCTGCCAGGCTCTACCGCGTGAGCTGCAAGCCATTCAGGATCAAGGTTTATGCCAAGTCCCGGTCGGTCAGACACGTACAGGTCACCAGATCGGATGTCGAGTGGGTGGTCGATCATCACGTTGTAACTGGACAGGTCGTACCTGCTGGTTTCCAGCTTGTAGAAGTTAGGAACTGTCATCATCACTTGCGCACCGGATATGACGTTGATTGGTCCAGAAGCATCATGCGGTGAGATCGGCACGTAGTATGCCTCTGCCATGGATGCAATCTTCTTCATTTCGGTAACACCGCCGGTCCAAGTGATGTCCGGCATGATGTAGTCGGCGAGGTTGTTTTCGAAGATCGGAACGAACTCCCATCGCGTGTGGAGTCGTTCACCAACCGAAACCAACGGTGAGATTTGTTCCTTGACCTGCTTGAGCGCTTTCCAGCTTTCGGCTGGGACAGGCTCTTCAAACCAGAAGATGTCCCATTCCGCCATTTGATTGGCAAGTCGTACGGCTGTTGGAACGTTGTACATACCGTGAGCATCAATCAAGATTTCGATATCGGGTCCAGCAGCCTCACGTGCAGCAGCAACAACATCCATTGCGTTTGCTTCGGCTTCAGGGCTGATCTCACCATCGAGGAAGCTGGCGTTGCCGACATGCAGGTTAGCCATCATTGGGTCCACCTTGAAAGCCCGGTGACCACTCGCAACAATGTCCTTAACCGGTCGAACGATGTCTTCAGGTTTCGAAGGCTGTGGCGGGTGGGTGTAGAGCGCAATTCGGTCACGAACCGCACCGCCCAGTAGCTTGTAGATTGGCTGGTTGAGGATCTTGCCTTTAATGTCCCAAAGGGCGATGTCCAGACCAGAAATTGCAGCAGAGGTTGCTCCACGAGTACCGACGTAGGTCATGCCCCTGAATATTTTTGCCCAAAGTCGCTCGATGTCCTCCGGGTCTTCACCGATCAGCCATTTACCAATCTGATCCACGAATGCTGAAATTGCGCTGTTGGCGACGGGGCCCGGGTAAGTGGTGATTTCACCCCAGCCCGTAATGCCTTCATCGGTGTCGACCTGTACGAACACGAAAGTGCGGTCGGTGTTTTTTGACGGATCCCCGGGACTGTCCTGCCATGACGAGCGGACTATCCATGATCGGGCGTTTGTAATCTTCAAGTGACTGTTCCTGGACGGTTGTTTCGATCTGCATGCGGATTATCGCCATATTCCGTCATTGGTCAACGATGAATCCTTGACAGTTGCAAGCATCGGAATAGAGTACGCCCGCTAAGCAATCCAATAGCCGAAACGGGAATCGAAGTTAATGGCCGATCGTTTTACACCTGAACAACTTCAAGCAGCTATTCCAGACCTTGAAACCGACCAGACTCTCGATGGAATAACTGATGGTGCGACGGTCTTCCGTGATCCATGGGGCATTCCTCACATTTCGGCAGGCAACGAACATGACTTGTTCTTCGCCCAGGGATTTGCCACAGCGCAAGACCGCCTATTCCAGATGGATTATGACCGGATGCGGTGCCTCGGTAGATCAGCAGAAATGATCGGTGATCGGGGACTTTCACAGGATCGACTAATGCGTAGGCGATCACTGAGTGAGGTTTCCAAGCGCGACCTTGAGATTGCCAGCCCCGAAGCCAAGGAAATGATTGCTGCCTATACAGCAGGCGTGAATGCGTTCATTGATTCAACCGACGTGTTGCCGATTGAATACTCGCTGGCCAACACCAAACCAGAGAAGTGGGAAGACTGGCACTGTGTCCTGGTTTACAAGGTTCGTAACACCGCTGAGGGCTCGTTCCAGGCAAAGCTCTGGTTGTCGAGACTAGCCGCGTACATTGGTCCGGAAGCAACCGCTGCGGTCTCTCCCGGAAGCCAGCCCGGTGCACTAATGACTGTTCCACCCGGAGCCGAATATTCCGGCGGTGTCTTGAACGCGGTTGAAGAACTGACTCGTGTCGTAAACGCAACCGAGATGCTGCGAGAAACCGATGGTGGTTCGAATGGCTGGGCTGTTTCGGGAGACCGGACCGAAAGTGGACTCCCGCTGGTTGCTGGCGATTCGCATCGCGGCCTTGAAGTGCCGAATGTCTACTACCAGGTTCATCTTAAGGGGCCAGATTTCCAGGTACTTGGTCACTCGATTCCAGGGGTGCCAATGGCAATGCACTTCGCTCACAACGACCACGTTGGATGGGGCATGACTCACGGCGGCGCTGATACGCAGGATTTGTTTGTCGAGCAGCTTCGTCGCTCCGGCTCCGGGGTTGAATATCTTTTCAAAGATGAGTGGAAACCCGCTGTATCAAGATCTGAATCTTTATCTTCCTCCAGTGGTTCTTCGGAAGATGTCGAGGTCGTCGAAACTCATCACGGTCCGATCATTTCAGGATCGGTTGATTCAGGTTGGGGTGTTGCAATCTCGGATCCCGGTTCATTTGAGGGAACGCTGTGGATCGATGCCGCGTACAAGGCGATGAAGTCACGCAATTCTGCTGATCTGGATTCAGCATTTGATACCTGGACAGATCGAGTCAACAACTACCCATACGCAGATGTGAACGGTAACTTCGGCTACCTGTTCAAGGGGCGAGTACCGGTGCGTGGATCGGAAAACGGCTGGGGACCCGTACCGGGCTGGACAGGTGAGCATGAGTGGCAGGGTTACATTCCCGCAGATGAACTTCCAAAGTCACAAAACCCCGATACCGGCTGGGTCGTGACATGCAACCAACGAGTGGTTGATGAGGATTACAGCTACTACCTGACGAATCTTTACGGCACCGACTATCGTGCTCGACGAATCCGCGATCGCATCAGCGAGTTGAAAGGCACGAAAATCACCGTTGCAGACATGGGCTCTATCCACGCCGACTCAACTTCTATTCCCGCGCTCGCAGTTAAGGAAGAGGTGTCGAAACTCGCCGGACTCGATGGAAACGCGAAGCGCGCTCAGGATTTGATCGCGAACTGGGATGGCGATCTCCAACCTGACTCCGGTGGAGCGGCCGTTTACGCGGCGACGACCCGCGAGATCAATAAGTCTCTAGCGATCCGTGCGTACAAAGACCTTGCTGGAGGAGTCACGGGTGAAGAACCTGATACGGGAGCGGAAGATCAACTACGACGCCAGCTAAAACCTGACTTTGTCCGAAGATTGGCAGACGGCACTCTCGGATCGGCGCCTTACGGATTCGGTGTAGCGGATGTGGTGCAAGAAGCATTCGCTGCGGGTGTTGAGTATCTTGAGAACAGACTGGGCACGAATCCAGATAACTGGCGCTGGGGTGATATGCACCGGACAGGTCATGTACATCCACTCGTACCGTCATTCCCTGAAGCGGCGTCTGTACTGAATCCGCCAAAAGTCGAAACCGCGGGTGACGGTGATGTTCCGTTTGCAAGCGGAAGTCCCACGCCAGCCGAATTCGCAGTTAAGAGCGGACCCATCAACCGATATATCCACGATCCGTCGAATTGGTCGAACGGACGTTGGATTGTTCCGCTAGGAGCATCTGGTCACCCAGGCAGCAAACATTTTGCTGATCAGCAAGTGATGTGGTCGGAAGTCGACACGATTCCGCAACTTTGGGATTGGGAAGAGATTGCGTCGAAGGCCGAAACCGTCCAGAAACTGACTCCACGTTAAATCTGGAAAAACGACGAATTCCGCCAATATGAACTTGATTGGCGATGTTGTCGCGCGTTAACCAGAAAAAACTGTGGAAATTACCCACGAAATTCGTTGGGGTGCCTTCGCGTGGCGAAATATTCCTTTGCCAAGTGATGTTAATTACTGAATGCGCAATCAAATACGGTTTATGTTACGTATTATAACGATATGTGGATGTAAACACCATCTAACATTACGCAATTCGTTAACATTTGGGTGTAAAATTGATTACAGCCCATCGGATGGAGGGTAACGAACTCCACTGGTAGGGCGCTAAACGGTGCGGAATCCGTTTAGGAGCAATCATGGAGATATCGAATTGACTAACGTCATCCGTCTCGTGTTTGGACGGCTTGGCCACGCATTCGACACACGCCTCGTGTCGCCGAAGGAGCTTGATCACGCCGTTATCTTCGGAGACCAGGTAGCCCGACACAGTCACTACCCAACCCCCCGAAGCTAACACGACTACGCCCAACGTCTAAAAGATTCCTCCTCTAGAAAGACGTGCGGTCGTATCTGCAACAACGCCCTCGATCATCAAGATCGGGGGCGTTTTTCGTTAACCGGTTAGGCGTTAGTGCCATTTCCGCTCATCTTCTACTGTCCGAATTGGACGAGCAGGGAACGGTTCGTACGGATGCTTGGAGAGTTCTGCCTCGTCGATTTCGATCCCAAGGCCAGGAGCCGTAGGTAGCTCGATGTAGCTGTTGTGAGGTTCCATGTACCCCTTGGTGATGCTTCGGCAAACTTCTTCGACATTCACGAAGTATTCGTAGATCAGGAAGTTTGGCATTGTTGCCGACGCGTGAATGGCAGCTGCGCATCCCACTGAAGTCGAGTTATATCCATGTGGTGAAATCCCGACGTAATGCGGTTGCGCCATTGCAGCGATTTGCGTGATCTCTAGTATTCCACCCGTGTTGCAAATGTCGGGGTTGATGATGTCGGCGGCGCGTTTGTCGAAAACCTCACGGAAATCGTTGCGAGTGTAGAGAGCTTCACCGGTTACCACTGGAATAGTCGTGTGGTCCTTCACCTCGCGAATCGCATCGATATTGTCTGGCGGGCAGGGCTCTTCGAACCAGTACGGGTCGTACTTTTCCATTTGCTTCGCGACACGAATCGCGTTCATTGGAGCGAGTCGTCGATGTACTTCAATTAGCAATTCAGCTCGAGGTCCAACCGCTTCTCGAACTTTTCTCACGACCTCGGTTGCCTGTTCGAGCTCTTCTCGATCCACATACTCTCGCCACGGACCAGGGAAGGGATCGAACTTCAGGGCGTTGAATCCGCGCTCTTCCACGAGGACAGCAGCCTTTTGCGCAACTTCGTCTGCGCTGCCGCGTGCCCATCCGTTTGCGTAAACACGAATTGATGGTCGAACCGGTCCGCCGATTAAGTTGTAGATCGGTGTGTCAGTCGCTTTGCCGACGATGTCCCACATTGCGATTTCGATTCCGCTCAAGGCGCAGTGCAAATCCATTGCGGAGCGTTTAGTCGCAAAGTCTTCGTGTGCGACGTGCATGAAATGTCGGATGTGGAACGGATCACGGTCGATCAGGTAACGCTTCAACTGATCAATATGGGCTTCAACCTGGGTGTCACGATCTGACTGCGAATATGCCTCACCCCATCCGGTGATCCCAGCGTCAGTCGAAAGCTTCACATAAATGAAGTTTTTGCCCGCTCCGGGATTCCATTTGATTACTTCGACATCGGTGATTTTCATGCTGCGCTCCGCTAATGACTACCTGTTGGTTACGTTGGAGAAATGTCTACTGTTCTTGCTGCTGTTCCTCATCATCATCTGAGCCGGCCTGGGCACCTTCGAACTTCACCAGCGCACCACCAATGCCCTCGATGTCGACCATAACTTCGTCATCAGGCAGTACCCACTGAGTTTCGACCACGCTGCCGAGCATGACGATTTCACCTTCTTTGAGGTAGGTGCCTCTTTCGGCGAGTGAGTTTGCAAGCCACGCCAGCGCTTCGTATGGATGCCCCATGATGTCGCCGGTAGAACCTTGCCCGATCTTCTGACCGTTGATGGTCATTTTTCCGAGAGCATTGCCGAGATCTGGCGCATCTTTGGCTGCGACCGGTTGACTAAGCACTACACCAGCAGCGAAGAAGTCATCAGCGATCAAGGTTGGAGTGTCTACATCCTCATATTTCGTCCAGCGTGAATCGACAATTTCGATAGCACTGAACAAAGCCTGGACGGCGGGTTGGACAGACTCTTTCGTGAACGGCGTTCCTGTCGGTTTTAGATCGGTACCGATAAAGGCGGCAAGTTCGGCCTCGACACCGGGACGAGAGTATTTTTCGAATTTGACTGACGTGCCGATGTAGTGAGTCGAAGTGTTGAAGATACCGCCAGCACAAGGTGAGTCGATGCCAAGAAATTTCTGCATAACTGGGGTTGTGCAACCGATCTTGTAGCCAACCCTTTTTCCAACACCGGCTTCATCGAGTAGATCGTGGAGTTGATTTTGGACCAGGTAGGCCTCCTCAACATCAGCTGGACGGTATTCGTCTGGGAGCTGATCGATCACTTCGTTGCGAACGCGCATTAGCGCGAGGATGCCAGCCGATTGTTTTAGTTCTTCTTCGTTCATTCGCCGGGTCAAGCGTTTCGTCCCACTTTTGAGAGGTTAGTTTTCAATGATGAAACGTATAATCGCGCCGCTTACGCCACCTGTGTTTAGAAGACCACACGATTGTCGATAAAGATTCCTCGTCGTTTACTCGCCGAACTCATAACCCACGCGCTAACTGACGACCCGAACGAGTGTTGTGGTCTCATACTTGGAAACGGTGCTGGTGCGGACGAGATTCGACCCATGTCGAACGTCAACCGCAAACCGATAAGCCGGTACACCATGGATCCCGGCGAACTGGTTGAAGCCCAGGAACATGCGAAGCGCACCAACCGCGAATTTGTAGCGATTTACCACTCACACACGTTCACCCAGGGTTACCCATCGAAGACTGACATTGCGAACGCCTTGAAGGTCGGCGCTATTTCGACCAGGCACCTCATCGTGTCGTTGGTCGAAAAGACGCGGCCGATCGTACGGGCATTCGAAATTACCGCGGGCGAAGACCGAGAGTCATCAGTAGTCGAACTCGTGATCGAAACTGACGGCGAGCCTTACCGCTCAAGCGATTAACGTTTCGGGTTGGTTAGCCCTTCAACGTAATGTTGTTGCGGAACAACCACCACTCGAACGAGTCTGTTAGCGCAAGCCAGCTAGCTTCAAGAATGTTTGCTGAAGCGCCAACTGTGTACCAGACGTCTTTATCGTCAGCTGACTCAATCACAACCCGGACAGCCGCACCGGTTCCGACTCCTTCGTTTACCACTCGAACTTTGTAGTCGGTAAGTCGAATTGCTGAAAGTTCCGGGTACGCATCGGTTAATGCTTTTCTCAAGGCACCATCTAATGCACCGACAGGACCATTTCCTTCTGCTGCCGTATGTTGGATTTCGTCACCAACTCTGACTTTTACGGTTGCTTCTGAAAGCATCGGATGTTCAGAGCCGTCCTTACGCCAACCGGTGCCGAACGAAGATCGTCGACGGTTCTCAACCATCACCATGAAGTCGACTAGCTCAAACGGTGCTTCGTAGTTGGGTAGTTCACGGCGCAGGACAAGGTCGAACGACGCTTGTGCACCCTCATAAGAAAACCCACGAGATTCCTGGTCCTTGATGTGCTGCACGATTCGTCGAGCATCGGCGTCGTTGAGTTCTTCCGCCAGCCCCATTTCCTTGATTCTATGGACCACGTTTCCGCGCCCTGATAATTCAGAAATGACCACGTCATTCGAGTTTCCGACGAGAGCAGGATCAATGTGCTGGTATGCCTGGACCGAGCGTTGAGTCGCTGCAGCGTGTAGACCACCTTTGTGTGCGAACGCACTCGTTCCAACGAAAGGCTGGAACGGGAATGGGCGGCGGTTTACACGCTCAGAAACAAAATTTGAAACCTCGGTAAGAGAGGCAAGCTGGTCATCAGAAATGACCTTCATTCCCATTTTTAGATTGAGGTTCCCGATGACGCTAACCATGTTTGCGTTGCCGGTTCGCTCACCGTAACCGTTGATACAGCCTTGAACCTGGTGAACTCCGGCTTCCACCGCAGCAATGGCGGAAGCGACCGCAGTGTCCGTGTCGTTATGTGAGTGAATTCCTATTGCAGCGTCTTCGCCAAGCTCTTCACGAATGGTTTTGACGATTTCGGCGACCTCTGATGGGAGAGTTCCACCGTTCGTGTCGCAGGCGATCAGTCGTTCTGCACCTGCCTCGTAGGCAACTTTCAAGACTTGAAGTGCGTACCCCGGGTTCAATTTGTAGCCATCAAAGAAATGTTCGGCGTCGAAGAAGACTCTTCGCCCCTGGGCGGTCAGATACCGAACCGAATCGGCGACCATGGCAAGGTTTTCTTCGAGAGATGTCTGAAGGACGTCTTTCACCTGGTACTCGGAAGATTTACCCACGAGAGTCAGGATCGGCGCACCGGTGTCGAGTAGAGCCTTCAGGGTGGGGTCGGATTCAACGTCACCGTTGGCCCGGCGCGTGTTTCCAAAAGCAGCAATTTGAGCGTGTTTTAGATCGAGTGATTGAACACGCTGGAAGTACTCGTCGTCTTTCGGGTTTGCGCCGGCGTATCCACCTTCGATGACATCGATTCCGAGTTCATCAAGGCGCTCAGTAATGGCGAGCTTGTCCTCTACAGAAAGTGAAATTCCTTCCTGCTGGGTTCCGTCACGAAGTGTCGTGTCGTACAGCTCAACTTTGTTAGCCATTTCGCGCCTGTTCTCCTGCTTACGCGTCGATATGAAATTGCTTCGGAAACGGGCACAAAAAAACCCATCCCCTGAAGGGACGGGTCGGAAAGACTCGCGGTACCACCCTTGTTCCCCGATTCGTTGCCGGACCGAGGCACTCAGTTAGAGCACACTGGTTATGCCCTCGTGCCTGGTAACGGGGCACGAACCCGATCATGCCTACTTGATCGTTTGTTCCGACCTTTCGGATGATGGCTCAGGAGTGATTTTCGCTCGGGGTTCGGTTGTCCGCTTTCACCGTACCGGACTCGCTTGCACCTAGTGCCGAACTACTCGTCTCCGTCGCGCAGTAATCTGCAAAGCCTTAAGACTCAATGGTACCACCGACGGAGGCATAAGCAGAAACATTCCCTTGCGATTGAACTGAAAAACAGTTTGTTGAGTACACCGTGCCGTCGCATGTCATTAGAATGTGGCGGTTCTTTTCAGTTACCTCTGCAATGAGTCGGGAGTGTTTGTTGAGCGAAGCCGGGCTACATGATCTTGGAATCGTCAGTACTGTCCAGTGTGAGACGTTCGGAGAACCCGGGAATCGCACGTTCAATATCACCGCTAAAAGCAATCGTGGCGAAGCGACTGTTTGGATGGAGAAGGAGCAGCTTTACCAGGTTGGTCTTTCTTTGCGGCAGGTAATTGTCACTCGCGAAACACCACTTGATCCCGCTCCATTCGATTCAGAGGAAACAAATCCCAACGAGTACATTTACGTTGAGTTCAAAACGGGTGATATGGCTCTTGAGCACGATCCGGCTGCAGACGTGTTCACGCTCAGCGCTCAAGATATGGCGGGAGATGACGCTCCTTCAGATGCAATCACCCATGTCAGGTTTAGCTTTAGCCGAGAGCAAGCAAATGAAATTTCGAAACGCTCCGCGGAAATAGTTGCAGCGGGTCGAAAACCGTGTCCACTGTGTACGGCTCCGCTAACACCGGGTGTTGGGCATTTTTGTGTGAAGGTCAACGGGTACAACCCGACAGAAAATCCGATGGCACGCGGGACCGACTGATGACGCAAGAGCGTGAAAAGGACGCTCTGGCGTTTGACGAAAACGAAGTTATTGACCGGCTTCAATCCTGGCCGGTCAGTGGCATTGGACTTCATCCCGGTGGATCGAATTACGTATTCGTTGCACGGCTAACAGATCCCGAAAAGTTCGACCCTGACGATGAGTCTGACAAGGAAATCGATGAAGCCTCATCGATCTACAGTATTTACAAGCCAGCTGCCGGTGAGCGACCGCTAAAAGATTTTCCGCACGGTACTTTGCACTTGAGGGAACTGGCTTCATACAAGCTGTCACGACGGCTCGGTTGGCCAACCATTCCACCGACGGTTGTTCGAGAAGGTCCGCATGGTGAAGGAAGTTTCCAACTGTTCATTGATGCGGCGGATGCAGAGGACAATTTCTTCAGCTTGAGAGATGAACGTCTCAACGATTTCAAAGGGATGGCCACGTTCGACGTGCTGACTCACAATGCTGACCGAAAAGGTGGCAGCTGTATCGTCGACGAAGATGGCAAGCTGTGGTCGATCGATCACGGATTAACTTTCAACCAGGTGGCGCGCCGTCGCACGGTAATGTTCGAATTCAACGGAACTGAATACCCGGTTGAGCACCTGGAAGCCATCGAGGGATTGCAAAAAGAATTGGTCGACCGGAGTGGATTCTGGGGCGAACTGCAAGGTCTGGTGACTCAAGCTGAAGTCGACGATCTGGTGACGCGGGCAAGTGAGATGCTCGACTCTAAAAGCTACCCCTTGCTTGATCCAGACATTAACGTGCCCTGGCCAATGGTGTGATATGACGAATGACCGTTGAACTAACCAACCAAGAAGCAAAGCGAATTGCGATTCGGGCGCAAGGTCTTGATGCGGGAAGACTGGGCCGAGCCGTAACCAAGGCGGACATCAGCAAGAGCATCCGGGCAATGGGTGTTCTGCAGATCGATTCTGTCAACGTGTGCGTCCGAACCCACTACATGCCGATGTTTTCGCGACTTGGTCCGTACGACCAGGGATTACTGGATGAACTGGCATACGAAGACAAAGACCTTTTCGAGACCTGGGCACATGAAGCTTGTTTTGTCCCGGTTGAGGATCGCCCATGGTTCCGTCCTCGAATGGCTAATTTTAGACCGTGGAAGCGAATCCAAAAGCTGAAAGACGAGAACCTGAAATTCCTCGATAGTGCCTATGAGCAGGTTGCGGCAAACGTACCAATGACAGCTTCTGAGCTAGATGGGGAGGGGCCATGGTGGGGCTACAACCACGGCAAGATCGCCATAGGATGGTTTTTCGGGGGCGGTGATTTTTCCGTAGCGAAACGAAAGAACTTCACAAGGTACTACGACATCTCGGAACGAGTAATCCCGCGGCAGCACTTCAATGGGGTCAATCCAACCTTCGACGATTCTCGTTATGAGTGGCTGAAGAAAGCCGCAGTTGCACACGGAGTTGGCACCGCACCGGACCTTGCAGATTATTTTCGAGTGAAAAACCCCGTCGCACGACCAATCGTCGACCGGCTCGTCAGAGATGGCAAGTTACAGGAAGCGATTGTTGAAGGTTGGAATGAACCGGCTTACGTACCATAGAAGTTGATCTCAGCCGAACCGGTCAATGCAAGAGCTTTGCTGACACCTTTT
>JAYQWG010000024.1:0-34779 GCA_038150225.1 Chloroflexota bacterium
TCGCTCCTGACAAACGCATTACGACAGCTGGTGTTTCACTCACCTGGTCCGGTACATGGTCGAAAACGCTAAGACCACCAATCGAGTCGATCGCACTCGCTATTCCATCGCAGGCAGTTACGAGTCCCACTAGACGCCCACTCCAACGGGCAGTTTGCGTAGTGGTGCAAGAAGCAATTCGACTGCGCCATCCAAACCTGGTTCTACCGTGATAGAGCCGAAGCCGGGATCGTAGCAAAACTGCTGCTGGTAGCGTCTTTGCTTTTCCAATATCGAGCCGCAAGTAACGCTACCGCCTGGCTAACTTCCTCTGGCGGAACGACAAGTGACACCTCAGTCGAGTCGGGATGCGAACTTGCCTGGGACCCGTTAATCGCCCTGGTAACGTAAGAGTCGTTTCCGAAACCTCTCGAATGAACATTTGCTCATCCACCCACCCTAATCTCTTCCATCAAGGAAGGGAGAACTCATAATCCTGAGCCGGTCAAAGGATCCCTCACAGTAATTACAATTTCTCCCTCAAGATTTACTACTTAACAGAATGCGACCTCCTTTCATGACAAGCATCACGTCAGCCCAGATTCAAGACGAACTCACAGAACTAGGCTTGAGCGAAGGTGCGAGTGTTCTGGTTCATAGCTCACTGAGCAGCTTTGGGCACGTCGAGGGCGGGGCTGAAGCGGTTATTGGTGCGTTGCTGGGAGCAGTAGGAAATTCGGGAACGGTTTTGGTTCCAACTTTGACAGCTACAGCTGACCATAATTCCTCGAATCCGCCTGTGTTTGATCCCGAGAACTCGAAAAGTTGGACCGGTCGTATCCCCGAAATATTTCGTGTCCGACCCGCCGCAATCCGAAGTTGGCACCCAACTCACTCTGTTGCGGCAATCGGTGCAAATGCAAAATCATTGACCGAAGATCACACATTCTCGATTTCGCCATGTGATGAATGCTCTCCGTACGGAAAACTAGCCGAATCGGAAAACGGATACGTCCTGCTGATCGGTGTCGACTATGAGTCGATGACTTTGCTCCATCATGTTGAAGAAATCGCTGCAGTCGACTACCACATGCAAAAAGACTTAGCCAAGGCAACAATCGTTGATGGAAACACAACAATTGAACGTCACTACATGATGCACCAGTGGGGTACGCCGAGAGATTTCAACATCCTTGAGCCGCTCATGATCGAACGCGGAGTCCAGCGCAAAACGACAATCGGGAACTCAGAAGTTCGACTGTTGAGTGCGAAGGGAGTGGTCGAAGTAACGCTTAAAGCTCTCCGATCCAACTCCCGGTTCTTGTGTAAAGACTAGCTTCCCTGTTCGGCTTTCCAGTCTCTGAACCTCTGTTTGGTCTCTTCAGAAATCGGGTAGTACTGCCCTGGTGGAACCTGCTCTGAGTCGATAAGTCCGATGACAAACTCTTCCGCTTCTTCCTGCTCTTCGATCCAATCGATCACTTCTTCTGCGCGATCAGCTGGACAAACAACTACACCGTCATCATCGGCAACGATCACGTCACCAGGCATCACCAGCACCCCACCAACGTTTACCGGACGCCCCTCTTCGTAAGACTCAAGGTAGGGAAGGTTGCCCGCAGGTGACCTGTTGGAAGCGAAGACAGCGAGATCGTAGTCTTCCGCGATCATGTCGAGATCACGTATCGCACCCTCGGTGATAAGTCCCTGCGCTTTCTGGTGCCACAACATCCGGGTCTTCATATTGCCCATCGTGCACGAGTATTCGTCAAACGTGTGTGCTTCGACAACAAGCAGATCGTTCGGTCCACACTTCGCCATTGCACGGTATTCCGGCGAATCGGCTCCTCTACGTGTTTCTTTAAGGAGATCTGGGCGAGACGGGATGAATCGCAGGGTTTGTGCCCGACCTACCAACCGCTTTCCGGGAGTAAACGGCTTGAGGCCTCGCATCAGGCAGAGCTGGTAGTTAGCTGAAGCAAACCACTCTTGTCCGTCAGGTGGTTGCAAACGCCAGACGGCGCTATAAACCGTCGCAGAGGTTACCGCTCGAAAACGGTCAAGAATTTCGTCGGATACGTGGTGAGACAACAGATACTCCCGTCAAAGCTTTTGTGCGAACGAAAGTATATGACTGTGACCGTCGGAAGTCGCGGTTCAATCAGCGGCTGCGCCGGTCGTCTCGGAGTCGCCGAGTAAAGTTCGCCTGAATGTCCGGTCCAGTTGCGAATGGATCTTCATCGCCAGAGTCGCAGTTAGTGCGCAGGTGATGACCATGACCAGAGCTGGGACCGGGGCGGTGATATTTTCAACCGCCATTAATTCCAGCAGTGCTGACATTGAACGGATTGCAATCGCAAGGAGCAGAATCGTGACAAGCAGTGCGCTAGCAACATCTGCCGCTTGAAGATTTTCAGTGAAGTTGAAGCGAATAAAGGCACGTCTCGATAGATAAGCAGCTAGTTGGGCGAGGATGTGCCACAGCACAATGGCCGCGGGAACCACGAGCGTTACGACTGCTGCCAGTACCGCCACTGCAACAAGGTTCGACGGTAGACCGAGTTCTTCAGCAATCCCTGTACCAACATTCGCTATCAACGCACCCGCAACGATTACTAGACCAATAATTCCAAAGCTGACTGCCGACGTGCGAATACCGCGAATCACTATTTCTGGAGTTGGCTTCGACGGTGCCATTGCCCTTCGAGCTGTAGCAATTCGTTGGGTGAAATTGGCGGCTCCAGTTTTCACTCGATCCGGTGTAAGTCGACTAATTCCCAAAACGATCAAGCTGTGAGATTTGAAGACCAACGGGTAGAGAGAGGATGACAGCAACGTACTGATTGTCACGACCGGGTAAAGCTGTGATCCCACCGAAGCGTGCTCACTGCCCGACCGCGCAATCGCCAGAGAGAACTCACCAAGCTGAGGCATCGAAGCACCAACTTCAAGCGATGTGTCTCCGTCGTGTCCGGTCAGGAACGTTCCAATAGTTACAGCAATCATCTTGCCGAGGATCAGCGCGCCTGTGGCAATAAGCGCGGTGCCAAGGAACTGCGGAATCTCACTCATGTTTACGAGCATGCCGATCGAAACAAAGAACAAAGCAGCGAACAAATCCCGGATAGGGGCGAGCAGCCGTGTGACCTGGTCACGGTGTTTGGTGTCGCCTAGCACGGTTCCGATCAGGAAAGCACCTGCACCTGCCGACAGTCCCATTTCACGGGAGAGTAAACCAACACCAAAGCAAATTCCGAGACTACCAATGAGCCAGGTTTCTCTAGTGTTGACCCGGTCGAGCAAATCCATGAATCGTGGTGCCAGCAATGTCCCGAAAACCAACGCACCGATAGCGAACATGCTCATCTTGATAACAATTGGCCAGACCTCTATTTGCCCACTTGTTTCGTGAGAGGCATAACCAGCGAATACGGCGAGGAGTACAACAGCCACGAAGTCCTCGACCACGAGGATTCCAACAACCATTTGTCCCCTGAGTGACATTAGTTGACTCGAGGAACGGAGAGTCTGAACCAACACAGCAGAACTTGAGAAAGCCAGGGCTGCACCAAGATAAATCGAAGTTGTGCTGGACCACCCAAGCGCCCGGCCCAGGTAGTAACCAATTGAAATCATGGCCGCGATTTCAACCGCGCCAATGACGACTACACGAAGTCCAACCTTGCGGATCCGTTCCCACCCGAACTCGACACCTATCGAGAAAAGGAGAACCACAAGACCAACGTCGGCAACGAGTGAAACGGTGTCTGTGTCCTGAACGAATCGACCCTGGAGGGCGAACGGACCGACGAGTACGCCGGCAAGCAAATAGCCGAGGATTGGAGGTTGTTTGATGAGCCTAAACAACATTAGGGCCGCTGCAGCAGCGACCATAATCAGCGCAAAGTCTCTTACAAAATCCTCGGAATGCACCAGTCGATGCTACAAGAATTGCGACTGAAATTACGATGCCCGTAAATTACGCGTTTCGCCTATCTGCCAGAATTCAAACTGAGTTCTAATTGACCGGCAACCCGCGATTCGACCGAACTTCACCAGGTGTTAGAACCCCGGCTTCGATCAGGCTTACTTCACGCTGAACAATCGAATCTTCTGAGTCTGATAACGCCTCGTAGGTGACGATGCCTGACGCGTCGGGGTCTGGTCCGACTGCGTCCCAGAAGAGCATCATCACCCTGAAGTAAGACTGTCACGATTCCCATAAGCACGCTGTGATTTGGGCTATTTTCACGTGAGGATCGTGTGCAGACGAACTGAAACTACCTTGATTTGAGCGTCTTCACGCACCGCGAAACAAGTAATATTTCAGTCGTTTTCACGGCACACATAATCACAGGCGAAAAAGGCGAATCATGAAGGTTTTAGTCACCGGTTCTTCGGGTCTTATAGGCTCGATGCTCATCAACACTTTGAGCGACTCTTTCACCTTTTCTGGACTGGATGTCGCCAAATCCGACCACGCTCCGGACGTCCCAACATTGATTTGCGATGCGTCTGACTACGACGCTATGTCACCAGCATTCGAGGGACTTGATGCAGTAGTTCATCTCGCTGCCAACGCACCTGTTGAGACTCCATGGCCCGACGTGCTCAAGAACAATATTTCAACAACGCACAACGTGTACGAAGCAGCCAAGCAGCACGGTGTGAAGCGAGTCGTTTTCGCAAGCTCGAACCATGCGGTCGGAAATTTCGAGATGGACGAACCGTACAGCCGAATTCGTGTCGGTGATTACGAAGGGCTAACGCCTGGCGAGTTCAAACGCGTCGACAACACGGTCCCGATTCGCCCCGACTCTGATTACGGAGTTAGCAAAGCGTTCGGAGAGGCGACTGGAGCCTACTACCACGAGCATTTTGGGCTCGAAGTTGCGTGTCTGAGAATCGGAACGGTTAACCCACAGAACTCTCCTGAAGGTTCAATTCGTAGCATGGCGACCTGGCTAAGTCACCGTGACCTGGCAAACCTCGTAAGTCAGTGTCTGACTCAGCCGCTTGGATTCGAGATCTTCTATGGAGTTTCCGAGAACAAGTGGCGTTTCTGGGACACCGACTACGCCAAGAAGGTCATCGGCTATGCCCCGCAGGACAATGCTGAGGATTATCGGTAGGTAGCTTCGCTATCGTTGGGATTCGTCTTCAGCGTCGATTTCGTGCCTGAAACGACCTGAAGGTGCGCCGTAGTTTCCGAACGAATCGTCGGTCTTGCTTCTGCGGCGAGGTTCGTCTTCTTCATCACGACCTCGTCGTTTCGGACGTGCCAATTCTTCTAGATAAGAAAGACCCGGTTCAGTAGCAATGGTTCGACCAACACCGGTGTAGCGTGCCAATCCCTGGCGGACGAGTAACGCCATTTTTGCCCGTGCCGTGGCAGGGTCAATGTTGCGGAACCATCGAGCGATCATCAGGTAGCACAGCTCGTTTGGAGTAAGGCTTTCTTCGGTGCCGACCAGTACATATAGAACTCGGTCGGTAGCGTTGCCCATTTCTCGAAACGCCGGGGCGCGTGGAATGGGGCTCGTGTGTTCCCACGCGTTCAAAACCCACTCTTTTTCTTCGTCGGAAAGACGGTCCCACGCACGCACTCGTTTTGCTTCGAGATCGCGAGATTGCCCCTCGCGGTGCGGGACTTGAGTGAGGTCGATGTAGTGAACGAGTTCGGTCATGTAACAATGATGGGTGCCACAGGCACGTTCGTCTACCGCTGTTCAATAAACCAGCTCTTCGATCAACGAAATTCTTAATCCTCGGTGCTACTATCTCGACCGTGAGTAATTCAGAAGATCGAAACCTGAGATTCGCCCTTGCCGCTGATATTGGCGGCACGAACATGCGCGCCGCCCTTGTCGATTCACAAGGACGAATGACCGGGAGAGGTTCAATCGACACCCTTTCCGAGCGTGGTGTCGAAGACGCCGCAAACCGACTCGGCAAGATTCTCAAAGAAGCTCTCGAAACACTCCCGGAGAACGGCGAAGTTGTCGGATTAGGCGTATCAACTGCAGGTCCTATTCGACCTTCGAGCGGCGTGTACAACCATCCTCCGAACCTGACCGGATGGCACAACAAAACCATGAAGCCGACCTTGTCGAAAATCATGGGTCGAAACGTGTGGGTCGGCCACGACGCAACTCTCGCTGCTTTGTCAGAAACGCGTTTTGGTGATCACATTGGTGCCGAAAACATCATCTACGTCACGATCAGTACAGGTGTTGGTGGTGGAATCATCGCTAACGGCGACATGGTTACCGGCGCAACTGGTGGCGCAGGCGAGGTCGGTCATATTGCAGTCCGACCCGGTGCTTACAAGTGCAACGTCGGCTGTGATGGGTGCTTCGAAGGCAACGCATCCGGGCCGGCAATTGCTCGCATGGGACGCGACAAATTCCCTTCTTCTGGTCCGCTCTACGATCTCGCAAGTGGCAACGCAAACAACGTCACTTCACTCATTATTTTCGACGCTGCTGAAGCCGGTGATCCGGTCGCTCAAGAAATCGTCGACACGACTATCGAGAACATTGCTATCGGTTTGGGTAGCTTGCTAAACACATTCGATCCAGAAGCACTTGTGATCGGTGGTGGAGTGGTTCAGGGCCTCCAACGTCACTGGCAAAAGCTCTACGACGCTGTGGTCGAACACTCGATCCCGCGCTACGGAGACGGTGTACCGCTTTCAGCAACTCGCCTGGGCGACGATGTCAGCATCCTGGGTGCGGCGCAGTTGGCGTTCAGGGAATCACGACGGTTGTAGAACCGGAAATCGATAATCCGTGTGACACGGATTTGCCTGTCTCTTAAACCTCGGATCGCCGGGATTGAAAACTCAAATGTCTCCAGAGACCTAGAAATTTTCTTCGTGGTCCCAGGGGTCTTGCGGGGGTAGATCGACATCGAACGGATCACCACGGTCTAAACCCAGCTCTTCTGCTTCCTCGGTCACACCTGTCCCGAAATCATCAACCTCTGCTGGATCAGGCAAGTTCGACCAACCTTCGATTTCAGCCGCCTCGTAACCTTCGAGATCAACACCTGGCAGCGTATCGGCTGAGCCGTACATGCCACGAGCCATCTCAGGTGTCACAACTTCGTCGAGTTCTTCCTCTTCCTTGAGAATCTGGAGCGACTGCTGAGCCGCTTCAACAACTCTCGGCTCCGAACTTGTGAGCATGCCCTGGAGTTTGTCTTTCGCAACGTCTCCACCAATTCGCTCGATGGCTGAAATAGCCGCTAGCTGAACTGTTAGATCGGTATCCTCCAACGAAACGTCCAGGTTTCGCAGGTGCTGTTCATCGCCAACCTCACCAATTGCCATTGCAGCTTCGTATCGAACGGCGACAGCATCGTGGTCGAGATCCTGCACTACCTTCTCTGCCCACTTCGGATTAGAAGTACGCCCCATCGCGAAAATGCTGCTTTGTCGGGCATGAATATCACCTGAATCCCAGGCAGCTTCGATGTAGGGATCTAGCTCTTCACCGCCAAACACTGAAATTGCTTCCAAAGCCTTCAGTTTTACCGAATCGTATTCGGTCGGATTCTGAAGAACGCCCATGAGTGCGGTTGAAAGAATCTCTGGATCTTTTCGACCGAGCTTCCCTGACTGCGCCAAAACAGTAAGGTGAGCAATGGTCTCACCGGCTGCTGTTCGGATATCGATACTTTGATCCTGCTCGAGAATCTTGAGCAATGGTCGGATCAGGGTTCGATCCTCACTGTCTTCAAGTCCCTTGAGCGCATTTAATCGAACGTCCTCGTTCGGGTGGCTCAGACCCTGTTTGAATATCGCCTCGAATTCGACATCCGACTGCTCTTCGCAGAGCGAATCCATCCGGTTGAGCATCTCGGCAACACGTTCACTTGGCCATTCCAGCCAGAGCAGTCCGAATTCGTCCGCTTCGGCATTCGTCAAACCAGATAACTCAGGCAAGGCCGAGTAGCTAACTGATTCCTCTTCGTCTTCAGGCAGGAGATTCAGGAACTCATCGAGACCCATGATCTATTACTCCGTGTGTTCGACTACTCAGACTTTGCTGCAACTTCGACACCCAGACACTGGATTGCCGGGGTGCGCAATGAACCGAACACCCACTCAGGTGAACTTGAAAGCGATTCAACTTTATCGAGGACTTCGTAGACGTTGCCGGAAATCATCGTGTCCTTGACACGACCGACAACTTCGCCGTTCTCGATCTTGTATCCAAGCGATACGTTGGCGCGGAAATCACCGCCAAGCTCGTTTCCTTGTCCGGCTCCTAGAAGCTCCTCAACTATGAGTCCTTCTTTGATCCCGCTGATCATCGTCTCGAAATCGGAATCTCCACCTGCAATGTCGATTACCGAAGTGCCTGGCGACGGAGTAGATGCAAGACCACGACCTGCCGCTCCGGTCGATTTCTTGCCGAGTTGTCCTGCAGTTTGAAGATCGAGCACAGGACCACCTGCAATACCGTTATCGATTAGAGCCATACGCTGACTGGCAACACCTTCGTCGTCAAACGGACGACTACCACTTGCGCCATCAATAAGCGGATCGTCGTAAACGGAAATCCGTTCGTCCATGACCTTCTCGCCCCATCGGTCGATCAGGGGCGACGAACCATTTGCAACGTTCTTACCACTGAACCCGGAGAGCAGAGGCGCAATTAGGGTTGCACCAACGCCTCGTGGAGTGAAAATCACCGGCAGGTCACCAGAGTTCGCAGACGCCTTGGCGAGGTTGTCAGACCATCGCAATGAACGTCGTACGTTCTGGAGAAGTCGGTCGAGTTCATCATCTCCAAAATGATGGCTGGAACCGTAACCAGACCAGACGTTCAACATGTCGGTACCACGGATCAGCTGAGCGCCTACGTAGCAGTAGTAACCGGTTTGATCGTACTCGACGTCAATACCGGCTGAATTCAGTATTCGACCTCGACCGCTCGACCAACCAACACGTGCGTCGCAAAGCAAATCGGGCCATTCATCGAGCAGTTTTTCGACAAGGCTTTGCCCTACATCGATCATTTCCTGCTGTGAAATTCGAGTAACCGCAGGATCGTAAATATCGACTGTAGGGTACTCAGCAGGTGCAGGAAAACTGAATGCTGCCTCACTCCCAAACGGGGCCAGCGAACCGACCCGGCCCACCAGTTCCTCTTCTCGACTCGCGTCAGTCGTTGATGAAAAACCGATTCGACCATCATCGATCACCCGAAGCGCTACACCTGACGTGTCCCGCCGCATGATTTCCTTGAGTTTGTTCGACTCAAAAGAAACCGGGTGGCTTTCCGATTCAATTCGGTAAACCTCAGCCTGATCGAACCTTGATGAAGCAGCTTGTAGTAATGACTCGCTCAAATTATTTCCTCGTAGTTGGAAGATGTCCCGTGATTTTGGTTTGGGATCAAGCTCCCGAGATCAGGCAATTCTGGATTCGAATGTGCGGACTACCGTTGGAAACTGGAAGCGGACTTTGTCCGCCCTTTCCGCAACCACCGCCCTGGTTCATATCGAGGTCGTTCCCGACTCCATCCAGGTTTTGCAGGGTTTCAAACAGGTTTCCGGTAAGCATTACAGGACGAACCGCTTCCTGGATTTCACCGTTGCGGATCATGTACGCCTCACCGGAGGAGAACGTAAACATCTCGTGCTGAGTCATTCCGCCGTACCAGTTGCGAACGTATACACCATCCTCAACGCCTTCAAGAAGGTCGTCGAGAGTAGCGTCCCCCGGTTCAATAATCGTGTTGGTCATTCGAACGATCGGTGGGAAGTTGTAACCAATTGCTCGTGCGTTGCCGGTTGGTTGCTCGCCCAATTTGGCAGCAGTTTCACGAGAGTGGAGTCGTCCGACAAGCTCTCCTTCTCTAACCAGTGGGGTTCGAGTTGCAGGAGTTCCCTCGTCGTCGTATTTGAAGCTACCTCGCAAACCGGGGATCGAAGCACCGTCGGTGAAGTTCAGGTGCTTACCACCGAACTTCCGACCCATGTACATGATTTCTTTGAGCTTGTCGTTTTCGTAAACGTTGTCTCCTTCCGACAGGTGACCAAACGCTTCGTGAACGAAAACTCCAGCAAGAACCGGGTCGAGGATTACTGTCCGCTCGCCACCTTCCAATGGCTTTGCATCCAGAAGTCCGACTGCACGCTTCGCAGCGTCAATTACCTGCTCGTCGAGGTCTTTGACGAGATGGTAGTCGCCTTGCGAGCCGATGCTGAACCCAGCCTGCTGAACATCGCTTCCTCGACGAGCCTGGGCAGAAATTCGTGAAATGACATGAACTTGCTCTTGCTCGATGTATGAGCCGTCGGAGTTGCCGAAGAAAGTCTTACGAGAAGTATCACCGTAAATGATGTCGGCACTGTTGATCCCGTCTACCGACCACACAAGATCGTTGTAGTGATCGAACAGCCGTTTCTTTTCTTCGAGCGAAACAACCTTAGGGTCGTTGACGATATGAGCTGGGACCACATCGACATGAGCCTGGCCATCGCCAATCTCAGTCTTGCTAGTTCCAACCGCTTTGCTTTGATCGACAGCGTCTGAAACTTTGGATTCCAGATCTTCCAGGCTGTTGAAGCTGGCAAACCCCCATCCGCCTTTAGTAACGGCGCGGACATTGCCACCGAGTCCGCTGGTTTGGGCGATCGTATCGAGCGATTTTCCTCGATAGGTCAATCGGGAGTTGTCGGTCTCCTCAATTCGAATCTCACAGTAGTCGGCGCCGTGGTTTTTTAGCGCTGAGTCGATCAGGTCTCGGTACTTCAATTAGAAATCCGTTCTTGGCAACGATGAATCAAGTGGAGAATCTGCGGTGTGGAAGAGAAATTCGTATACGGCGATTCTCGGCTAGGAAATTCTAGCAACCGATGCAACAACGTCCGATTCGTAGAGTCACTAAGATTCGGCACGTTGAAAACTTACAGTTTTGCCTTCTTCGGTCGATAATTGCTCCTAATGTCACTTAGTTACCCGGAAGCTGTATCGCTGCACTTCTCTCTCGCCGATTTCGAACGGAAGTCGCGAGCAAACGAACCACCCGATTTTCACTTGCTGAGAATCGAGCGGTTGCTTGAGTACATCGGCAACCCGCATCGTGAGCAGAACTACGTCCACGTTGCCGGAAGCAAAGGCAAAGGCAGTACCTCGGCACTTATCACCTGGGGGCTCACCGAGTGCGGCTACAAGACCGGATTCTTCTCTTCCCCTTCCATTCACAAAGTGACCGAACGTTTTCGAGTAAACGGAAAGCCAATTTCTGAATCGGAGTTCGTTGAGCTTGTCGAGAGTATTTGGCCTGCTGTTCAACAGGTCAAAGACGACGGTGATATCGGGATAGTTTCCGTATTCGAAATGCAAACGGCGATGGCGTTCCAACACTTCAACAAAGTTGGAGCTGACATTAGCGTCATCGAAGTTGGGTTAGGCGGTAGGCTCGACTCAACCAATGTTCTCGATCCACTGGTGAGTGTCACAACTCCGATCAGCCTCGATCACGTTGGTGTGCTAGGGAATACGATTCCAGAAATCGCCTCTGAAAAAGCCGGAATCATCAAAGCCGGTAAGCCTGTTGTGTCGGCAGGTCAGATCGACGAAGCGTTCGAGGTCATTCAATCAACCGCATTAGAACGCGCTAGCAAGTTCACCTACGCACCAGGCAGCTGGAAGATCGAAGTTGAATCCGATCTAGGACTCGACGGCAAAGATCTGATTGCCAGAAATCCAACCAACGAAGTTCAATTCCATCTAAATCTTCTCGGTGAGCACCAGGTTCAGAACGCACAAACTGCAATCACAGTTTTGTCAGAACTAAACTCAGCAGGTTTTAAAGTGAACCTCTCAAAAGCCGTAAGTGGATTTGAGAAAGTCGACTGGCCCGCCCGCAACCAGGTTGCAAGCACGAGTCACCCAATTGTGTTTGTCGATGGGGCACATAACGGGGCGTCCGCAAAAGCATTGAGAGAGTCAGTGATCGAACTATTCCCCCGTCGCTCCGGATTGATTCTCATATTCGGAGCAATACGAGGTCATGACCCTACTGAAGTAATCTTGGAATTGGAATCTCTCAATCCTCAAATTGTCGTAACCGAATCAAGACATCCCAAAAGTCTCAGTTCGACCGAACTGGCGAACAAACTCGCGGAATGTAAAATTAACCCCATTGAGTTGACCACTAATACGAGTGACGCTCTGGTCGCCGCCCGCAAGCTGGCTGATCCGAGCGACATCATCGTCGGGGCTGGCTCACTTTTTGTAGCAGCAGAAATTGTGGAGATTGAACAGGGTATCGAGCCAGAACTGTATCCAGATCTGTAATCACCTACCGAGGTGCTTGCTCGCGTATCCAGAAACGCATCGCGAATGACCAACGGGAATGACAAGAGAGTTGTAGTTACTGGTCTCGGCGCAATTACGTGCCTGGGACACTCAGTTGATGAATTTTGGACGGGTCTCAAAGCTGGTAAATCCGGTATTGGAGAGATCAGCCTGGTCAGCCCAGACGGCTTCCCTTGCAAAGTTTCCGGAGAAATCCGAGATTTCAATCCTGCCGACTACATGGACCGCAAAGAGGCGCGCCGAATGGCGAGGTTCTCGCAGTTCGCACTTGCTGCTTCTAGCGAAGCAATGAATGATTCCGGTCTCGATCTCGACAATGAAGACCCTGATCGTATTGGTGTTCTCATCGGAAGCGGCTCCGGCGGACTTCCAGAAACCGACCAGCAGGCAGAAGTTCGCGTAAAGCGCGGACCGGGTCGAATGAGCCCCTACTACATTCCGATGATGCTCGTGAACATGGCAGCTGCGAATATCTCTCGCACGTACGGTCTCACCGGCTACACCAATACTTGTATTACTGCGTGTGCAGCAAGCACTCAATCAGTTGGTGAGGCTTCAGAAATCATTCGCCGTGGGACAGCCGATGTTGTTGTAACCGGTGGAACTGAAGCCGGGATTTGTGAAATTGGAATGGGTGGCTTCAGCACAATGCACGCCCTGACCACGTGGGATGGCGATCCGACACTCGCGAGTCGACCGTTCGATGCTGACCGTGACGGTTTCGCTCCTGCCGAAGGCTCGGGAATCATCATTCTCGAAAGCCTCGAACATGCGCAGGCACGAAACGCAAATATTTACGCTGAAATTGCTGGTTGGGGAGTGTCTTCGGATGCTTATCACCTCGTTCAACCGCACCCGGACGGGATTGGCGCAGCCAAGGCGATGGCTCGGGCGCTCGAGAACTCAGGGCTTGGCATCGAAGATGTGGACTACATCAATGCGCACGGAACTTCGACACCGATCAATGATCGATCTGAAACTGCGGCAATAAAGAGTCTGTTCGGTGAGCGTGCGTACGACATCCCTATTACCTCAACCAAGTCGATGGTCGGTCACTCACTGGGAGCTTCGGGTTCACTCGAAGCGATCGCAAGCATCAAGACCATCAACGACAGCATCATTCACCCAACGATTAATCAGGTCACATCAGATCCTGATTGTGATTTGGACTACGTTCCAAACACTGCTCGTGAAACGAACGTTGACGTGGTGCTTTCGAACAGCTTCGGATTCGGCGGACAAAACGCCTGCCTGGTGATCAAGAAGTTCACCGCCTAGTCGACAGCGGACTTACGCAGGAAAGACGATAACTGCCGCATCATCACGCGGCAGAACGCGTACTCGATCCCCAATTTCCATACCGTTAGCAACTCGCTTGCGAACGCGTATTACTGTTCCTGAGTCGAGCTTTACGCTGTACTCACTGAACTCGCCCTCGAACTCTTTCAACTCGACAGTCGCCGTTCGTTGAGTCTCGTCACCAGCTGGCTCGATTTCCAACTCAGATGCACGCATCAGAGCAAGCACTTGTCGTCCATCAGACAGCGAGGTTCCGTTCGTAACCCGTGTTGGAAACACACCGGCTTCGGTAACGACAACTCCACCGCGATAAATCCCTGGGATTAGTTCACACGACCCAATCATTCTTGCAACTTCGGCTGAGACTGGATTCTGGTAGACATCTTCCGGAGTGCCAATTTGTTCGATCTTCTGGTCACCCATCACTGCAATGCGATCGGATGTTGCGAGTGCTTCTTCGCGGTCATGAGTCACCAGCAGGGTTGTCGCTCCGGTTTCCGCAACGATCTGTTTGATGTCTCTCCGCAAAGCTGACCTGAGCTGACGATCCAGGTTGCTGAATGGTTCATCGAGAAGGAGCGCTACCGGGTCGGGAGCGAGAGCACGAGCGATTGCCACTCGCTGCTGCTGACCACCGGAGAGTTCGTGAACATATCGGTCTTCGTACCCACTCATTCCGACTAATTTCAAAACGGGTTTGACCCGATTCGCTCTCTCTTCTTTTGGAAGGTCTTTCAGTCCGAATTCAACGTTTTTCGCAACTGTTAGGTGAGGGAATAAGGCGTAGTCCTGAAACACCAGTCCAGTTCGTCGTTGGTCGGGTGGGACGTGCATAAAAGATGAGCCGACAAGCTGTCCACCTACGCGAACGTATCCATCGGAGACCTGCTCAAATCCGGCGACCACACGGAGTGCTGTAGTTTTGCCTGCTCCGCTTCGCCCGAGAATACTCACGAACTCGCCAGGACGTACCAGTAGGTTGAAGCCGGTTATCGAGGGACGGTCTGAGCCCGGGTAACTGCACTCAACATTCTCAAGGTGAATGACACCGGTATCTTCAGACAACGAAGGATTCGTTACAGCACCACTTTGTGATTGCTGCATCGAGGAATCGGCTGGTTTACTCCAGGGAAATCTCACCGGGCAGCCTCTTCAAGATCAATTTCTCGCTTCTGTTTTTCACTGTCATCGCCGTGACCTCTAAGCGTGAGGTACGCAGTAGGTATACCTGCTGCTATCACGAGCAACAACGCAGAAGCGGCGGTCTTTGCAAAGAAAGCTTCAGAAGCAGCCGACCAAATGGAGGTCGAAAGCGTTTTGTAGCCAATCGGCGAAAGAATCAGGGATGCCGGCAGTTCTTTCATCGTTAGCAGGAACACCATTGCTCCACCGGCAAACGCCCCTGGCATCACGAGCGGAACTGTGACCTTGTATATCGTTCGCCACTGGGAGCTACCCAGGCTCATTGCCGCTTCTTCAACTCGCGGACTGACCTGGAGAAGTGACGCTCGCAATGATCCGAGCGCAGCTGGAAGAAATAGCACTCCGTAAGCGAAAACAAGGAGCCATATCGACTGATAAAGCGGTCGAACAACGTTGATGCCAAAGAACACGAGCGATAGAGCGACCACGACTCCGGGAAGTCCGAAGCCGATGTAAGTCGACCGCTCGATGAGTCGACTCAGCCCGCTCCTAAATCGAACGGCAAGAATCGCCACAGGAAGTGCAGCGAGAACAGTCACAACGGCAGCGAGTAGAGAAACGTAAAGCGAATTTCTTGCAGGTACCAGAAGTGGCAACAATTGTTGATCGTTGATCAAGCCCCTTATTAGCCAGTGCAGCAGAACCGCTACTGGGACTATTAGTCCGATCACGACTGGAACCATCACGACGCCAAATGCGACCCATTTCCAGTTACCGAGCGCAACTCGCCTCGCCGTGCGAACAGTCCCAACGGTCACGCGGTGGTAGGCACCGCTGCCTCTCGTAAAACCCTCTGCCAGCAGCAGGAAAACAGCAACCACGACAAGCACAAGTGAGAGCACCGCGGCGAGAGTTCGGTCGATCGACGTTTCGTACTGAATCATGATCGTCGACGTAAATGTGTCGTATCGCAGCAGCGCGACAGCCCCGAAATCACTCAGTGTGTACAGGGCCACCAACAAAGCGCCTGCTGCAATTGCGGGTCGCAGCATCGGCAGAGTCACCGAAAACAATGTTCTTGCAGGTCCGTAACCCATTGCCCTGGCAGCCTCTTCGAGCGATGGATCCATTCTTCGTAGCGTCCCTCGAACAGTCAGCAGAACGTACGGATATGTCATCAGAATCAAGACCAGTGTTGCACCTGGCAGTCCGTATATCGCTGGAAGCCGATCAACTCCAAATGGTGAAAACCATCCCTGGAGTATCCCTTTCGGTGAGTAGACCTCAATAACCGTAGTTGCCATGACAAAGCTCGGCATCACTAAGGGCAAAACAGATGCCACTGAAAGTACCCGCCTGAACGGCACATCGGTTTTAACCGTTAACCACGCGACCGGCACAGCAACGGTTATTGAGATAGTCGTAACGAGAGCGATCAGAAGGAACGTGCGACCGAATATCGAGGCTGTGTTTGCGTTGAAAACAAGATCAATCCACTCCGTCCCGCTGCTCGCGGATCGCACCGCCAAATAGACGACTGGAATGAATGCCGCAAGCGCGACAACGACCGCCGATGCAACTAAAAATATCGGCGGTCGTTTGGTATCACCGGATCTCCACCCGGCGGTTATGACGTCAGTTAGCGTCAAATCTGCGTCTGGAATTCTCTTTTAAGGAAGAGCTCCAACCTCCCTGAGTAAGTCCTGGGTTCCTTCAAGATCCGTCAGGTCGCCGAGATCTATCTCCAGCTTGGTAATTTCTTCAAGTGCAGGAAGCAAGTTTGCTGGCTTTGCGTTCTCGTTCAACGAGAATTCATAAGTCTGAGCAGCAAAGTACTGTTGGCCGGCAGTCCCCAGCATAAACTCAAGGAACTGTTCTGCCACTTCCTTGTTATCTGATGAATCGAGTATTCCAGCACCTGCGACCAGTACGACTGAGCCAGGATCGGCTGAGCGAGTGTAGTAGTTACGGGCTGCAAACGATTCACCTTCTTCAGCGAGGAATCGGTGCAGGTAGTAATGATTCACGAAACCAACTTCGATTTCGCCTGCTGCTGCCGCTGCCACGGTAGGAGTGTTCTTCGCGTACACCTTTGGTTCGTTAGCCATGATGCCTTCGAGCCAGGCTTTCGTTCGGTCTTCACCCCACTCCTGTCGCATTGCAGTGATCATTGCGTGGAGAGAACTGTTAGTTGGGGGCCAGCCGATCCGACCTTTCCATTCGGGCTTGGCAAAATCTTCGATTGAATCGGGAAGATCAGCTTCCGAAAGCATGTCGGTGTTGTAGACGATCACACGTGCGCGACCGCTAGTTCCAACCCACTTGCTTTCTGGGTCTCGCGCCCAACTCGGGACAGAGCCTAGGACATCTGGTGAAAGCTCACTTAGCAGATTGTCTACAGCACCGAGACCACCCGGGTCCTGTGCAAAGAAGATGTCAGCTGGGCTGCTGGATCCTTCTTCGAGTAGCGTTGCGGCGAGCGGACCGGTTGATCCGTAGTTCACCTCGACGTTGTGCCCCGAAATCTTCTCAAAATCTTCAATAAGCGGACCAACCAATGACTCCGATCGTCCGGAATAAACGACCAGGGTTTTGGAATCCTCATCACCTTCAGAATCAAAACACGCAACTGCAGTGATGGCAATTATGGTAACAAGCGCGAGTTTTACGTACACGCGTCGATATCCGGCGACGTAACTCATTTCTTTCTTCTTTCTTGTGTTAGTGCCAGGAACACCCTCAAGGGTCGAGGCGGACACCGTTCGCCGATGCACTTAACAGTGTTCGTATGTACAAATCCTTACCTTCACAATACACAATTATTAATCAGCGTCAACAGAAATTTTCCCTATGTGAATATCCTCGCGATATATTCATAGCAATCTTGATGCATATAAGAATTATAGATTTCGTATATACAAATGATTTAATTCCGATAACAGGCTCTCAGTCAAAAACAGCCTGTTTTATGACTCATTGCTAACCGGGGTTAAGACCAAAAGAAGATAAATATCGGTTCCTAATAACTAACGAACGGGTAATCATTTACTGACTAGAATTCGCTCGGTACAACAGAAGCGCCAACACCCTGGTACAAGACTCAATTCAGCCTTCGATGCGTCAAACTCTCCGACAACTAGCTAGTAAATGGTCAACGTATACGCTGATCCCTACGCTGTTAGTGATCGGAGTTGTAGTAACCGCCTGCGACGATTTCTACTCGGACTCGCCTCCAACGCCTGAAATTGCTCAACCCACGCCGGAAGTGTCCGAAACAGATCCGCGAGAATCAGTTGAAGAAATTGCGAGGGCAGCACTGGCTGCCCGACTTGGGATAGCTCCTGGTGATGCAAGAAAGATTCTCCTGGAAGAAGACACGTGGACGTCACGCAGCCCAGGTTGTTACCCGCCACCGAACACCATCCTCGATGATTATCTTGTCCCGGGGTTCAGACTAATCCTCAGCTACGAAGGAATCAGGTACGAGTACAACGCCGATCTAGGTGGTGTGAACGGCGCTCTGTGTGAAACCACTCCTCAGCCTGTACCTGCAGAACTAGCGAACGACATCGTGACCGCCAAAGACATCGAAGATGATGCTATTGACGTGTGGGTGATTCGCAGCGAAGAGGAACTCATTCAGTTCAACAATGAAAACTCTTCAATCGCTGAAATCGAACTCGACCAGGTCGACTGGGAGACCGAAATCCTAGTTGGCAGTGTTGTTGACTCTGACCTTGCGGATGTGTCGATTTCTACTTTCAGATATCTTTCAGGTGGAATCTCAGAAACAATCACAATCGAGGTTCACGACGCTTCGCCAAACGAATCAGTCACATCTCAGGTCTGGGCGTTTGTTGACACGACCGACATAACCGACGAATACCAATTCGAACTAATCAAGTAAGAACACCTATTGAACCGTTTAACTTTTCTTGCCCGCCTCGCGCCACTCGCCATACTTGCTCTCGCAGTCGCGCTCGCAATCACAGCCTGCTCTGGATCAGACGAAGGCAAAGACCCAACGTCAACTAGTTCACCCAGTGCAACTCCTCGCCCAACAGTCACAGCTGTACCCACCGCGACTGCGACTCCCGGTCCATCACCAACTCCAGCACCAACGGCAACGCCTACACCGACACCCACTCCCACAGCTACCCCGGTCCCACCGGACTCACATGTAACGGAAATGGCTCGATTAACCGGGGATTTCGGGGTCGATTTCAGTACGCTGGATGTGGAAAGAGTAGAAGCGCATACGTGGGACAGTACAGCCCTCGGATGCCCGGAAGCAGGCGTTCTCTATGACAAAACCAATGCTCCGTACGCGGGTTTTTCATATCTCCTAACAAGCGGCTCGCAAACATGGGAGTACCACGCAACCGCCGACGACCAAATCACCGTGCGTTGTGATGAAGTAATAGGTCCGAAACCACCGACGACCAACATCACTGTCGACGCCTCACTCTCTACGTCTCGTTCTGCCAAATTGATGAGGAAAGACTCATCTACAGGAGAATTCGTTCTGCGCCGAGAAATCACGGAACAGGACTTGACCAGATTGATTGATCTGTTCGATATCGATACAAATTTCTCTTCGGCTATCCAGTGCGACACGATATTCAGAATTGATTTAGAAACCGCCAGCGGAATGCAGGAAATCGAATTCATCTGCGCTGAGGACTACACTCGATTCGACGTGTTTTGGAGTGGCCTACAGGGACGCTCGGATGATCTCGGTAAAATCGTCGGACCGTATTTGACCGGTAACCCAATTCCGCAACTACCACCGCAGTAGCTATTCCCGGTAGCTAAAAAACAGCCGAGCTCAATCGTGAGCAAGAGCAACAAAAAGCGATTGCTAAAAGCAGGCAAGCTCCCCGCTGAGTTGCTGGCGAAATCCCTTGCGTCGATCAAAGAGTCGTCACCGAGGGTATTGCTCGGTCCAGGAGTTGGCGAAGACGCAGCATTCATTTCGTTTGGCAGCAAAACCCTGATCGCTAAATCCGACCCTGTCACCTTCGCTACCGATCGAATTGGCTGGTACGCAATTCATGTCAACGCGAACGACATTGCTGCATCGGGTGGGATCCCCAGATGGTTTTTAGCCACGGCACTTCTACCTGAAGGTTCACCTAAGTCTCTCGCGACTGAAATCTTCGACCAAATAAATGACGCTGCTAATAAATTGGATATCGAGTTGATCGGGGGTCACACAGAAATCACCGTCGACCTACCTCGACCAATCATCGTCGGAATGATGTTAGGTGAGGCAGCGCCTTCCGAAACTGTTGCTTCTAGAGGTGCATCAGGTGGCGACAAACTCATTCTCACCCAGGGAATATCGATTGAAGGAACATCGATTCTTGCCCGTGAAGCTGCGAGTGAACTGAAAAACGTAGGTGTTTCGAAATCTGTCATTGAGTCCGCTGCAAACTTTCTAGACGATCCTGGAATTTCAGTACTGAAAGCAGCGCAGACAGCAGTGAGAACTGGTGTCGTGACCGCAATGCACGATCCGACCGAAGGTGGTCTATCCGGAGCTATAGACGAGCTTTGCAAGGCATCCAACACAGGTGCCGTCGTCAATCCAGACGCAGTTCACATCTTTGAAGAAACACACCATATTTGTAACGCGCTTGGACTCGACCCCTGGGGACTTATCGCCTCTGGAGCATTGCTAATTGCATCTTCTGAACCAGAACCAGTTCTCGACGCCTTGAAACGTGAAGAAATCCCAGCAGCTGTCATCGGAGAGCTGACCGCTCAATCTGGAATTATTGGGCTCGACACTGGGACCACCCCGTCAGAATTTCCGAAGTTTGAGCGCGATGAGATCGCTCGTTATTTTGGCGAATAGCACTGTTGAGCACCCATTTCTCCATTTCGGTGAGAACGCACTAAAGACTATAAAGAGTCGAGACCTCAAAACCGGTTTAGTATTAGACGATCGTCTTGAGCACAGTTTGAACAGGTCCGGTCTTGACCACGATTCAAGAAGAATCGATTTCGAAAGAACTTCTCAGTACCGCTGAGAGTTACTTACCGCGCGATCGCCAAACTGCTGTTGAAGAAGCCCTTACATACGCAATAAATGCTCACAGTGGGCAAACGCGCGATTCAGGTGAGCCGTTCGTGGTACACCCGATCGCAACCGCTCAACGTCTAGCAGAAATGCACATGGACGCAACGACTATTCAGGCGGCGTTGCTCCATGACGTGATCGAAGACTGCGGGATTTCGTTTGAAGAAATTGAAAGTGACTTCGGGCTCGAGGTCGCAAAACTCGTCGACGGTGTAACGAAGCTCAAGCGACTCGACCAGATTTCCGAAAACAGCGCGATGCTCAAGCAGGTCGCAACGCCTGAGGCAACACGGGTTGCCTCGCTTCGAAAAATGCTGGTTGCGATGGCGGAAGATGTACGTGTCGTCCTCATCAAGCTGTCTGACCGCCTCCACAACATGCAGACGCTGAAGCACTTGCCGACGCCAAAGCAGCAGCGTATTGCGCGAGAAACGCTCGACATTTACTCACCTTTGGCGCATCGCCTTGGCATGAACGACATCAAGTGGCAACTTGAAGACGAGTCGTTCCGTTACCTGATGCCACGCCAGTACAAGTCCATATCAAGGCTCATTAGCCGCAAGCGAGCTGAACGCGAGATTTACACCGAAGCGGCAGTAAAGGCGATAAAGGAACCGCTCGAAAAGGCTGGAATCCAGTGTGTTGTAGACGGTCGAGTCAAGCACCTCTACAGCACTTACAACAAGCTCCAGCGCTACGAACGAATGGGTCGAAAATTCGACGAGATTTACGACCTGATCGCCATTCGAGTGATCACGCAGAACGTCGGCGACTGCTACGCGGCCCTGGGCATCGTTCATTCAAAATGGCGACCCGTTCCAGGGCAGTTCGACGACTACATCGCCAGCCCAAAAGAAAACATGTACCAGTCCTTGCACACGTCTGTGCGAGGTCCCGGCAACTACCCAATCGAAGTGCAAATCCGAACAGAAGAGATGCACCAAGTCGCTGAAGAAGGCGTTGCCAATCACTGGATCTACAAGGAAGGCGAAGACAATCTTCGCAAGAACGACAATTTCGATACCAAGATGTCGTGGCTTCGCCAGTTGCTGGACTGGCAGCGAGAGCTTTCAGGTGACGACGAATACCTCGCCACGGTCAAGACTGACATTCTCCAGGACCAGGTTTTCGTCTACACCCCTAGAGGTGACGTCAAAGACATGCCGGCGGGTGCGACTCCGCTCGACTTCGCATATCGAATTCACACCGATCTTGGGCACGACACAGTCGGTGCGGTGGTCAACGGCAAGCTAACAGCCCTCAATACACCCCTCCAAAACGGTGATGTTGTGGAAATACGAAAAGCCCGGATTTCACGCGGACCAAGCCTCGATTGGCTGAACCCGGATCTCGGTTACCTGGTTACAGGAAGTGCTCAAACCAAGGTCAAGCAATGGTTCCGCAAGCAGGAACGAGAAAGCAACATCAGGCGTGGTCGTGATCTGCTCAAGAAGGAACTTCGCCGACTCGGTCTCAGGATGTCCGACAATGAAATCGTCGCCAAACTTGACTTTGAAAACTACGACCAGGTTGCCGAAGCAGTCGGTACAGGGCAGATTTCTCTGAGCCGCGTTGCCGAAACGCTCAGTCCAGCACCGGACGAAGTCTTCACTCCGATCAAGGTCGAAGGTAAAACGCCTACGGACCAGCCCAAGGGATTGGTTGTTATGGGTGAACCGGGACTTCTTACACGTGTCGCTCGGTGCTGTAGTCCTGTCTACGGAGATGAAATAACCGGCTACCTGACCAGAGGTCGTGGTGTAACGGTCCACCGACGTAACTGCGCCATACTGCGAGACACCGAGGACACTGATCGTCACATTCCGGTTGCCTGGGGTCATTACGAGACGACTTACGCTTCAAGACTGCAAATCAAGGCCTTCGACCGTGTCGGACTAATTCGTGACATCACGAACGTAGTTTCATCTGAAAACGTCAATATTCACTCGCTCTCTTCAGATGAAGACGCAAACACCAACGCGTGTACTGTTTCACTAACCGTTTACACCACTGGTGTGGAGCAATTGAGTCGCTTGTTCTCACGAGTTGAAGCAATACCTGGTGTAGATTCTGTTTTCCGAGTGAGCGAAACATAGTTAGAATAATTAGGTTGCGTTTTCGACAACCGTATTTTTCTTGCTCTTAGAAAACGCGTTCCTAACCACGAAAAGTAAGTACGAATCAAACTAAGGAATCTGAATGCCAGCCGCAAAAACTTTGCGATCACAGAACCGCAAAGCTGCACGTAACCGGGCTAACCGATCATTCACTCGAAGCAGAGTTCGAAACGCCGTTGAGGCAATCGAAGCCGGTGATGCGAACGAAGAGTCGACCAAGTCATTGCAGGGCGCAATCTCTGCACTTGACCGAGCTGTAACCAAGGGTGTACTTCACCGAAACACCGCTGCTCGCAAGAAGTCACGACTCACCCGACAGTTCAACGCACTCAGCAAGTAAATCGGTATAACCCTTGACCCAGGGTCCTGGAAATCCAGAACAACATCAGCACGAGCACGCGGCTGACACCCATCAGCCCGTGCCTAGTTCTGAGTCTGAAGATACCGAATACAACTGGCGCATCCACCACCCGTTCGAAGGTGTTGAGCGCAGGGTCGCTGTTGAAGTAGCGCCATGGCGAGGCTTACTGCCTCGGTGGCGCTTTGTTATTCCAGGAGATTTCGACGGTATTGCACGCTGGGGCATCGGTCCAGCTGGAACCGGCAAAATTGACACCGACGTAAAACGTCCGGCTAAAGACGGACCCGTGCAAATGATCAACGGTCCGTTGGTCAAATGGTTCGGTGGGCACGAATCACTTTCCACTAGCCACTCCGCATACCTAGTTTTCGAAGGTGAAGCACCTCACTACGTAGCATTCGGACAGGCTGAAGCTGTGGGCGGGCCTCCAGGAAATCTGGAAGGAATCTCATTCGGCGACCATCCGGTCCATGCGGGAGCCGGGATGGATCCGTCCCACGGACACGATCACGCTCCGCCGCCTTCAATGGATCACGGACACGACCACTCGCATGATCACGCCGATCACGATCATTCTGGTCACAGCCACGATCATGACCATGACCACGGTCATGACCATCACGGACACGCCCACTAAGGCGAAGTTACTGCTTGTCGTCAGCGTGTTGAGTGCGCTGGCATTTTTCGCATGCGGCGGCGACGCTGTTGTGTCGAGCGAAGATTTACCTTCGACCACTGCAATACCGAATTCACAGTCCGATACGCCAGTGCCGCCCGTGATTATTGAGGTCACTGTAGTCGTTACAGCAACACCGACGATCACTCCTACTCTTCCGCCGTCATCGGTACCGACAGAACTAAGCCCAACAAGTTCTCCTACACCAACTAACACTCCAGTAGTTGCATCAGTGACTCCAACATCGACGATATCGCCCACTCCGGTTGCGGCGGCTCAACCGACGTCAACATCGACGGCAACACCTACTCCGACACCCACCGCAATCTCAGTTGCCACCGCTACTCCTGAATCCACTCCGACAGCCACTCCCGAACCAATTTGAACACCTGTCCCGTCACCAACATCTACTTCGACACCGGCACCACATGCTCCAACTCCAACGCCGGAATTTGTAGACAAAAACTGCTCAGATTTCGAAACCTGGCCTGCGGCTCAGAGTTTCTTCGAATCTGAAAACGGTCCCACCTCCGACCCTCATCGATTGGATGGCGATAAAGACGGCGTGGCCTGTGAATCACTGCCTGGCGCCCCTTAACCACATTTCGATCATAAGTTCGTAATTTGTGTCACGTTCAATTGACAGTTGAGATTGGGCATTGATACATTTCAGAACATTAGTGCGAATACAGTACTGTTCGACGTGATCGGCAAACTCGAGCTAAGGGACATCCAAAATGAAAAAGCTATCTGCACGACAGCAGACGATTCTGGCGTTCATTGAAGGCTTTATCGAGGAGAATGACTATCCACCCACCATTCGCGACATCCAGTCAGGGTGTGGAATCAGCTCTACCTCCGTTGTGTCCTACAACCTCGACCGCCTAAAAGAAGGTGGATACCTCAATAGGGCGTCGGAAGTTTCTCGCGGGCTTGCGCTGTCGTCTCAGAAGCAAACTTTTGGTCAGGCTGAAGAATCGGAAACGGTTGCCGTACCACTTCTCGGGACTATTGCCGCAGGTTCACCGTTCCCAATGCCGGAGAACGACACCTGGTCTGACCTCACAGGCTCCGAACTTATTGATCTTCCACAGTCGATTGCCGGTACCGGCGAAGGTGTTTACGCTCTGAAGGTCAGAGGCGAATCGATGATTGACGCTCTCATCTCCGACGGTGACATGGTGATAATGGAACAAGTAGCCGCCGTCAGGAACGGTCAAATGGCAGCAGTGCGAGTGAAGTCGGACCATTCGACCACGTTGAAGCACTTCTACGCGGAAGGTCCAAGAGTGAGGCTTGAGCCAGCAAACACCCAAATGCAGGCTATGACCTACCCGTCATCCGATGTCGAAGTGTTGAGCCGAGTAGTCGCAGTCTGGCGCGATCTACGCTAATTACCGGACGCACGGAAAGCACAGATATCAACACTTAACGCTCATGGCGTGGAATCGCGCCAAGCGTATACTTGTCCGTGTATCAATAGCCCCCAAACCAGATAATTGGGGCAACTCGGAGCGATATCTGTGTTCCAGAACATAGGCCCACTGCAAGTCGTAATCATCCTCGTGATTGTTCTGCTCCTTTTCGGGGTCGGAAAGCTTCCTCAGGTAGGACGAGGCATGGGACAGGCAATTAACGAATTCCGATCTGCCGTCAACAAGAAAGACGAAGAGAACGGATCGGACGACGAGAACGCCGACTCAAAGGCGTAGGCGTCTAAAGCACCTCAAACAGCTCGGTCGATTAAACCCACGGATTTTTTCGGGGGTTTATTCAGTTTGGCCGCGCTCGGCAAGGCGAACTAGCAGCATTCCGATTTCGAAAAGCAGCATGACCGGAATTGCCACAATCACCTGCGAAAGTGGATCTGTTGGAGTAACGATCGCTCCGAACACGAACGAGATCAGGATCATCCATCGGCGCTTGGTTTTAAGCCACGCTGAAGTGAGAAGTCCGATCTTAGCTAGTATGAACATCACAATTGGCAATTCGAAAATCGATCCAATCCAAAACAGAATTCCCATCATCAGAGAAACCACTGATGCCGCGGTAATTGTTGGCACCGCCAGGTTCCCCTGGAATTGGAGCATGAATTCGAACAACCTTGGGATCAGGATCAAGTAAGCAAACGCCGCACCCAATCCGAACGAAATCAGCGCACCTGGAATCAGAAAGTAGATGTATTTCTGTTCACTGGACTTCAATCCGGGACGGAAGAACATCGACATCTCCCAGAGGAAATACGGCAGTGCCGCGACCAGTCCAACCATGATCGCCAGCTTTGCTGCTGCCACCCAGGCTTCAGTAAGCGTGAGCTGGATGATGTCTCCGCCCGCAGCCTCAATGAGTCGCCGTGACTCATTCGTGAACAGATCAAATATTCGTTGGAAGTTACCGACCGCAATTCCAATGAAAATCAGCGCGACGATCGCGACCCGGAACAAGCGCTTCTTGAGCTCGTTCAGGTGATCGAGGATCGACATCGGTCGGTCTCTCACGACGATGCCTTCTCTTCGCTCAGATCATCGGTTTCCGGAGATTCAGAGGTTTCATCGGCTTCCGGTTCATCATCCGCCTCAGGTTCTGAAAATTCTTCTGGTGGTGCCGACGTGGCAAGCTTTTCTTCACCCATCCCGAGGTCTAAATCTGGGATGGCGTCTCTAACTTCAGAATCAACAATGACTGGTGGACGCTTCGGTTGCCACTTCTGCGACGAGTCCTCAGAAGCGGTTAGGGGCTTCTTGCCTGTAGTTGCCTCTTCCTCTAATTGGTCAAGGCTCATTTGGTTCTTTAGCTCGTCGATGTCCCTGGAAATGCCGTCTGCATCGAGTTCTTTCTTGAGGTCTTCCAGCTCGATCGCATCTGTGATCATGGTTTGAAGCGCATCTCGCTGACGCTTCAGGTCGGTGTACAGCTTTCGACCTTCTCGAATTCCTTCCATAAGGCGTTGCGGACCAAGCACAAATAGAGCGATGGCGCCAATCAGGAGAAACTCGAATCCACCGATGCCGAAGAAGTTCATTTCGCTGAACCAGCCACGGATTCTTCGTATGTGGAATGTTCACACATGATTTCTTGTTCGATAGTGAGCCCAGCCCTTCGTAACAAATCGACTGTCGTACACAGAGGCAGCCCCACGACGTTCAGATAGCACGATTCATATTTTTCCACCGGATCTAGCTCGGAATCCTGGATTCCGTAGCCTCCCGCCTTGTCCATAGGGAGTCCGGTACGAACGTAATTCTCAACATCAATCTTACTCAGTTTGCGAAAAGTCACGTTCGTTGACTTTGCATCGGTGTGTTGATTGCCTGAGGAATTGATAACACTCACAGCGGTCACAACCAGATGAGTTTGACCACTAAGAGACTCGAGCATTTCAGTTGCTTCGGCCTCAGAAACTGGTTTACCGAGCAGCATCCCGTCATGAGCAACGACGGTATCGGCCGCCAAAACTATTTGATCTCGTCCGCTCGCACTGACCGCCTTCGCCTTGGATTCCGCAAGATGCGTTGCCAACTCAACTGGATCCTCGATTTTCGAGGTTTCGTCGACGTCGGACTGCCTTACTTCAAACTCGAGTCCAGCCATTTCGAGGATTTGCCTCCGTCGCGGAGACCGACTCGCAAGAATGAATTTAGGTGAGACCATACCTATTTGCTCGACCGTAAAAGACTAATAGTCTCGACGTGCTTCGTTTGCGGGAACATATCTACAGGCTTCACAAATTCCAACTCGAACGATCCGTCAGCACACAACAAATCTAGATCACGAGCCATAGCCGCCGGCTCGCACGAAACCATCAACAGTTTTCGCGGGTTCAGCACTTTCACCGATTCGATTACATCCGGATGACACCCAACTCTTGGTGGATCGAGAATAACCGCATCGACTTGCTCTGAATACTGATCATTCCAGGTTTTGAGAACGTGCTCGGTCTTGCCTTCAACAAACTCAACATTCTCCACACCCAGTGAGTTGCGACCTGCATCTTCAATTGCTGACGCCGATTCTTCGATTCCTACAACTTTCCGAGCATACGGAGCTAGCAGTACTGCGAATACACCAACCCCGCAATATGCATCGACGAGTAGCTCGTCGCCGGTCAGCTCGAGCAATTCCCTGATTTCGTCAACCGCCTGGCTCAGTTGATCCGTGTTGACCTGGAAGAACGATGAAGCGGCGATCCTGAATCGACTCCCTCGTACCTCTTCCTCGTAGTGCTGCACACCGGTTTCAATGTCGACACCCTCAACCTGCATTTTTGGTTGAACGAGCATTGATCCGCTGTTCGAACCAACCCGAATCGACAATTGCGACTGACCTACCAAACGACCCTGGAATGTGTTCAGAGTTTCGTTGATCTGTGAGTCCATCAACAAGCACTCATCGATCTTCAGCCATTGCCGCGTCGTCGCATTTACGTACCCTATCGAGCCGGCATCTTGTTTTTTAGCGACCGTAAACCTGCCATGGTTCCGGTAACCAAGTTGTCCCGGACTTTCGACCGTTGGTAGCACGGTGGTTTCAGTCAACGAAACGAATGCAGACAACTCTTTGAGCACTCGATCTCGTTTAAGGGTCAACTGTCTGTCGTAGGAAACGTGCTGCCACTGGCATCCGGTGCACTCAAGGAAGTACTTGCATACCGGTTCGATTCGATCAGGCGAAGCTTTAAGCACTTCAACAGTTTTAGCAGCCACGCGTTCGGGGTACTTGCGAAGTACTTCAGCGACCACCGTCTCACCGACTATCGCGCCCGCCACCTCGACCGTGGCGCCTTCTACTACGGCAGTGGCAAGGCCGCCATCGTTGATACCGGTTATGACGACCTCAAAACGGTCACCTTCGTTGAGCTTGAGATGACCTGTCAGGTCAGATCCCGAATATCTTTTTCTGCGTTTTCGTTTCGCCATTCAGCGATAAATCTCAGTTCAGTCAGCCTTGAACTCAAGGCTCGAAATTGGCATTTGAAAATTGGACTGTCTGTTATTCTGGACTATCGACCTCGTCCGTGGTCGTGAGTTCCCGCCAAATTGGCTCATTTCAACCTGAAAGGTACGCAGAACACTCTCTTGGTTTCCAAGTCAGAAAACAAAAATTCACCGACTGTCGAACGCCGGCTTCCAGACTGGTTCAAGGTAAAAGCCCCCGGTGGTGAGAGCTACCTGGAAATTCGAAAGAAGATCAAGGGCGCAAGCTTGAACACGGTTTGTGAAGAAGCTGCATGTCCCAACATTGGCGAGTGCTGGGACCGTGGAACTGCAACGTTCATGATCCTGGGCGACACCTGCACCCGCGCTTGCTCGTACTGCAACGTGAAAACCGGTTGGCCCGGAACCGTCGACAAGGCGGAGCCATTCAGAGTTGCTTCCACAGTGAAGCAAATGGAACTCAGTTACGCGGTCATTACCTCGGTCGACCG
Organism: Chloroflexota bacterium; assembly: GCA_038150225.1. Classification (GTDB taxonomy): domain Bacteria; phylum Chloroflexota; class Dehalococcoidia; order Lucifugimonadales; family Lucifugimonadaceae; genus Lucifugimonas. The sequence continues at coordinate 29,426 of JAYQWG010000024.1, forward strand.
TGACGATCTTCCCGACTATGGCTCTGAAATATTTGCTGAAACCATCGCTCAAGTTGGTCGCACCACTCCCGACTGCAAAGTCGAAGTGTTGATTCCAGACTTTGAAGGCGATCGTGAGTGCCTGAAGCGGGTAATCGATGCCGGACCACACGTACTCAATCACAACATTGAGACCACCCGCAGAGTCTTCAAAAAGGTACGACCACGTGGAAATTACGACCTGTCTCTCGAACTGCTGGGACGGGTGAAAGAGGTCAACCCACACATGCCATCGAAGTCCGGAATGATGGTTGGTCTTGGTGAAACCCGGGACGAAGTTCTCGAAACGATGCAGGATTTGCGGAATGTAAACTGCGATCTGCTCACGATTGGTCAGTACCTGCGACCGTCTAAACGCCACCACCCGATCATTCGGTTCTACCGACCTGAAGAATTCAAAGAGCTGGAAGAACTCGGACTGGAAATGGGCTTCAAGCACGTTGCTGCGGGCCCATTGGTTCGAAGTTCGTATCACGCAGACGACCAACACAACGCCGCAATCGACAAAATCCTCGAAGCTGCGAATCGCTAGTCGCTCGTACACGCTACAGAGCCCGATCTAAAGGATCCGATCAAGTTGTCGACACTGTTTGTAGTTGCCACACCAATCGGGAATCTCGGCGATATTACTGTGCGAGCAGCCGAAACTCTTAAGAACGTTTCAACTGTAGTTGCCGAGGACACGCGTGTTACGAGAAAGCTGCTCAATCACATTGACGCACACCCTCGACTTGAATCGCTTCACGAACACACGAATCCAGAGCGCGTAGTTGAAATCGCTCAACTACTCGAATCTGGAGATATCGCTTATGTCACAGATGCTGGTACGCCTGGCATTAGCGATCCCGGCTCTAGGCTGGTCGAAGCAGCGGTCCAGGCAGGTCACAGAGTTGAACCGTTGCCTGGGGCTTCCGCTGTAACCACAGCGCTTTCGATCACCGGCTGGAGTTTCGATCGGTTCCTGTTTATTGGGTTCCTACCGAGAAAAAGTGGCGAACGCATCGATTTACTGAATTCAGTTGCCGACGAACCTGGTCCTGTTGTTTTCTACGAATCGCCAAATCGAGTTCGCAAATCCCTCGAAGATGTTCACTCGGTCTTTGCAGAACGCGATCTCGTTGTCTGCCGTGAACTGACTAAAAAGTTCGAAGAAACGTTCCGTGGCACAGCGAACGACGCACTCGCTCATTTCACCAATCCGAAAGGTGAGTTCGTCGTTGCCATACAGGGTTCAGGAAGCTCTTCCGTAAAAACACTCTCCGACGACGAGATCACCACGGTGATCGAGGAAGCTCGTTCCAACGGACTTAATGGCAGAAGCCTCGTCGACGCGGTCGTTGAATCGACTGGTGCTCCGAAAAGCCGGGTATATCCACTAACCCTCAAATAGAGGTCATGAACTGGCAGAACACCAATTTTTGCAAGTGATTCACTCGATACGACAGCTATAATTGACAGTCTGTAACAAATCGATTTCGAAGTTTAGAACGCCTGTAAAAGGCACCTTAATCCCAAGAACCGGAACTCTCCTTTGTCACGCAAAATCCTGGTAGCCGTAGCATGGCCTTATGTAAACGGTGAACCTCACCTCGGGCATATCGCTGGCATGAACGTGCCAGCTGATATTTTTGCCCGTTACCACCGCGTTGCGGGTAACGACGTCGTGATGGTTTCAGGATCAGACATGCACGGAACTCCGACGATGCTTAAAGCAGCAGACGAGGGAGTTTCGCCGGAAGAAATTTCTGGCAGGTATCACGCCATCTGGAGCAAGGCGCTTCAGGACATGCATTTCTCTTACGACTTGTACACCCACACTCACACGGATCAGCACCGTGACGTGGTGCACGACCTGTTCAACACGATCAAGAAAAAGGGTTATCTCGTTGAGGAAACTCAATCGATGCCGTTCTCTGAAACCGAACAGCGATTTCTGTCTGACCGCTTCGTAGAAGGCACGTGTCCACACTGCTCATACGAATCTGCGCGCGGCGACCAGTGCGACAACTGCGGTCGAACCCTCGATCCAATTGACTTGATTGACATTCGGTCCGGTCGAGACGGATCAACTCCGGTCTTCAAAGACACAACTCACCAGATGTTTACTCTCGGCGCGTTCCAAGAACAACTCGAAGAGTGGGTGTCTGGAAAAGACGAGTGGCGACAAAACGTTCGAAACCAAACACTCGGTATGCTTCGAGAAGGTTTGCATAACCGCGCCATGACACGGGACATCGACTGGGGCGTTCCCGTTCCACTCGAAGGCTACGAAAACAAACGCTTCTACGTTTGGTTTGAAGCCGTCATGGGTTATTTCTCTGCGACAAAAGCCTGGGCAGAAAACAGCGGTGATCCTGATGCATGGAAAAGGTTCTGGGTTGAGCCAGACGGCGAAACCTACTACTTCCAGGGCAAGGACAACGTTCCGTTCCACACCGTCATTTGGCCTGCAATCTTGCTGGCATACGGCGGATTAAATCTGCCGACTGACGTGGTCGCAAACGAATATCTGAACCTCGGCGGGTTCGATTTCTCAAAAAGCCGTGGTCATGCAGTTTGGCTTCCTGATTTCCTTACACGCTACGACCCGGACCCGCTCCGTTACTACCTCGCGTCGATCATGCCGGAAACTTCCGACTCAGAGTTCACGTGGGAAGGATTCGTCGCGGCCAACAACAACGAGTTGGTCGCCAACATCGGCAACTTCGTGCACCGAATACTGACGATTACTACTCGAAACTTCGACAATGCCGTACCAACTCTCGGCGACTTGGACGATGCCGACAAGGCTGCCCTCGAAGCCTGTGATATCGCTCTCAAAGAAGTTGGTGAAGCTATTGATGGCAGAAACTTCCGGGCTGGTCTTCGTGCAGCAATGCGTCTTGGTCAGCACGGCAACCGCTATGTCGACGCCAAAGAGCCATGGAAAGTCGTGAAATCTGACAAAGACGCGGCAGCAACCACTTTGTGGGTTGGATTGAACATCGTTTCGACCCTACGAACGGTCTTCTACCCGTACATCCCATCTTCCACAGAAAAGATTCACGGGATGCTATTCGGAGAAGGCGACGTCCTGTCCGATGGTTGGGGTCGGCGCGAAATCATTCCGGGGACACCTCTAGAAAAACCGACACCGTTGTTCAAGAAGCTCGACGAATCTGTAGTTGAGGAGGAGAATGCACGTCTAACTGGCGATGCATAATTTCTTCCGGAACAAGCCATGGTCGAAGCAATTACGCAAGAAAGCATTTACTCTCCCGTTGTCGATGACCTCGAACTGGTAATCGAGGAAATCGCTTCGATCGCTGAGCGAGCGCCAGAAGGTACACATCAGCAAGGTGAAGACCTCGAAGCGCAGCTCGGCCACGTTCTGGCGACTCCGGGCAAACGCGTACGCCCAGCACTCACGTTGCTCGCTTCTCGATTATGGGGCAATGGCGGTGGTGAAAACCCTCGTCGAATGGCTACAGGTGTGGAGCTTCTTCACATCGCCACGCTCGTACATGACGACACCGTTGATCATGCCGACACGCGGCGTGGCCACCAAACTGCCAGCAATCTCTGGGGACGCAACGTTGCAGTCCTAATTGGAGACTACGTTTTCGCAACGTCAGCCATGTACGTCTGCGACACAAACAACGTGCGACTGATCAGACGTTTCGCGGAGACCATCACCGAGCTCGCACGCGGGGAACTCAGCGAGATTTACAAAGGCTGGCAGCAAGGTGTCAGTATCGAAGAGTACAACCAGCGGATCTACGATAAAACCGCATCGCTGTTCTGCACTGCCTCTGAAAGCGGAGCTGTACTTGGCGGAGCCGATGACAGACAAGCCGCTGCTCTGAAGTCTTACGGCTACAACATCGGCATGGCTTACCAGGTCTACGACGATTTGCTCGACTACAGCGCCACTTCCGAGCAACTAGGAAAACCCGCTGGACACGATCTTGAAGAAGGGATCCTTACGCTCCCAGCAATTCTTGCAATTGAGAACGGAGCAGCTGAAGATCTCGACTTGCTGTTCAATGCACCAGTCGATGACCGTTCTAATATGATTCCGAACGCGGTTGAGGCGATAAGAAATTCCGGTGCCCTGGAACTGACTCGAAATGTAGCCAACGACTACATCGATAAGGCGATAGCGTCTCTAGATGGAATCCCGAAGTCGCAAGAACTTAAATCTCTATTTGACCTTGCTGAGTACGTACAGTCTCGAAGCTACTAATCCATGCCTGGCAGCAGCTCTAGCAATGACGAACCACCGGTCGCACCAGGGCTAGTCCAGGAAAAGCTCAACGGTATTTACGGTCCGATCGAGTGGCGACCTCGAATGATCGCCATCGACGAGCTGATTTTCACCGTTCTTACCCAGAACACTTCTGACCTTAACGCCGAACGAGCGTACGACTCGCTCCGCAAAGCCCTTCCCAGTTGGGCACAGGTCGTCGAAGCAGACACGGCACTCGTCGCTGACGCAATCAAGCATGGTGGCCTCTCAAATCAAAAGTCTGTTCGAATTCAAAAAATCCTCGTCGAAATTTTGAAGCGACTCGGCCACTTCGATCTCGAATTTCTTGCCGACCTACCACTTGAGGAAGCTCGAGAATGGCTGACCTCTCTACCGGGGGTGGGACCTAAAACGGCAGCAGTCGTAATGGCCTTCTCGCTAAAGATGCCGGCGTTTCCGGTCGACACGCATATTCACCGCGTTTCCAAGCGACTGGGATTCATCGGACCAAAGGTCACCGCAGATCAGGCACACCCTCTAATGGAAGATTTGATCCCGGAAGATGACCGCTACGACATGCACGTTTTGCTAATCACCCACGGTCGCCAGATCTGTAAAGCCCAACGCGCCCGCTGCGAAGAATGCCCGCTAAAAGCAGTGTGTCCTTCTTCGACAGCTACCTAACGACGCGTCCCGACCGCAGTGGAGGGACCTCTGGTGGTGCAGTGGCACTGTGCGCTTCTCCGCTAAAGAAGAGAGCAGCGCTAATGCCGAAGAACTTTGATCTTGAAACGAATTCAGGATGACAACATCTCGAGTCCCGACCTTGCTGGAGGTACCTTCGGTTGAGATGAGGGGTTTGCGCTCAAATACTGAAGTGCCACGTTTTACCCCGATTTTCATCGGGGTGACATCAGAGAATCGGATGAGTGAAATAGAGATGTAGGTGATAGAAGATGAAATGCACCTGTCATCCTGAGCTTCCCTGCCCTGAGCTACACCCAGCGGGTCGAAGGATCATTCTCGCGTCCGCAGAATCGCGTAAATAAACCATCGAAAATAGCCGTTTTCTCAATCTTCGCGGTAT
>JAYQWG010000025.1:0-21808 GCA_038150225.1 Chloroflexota bacterium
CCCTCGGTGAGCCAGTAGAAAATCAGGTAGCCGCCAACCAGGATTAGTACTCCGGCAGAGATTGGGTGAACGTAAGGCATTGCTCGGCGAAGCTGGGTTACTAACGCTCCCTTGAAGACCGCTATTCCAATGGTGAGAGCGGTAATGACAAACGTCATTCCCAGGGCGTAGGCGAGGAACTGTCCGGTTGCTTCAACTATGCCGCCAGTTGCAAGTGAGCTACTGATGAGACCAAGGAATATAGGCAGCGTGCAGCTGAGAGAAGCTATGGCATAAGAGATCCCGAACAGGAAGTAGCCCTTCACGCTAGTGTCGTTAGCGTTACCAATTCTTGAGGCCGCCGACTGTGCCCTGTTGTTGTAAAGCTTGCCACCAGCGAAGAGATATGCGCCAAGGCCGGCCATTACGAATCCGAGGATGAATCCAACCCACGGGAAGACAGTGATGAACGACCTTGCTCCAGAGGAGATTGCAAGGCCGACACCGCCAAACAGAAGGACAAAACCTGCGCCGAGAGCAGCACTGACGTAGAGAGCCTTGATGAGTGAACGAGCGATCGTTGCGCCCTTGCGATCATTTTCTGAATCTGAGTCTCCCTGTTGATCGGTGAGATACATGGTCAGGAACGCTGGCAGCATTACGAATCCACACGGATTTACCGTTGCCACCATTCCGGCAGCAAACGCGAAGCCGAGCGGTAGGAATGAACCGATGTTTCCAACAAATCCAGCACTGTCGGCCGAGTAATTGAGTGCTCCTCCAATGAAGCTATTGGCACCGGGACCGACGATCAAGCCAGCTATAAGCGCGAATAACACCACCGTCGTGGCAACGGTCGCTGGGATCGGCAAATTTTGGGCGCTGAAGCCGATTTCTTCAGTTGAAAAGGATTGGTTAGCAGAGCTCATAGGTGATTTTTGAGATCTTCATTGTTCCCCCCCCAGTGTGTCTGGGAAACAAAAGTTTCGGGGTTGGCATCTGTAATTGAATGCGATGCTCACGATCCCAGTTGGATTCAATGTTAGTCGAGTTTGCAGCCCGATCCATGAGTGTTTCGTTGAATTGGTCGATGTGACATACGACAACTATGATTCAGACAGATTGGTGTATTGGGTGCGATTTTCGTTCGCACAGGATTCTTTCTTTTTCATCTGTATCTATTGGCACTAAAGCACGGCGATCAACAACCGTTCCTGTTTTCGGACAGTGGCGAGTCTTCGCAATCGAAGGCGCGCCGGATAACTGTGCACGTTGCAATTGAAGATTCAGACCTTGAGCGATCCGTACACAAGCTCCTGTCGCGGAATGTGGCATTTACCGTCGTCAAAGGTGGAATTGGGTACGCAGCAGAATCTGACGTCCGGATCATCGATTGCAGGATGGATCCTGAGCAAGAGAATATTTACGACGAACAACGGCCACCAAGGACTTTATTCATCGGCCTGGATGACTCCGTCGACAGCTTGGTCGAGGCGTTGGAGGCCGGTGCCTGGTCGTATGTCCCTGAATCCGCCGACACTTCCGAACTTCAAGAAGCCATTTTTGAATTGTCATCCGCAACTGGTAGTCCGTTGCTCCAGAAGATTGCCCGCTCAGAGCAAGGCGCAAAGTACGTAACCGAGCGCATGTCGTCTGATTTCATCGACTCGCCTGCTTCGAAGCCTTCAAACCTGCTAAGCCCGCTAGAGTCCAGGATTCTCGGTCTAATCGCTCGTGGTGAACCGAGCAAGCGTATTGGAGATGTGGTTGGGCTCGGTGAGCAGACAGTTAAGAACTACGTCGTGAAGATTCTTGAGAAGACCAATACTCACAACCGGGCGCATGCGGCAGCGGTCGCGGCGCAGCGCGGTTGGTTGGAGTCACTGGACGAGTAGATTCTCAATATGTCGGCGCTCCCAGCCCTGGGGAGGTAGTAGCGATGGTTGCCGGAAGACGTTGATCCCTCGGCTTACGCTCGGGATGACAAGGACCTCAAATACTTCTTGTTGTTAACCAGTTAGTTATCTGCCTTACAGCTTGAAAATTCCTACACGGATTGCGTTCATAATTTGAACTAAAGCTGTGATAGAATTTTTAGTCGGTTCGACGCACGTTCAAGCAGATATGTGCAGCGGCGCGGGTTTTCCCGCGTCTCTTTGTGTGTCAGAAAATTTATAAACGAGGCCGGTTCAAAAGTTGCTGAACCGGAAGCAGAGGCAAGTAATTGACGACTTCAGAGACCCCACAGACGACTGAGGAGACTCTGGCGCCTCTCGACCTGCGTTCGCTTTTCATTGCTGGGGTGCACTTTGGCCACCCTTCGAAGCGATGGAACCCGAAGATGGAAGAGTACATCTTCACGAAGCGTTCGCGTGCACACATCATCGACCTATCCAAAACAGTCGAGTCTCTGAAAGCCGCTAAGGCGTTCATCGAGAAGATTGTTGCCGGGGGCGGTGAGTGCTTGTTGGTCGGGACTAAGGCCCAGGCCCAAGGTGCGATCAAGGAGCACGCCGAGAGTGCAGGTGCGATGTACATCAACCAGCGCTGGCTCGGTGGAATGATGACCAACTTCCAGACGATCAAGCCGCGAATCGAGCGACTTGTATTCCTGGAAGACGCATTTGCAAAAGACGCAGTGGTCGCTCAGACGAAGCGCGAGTCTCTCATGCTCGCAGCAGAAGTTGAGCGGCTGAACAAATTCTTCGGTGGCATCAAGGAAATGGAAAAGCTGCCGCAGGTTCTGTTCATTGTCGATATTGAAAAAGAGAAGATTGCAGTCGCAGAAGCCAAGCGACTTGGTATTCCTATTGTTGCAATCGTTGATACGAACTGCGATCCGACTGAGGTTGATTACGCAATTCCGGGCAACGATGACTCGGTGCGAGCTATCTCCCTCATCACGCAGCACATTGCTGAAGCAATCGCTGGCGGAAAAGTAGCTGCTCAGAAGGCCCGCGAAGAACGCATGGCAGCTGAGGCAGAACTCGAGGCCCAGGAAGCTGCAGCTCGAGCCGCAGCCCAGGCAAAGGCAGCGGAGCGTGCTGCTAAGGCGGCTGAAGCTAAAGCTGCTGCCGACGCCAAGAAGGCTGAAGAAGAGAAATCTGAAGAGCCTAAGGCTGAAGCTGCGAAAACAGAAGAAGCTCCGAAGGCCGAGCCTAAGGCAGAAGCCAAAGCTGAAAAGAAGACTGAGGCCAAGAAATCAAAGGCGGCTCCTAAGGCAAAGGCTGTAACCAAGAAGTCAGATTCTGACGATGCTGCTAAAGCTGAAGCTAAGGAAGAACCCAAGGCTGAAGCCAAAGAAGAGCCTAAGACCGAAGAAAAGCCAGACGAAAAGACTGCAGAGTCATCTGAAGAATCCAAGTAGATTCCAAGATTTCTCAACCAATAACGCTGAAATAATTCACCTCGCAGCGTAAAGCGCGAGGCATGAGGTAAATGAAGTGCCAGTAACAGCTGCACAGGTAAAAGAGCTACGAGACAAGACCGGCGCAGGCATCATGGATGCCAAGCGTGCGCTCGAAGAGGCCGACGGCGACTCATCCAAGGCTGAAGCACTCCTTAACGAAAAGGGACTTGCTTCCGCCGCGAAGAAGGCTGACCGCTCAACTTCAGAAGGTCTGGTCGTTTCCTACATCCACACAGGTGGACGAGTGGGCGCATTGGTTGAGCTCAACTGCGAGACCGACTTCGTTGCACGTACTGATGACTTTGAAGCTCTTGGACGAAACATCGCAATGCAGGTAGCCGCAATGTCGCCTGCTTACGTTGACCGCGACTCGATTCCAGAAGGCGTGGAGGACGTGAAGGGCGAAGAGCTTCTGCTCGAGCAGGAATACATCCGAGACTCCAGCATGACGATCGCAGACGTTGTGAAAGAGACTATTGGCAAGCTCGGTGAGAACATTCGAATAAGAAGGTTCTCCAGGTTTGAACTAGGTCTGTAAAGAACACTTGGAAAGCCCGATCAACTGATCGGGCTTTTTGTTAGGAGATAGAACATGTCGAAACCGACATATTCACGAATACTGCTGAAGATGTCGGGTGAATCGTTTAAGGGTGATCAGGAGTTCGGACTGGACGCCGACACCTTGCAGTTTCTATCTAACGAACTAAAGCTCGTTACTGAACAAGGTGTAGAGGTCGGAATTGTTGTCGGTGGAGGCAACATCTGGCGAGGTGCCGACTACGAGCAAACCGGAATGGATCGTTCGACCGCGGATTTTGCTGGAATGCTGGCGACGATCATGAATGCTCTCGCCTTGCAGGATGCGCTGGAATCTGCTGGCGTGACAGTCCGTACCCAATCCGCTATCTCGATGCCAGCGGTTGCTGAGCCATACATTCGCAGGCGGGCTGTGCGGCACCTGGAAAAGGGACGAGTGGTTGTCTTCGCAGGCGGTACAGGCAATCCGTTCATGACCACGGACACCGCTTCGGCATTGCGAGCGTTGGAAATAAACGCCGATGTGCTCATCATGGCGAAGAACGGGGTAGACGGTGTCTACGACTCAGATCCACGCAAGAACGATTCAGCCAAGAAGTACGACCACATTACGCACTACGAAGCGTTGTCTAAGCGGTTGCAAGCCCTCGACAGCACGGCTTTGTCGTTGTGCATGGACAACTCACTGCCAATCGTCGTGTTTGACATATTCAAACAGGGAAATCTTGCCTCGGTTGTGTCCGGCGAGAGGGTCGGAACGTTGATCGACGGAAACGAGTAATCTGAACTGCTCTTGGACTGGTAAATGAGCCGGCCAGGGAGTATTTTCTTGTTCATAGATTTCGAGTTAATTAGGTAGTCGCCAAGTTCGGAGATGCGAGGATGTTGGACGAAACGCTAGCCGACGCAAAACAGCGAATGAACGAGTCTGTTGAGGCACTAAAAAGAGAGCTTGCAGGCGTCAGGACGGGTCGCGCTTCAACTGGACTTGTAGACAACATTCGAGTTGACTATTTCGGCAGCGAAATGCCAATGAACCAGTTGGCACAGATCAACGTTGGTGACGCCCGAATGCTGGTCATCCAACCGTGGGACAAGAACGCTATCGACTCAATCGCAAAAGCCATCCAGAACTCAGATCTCAGCATCGCTCCCAACATTGACGGTGACATTATTCGATTGAACCTGCCACCACTCACTGAAGAGCGACGCCGAGATCTCGTGAAGTCCCTCAAGGCACGCGGTGAAGAAGGCAAAGTGTCTGTTCGGTCGGCTCGACGTGATGCACAAGACACAATCCGCATGATCGAAAAAGAGGGCGAAGCTTCTCAGGATGACTGCGCCCGGGCCCAGAAGGAACTTCAAAAGCTGACGGACGATGCCGTAGCTTCAATCGATTCTGAAACGGCAGCAAAAGAGGAAGAAGTGATGCAGGTGTAACCTGCTCTTCTAAGCTCTTAAGGGTCGAAACATGACGGCCGAGAAAGCCGCTTCACAAGTTCATTCAACCGATTCCAACGGAATCCCGCGTCATGTCGCGATTATCATGGACGGTAATGGTCGATGGGCTGAAGACCGCGGTCTAGATGTGTCCGAAGGTCATGAGGCTGGTTTCGAGAATCTGAAGAAGGTTGTCGATCACCTTGGGCGCAAAGGTGTTGGATTTCTAACCTTGTACGCGTTCTCAACTGAGAACTGGGACCGGCCCGAAGCCGAGGTCAACGGCATTCTTGAACTGGCAATATCCGTTATTGCGCACGAAGCTCAACAACTTCACGAGAACAATGTTCGGATTCGCCATCTCGGTCGCGTGGATCGAATTTCAGACGAACTTAGAGACGAACTCAAAGCAGCTGTCGATCTCACCGCCGGGAACACCGGTTTAACTCTCGGTGTCGCCTTTGACTACGGTGGTCGAGCCGAAATTGCACACGCGGCACGCCAAATGATCGAAGACGGGGTCGAACCTGGCGATATCGACGAGAATAAATTCGCCGGGTACCTGTATTCCGCAGGGATGCCCGATGTTGATCTACTGATCAGAACCGGTGGTGATCTGAGAATCAGCAACTTCATGCTGTGGCAAGCTGCGTATGCGGAATTTTATTCCACTCCCGTTTGGTGGCCAGACTTTCAGGGAGACCATATCGACCAGGCCCTCGAAGCTTTCAGCGGTCGCAAGCGTCGTTTTGGTAAGCGCGTCTAGTTGAGTATCCGAACTCAACACCTGATATTTCTTTCAGGGAGATCCTATTGCGAGTCCGAATAATTACGGCAGCGGTTGGTATTCCTCTGGTTTTGGCCGCGATTTGGTCAGGCGTAATTGGGATCGGCTTAATTGCTTCGGTTGCAGGTGTGATCGCAGGATACGAGCTACACCGAATGATGAAACCAGAAGGCTCCTACCTTGAATCGCTCAGGTCGGTTGTTTTGGTTGGTGGTCCTGCAATTGTCGCGTTCGTGACCGTCCTCGTAATGGAAAACGACTCACGTGAGTTCGAGGTACTACCGATTATGCTTGCAGTCGCCCTCGCTCTGGCAAATCTCTTGAGGTTCACGGTTGGACTCCAAACCGGTGGTCCTGCCGACACAGGTTCAATACTCCGTTTCGCTGTGTTTGGAGCGTATGCAGGAATCCTCATAGCTCACTTTCCAGCCCTCGCCGGGCACGATAAGGGGCAAGAATTCTTACTGTTCGCGATCCTCGTTACCTACACGATCGACTCAATTGCGTTATTTGTAGGTGTTGCAATCGGACGTCACAAAATTGCGCCGTCAATCAGTCCGAAAAAATCCTGGGAAGGCTTTATTGGCGGAGTCATAGGAGGAGCTGTTGTGGCGTTCGCTCTCGACGCTGTCCAGGAGCTTCCGATTTCGACGTTGTTTGCAATCTCACTTGGTGCATTCCTGGGTGTGACTGCACTATCCGGCGATTTGTACGAGTCACATATCAAGCGGGTTGCTGATGTTAAAGACAGCGGAGTCCTGATTCCGGGACATGGTGGAATTCTGGACCGGTTGGACAGCCTGATGTTGAACGTGGCGGTCGTATACTGGATTGCAGTATGGATGGCTTGAAGAAACACCTGGTAATTCTTGGTTCGACTGGCTCGATCGGACGGCAAACGCTCGACATCGTTCGCCAGTTTCCTGAAAGATTCGAACTCGTCGGTCTTTGCAACGGCTACAACTCTGATTTGTTCCGTCAGCAAGTAGACGAGTTCAAGCCCAAATTTGTAAATACTCTTGGTGAATTCGAATCTGGATATGGTGGAACCAAGCTAATACCGACAGAAGAAATCGTTTCCCTGCCAGAGGTTGATCTGGTCGTTGCCGGAACCGTCGGTTGCGCCGGGATGTCGTCGACTCTTGCTGCCATCGAGCATGGCAAGTCCATCGCCCTCGCAAACAAAGAAGTGATCGTCATGGCTGGCGAGTTGCTCATACAGAAGGCCAGCGAACACGGCGCAACGATTCTGCCGGTTGATAGCGAACCATCGGCGATATCGCAGTGTTTGGAAGGTGAGATCAGTCCTCCGAAAAGACTCGTCGTTACGGCATCAGGAGGAGCATTCCGGGATTACAAATGGGATGAACTGCACGACGTCGCGCCAGAGCAAGCGTTGAAGCACCCGACGTGGTCGATGGGCAAGAAAATTACGATCGACTCTGCAACCTTAATGAACAAAGCTTTCGAGGTGATCGAATCCCGATGGTTGTTCGACATCCCATTCGAGCAAATCGACGTAACTATTCACAGACAGAGCATTGTTCACTCAATGGTCGAATTTGAGGACGGGACTCTAAAAGCCCAACTTGGTCCGACAAATATGGGACAACCAATCCAGCACGCTTTGTTCTTTCCTGAAAGAGTTGCGAATCCTTCGTTACCGATAATCGACGCTGTAGCCATGGGGACACTCACCTTCGAAGAGATGGATCCTTCTCTCTACCCATGCTTCAGTCTTGCCATCGAATATGGTCAAAAGGGTGGAACGTATCCAGCGGCTCTCGCAGGCGCAGACGAAGCGGCGGTGCAGCTGTTCCTGGACGGAAATATCAAGTTCACTGACATTCCAAATGCGGTGCGAAAAACCCTGGAAATGCACGAAGTTGTTGCCAACCCATCGATCGACGACACAATTGCTGCCGCCAACTGGGCAACTGAAATCACACTCAGCAGAAATAAAAGCTCAATAATTCTGGGCTAGCATTAACTACATATGCCAGACACAGTTTTTTACGGGGTCGTGACGTTTCTACTCGTCTTAGGCCCCCTCGTAATTCTCCACGAATTCGGACACCTTCTTACCGCTCGTAAATTTGGAGTTAAAACTCTCGAATTCGGCTTTGGATATCCTCCACGTGCCGGTGGGCTCTGGAGTGGTAAAACCCCTGTAAAGGTTGATTCACGCACCGCGTTTGAGATCGAAATGACGGTGTTGAGCAGTGAACTCGCTGCCATTCCGGCGACCGATGAAGGTGACACTGCGAACACAGGTGTCGTTTTGACCGATGCGCCAGAAAGTGCTCATAGGCAAATCGAGACTGCCGACGGTGAATTTGTAACTGTTGATCAGCGATCGATAATCGGTAAAACGGCGACTATTCGAACGGTTCGAGATGATGATGGAAACCAAGTTGCGGTTTCTGTTCGAACTCGCGCTAAAGGCGACGACTCAGAAGCCTCTGAAGGGGCAGAAATCGTAACTGGCAAGATCAAGTCATTTGACGGCGATACGATCGTCATGGCAGACATGCTTTGGTCGTTCAACTGGCTCCCACTTGGTGGTTTCGTCCGAATGGTCGGTGAGGAAAGCGGTCAATCGGTTGGTTCACTGGGAAGCAAACCTCGATGGCAGCGAATCGTCGTAATGGCAGCCGGAGCAGTCGTGAATGCGATCATTCCGTTCATCCTGTTACCGCTGGTATTAATGTGGCCGTCTGACAAAGTCCTGAGTGATGTGACAGTCGCAACGGTGTTCCCTGGTTCTCCTGCTGATGAGGCGGGGATTCGGCCTGGTGACCGGATTGTCAGCGTTGATGGCAGGTCTGTAGACAACATCAGCGAACTTCAACAGGCAGTAACGGTGCGACTCGGAGCCGAATCTGTTTGGGAAATAGAATCGGGTATTCCGAATATTTTTGCCCGACCTGCCGAAGGTCAATATCAGTACAGCGGCGAGACAGAGAAGGTAACGATCGTTCCTCGATGGAAGCCGCCCAACCGAGAGGTGGTCGAGACCGTCACCGATCCTGAAACCCAAATGGCACTGTCGCAAGCCAGGATTTACCAAGCGGCTACAGGAACCAACGACACACTATCGGTTGTTGTGGAGCCAACAGACACGCTGTACCAAATTTCTGTTGCTGACGCGGCAGAACTAGATCCACCTGCAGCGCTTGGCGATACATTGAAGGTTGTATTTGGAGCTGAAAATGCAGGTGAAGAAATTTCCCTGGCTGATGCCCGAGCACACGACCACGGATTAGGCGTGATCACACACATCCAGGAAGGTGCAACAGGAATTCAGATTAGCGAGGAGCAGCGCCGGATTGAGAAAGTCGGCTTGAATCCGCTGAAAGCGTTCCCGACAGGTTGGCGACAAACGATCGACACTCTTGTCATCACTCGAAACGCTTTCACGACGGCAATCATTGGCAGCACGAACCCGCAGTTCGACGGACCGTCGACAGTTGGACCTGTTGGCATTGGTCAGCTGACAGGTGAGGTTGCGACGGCGGATGCCGGTCTCGACGTGAAAATTGTGACTCTCGCTACTCTTGCAGCAACGTTGAGTCTCTCGCTGGCTATTCTGAACATCCTGCCGATCCCGGCGCTAGACGGTGGACGAATCTTCTTCGTGTTCGTGGAGATCTTGCGAAGAGGAAAGCGAATTTCACCTGAGCGAGAAGGACTCGTTCATCTGGTCGGATTCGCCATGCTGATTGGATTAATCATCGTGATATCGATTCAGGATGTCAGCCGAATCATCCGTGGCGAATCGATAATCGGTTAGACGGATCATGACGCTCGCACAGGCGCGCCGGAACCAAATGCTGATCGCAGGAATCAGCTCGGTGTTGTTGATCGCGCTTTGGCTTGTTGGAGACGTTCCAACAGGAATGTACTTTCTGCTTCCACCCGTGATTGTCGCAATGTGGATTCCTGCATTGCTTGCTCATAAGCAACGTATTGGTTCAGTGCGTTGGAACTTGTTTTTTGGTTTGCTGGGGGTTGGTGTTGTTTCGACTGTCGTACGATTGGTTCTGTACATCGGTAACAGTTAGTTCATCCCAGGCACCATACTTGCCGAGATGTATCACTCGAAGCCGAGTTCAAAGTAGACTAGATCGGTGCAATATCAACTGATGAATTGAGTGAGGATTAATCTGGCAGCGCGAGATAAAACACATCCAGTAAATGTTGGTGGAGTAACGATTGGCGGCGGAAATCCCGTCGTGGTTCAGTCGATGACTGATACCGACTCTGCCGACGTCGCTGCAACTGTCGCTCAAGTAAAGCTGCTCGCAGATGCTGGCAGTGAGATTGTTCGGATAACGGTAAACAACGCCGCCGCTGCCGAGGCCGTGCCGGAAATCAGAAAACGTCTTGCCGATCTCGGGTGCAATGTTCCGCTTGTCGGAGACTTTCACTTCATTGGTCACCGTCTGCTCAAGGACTACCCGGCTCTCGCTGAAACCCTCGCCAAATTTCGAATCAACCCGGGCAACGTGGGGCGTGGTCCTCGCCACGATGAGAATTTCACTCAGTTCATCGAAATCGCTCGGGACCTTGGAAAGCCGGTAAGGATCGGTGTCAACGCCGGAAGTCTTGATCCAGACGTTATGGCTCAGAAGATGGACGAAAACTCTCGCCGTCCTGATCCGCTTGATTCTGAAGGTGTCGAAAACGCCGCACTCGTTGAGAGCGCACTCTCGAGCGCGGAGGCAGCGTTAGATATCGGACTCTCCCCGAATCAAATAATCATTTCCTGCAAGGTTTCTCGACTCCCTCAAATGGTTGCGGTTTACCGTGAGCTTTCAGAGAAGTGTGATTTCGCGCTGCACCTGGGACTGACCGAAGCTGGTATGGGGCAAAAGGGAGTCGTGACCACAACCGCTGCACTCAGCACTCTGTTAGAGCAGGGTATAGGTGACACCATCCGAGCATCGCTAACCCCGGAAGTTGGTGGTGATCGTGCGAAAGAAGTTCGGCTCTGCCAGGACATTCTCCAGGCCGTTGGCTTAAGGCGATTCCGACCATCGGTCACAGCTTGTCCTGGATGCGGTCGAACCACCTCAACGTTGTTCAGAGAGCTGGCTCAGGACATACAACAACACATTGACGAGCGATTGCCTGAGTGGAGAGGCAGACACCCGGGCTCAGAATCGTTGCAGGTCGCTGTGATGGGTTGCGTTGTGAACGGTCCTGGTGAATCCAGGGCAGCGAACATCGGCATTTCACTTCCGGGCTCAGGCGAAGAACCTCGCGCTCCCGTCTTCGTTGACGGCGAGCGAGTTACGTTCCTGTCAGGTCCGCAAATTGCGACCGACTTTATTGGAATGGTTGAAGACTACGTCGAGAAGACCTACGGGTCGTAGACTCTAGGCAAGCTTCACGGCGGTGCCGTAGGCGAGAATTTCTGACGCACCGGACGCGATCATCGATGTGGTGTATCGGATGCCAACAACTGCATCGGCGCCCATTTTTTCCGCCTCTGCGACCATTCGACGAGTTGCCATTTCCCGCGTTTCTGCTTGGAGCTTGGCATATTCCTGGATCTCACCACCGACGAGATTTCGTAGCGCGGCAACAATGTCGCGACCTGCATGTCGTGCTCGCACTGAGTTACCGCGTGCGAGACCGATTACCTCGGTAATCTCTCGCCCTGGAATATCCATTGTTGTTGATTGGATCATGGCTTACTGATCTCCTGATGAACTGTCGCAGCTCTGAGGGTATCACCAAACAGTTGTGATTCGAGTGGAGGGGATGTGTTGTAACCGTATTCTTGTTACCTGCTCACCTGTCGGTATGTAAGATTTTGGTTTTCCGTTTAGATGCGCTCGACAAGGAGCATCAATTGACACTCAACTGGCACGAGATTGACCGTTTTCTGATGGGCGAAGCGTGGGCTGGATCGCTGATAAATCAGCACGTTACAGAATTGTGCGATGTGATCGGTCCGCGGTGGGGTGGCTCAGAAGAAGACCGACGAGCAGCCGACTACATCCGCTCTCAAATGGAGGCGGCAAATCTCGACCGTGCCGAAATTGAGCCGTTTCAGATCGATACATGGAGCCACGGTAAAGTCGAAATTCGACTGGTGGAGTCAGGGCGAGAAATTGCCTCCATGCCATTTCTTCGGTGTAAACCAACGGATGTAACCGCAAAGCTTGTCGACACCGGTCATGCAAGTGCTCACGAAGTCGACAGTCTCGGTGACTCGCTACGCGGCAACGTTGCCCTTGCAATCATTGCGCCCGAACCGTTCACGACCCCGGAACCATTTACCGCCCGGATAGTCAGGTTGGCACAAGCGGGAGCAGCTTGTGTGATAGCCGTTGAACCGAAGACCGGTGGGCGAATGGAGTACTCGAACTCCGACGAATGGTTGACCGTAGGACCGCAAAAAGACGCTATCGCAGTGATCAAAACAAGCTCTGAAGATGGGGCATATTTGCGCCGAATTGCAGGGTCGTCACCGTCTATACGCGTGAAAGTGGAGTCGAAATATTTTGACTCGACCGCGTACAACACGGTCGCTGAAATAACCGGAGAATCCCATCCTGAACGACACGTGATTCTCGCGGGACACCATGACACGGTTCTTGGCGCTCCTGGCGGAAACGATAACGCGTCTGGAACCATCGGGGTTATGGAGGCGGCGCGTGTCTTATCTAAGCTCAAGGACGAACTTGGAGTTCGTCCCGGATTGTCGATCAGGTTCGCGACCTGGAGCGGTGAAGAACAACATCTACAAGGGGCGCGTGCATATGTCAGGGATCACTACTCGAAGTCGGCTGCGAATCGAGAAGAAAAACCTCTTCTGAACATCAATCTCGATGAGCTATCCACCGGACACATGAAGGGAATAGTCCTTATGTTCCCGCACTTGCGAACGTTCATGCAGTCCCAACTCGACACTATGAAGGACGGATTGAAGTGCCACGTTCTTGCACACATGGACGCTCACTCCGATCACTTTCCATTCGTCGAAGAAGCAATCGACGCTTCAATCACCTGGCGTTGGCGTTTCTGGGGTAGGCACGAAACAGCTAATTTCCACCACGAACCTGGAGATGCCGCAAATAAATTGAACGCGAGAGAGCTTAAGGAATATGTCGGACAGCTTTCTCGTTTGCTGTTACGACTGTCGCATACCGAACCTGATTTCTGGCCAGCGAATCCTCTCACCAAGGCAGACGTGACAAAAATGATCGAGAGTGACTCCGGACATCATCATCCTGCATTCCACAGCTAAACTGCCGTCATGAAAGAGCGTCACCACCGCACAGATCACAAGCACCCTAAAACTTGCACTTGCACTTCATGTCAGGCTCGCCGATTGGAGGCGAACCAACCGAAAAAGAAGAAAAAGAGGAAGCCAAAATCCCAACGCGGAAAAGCTTCGAAGAAGGATGTCGCTGATGCAGCAGTGGCAGACGCATTGGATTTTCTTGGGCTCGGCAACTCGGACGGAGACAAACCGTAATGTCAGATCAACGAGCGAAAATCGGACTAATTGGTGCTGGATGGTGGGCTACGACGAATCACCTTCCTGTGCTGGTCGAACGCGATGACATTGAGCTTGCAAGCGTATGTCGGCTTGGAGCGGACGAACTCCAGCAGGTAAAAGAGCGATTCGGATTTGAGCATGCCACGGAAAACTACATTGAGTTGCTTGAGACTCCGGGTCTAAAAGGCGTTGTCGTAGCTTCTCCGCACACGATGCACTACGAACACGCTCTTGCTGCGCTGAAGAAAGGTTTGCACGTTCTCTGCGAAAAGCCATTGACGACGAACGCCGAACATGCACGTGAGTTAGTACGCGTTGCTGAAGAGCAAGGTGTTCAACTGATGGTGCCGTACGGTTGGCACTACACCGAGTTCATCCAGGAGGCGAAGCGCCGGATGGATGCAGGTGCCGTAGGAGAAATCGAATACGTCATGTGCCACATGGCATCGCCGATTCGGTCACTTCTTGAAGGAAAGCAGTTCCTCAGTGATGGAGGCGGAGTCGGCGAGAACATGTTTGAACCGGGGGCCGCAACGTGGGCTGATCCAGATGTTGCGGGAGGCGGATATGCGCTGGCGCAAATGTCTCATTCAGCTGGACTTGCGTACTGGCTTACAGGGCTTAAGGCTGAGTCTGTGTCGGCACTGACATCGGCACCCACGAGTGCCGTTGAGCTCTACGACTCGTTTACCGTTGGGTTCACCAATGGAGCGATTGGGTCATTCTCAGGAGCCGGTACATTACCCGATGATTCCCCATTCCAGGTGGACGTGCGAATTTTCGGAAACCGAGGCGTAATGAGCATCGATTGTGACCGCGCCAGGTTGCAGGTCTTGAGGAGAGACGGCAATAGCTTCGAAATGGAGTTGTCCCCAGATGCAGGTGCGTATAAAGGTGGCGGACCAACTGCGAATTTCGCTGACGTTGTTTCAGGAAAAGATGACGTGAACTGGGCTCCTGGTTGGGCAGGCATGCGAGCAATAGAAATGATTGATGCCGCGTACCGATCAGCTTCATCTGGAGTGACCGAACAGGTTTAGATCGGGTGTGTGTGCTTGCACTCATACGCTTTCCGCAATGAGCCTGTGGGCTCACGTCTGAGCCGATGAGCCAGTGTGGCTACCTAGTGCGAACCCTTGTGTGATCATGTTGAGTCCCATTGGTTCTATGCGTGGGTGTAGCAGGTAGGAATACTGAAGTTATGTCGTCGCCCCAAAACGACATGAGCGAAAACAGTAGAAGCTAGGTCAACGCCCGCCCCATGGCAAAAACCGATGCGACATACCCCTCCGGGCCCAATCTCCTCGGCCGCCTGCACCGCCTGGCGTCCGCAATAACGCACAGGGCACCGGGTCGCAACGGACGATCTGAGCTTCTATTTGAGGCAGGGCGGATCCTCGGTGACAATTTTGAGTCACCGGGGCACTCCGCCCGTTTCGCTTCTCATCTTTCCAGGATTATTAAGTTCGATTTTCTCGCGCTTGCTCAAATAGACCACACCGAGTGGGCAGCTGAGAGTTTATTGCAGTGCGGTGTGCGAGTTAACTCTATGTCCGACGACTGGTCCGCAAGCCTGGACCTACTGCCTCAACCAGACGTGCTGACCTCAGACTCCGCGCTTGTTTGCGAAGTCGCTGACGTAACAAAGGTTGAGTATGACGTTGCGTGGTCATTACATCACGCGGGCATACGTTCGTTGATCTCCGTACCCATCCATGCTGACGGCGCAGTGATCGGGTTGGTGTTCATCGGTGCGAAGTTGCCAAACTCTTATGGAGAGTTCGAAGCTGAGACTGCAACGACTCTTGCTGAATCGATATCGGGTTCATTTGCGAATCTGCGACTTCACCAGCGGCTCAGACGTGAATTAGTTGAGCGCGAAACGATAGCCGGACTCACAAAAACCTTGAGTTCATCTCTCGATATAGAAACATCTATGGATGAGTTCACAGAAGAGGTTCATCAGATCATCCCCAACGTCGGAATGTCAATTTCTATGAGCGATGGTCTTGATGGTGAACGTTTCGTGAAGTGGAACAGCACCAGGACGCAAGAAATATCCCCCAACGTTGGTCGAACGTTGACAACTGCTATGAAGATTGGGGACAGACAGTCGGCCAGTTGGCGTTACATTGCCACCCGGCGGTCAAATATGCACGCCATCATTTACACCTACTCAAGTCCATCGCGTCCAGCATTACGGGGCCGGTAGCAGCAGCAGAATTGCATTCCCAGGCAATGGCGCTCGCTGAAGCGAATCTCGAACGAGAACGATCTGAAGCTGAAAAGAGTGAATTACAGCGCATCGCGGCCGCGAAGACTGATTTCCTTACGACTATTTCGCACGAGCTACGAACACCATTGACCAGCATTCTGGCGTTCGCCGACGTGCTGTCGAAAGATAAACCAGGAACCCTGGTAGAAAAACAACAGCACCAACTGGGAATCATTCAACGGAACGGTCGAAGACTGAAAATGTTGATTGATGAACTGCTGGACACCACCCTCCGTGACACGGAGAACATCAGCATCGATCCGTCCGAGTTCGACATCGTCGAAACAGCTGTCGAAGTGACGCAGGCATTGACACCGATCACTGATGAGAAACGCCAGCATGTCGAAGTTACCACTACAGATGAAACCATCACACTCGAGGGTGATCAGTTCCGGGTGTCGCAGGTCATTTCGAATCTGGTTACAAACGCATCGAAATACTCGCCTGAAGGAAGTTCGATCCAAATCTCAATAGACGGTTCTTCGGACAAAGTGATGATTTGCGTCGCCGACGAAGGTATGGGCATATCGCCGATCGATGTTCCGTATGTCTTCAGTGCTTTTTATCGAGCTGATAATGAAATCACACGATCAGTTTCAGTTTCCGGCATCGGTCTCTACTACTGCCGCATCATTATCGATGCCCACGACGGTGATGTTTCCGTGGACAGCGAACCGAGTGTCGGCACGTCGATGACGGTGAGTTTCCCAAAAACATTCGGACGTCCCGAGCACTCACAGATCGCCCATGCAGCGTAATCTCTAACACGGTTTAACATTCCGTAATTTAGATTTAAGCTATGAATCTGATTTGGTTCGTGGTAACCGCTTGACTGTTGCATATCACGAACTACGAGGTAACTGATCGTGGCTTCTCAACCGGTCGTTGGTGCGAAGAAAAAGGTTCTCGTCGTAGAGGATGACCGGACTTTAAGAGAGACGCTTCGTTACAACCTGGTTGCCGACGGTTTTGATGTCGTCGCCGCCGAAGATGGTGGCGCAGGACTGATGGCAGCCCGATCTGAGAACCCGGACGTGATCGTGCTCGATCTGATGCTGCCAACTCTAAGCGGGCTAGAGGTTTGTAAGTCGCTCCGACGGGACGGAGCGATTGTCCCGATAGTTATGTTGACTGCTCGCTATGCCGAGGTCGATCGAATCGGTGGTCTAGAGTCGGGCGCTGACGATTATGTGACCAAACCGTTCAGCATGCGTGAGTTGCTTGCTCGGGTGAACGCCCAGGTCAGGCGCATGGAGATGCTTCACACTCACTCCGAAGCCGCTCCAGAGCAGGTCATAGAACTTGGCGACCTAGTGATCGACAGCTCATCGCGAATCGTGAAACTGAACGGCGAGACGCTGGATCTGCGTCCTCGTGAGTTCGATTTACTCGCCCATTTAGCCGCCAACCCCGGTCGGGTTTACACACGAGATCAGTTACTTCAGGACGTCTGGGGATTTGCTTACGCCGGCGACACTCGGACAGTAGATGTGCACGTCAGGTGGTTAAGACTCAAGATCGAAGAAGACCCTGCTCACCCTAAACTGTTGGGAACGGTTCGGGGAGTTGGGTATCGCATCAACGTATAGAATCGCTCTCCGTAAGTCTTGAACGAGTGCAAGGAACCTCTTGGGCAACCTCTCGCTCCGCTGGAGAATTCCATTAGAAACGGCCGTGCTGGTTGCTGTAATAGCAACTGGTACTTTGTTGTTCGGTGTTATCGGCACGGTTTTGACCGGTGTTGGTTCGGCTGTGATTGCGTTCGTCAGGGCAGTAATGCTCAGTCGTCAACTTCAACGATTGACTGAGGAAGTAGTTCGTACGACCTCAATCGACCGGTCTGTTCGACTGGAGCCCGTTGGTCCTTCAGAACTTCAACGGCTTGCCCGGGCTGTGAATCGACTCGTCGACCGGGTCGGAGCCGACATCATTGCCGAAACAGGTGAGCGTATTCGCCTTTCCTCCATGCTCAACTTATTACGAGAGGGCGTGATGGTGATTGGTGAGGACGGTGTGATCGAGTCTGCGAATCCAGCGTCGTTGACGATGTTGGACACGAACTCGGAATCGATAGGGTCCAGTCTTGCAACGGTAACCAGCGATCCGCAGATTCACGAGGTTGTGAGCGCCGCAATGGAGGATCGCCCACTCGATCAACAGGAGATCGAATTATTGGGTGGCCAATCAACGGTTGCCGTTTTCGCCTCCCCGTTTCCGACGCCGGGCGGATCACATATGCGCGCGTTGTTACTGCTTACGGATCTCACCGAAATTAAAAGACTCGATACGACCAGGCGAGAGTTTGTCTCTAACGCGTCCCACGAGCTGCGCACACCGATAGCTGGCGTGAAGGCAGCCGTAGAAACATTGGAACGGGGGGCGATCGACGATCCGGAAAATCGGGACATGTTCTTCCAGATGATCATGGAAGATGCCGATCGCATGGAACGGCTTGTCGAGGAAATGCTTGAACTTTCTTGGATCGAGTCCGGTGAACAACCTTTCGAGTTCCGCCCTGTTGAGCCAGAACAACTTATTGTTGCCGCGACCCGTCAGTTCGATCCGATCTTCACTGATGCAGAGCTTGACCTAAGGGTTGAAAAAGGTACCAACCTCCCAAAGGTGTCAGCGGATCCTGGCCGGATCGATCACGTGCTCACGAACCTTTTGAGTAATGCGGTGCGGTGGACCGAACCTGGTGGAGCGGTGACCATTCGTTACTGGGGTGAAGAAGGATTCGTCTGGTTCTCTATTTCCGACACCGGAGCCGGGATCGAACCTGAACACTTACCGCACGTCTTCGAACGGTTCTTCAAAACAGACCCCGGGCGCTCGCACCCTGGAACGGGTCTTGGTCTTGCGATAGCGCGCCACATTGTTGAGGTACATGGTGGCGAGATAAGTGCTCACAGTTCGGCGGGCGAAGGGTCCGAGTTTGTGTTTTCTCTGCCGGTCGAAATGGCATAGCCAACGTCGCCGACTCGCATAATTAACTTCGAATTAACCGACGTTCAGGAATCGTTAACGTCCTCTTAAGGATGAAGGTAGAGCCTGATTGTGACGGCGGAAACACATGATCGTTTCGCCTGTCTAAAAAACCATTAGGTGGGGTTAATTCTTGAACTTCCACCGGTAAGAATCAGTCGGAGTAAGAACAGAAAATGTTCTCAACATCTATTTCAAAGTCTGCAAGACTGCCCCTGTTTGTTGCGATCTTGTCGGTCTTCGCGTTTGCCGTAGCTTGCGGTGGTGGTGAGTCCTCTGGTGGTGGTGGTTCAGCATCTGAGATTGTCGTTGACGGATCATCCACGGTGTTCCCGATCACGCAAGCGGTTGCTGAAGAGTTTAGGAGAGGAAATTCCAGCGTCCAGATTCCGGTCGGTATTTCAGGTACCGGCGGTGGATTCAAGCGATTCGTTGTTGGTGACACTGACATCCAAAACGCTTCCCGAGAGATCAAAGAATCAGAAGCCGAGGAAGCTGCTGCCAACGGGGTTGAGTTCATCGAGATTAGCGTGGCATGGGACGGACTTTCGGTCATCGCAAACAAGTCGAACGATTTTGCCGACTGTCTCACCACAGAGGAATTGAAATCAATTTGGGACGCCGACTCCGAACTCAACAACTGGAACCAGGTCCGAAGCTCATTCCCCGACAAACCTCTGCGACTCTATGGTCCAGACACTGACTCAGGAACGTTCGACTACTTCACCCATGCGATAAATGGCGAGGAAGATCGAAGCCGGTCGGATTACACAGCGTCAGCCGATGACAACACGCTGGTCCAGGGAGTCGCCGGCGACGGTGGCTCACTCGGTTACTTCGGATATGCCTACTTCTCAGAAAACGCGGACAAGCTGAAAGTGCTTGGCGTTGATTCTGGTAGTGGTTGCGTTAGCCCTTCGATCCAGACGATCAACGACGGATCGTACGCACCCCTTTCTCGTGAGATGTACATCTACGTGAATAAGGCATCACTGGAACGCCCGGAAGTGAAAGACTTCCTTACGTTCTTCATGAACGAAGGTGGGGCATTGGCTGAAGAAGTTGGGTACGTTGCCCTGAGCGACGCTGATTACCAGGCCAACCTTGGATTGCTGGGACTGAATTAACGTTGTGTTAATAAAGCAGGCTCAATCTGAAATCCCGATGAATTACTCATCGGGATTTCGTTTGTTTACGGACGCACTTCGCAGAGTATCTGCAAGCTAAATGACCAGTACACCAGACGCAAACATCACCTCACCTCAGGATTCGCCCGAATCGGACCTGGTGAAGCAGGAAATACTTCAGCGCGTCGCCAGGCGACGGCGCCGACAGTACCGGGAGCAATCGATTGTCACCTGGTTGCTCCGAGCGACTGCAGCAATATCGGTCGCGACCACACTGGGGATCGTGTTTATCCTCGTTCAACAGAGTGCTGGTTTCTTCACTGAAGTTAACGTATTTGAGTTTGTGTTCGGTACCGAGTGGACGCCACTGTTCAAACCACAGAAATTCGGTGCTCTTCCACTGGTCGGTGGAACCCTCCTTGTAGCTGTGATCGCTGGACTTGTTTCGCTGACTTTTGGTCTAGGAGCGGCAATATTCCTTTCCGAATATGCCCCGGAGGGCGCAAGGAAAGTTCTCAAGCCGATCCTTGAAATTCTCGCCGGTATTCCTACGGTTGTTTACGGCTACTTCGCGCTGACCTTCATCACCCCGATATTGCAGAGCATCTTCGGCGCTGATCGAGTCATTATCTTCAACGCACTGTCGGCCGGAATCGTAATGGGGTTGATGATCATGCCGATGGTGTCGACGCTCAGTGAAGACGCAATGGTTGCTGTCCCTCGTTCGCTGCGGGACGCAGCTTACGCCCTCGGTGCGACCCGATTTGAGGTGTCGACGAAGGTCGTGATTCCAGCAGCGTTGTCCGGGATAGTTGCTTCTTTCATCCTGGCTCTCTCGCGAGCAATCGGCGAAACGATGATCGTGAAGATTGCAGCGGGTGCAACACCGAACCTCACGCTTAACCCTCTTGAAAGTATTCAGGCAATGACGGCGTACATCGTGCAGGTAAGTCTTGGCGAAACTCCGCAGGGCTCGATCGAATACCGCACGATTTTTGCCGTTGGTCTGCTGCTGTTCGTCATGACGCTGGGAATGAACATTGCAGGACGCTGGGTCATTTCACGCTTCAGGCAGGTGTATGAGTAGGATGAGCATGGTTTCCACTTCACCGACGCAGCGCGAGCGTTCACACCGAATACGAGTATGGCGCGACCGAATTTTCTACGCTTTGTTCTTTCTCGCTGTGGTTGTCGGTATTGCCGGTCTGGCAGCTCTTCTCATTGACGTACTCATAGATGGACTCCCGTTCCTCGACTGGAAGTTCATGAGCAGTTATGCCTCACGACGCCCGCTCGAATCGGGAATCCTTGCTCCGATGGCAGGAACTGTTTGGGTCGTTGGACTGACAGCTTTGTTCACGATCCCAATTGGTGTGGGTACCGCCATATATCTCGAAGAGTTTGCTGTGAAGAACCGCCTGACACGGTTGATAGAACTCAATATTTCGAACCTCGCAGGTGTCCCAAGTGTTATTTACGGTTTGCTGGGTCTGGCCGTATTTGTTCAGTTCCTCTTCAACGGATCACGAAACCTGACCGCTGGCGCGCTGACCATGACGCTGCTGATCCTGCCAATCGTGATTATTGCTTCGCAGGAAGCGATCAAAGCGGTTCCTTCTAGCTACCGTGATGCGGCATATGCCATGGGGGCGACTCGTTGGCAGGTGGTGAAGACGGTCGTCATGCCGCAGGCGATTCCGGGCATGATGAGCGGAATTATCCTTGC
This sequence comes from Chloroflexota bacterium, assembly GCA_038150225.1. Taxonomy (GTDB): domain Bacteria; phylum Chloroflexota; class Dehalococcoidia; order Lucifugimonadales; family Lucifugimonadaceae; genus Lucifugimonas. The sequence goes on from JAYQWG010000025.1 coordinate 21,782, forward strand.
TCTTTCGCGAGCCATAGGTGAATCGGC
>JAYQWG010000025.1:21908-34576 GCA_038150225.1 Chloroflexota bacterium
CGGGCATGATGAGCGGAATTATCCTTGCTCTTTCGCGAGCCATAGGTGAATCGGCACCGATCCTGATTATTTCCTCGCTAGTCTGGGTCACGTTTGTACCGACATCACCGGACTCAAAATTCACAGTTCTGCCACTGCAAATCTTCACCTGGGTGAGCCAGCCACAGCAGGACTTCCGAAGCATTGCTGCTGCAGGAATAATCGTGCTGCTTGCGATCCTGTTGACCATGAACGCTGCTGCAATATGGATTCGCAGCAAGTACCAGGTTCGAGCCGAACAGTAGACGCCCAAACGAGATTCACTCTGTAATATTTGCCGCATGAGCAATCATGAGGTGCGGCAGAGTCTTCTTGGGAAGCTGTCAGACGATCTGATTCAGACCGCTGTGTCTGGTCAAATTGGTGTACTCAGATTTGTCCGATGGACTCAATCCGCCGGTCTATCGGATGATTTAGAGGGTGCTCGAGACACGTGCGAGAGATTGTTCGGATCTTCACCCGAACGCACTGAGAAATTTGGTGATGGACTATTCCAGACCCAACTGCTGATCTGGTCGACCGGCGAATCTGCCATTTTCTCCCAGAGCTCAGGTAGTCCAAGTTCGCTCCCCGAAATCATGTTGCTCGGATCTGCCGGTGCCATTTATTTTGACGGCACCCTCGGAGGAACTCCTACTTTGGAACAGGTGGTCCAGTCATGACCGGACTGGGAGTCCTTTGTATTGGTGGAAACCAAACACACCAGGAAACACATGCTGCCGGCTTCGCTCTCGATCCTCGAACACGGATTGTGGCAGTTGCGGATGAACAGGATGTTTCCGAGCGACGCCATTCGCTGAATATCTCTTTGGCTGAACAACACGGAGTTCCGTATATCGAGAGCATCGCGGAAGCAGTTGGTCGAGACGATGTCGACATCATCAGCATGTGTGCAGATGTCGAGCGTCGAGAACGAGTGGCAATTCAATGCGCTGATTCTGGCAAATATTTGTATCTGGATAAGCCACTAGCAGGTTCTGCCTCGGTTGCAGAAAAGATCGTCGACGCGATTGGGCAAAACGGGGTTAAGAACCAGATGTACTCATTCGTTCACACCCCGTGGGCAAGAGCGGCGCGGGCGAGTGTTGAGTCGGGGCGACTGGGTGAGATTAGAGCCGTAAATGTCGACATTCTTTTCGCCAAGGGGCCAGGTGGAACCAATAAAGAGCGTGGTCCTCGTGTTGAAAACGAATCGCCAGAAACTTTCACGTTTGTCGAGTCAAAGCGCGAGTTTTTTGACCTGGGTGTTTACCCGATCGGGCTTGGGGTGTGGCTCAGCGGTGGTGCTCCGGCTGAAGTCTCCGCTGTGACCGGGAATTACTTCTTTGAGCAACACCTCCGGAACGACACTGAAGATTTCGGGGCGGTAATTTTCTCAACGGACAACGGGGTAACTGTGTCTGCTGCAGGTGGTCGAATTGGGTGGGACAGTCATCCGGCTGGTGGTCCGCACCGCATCACTGTGATTGGAACCAAAGGCACTGAGCGTTTTGATGCTTGGGAACCCAGGCTTGAGATTTACGGAACTGGACCCAATCCCAGTTTGCCCGAACCACACCCGCAGGACCCAATGGGAATGTGGAGGTCGACTCAGCAAGCGGCAGGTATTCCGAAGAAAACGCAGTACAAACCGTTAGCTGATGAGACTGCCTGGTATCCAGACGACATCCGAGCGTTTATCGACTGCGTTGTGGATGGAATCGAGCCGGTAATGACTGCAAATAGGGCACTGGATATTTCCAAGGTGATATCCGCAGCCTACAAATCAGCAGCTGATCAGGAGCGAGTGACGATCAGCTAGCCGGTCAGACCTTCGATAACTGATGCTGTTGGCATGTGGTTGAAGATTTCGGGCGCTACCATGATCTTCAACGAACGGCTACCACCACCAAGAATGATGTAGTCGAGGTTCATTAGGCCAGGGTCCACGTAAACGGGGAGCTCCTGAGGCAGCGCGAGAGCGGTCACGCCGCCGATCATCATTCCTGTGAGTTCGGTTGTTTCTTCGGCCCTAGCGAATGAAACCTTGCCGTTATCCATCAGGTTTTTGACGGTTTTATTTACGTCCAGTCGTTGGGTCGCCCGTACGACTGAAGCAGTGAACGTCTTTGGCTTTTTCTTTGAGGCGACGATGATGGTGTTTGCGGAGTTCTCAAGCGGGAAGTCGTATTTCTCACAAAACTCGGCTGTGTCGGCAAATGCCGGGTCGATTTCGACTTTTTCGTACTCAACGGGTGTTGAATCGAGGAACGAAATTACCTGGGCTTCTATTTCTGCTGACACGTGTTTCTCCAACTGAGATCAATTGAAAATGAACACCATTCGCGAGAATGGACATATCATTATTACCACTTATTTCGATCTCGCGACGGAGCGTGTCATTGGGTAAAACATACTGGATGCTCGTGACAACCCAGGAAAACCTGGACATTACTCGCGAGCGTGGTTTTTCGATTCAGGGTGTCGATACCAAGAACCGACGTAAAGCCGTCCGGATGGGACCCGAAGACCGCATCCTTTACTACGTCTCAGACAAAAAGGGGTTCGCTGCAACCGCAACGGTGACTTCGGAAAGTTTCGAAGACGAAGAGCCGATTTGGAAGCACCACCGAGAATCTGAATCATTCGCGCACAGGGTCGAAATAGAAGCTGACGTGGTTCTAGATCCCGACACTTTGGTCGACGCGTACCAGATAGGTCCGACCATGGAGTATGTGAAAAAGTGGCCACCTGACCGTTGGCGGTTGGCATTCTTCGGAATGCTCCACATCATTCCGCAACGCGACTTCAATTTTGTCGAGAATGAGTTGAGGCGTATCGATGGCTCTCTGGAAGCACCCGAAAGAGAACCGATCGAATCGGTAGTCGCTGTCGCAGTAGCTGAACCGTCCGAGATGGAACAACCCGACTCTCACGTCGAAGTCGCTGAAGAAATGTTCGAACCGGATGTCGAGGACGAGCTTGATTCTTAATCCGAGGCACCTGATGAATCTGCCGAGGCCGGTTCATTTGGCGGATTCGACGTCTCCAAGAAGGCGAAGAAATCCTCGCACCGTCGGCGAACTCATCGCCGACAGCACAAGTAACTCGATTCGGATTTCTCCGGTTAGCTAACGCCAGGGATTACGAATTGTCGTTCGACGGGGTTGCCAAGGTGGTCTACCCAGCCAGTCCCGGAAGTACTCGACTTTTGTGGATCTCGGTCACCGGTACCGAAGTTGTCCTCATATAGCGGTTCAAGACGTTCGAGCTCATCCTGCGGAATCGGGTCGATGTCGGAAACTGCTGAGTACTCTTCGATCTGTTCGACTGTAGTCATAGTCGGTATGCAGGAAGCCATAACCGACGGTTCGAGCACAAATTTGACTGCGATCTGCCCGATAGTTGCTGGCTTTCCTTCGAACATGAAGTCGATCTTCTTGAGTTTTTCTACCGACTGTTTCAGCCACTTCATTCGACGGTAAGCCCGGTGGTCCGACTTCTCGAAGGGCATGTCGTCTATGACCGTGTCTTTGGTATAGGTACCATCGAGCATGCCCGATGCGTGAGGCACTCGAGAGTAAACTCCGACGCCTTGTTCTTCTGCCGCTTCGATCATGATGTCGGCAGGGTCCTGCTCGAGGATCGAGTAGATCAACTGTGCCGGGACTTTCATGTCGTTGATCGTGTACAGGCCTTCTTCACGCCACCCAATGTCAGGACCAACTGCTACTGCGTAGTGCCTGATTTTGCCTTCGTTTTTGAGGTCTTCAAGAGCACCAATGGTGTCCTGTCTCTGAAGCACGTCGAGGCGCGGGTTGTGGTACTGGTAAATATCGATGTAATCGGTCTGGAGTCGTTTCAAGCTGCTTTCGCACGCCTTCTTCACGAAGTCAGGTTCCCATCGCTGGGGTCGCTCTTTGTGACCAGTTCGAGGAGCTTCGATGTCGTAACCGAACTTAGTTCCGATGACGATGTCGTTACGTCGATCGGCCAGCGCCTTCGGGATAATTTCTTCACCGTAGCCCGTGCCATACGTGTCGGCGGTGTCGAAAAAAGTGATGCCTGAATCGAGTGCTTTTTGGAGCAGGTTGATTCCATCTTCTTCGGAGACTTCTCCCCACCAGTTGGTGGATACGCTCCACACGCCGAATCCGACTTCGGACACGGTTATGTCAGTTGACTGAATTTGTCGGTACTTCACTTACTCGAATTCCTGTTCGTTTAAACGGTGGCCGGTGAGAGATTCAACGCCTTGTGGAGTTTGTCCAGTTCTGTCGCGAACTGATCATCGCTTAGTGCTGGTTGCAGGGTGGAAAGATCGACGTTGTCTTCGAGGTCGACCCATGATTTGCAACCGCCGTATGAATCTTCGACTTTTGCGAAATGAGTGGCGGGTAAGCTGTAGGCGCGGAGAACCATTAGCTTGAGTGGGTGGCGAGGCTTCCAGTTGAATCGCTTAACTGGAAAATCCTCTGACCAAATGTGGAGATCGTGGAGCGCAGTGACATCCGATTCTTCGGAGATATCGTGGGTTTCAACCAGTTCGCAGTACACCGTTAGTGGAATTTCCTGCGAGTAATCGTCATCTGAAGTTGATTCAAGGCGATGACGTTGATCGGCCTTCAACAGAATCTCTCCCTCATGGAAAAAACCCGGGTACAACAGGAACCTGTCGTGTTCGATTTTGAAGTACCTTCCATCCTCTCGAATTCCGCCTTTTCGAAGGATGAAAATTTGGTCTCCCTGCGCAAGAGCTGCGGACGTTACCGCCCACTCTTTGAGAGCCACATTGGTGGATTGTGCTGTCAATTCTTGCCCCTCATCTGAGAACCAGTTGATCGCATTTGTGATCGTGGTTCATGTGAGTTTTGACGCGTGTGAAGATGATTTTATAGCGGTTTTCCGCAAATGCCCGGGCGAATCTCACAGGTATTTTTGTCACGTTAGCGAAGCGTATCGTTCACCGAGAAGCGTTTCAGTGTTTAGCTGAATTACTTCTTCTAGTTCCGTTACCGGCACATTCCTGAGTTGTGAGAGTTTTTCCAGGACGAGCGGCAGGTCACGTGGTTCAGTCCACTTTTGGCGATTCTTTTTGAAGGTTTGCGGGTACGCATCGGTTTCGAGAAGGATTCTTTCTGCCGGGACTTTGATTGCAGTTTCCTCGAGGTCGCTAATGCGAGTCAGTGTCTTGGCGAAAGAAATATGAAACCCGAGATCGAGTAATTCTTTTGCGAAGGTCCATCTGCCTTGAAAGTAGTGGGCAGTCCCGCCGAGTTCACCAGCGTTGGTTTCCTTAAGGATTGCCACCGCTGCAGAGCGTGCTGAATCGGCGTCGTAGTCATCGTTGTCTTCGCGGATATGAAAAACGATGGGGAGACCGGACGATCTGGCGATTTCGATCTGCGAATGAAACGCCTCAGCTTGCCAGTCGTGGTTAGGTGAACGTGACTGGTGGTCAACACCGATTTCGCTCATCACAACGACTCTAGGATGCTGGGTCATTTCCGCCAGTTCTTTGTAGTCGGCATCCGTCAGTCGTTCGTCTATATCAGTTGGGTGGACTCCAACACCAGCAAGGATTTCGGAGTGACGATCTGCCATTTCGAGTACTTTTTTTGAGTCCTCGACTGTAACCCCGGCGGTGATGATTTTGCCGACTCCAGCTTCGACGGCACGATTGATGATTTCTCGGTGTTCAGACTCGTCGTGCTGATGGATGTGGGCGTGGGTGTCGATTAGCAATTAAGAGTGTCGCTGTTCACAGGGCTAGTTTCTCTTTCGTAGAAGTATTTCAAATGACCAACGATAGTCGAGTCTAAGAAGTGTTACGTCAGACTTCCGTTAGCTGTAAACCGCGTGTAAGTTGTGGCGACCAAACCCGACTCTGTCGAGTTGAGGTTTTGAAGTCACGAAAGATCGGGAGTTACGACGAGCATGCGACCAGGATTTGGACAGTTCAAGCAGGCAACACCGGAGTACCTGCGATTCGCCCAGCAGTACGGGGCGACAGACATTTTGCTAAACACCCCGGACCTGCCGAACTACAACGGCACCTGGTCACTTCACGATCTTGTGAAACTGCGCAACATGGTCGAAAGCTACGGGATGAAGCTTTCCGCACTTGAGAACGTTCCAACTCAGTTCTATGACCACATCATGCTGAACGGTCCAAAGCGCGATGAGCAGATCGAAAACATGATCACGACCGTGCGTAACATGGCTCGCGCCGGCATCCCTATCTTCGGTTACAACTGGATGCCTTCCCACGTATGGCGAACCCCACCGAAGCTAATTCGAGGTGGAGCTGTCGCAACTGCCTTCAACTACGAAGATGCTAAACAGATGCCATACACCCACGGTCGTCAATACACCGAAGAAGAAATGTGGGAGAACCTCGAGTATTGGATAAAGATCATTACTCCTGTCGCCGAGGAAGAAGGAATTCGACTTGGAATCCACCCATGCGATCCACCGGTAGATGACCTTGGCGGTATTCCACAACTGTTCAGGTCGTACGACAACTACCGGCGCTACCTGGATATTTATCCGTCGGACCATTGTGCGATCGAATTCTGCCAGGGAACGATCTCGGAAATGTTCGATTCAGCCGGTGATGCGCTGTACAAGTTTATTGCTGAAATGGTGCAGAAGAAGAAGGTGCTTTATGTGCACTTCCGAAATGTCTCCGTGCCGAATCCTGAAGACTTCCACGAGGAGTTCATCAACACGGGTCACGTCGATATGTACCGAGCGATGAAGACGTACTACGACAACGGGTACGACTCATTCTTTATTGATGACCATGTGCCGCACACCCACCAGGACACTGACTGGGGACACCGGGGCAGGGCATTCGCAAACGGCTACATCCAGGCGATGATCGAAGCGGTGACGAAGCAAGGTGCGGGCAGCTAGGCGACGAGGTTGCAACTGGAATCGAACGAGACCTTCACCGTGTCAGGTGAAGGTCTTTCATTTAGGGATGGAACAGTTTGGAAACTGCGCGAATAGGCAAAACTGGATTTGAGGCAGTAAGGATCGGGTTTGGTGGAGCTCCAGCTGGTCTTGCCAACTACCTGACCGAGTATTCACCTGAGGAATCGAAACAGCGTTCTGACGTGATCGACGCGATTCAGTACGCGGTCGAATCGGGAATCAACTACTTCGACACGGCTGCTGCGTACGGATCCGGCGAGAGCGAGCGAATATTTGGCGAAGGTCTTACTGAAGCTGGAATAGGTGCAAGGCGGACGGAACTTTATGTCGCCACAAAAGTTTCTCATGCTGATCCCGAACCGTTTAAGTCGGTCGAGAAATCTTTAGAAAACCTGAAGCTGGAATCCATTGACCTGGTGCAGGTCCACGGAACCACCTACACACCTGAGGCTCGGGAACGAACATTAGGTGCTGGTGGAACACTCGAGGCACTGGAAGAAGCCAGAGATCAGGGATTGATTCGTCACATTGGATTCACCACCGAGGACCAGAATCCACCAGTGTACGAATTCATCGAATCCGGTCGATTCGATGTGATGCAAACGTGTTACAACCTCGTGTTCCAGCACAGTTACGAGCCAACTCGTCCGTTTGGGTCGATCCATGAAGCCGAAGTGGCTGGCATGGGCGTTGTGACGATGCGCTCGCTTACCGCATCAGTATTCCAGCGGTGGCACGCAGCGGTGCGGCCCGGTGACGACTTCGATTATTCAGCCGGACTGTTACAGTTCGTGCTTTCCAATAACCTTGTCGATGTAGCACTTGTTGGGATGCGGAACCGTGACGAGGTTGATCAGAATCTGGCGGTATTGAGAAACCTCGAAGGTCGTATGAACCTCGAGGATATTCACGAGAAATATGTCTAAGCTTCAGGGGTACTTATGAGTTCGTTTCGAGATGCAATCAAAAGCGCGATGACCGAATATCTGGATGAGTTGAAACAGAAACTCGACGGACTTACAGAAGCCGAACTTACCTGGCAAGCGAGCCTCGACACCAACACGATTATCTGGCTTGTTTGGCATATGGCGCGCGTCGAGGACAATTGGATCAACGGTGTTGTTGGTGAAGGCGCGACCATTTGGGAATCTGGTGACTGGCAGTCTCGAACCGGAATTGCAGACGAAGGCAACGGCTGGGGGCAAACCATGGATCAGGTCCGAGCGTTCCCTGGTCGGGATATCAACTCCATTGTTGCCTACTTCGATGCCGTGCGTGAAGCCGGGTTCAAAGTTATCGATTCCTTAACTGATGCCGATATGGATGCGACTCGAGAGCAAACCAGAAACCGGGGACCAATAGAGATTTCATGGATCCTGGGTCACGTGGTGGTTGAGGAATCGCAGCACCTGGGTCAGATAGCTTTGATACGCGGAATGATTCGTGGACTGAACGGCTAGAAAATTACGGAGATCAAGGGTTGGGATTCAAAGACGTTGTTCGCGGCAATCTTGTTGAGTACTACGAAGTTCTCAAACGAAAACTTGAAGGACTGACCGACGAGGAGTTGCGCTGGAAGCCTGATCCTCAGTCGAACCACATTTTGTGGACCGTCTGGCATATGTCGCGTGTTGAAGACACATGGATATCCACTCTCCAGGGGCTGCCGGGAATCTGGGTGTTAGACGAATGGCACGAACGGCTTGGCATGACGCTGGACCGTCACGGACGAGGTGATTCGCTCGACGAGGTCGAGGCTTCAAAAGAACTGGATATAGCCGATGTCATGGAGTACTACGACGCGGTTCGGGAAGTGACCCTCGAACATATCGATTCGATGACCGAAGGCGACGTTGATCGGGAGTATCCGTTCATTTACCGCGGTGAAGGATCGGATAATGGCGCATGGATTCTGGGTCACTTGATGGCTGAAGAGTCCCAGCACCTGGGGCAGGTTTCGTACATCCGCGGAATGATCAGAGGATTCGACGGGTAATGGCGATCAAATGCGTGTTCTTTGATTTCGATGGAGTGCTCAGAACATGGCATTACGATGAACAACGTTTCCAGGACGAATTCGGTATTCCGATCGAAGCTTTCAGAGAAGTGGCGTTTGCCAAAGAACATGTTGATCCTGCTATTCGCGGACATGTAACCAACGAGGAATGGCGCGCGGGAGTCGGTGAAGTTCTGAAAGAACGATTTCCAGATGACAAGGTAGACGCAGCAATTGCCGACTGGAATCAGAGAAACGGCAAGCTAATTCCAGATGTTCTGGCGATCGCTGATGAGTGCAAAACTAAATTGCCTGTTGCACTGTTCATAAATGCGACAACTCGCCTGCCGTGGGAGATAGAGAAGCACGGACTCACCGGGTATTTCGACTACGTGGTGAATGCTTCAGATACAGGATTCGTGAAACCTGAGCCTGAGATTTACGAGTACGCAGCTAACTTGGCAGGGATCGAGCATCACGAAGCGTTCTTCACTGACGATGGTGTCGCACAGGTGGAAGGTGCCCGGAAACTAGGCTGGACCGCTCATCACTTCAAAAACGCCGATGGTTTGCGCACGGCATTAGTCGAAGCTTGAGTACTTGAACCGTAATTTCCTTTACGCTTTGACGAGATCAGGACAGGCGCGCTCACGATGTCAGTAGTTTTGAGTGTGGATCGCTGAAGTGTCATCCTGAGCCCGTCGAAGGATCGCTTTTTCATAGACTGCTGAAATGATTCCCTGCGTCTACATTTTGAAATGCCGAGGTGGACGTTACTATGTCGGTTCGACCAGCGATCTTGAAACCCGTGTCAGGCAACATCAGCAAGGGCTGATTCCAGGTTGGACTGTGAACCGCAGACCTGTGACCTTGGTGTTTAGTCAAGAGTTTGCTTTGATGAGAGAGGCTGTGGAGGCTGAACGTCAACTCAAGCGTTGGCGGCGGGCGAAGAAAGAAGCCGTGATTGAAGGACGGTGGGATTTACTTCCGCATCTCTTGAAGACCGCCAGAAGCGTGGATCCTTCGACAAGCTCAGGATGACGGTAGGTGAAGCCGATGTTAAATACCTACTTGCCATTTGCACTTCCTCGAGCGACGCATCTGGTGATGCCACGTGTATTCTCGTTCCCCACAAGCGCAATGACCTCTTTGACTGGAATCATCAAATGAAAATAACCGGATATCGAGAACTTTCCTGGCTTTACCACAGGGGTCACCCGTCTGGCGATGCCAACAGCGTTTCACCTGATGACGTTTCCAGAGCGACATATCTTTTCCTTGAGACGGACGCAGGGGTCACGGGGATTGTCCCTCAATCATCACCTGATGTTGCAAAGCTGTTTCCAGTTCTCGAAGGCAAAGACCCAAGAGGCGTAATCGGTCTCTGGAAAGAGATGTCTGACGTTGGTTTCAAGGGCGGTGTCGAAGGCTCAATGTATGGGGCAATGTGTTCTCTCGACTCGGCAATGTGGGACATCAAAGCGAAGGATGCCGGGCAACCGCTCTGGAAATTCCTTGGTGCCAGCGAGCCACGGGTAAAGGCTTACGCGTCGGGGCTAGACATGGGCATGACCGACGACGAGCTAGTTGAGTTTTACACCGAGTACGCGGACCGAGGAGTCGATGGCGGCAAGCTCAAAGTAGGTCTTGATTTCGACTCGGACATGCGCCGGTTAGAGATCATGCGGGATGTCCTAAAGAGGAACGCCAAAGAGCCTTTGCTGATGATCGACTCGAATGAATACTGGTCGGCAAAACAGGCAATTCGATATATCTCAAGAATCGAAGAAAAGTTCGATTTAACCTGGGCAGAAGAGCCGGGAAGGCGGTGGGACTATCGGGGCCTAAGGCAAATATCTCGTGGCGTTAAAACGGCGGTAGCTACGGGTGAAAACATCAATGGCATCGACGAGTTTTACCCGCTGATTCACAACGAAGCAGTAGATGTAGTTCAGTTCGGAACCCTAGGCGTCACGAGCTTTTTGCAAATCGCTCATTTCGCTGAAGCGTATGAACTCCCAATCTCGATCATTGGGTCACCGGGCAGTTGTATGGCTCACGCAGCAGCCGCGGCACCGAACCATCTTGCCCAGGAAGTGAAAGACCTGACTCCACCAACCGGCGTGTCGATCGACAACGATATTGTCGATGGATTCATTGAAATGGGCGATGCACCGGGACTCGGATTCACGGTCGATGAAGATGCAATCGCTGAAATGAATGCGAATCCACTCAAGACCAAGGGCACTGGAATGCCGGGGAGCAGGCGCAAAGGTGCAGGCTTGTACATCATTCCACCTGAACCTGGCGAAACAGGGCTGTACTAACACTTATGTTCGCTCGCTACAAGAATGTCCCGGCCGTAGAGCTTCTCTCACAGCGAGCGTTCAGGAACCTTTTCCTCAGCAACTTCACCAACAACACTGGCGTTGAACTGAGGATGATGGCCCAGTCATGGGTGATCCTGGAGCTCGGCGCATCTCAGTTCTGGGTCGGCGCCGCCATGGGTTTGCGAGTGATTCCAGCAATCGCGATTGGCTTGTTTGCTGGAGTTCTCGTCGACCGGTTGGGCGGCAGACTAATTCTGCTGTGGGAGCGACTTGTATTACTGGTCCTGGCGATTCTCACTGCATTGGTAGTGATGAGTGATTCGCTTGCCCTCTGGCAGATCGTGACACTGTCAATTGTTTCGAGTGCTGTACTTGCAATGGGAATGCCTGCTTCTCAAACCCTGGTTCGAAATTACGTTCCCCTGAATTCGCTACAGGCAGGCAACTCACTAAACACGCTGGCGTACAGCTTTGCGCGGGCTGGTGGCCCTTTGCTGGCTGGAATCTTGATCGGGCCTTTCGGACTAGCCTCGCCGTTTTTTGCGTTGATAGTGATGTACGTTCTCTCGACCGGATTTACGTATCGAATGCCTAAAGATGAACCGGTGACCGCGGAACGTGCCTCGGCTATACAGGAAATGATGGACGGTCTGCGATACATCAGGTCTAACCCTGTAATTAGTCGCTTGTCACTGCTCGCATTCTCGGTCATATTCAGCGCAGCTTTTGTCCCGATCATGCCGGTGTATGCGCGGGATCGATTCGACGTGGGAGAGACCGGCTTCAGCTTTATGCTTGCTGCGTGGGCGATTGGGCAGGGAGCATCGGCGTTGTGGATTTCTGCCCGGAGAGATCCAAATCGGCGGATTCCGGCTGTGTTGATTGCGACAGTAATGTTTGCCATCGCTGTGCCGACGTTCGCGCTTTCAACGAACTTCCCACTAACTCTTTTCTCACTTGGAATTATCGGTGCGGCGATACCGATCTGGTCGTCGGCTGTAATGGCTTTGCTGCAATCTCAAACCGATAGCAAAATGATCGGCAGAGTGATGTCGGTTTATTCCCTGTCACTTCAAATGATGATGTTGGGATGGTTCCTCGGCGCGTGGATTGGTGAGCTCATCGGAAACAGCGAAATGATGCTTGGAGGCACAGCGATTTATCTCGTAATTCACCTCTGGCTCATATTTACATCGCCCGAATTGCGGAAGCTTTAGGCTGCAAAACCCTCACGTTCGTAGCGACATGCGCTGACAGTGGCGTGCTAAATTCCAACTCGCTTTCGGATGCCCAGTAAATCCGAGCGAGATATTCCAGGAACGGGGGACTTATTTATGCAACCGATGATTGCGCTTCATGGCAATCCGACCGACGAGGTACTGCAG
>JAYQWG010000026.1:0-2192 GCA_038150225.1 Chloroflexota bacterium
TTTGTACTCGATAGTGACATCCGCAGACATTGAAATTGGCATTGGCGTGACAATCCCGAAATGAAGCCACTCTGGTGTTATCTGGTTGAGATTTGTTGGATCAGCGAAAAATGAAAACACTTCATCTATTCCAGCTTCTAGGAGGATGCGAGATTGCAGCTCATAAGATCCGTCGCTCAGGCGCTGAATAGCAGGCAAAGTCTCACGAGTATTTTCCGTAAGAGTAGACATTAATTCCGCCATCTAATCCTCGTCGATCAACTCAGTGATTGGCACCTTCAGTGAATCAGCAATAGCCTTCAAAGTCGCAAAGCTAACGTTTTGCTTGCCATGCTCAACAGCCGAAATGTATGACCGATCCAATGAGGCCGACTTCGCTAAATCGCCCTGGCTGATCCCGAGTTCTTTTCGCAAAGATTGGATTCGTTGCCCGATATCGGCGAGCATTGCATCCAAAGTTCGGGCCGAGAACCCCAGGTCGAATTTCTCTAGAATCCACTCAACTGCTTCAAGGGAATTCGAAGAAACAAAGTCTGCTCCAGCTTCTGACATTCGCTTTCGAGAAATGTTCTCCGATAGCGCACCCCCTCCGACAACTACAGTAGGAGAGAATCCATTGGACTTCACCCTCTCGACGGTGCGCATCGCCGATTCGAGACTGTCGGGAAGCGTTACGGAGAGCCCTAGTAGTTCTGGACGAGTACTCTCGACCAAAGCGTACAAGTCCTCAATCGGCATGTCTGCGCCAAGGTAGTCTACGTCCCATCCTTCGAATCGAAGTAAATCAGCGAAAGTGAGACCACCGACCATATGTTGGTCGCCCTCTACCGCTGTGACGATGGCCTTGAGCCCGACCCGATGGTCGGTGATGTAAGAGGCTTGAGCGTGTGCCAGAAGCCTGAAGGCTATTTGAGTCGCCCGATGTTCCTCAGCAATAGTCAAACGTCCCCGATGCCACATAGCACCGATTTCCGCCATCGAATGACCCACGATATTTACATAGACTGATGACGGCTCCCATTTGTTCGAAATGGCTTCGTCGATCAATTTAGTTGCAAGTAGGGAATCTCCGGCGAGCAATGCCTCAAGCAGAGCGTGGCGATGTTTGTCGAGATCTGAGGCTTTAGGTTTAGCCAGGTTTTTTGGGCTCATGTCAACATTATTACATATATGATGACTTTACTCCACAACATTTCGGGTATACGATGTCTAAGAATCGCTCAGAAACTCAGTACAAGGTCTGAAAAATTTCGGTAAATCGACGAAGTCAAATCGTCGGGCCGGCCAAGGAAGTTAGAACGATGGAAATGCTCTGTGTAATTGCAATTGGTTCTGTCATCGTTGTATCAACCTGCTGGGAACTTTCTGGGCGTTACACAAGCGGATTTGCGTCAATGCTGAAAGGGGCGAGAACGGGAAACTTTCTACGCGAGCCTCATCTTTCCTACGCTTTGAATGGTGACGCTACGGTACTCGCTACAACTTCGTACCAACGTCCGTTGACGGATGTTCGCACCGAATCGTTTTCCTGAGTCGCCCGACTGCCTAGGTCAGCGGGCTAGCCAAATGAGCGGAGAAATCGAGATGCTATTTTTGAAGTCCTGCCCGAAATGCACAAGTGGTGCTGTCTACAGCTATGAAGGTCTGGATGGATTAGAGTACAAGTGTGTGAATTGTGCCTACTTAATTCCTAGCGTTCGTTCTGATGTGATTACCGAGCTAGCTGGTGGCACATACCCAGAGTTCGAGGCAAGCGCCTAATGCTTCACCGAACACACCATCCGCTAGAACCTAATGAAATTCTTACTATTTAGCTCCTCCGCCAAACGCGGAGCTATCATCGGCATAGCAGTCTGGTTTGCCATCATCGGCGCTATCAGTTCTATTGCCCCTAATCTTTCCGAGGTCACTACAAGCGACCAAGAGGAGTTTCTGCCAGCCGGAGCTGAATCTGTGGCTGCTGCACAGCTGTCATCAGAAAAATTTCCGACTGGAGATGGAATACCAGCCCTAGTAGTGTTCAATAGCCCAAGCGGTTATGACGTCGTTCAAGGGCCGATATCAAATTTCGCAGAAGCAGCTCGGAGCTCTGAGGCGCCTGAAAACATAATTTCTGTCCTTACTCCTGAGGATTCGCCCGGGGCATTCGCTTCGCTTGTGGCTCCTGATTCACTCACTGCGATGGCGGTAGT
>JAYQWG010000026.1:2292-32729 GCA_038150225.1 Chloroflexota bacterium
CCGGGGCATTCGCTTCGCTTGTGGCTCCTGATTCACTCACTGCGATGGCGGTAGTCACGATTGGTGGCTCGCCTTCTGGGTCTGAATTCGGAGCAGCTGTCGTTTGGATTTCTGAACAGGCGAAACTGGTCGGGGGAAATCTGCAAATTGAGACCGCGGTCACCGGCCCCGCCGGCATCATTAATGATGCGGTAGAGGTGTTCAATTCAATTGACCTTCGCGTGACGTTGGTCACCGTTCTGCTCGTGCTTGTCCTTCTGCTGATTATTTACAGGTCACCCGTCTTGGCGATCGTTCCTCTCATTGTCACTGGCTCTGCTTTGACCTTGTCGCAGTCGTTGGCTGCTATGTTGTCACAGCAGTTCGATCTTCCTCTGAACGGTCAGGTCACTGCGATCATGTCGGTACTGGTCTTTGGAGCCGGAACCAACTACGCACTCTTCATTGTTTCGAGATATCGCGAAGAGCTGGTTTTGAACTCTGATAAGTGGACTGCAATGCGCTCTACGATGAGTCATGTCGGACCTTCGATTGCAGGATCGGCTGGCACGACAGTAGTGGCAATGTTTGCCCTCACGTTCGCCTCCTTCGGTTCGTTCAAATCACTCGGTCCCATGCTCGCTCTAGCGATCTGCATAGTGTTGCTCTCGGGTCTACTGGTGATGCCTGCTGTCATCGCCATGCTCGGGCGTTTAGCGTTCTGGCCGCGACCCCTTGTTCAACAATCTTCTATCAGCACCGATGGTTTCTGGCATAGCGTTGGACGTTACGTGTCACGCAGACCCGCAGCTGTTTTCGTCGTCACGATGGTGCTAATCGTCCTTGGCACGTTGCCTTCCTGGAGCATTTCACCAAGTTTCAACTTCATCGACGGATTCCCCGACGATGCTGAATCGAAGCGTGGATATGAACTGCTCACCACCTCATTCCCATCTGGTCAGCTCGCTCCAACTCAGGTATTCGTCAATGTGGAGCAGGGTAACGTCCTTGCAAACTTCGAAGAGCTTGAGAGCATTTCGCATTCTCTTGCCAATATCGACGGAGTAATCAGCGTCACCGGACCAACTCGACCTACCGGTGTACCAGCGTCTGAATCGCAGGCGGCGATCTTCGGGAATCAGAGATTCGTCTCGCCTGATGGAACCACAGCTCGAATTGACCTGATCTTCGGTGACGATCCGTATGACCAACCTGCGTTGACCCGCATTGAAACTATTCGCTCGACAGTCGCCGAGTCGCCTTTGAGCTCGGCTCTCGGGATCCAAATTCTCGTCGGAGGGGAATCTGCTGTTCAAGCGGACACCAAGGCTTCAATTGATGCCGACATTTCCTGGCTCGCGCCGGTTTCATTACTTGCGATCTTCGGTGTCCTCATCATACTGCTGCGATCGATCGTGGCACCGCTATACCTCGTATTCAGTGTGATTGTCAGCTTCGGGGCAACGTTCGGAATTTCAGTGTTCATCTTTCAGGAAGTTTTTGGACACACCGGGGTGGCGTACTCGAACGGTGTTTGGATGTTCATATTCCTGGTCGCACTCGGAGCTGACTACAACATATTTGTCATGTCCCGAATCAGAGAGGCTATCCGCAAGGAGGGCATTAGCAACGGCATCGCTACTGCTGTAGGGCGGACAGGAGGAGTTGTTACTTCTGCAGGAATAATTTTGGCAGGAACGTTTGCTGTTCTAACAACACTTCCACTTAGAGACATATTCCAACTCGGATTCGCAGTAATGCTTGGAGTTTTAATCGACACGTTTGTAGTGCGAGCGCTACTGGTCCCGAGTATGACGGCCTTACTAGGAAATCTTAGCTGGTGGCCGAAGAGGCAGCTTTCGAGTTAGGGCTGTAGATCCGCATCCTCGGCAAACGACCAGTTATCTACATTTATCTCGAACGATGCGGAAAATCCTCAGGTGCTCCGAGGCTTGATTGCCGAAATAGTTTCTAGTTTTTCCGGCGCCTGGTAATACAAAAACAGGACATGTAAATTACCCGGATTATCAGAGCATATTATCCAAACGAATACAACCTACAACGCCTTGCCCGTGTAAGAGCGCACACGAAATAAAAAATTACGCAGTTTTATTTTTTCCGGCGAAATATTTCTTCTGCGGGCAGCCTACATAAGTTATGTTCCTAAGCTAACAACTGTCGCGGCTACTAGAACCTCAACTCCATCAGCAGATTGTGAATAGTATTTTTTGTATCAAAGACTTTTGTCGATTTAGCCGATAACGATGGTTGTGATGAGATCCGGTGACTGCCCTTGAGGCAGCGTGTCGCCTAAGAAACTCAGGCTTTTTATAGACCATTCAATGTCTTTGCGTTATCCGACTGTGAATTTTGGGGCTCTGCCAGACTGCGTTGTCGCTTATCAACTCGATAACGTTCCGTCTCTCAATGTGTTTCAAGAAGTACCCGTGGTGGCGGGTGAGGTGATGGCTGCTGACGTGGTAAGTCTTACCTGAGCGACAATGCTGCAAGTTACGAGCTCCAGCCGGAAATGATGATTGGCATGGTAATGATCGACGATGACAATATTCTCATCACCGACATGATCCCTTCTGATGGTGTGATTCACGATATAGCCAAAGTATTTCTACATTAGTCAACAACTGAGTTATCGGACTAGGATCTCCTGTGAACGTTGTTTGCAGGAGATTTTTGGTTAAGCAGTTGTGTCTTTCATACTGCGGGAAGTTCTCATTGCTGGAATAAGAATGAATGCGACTGCCATGAGCGCGATTCCGATACCAGAAACGATCAGAACCGCTGTGGCTGGATCCAGCAAGCTAGCCAGCGCTCCAATACCAAGTTGTCCAAACGGTCCCAGACCGATGAGTACCGCGATTGAACCTAGTGCTCTCCCTCGCATTTCAGGAGATGACGTGTAAATCATGATTGCCGATTGCATGGTTGCAAAACCCGACATTCCAATTCCACCGATGAACATAATGATCAACGTTAGCCAGTAGACCTCGGACTTTGAGAATAGCAATATTGCGACCAGGTACAAACTCGAACCCCACATGAATATATGTGGGTACTGGCGCGGTTGGGCATACATCGCGATAAGTGATGCCCCAACAAAAGCTCCTGCACCTTCGACTGACTGCAGCACCCCAATGAGAACTTCACCGACTTCTAGCACCTGTTTCACTACGACAGGTTGCTGGCTCAAATATGAGAACCCGAACATATTTAGGATCAGCGTTACAGCAAGCGTTCCAACCATCAGCTGACTCTTGCTTATGTAGCGAACTCCTTCGATGACTTGAGTAACTGGGCCAACTAGTTCGTTCGACGAAGCCGGACGTTCATACTTCAGCGAAAGTGCGATCAAGAGTCCGACCGAATAAAGCGCAACACCGAGGAAAAATCCACCTTGAGCACCGATCGTTGCTAGGAAGACTCCACCAATAAATGGATCAGGAATTCGGAATAAAGAGTTGGTCGATTGCTCTAGAGAGATAGCCCTGCCTACAGTCGTTTTTGGAACTACTTCACCGATCATCGTTCTACGTATCGGGAACTCGCTTGCCATGACCGCACCGATTACAAAATTACCGAGCGCGAGCTGCCAGTACTGTAGAGAATCATTTGTGATTAGCAATCCGAGCCAAAGTGACGTTCCTGCCTGAACAGCGAGTCCTAAGATCATCAAGTACTTGCGATTGAATCGTTCCGCAAGCACTCCAATTCCGAATCCGAAAAGCATCGGAACAAACCGCAGGAAGAACATCACCGAAACTAGGAATGGTGATCCGGTTAGTTCAAGCGCAACAAGCGCGACCACCAGCAACTCTAGCCACATCATGATGCCAGTCATCCAACCGACTGCCCAGAGGCGCATTAACTGCGGATTTTCCAGAAGGGAATTCTTTTGTTGTGAACTAGTCCCTTGAGTTGAGTGCTCGATTAGGAAACTCTCGAAAGATACTCGGAGTCGACTAAATAAAGGATGAAAGAGCGAATAAGCCGGTCAACTACCGCCAGAGCACTGAGATTGCGTCGTTGCAAGCGGCTATTGTTTCCTCGGCAGCTCCGGCAGCCATTGGCGTAGTCGTTACCTCGTAGCCACCTTCTTCAAAGTTATCCGCCATTGGCATGTACCCGAGATAGCCATTCGAGTATCCGCTGAACAGGGTTTGTCTGGCTGGGGACGCTTTTTTCACTGCGTTTCCAATTTCTGAGAACGCTTCGACCGGGATTCCGACTAGAGCCGCTGGGCCGATTCTCATTGCCTGGATAGGCATAGACATTGGACCGTTTTCAGTCCGCATTGCATTGCTTAAAACAAATCCTTGGCGTTTGGCGTTCTTCACGGCTTCCTTGATTTCGGCTTGGGATCCCTTTTCGCGGGTCTCCTTCAAAATCCCGACGATTCGGTCGAACTCCGCCTGCGCCTCGGCAACTTCAGGGAATTGCCCGACCGGTAGTTCAACCGTTGTATTGACCACTCGCAAAGTGTCGTCGGGTTCGCCAGCTGCATCATCCTCATACATTCCGAGATCAGCACCTGATGGCACTACTTCTACCAGCCGTTCTTTCCTTGGGATAGGGTCAGTTTCAAGTCGAACTTTTGCAGCTTCTAACCCCAGTCGAGTCCCGAGCCATTCCGCTACCTCGCGCTCGCCGATAAATCCATGGGTTGGACCACAGTTTCCGGCCGCCCCCTGCAAGAAAAGGCATAGTCCACCGGCATATTGCTCCACCACTCTGCGTGCATAGCCGGGGTAGTCCGGTGATAAAAGTTTGTTTGCTGGACCCAGGATTGTCGGGTGGCACGTGTAGTTAAGAAGTGTCGCGATCGCATTGCCGTCGTGGTCGTTGATTGCAACGATTCCAACTTCTCGATCAACGAATCCGTCCCAGTTTCTTCCGGTGAACAAGGTGCCGTCATCAAGGGCAGGGCGTCGGTTCACATTGATCGAGCACGATCCACTCCCGACACCAACGTGCGCAGGCTTCGCTGACCACTTAGCAGCATTAACTGACTCTGCGACGCGACCTGGGAGCGAGTCCCAGTAAGGACCAACTAGTTCCATTCCTTCATCTAGCCAGGAACCACGGTTGACAGGACCTGAGTGAGTATGGGTTGCAGTGAGTCTGAGGTTTTCGGATTTCACACCCGAAGTGCGTTCAACTTCAGCTCGAATTGCTGCATCATCGGAATTCGTGAGAACTCCAACATCAAGATCGACGATTGCCAGCTCTAACTCACTGTTGGTCACATACAACGCTGTCGAATAGAACGGCATATCTACGCCTTCTGCACGCTGGTGAGTCGCAGCTCCCCAACCGGCGTGAGCAATCCCTATTGGTGGTGTGATGTCGGCGCGTCCAGCTCCGGCTGTAAGCATTCGAGTAACTCCATTGCCTCGTCGAAATTTGAATGACGGGAATTTACCACCTGCGTTGCATGATTTAGCAATGTTGGCGTAGTGCGATTTTGACTATTTTCCGTCCCAACCGAACCAAACATTCACATGTTATTTGGGGTTATTTGCCATACAGGAAAAAGTGATCCGGTGATTTGAAACCGGATCACTTTATGAGATTAAAGTACTGTCGCAGAAAGAATTTGAATGGGAATTGAGCAGTCATTATGCTCAAATGGCAGCAGATAGTTGAGGAAGATCTCAAACTTCCTACCCTGTAAAAGCATCAGAGGAATTCATGTACGACCTTGATGGAAAAATCGCCCTTGTAACTGGTGCCGGTGGAAAAAACGGTATTGGTCGTTGTATTGCGAATCGTTTAGCCGCCGAGGGAGCAACTCTTGTTGTCGCTGACCTGACAAAAAACGCAACACCAGAGTGGGGTGGTCTCGATGTGGTTGCTCAAGAAATCAACGACTCAGGGGGAAAAGCAATCGCGCTAACGGGAAGCGTGAGTGATTCAGATGATGTTGCATCGATGATCGAAGGTGCACTTAAAGAGTTCGGAAAGATCGACATTCTTGTGAACAACGCAGGCGCGCCTGCGGGTCCTGATCGAGTCCCTGTTGTTGAGCTTGAAGAAGACGTATGGGACCTAGTGATTGGTGTGAACTTGAAAGGGACGTTCCTGATGTCCCAGGCAGTTTCACGGCACATGATCCAACGAGGCGGGGGCGGAAAAATCATCAACATGTCGTCGGTATCTGGAAAAGTCGGCTCTGCTCGTTTTGCTGCCTACTGCTCTTCGAAATTTGGAGTAATCGGCTTCACGCAGTCTCTCGCCCAGGAACTTGCTGCTCACAAAATAAATGTAAACGCCATTTGTCCGAGCCTCGTCGAGACTGAACGCGTATACGGAATGGCTTCTGCTCTGAAACCCGATGCCGAAACGTCAACTGAAGAATGGCGTGACATAATGGTCGAGCGAGTCAACGAGAACAATCCGCTTGGACGGATAGCTCAGCCACAGGACGTAGCAGATGTCGCTGCGTTCCTGGCTTCGTCACAGTCCGACTATCTAACCGGCCTAGCGATAAACGTCGCCGGCGGTTCACATATGGGTTAGACAGCGAACTACTTCAAGATCCGTTGATCGCTCAGGTCCTTCCCACCGACAGAACGAGTTAGCCCCGCCGACACGTACTCTTTGACTTCCAGTTCAGCGAAGGCGTTTACTGCCTGATAGAACGTTGGAAGATCTTCCCAGCGCGCTTCATGCCAGTTTAATGTGCCGTGCCCAACGAGATCTTCAGTTACTTTCGCGTTTGATCCTTCGGCAGGTGTAATCACCGGGTACCGCACATCGGCGGTTCCCCACTCACTGGTCCGAGGCATGTACTTGTAGTGCAGTTGGCCGTCGTCACGACCTGTGGGTGCTGCTTCAGTTCTAGGCTTGAGATCTTTCACTTCCATGTCGAGGAATGTAAATCCAAGCCAGGATGCCTGTGACGCAGCCGAACCTTGAGCCACTCGTATATCGGGAAGCTCGCAGTAGATCTTCGAGAATCCTAGCTCCTCGCGGCCGGTAATGATCGGGTCAGCAAGGTTCTCCCATAAAACGAACAGAAACGGACCAACTACGTCATCGACTTGTCCCTTAAACCGGGAGGGGACGGTTACACCCAGCACGTTGTAACCACGACCTGCCAGCCACTCGATTTCTTTTATGTACGACGCGTTCACGGTCACCACTGGGTCGCCGTAAAGTTCGAATCCTGGTGGAAGGAGCTTTTCCAGCTGTGAGGAATTGGACAAAAACGAGACCCGAAGCGAGGTAGATTTTGGATTGTCTTCACAGAGGAATTTCCTACCGTCTGGTCCGCGTCGAGGACCGGTTGCAGGACCAAAGTGAGTGGGCATTCGGTACATTTCGTTCGGTTGGAATGTGTATGACATCGTTCAGTTCTCTCGTTTCAGATCTTGAGTTGGTTGCGGGATATTACAAAGAAACGGTGGTTAGTCGAACGGCTTGGACACTGTGTCCCGAAACCGGATATTTGAGATTGAGTTCGACCGGCCAGTTGCACGGTTACGTGAACTCACTACACGTACTCCCAGTCCTCAAGAACGTTGTTGAGTAGGCTCTGCGGACCTGCCGCCATAAGCCCCGCATCAACCGGCAGCAGCACTCCAGTGATCCACCGCGACTCGTCACTCGCCAGGAATAACGCAGCCATTGCGATGTCTTCAGCTTTTCCCTCTGTTCCGAGGGGTGCGATGTCTCGTCTGACCTGCCGCCGACGGTCATCCATCGCTGCCGTCATTGCTGTGTAGAGCATTCCCGGAGCGATGCAGTTGACCCGGATATTCTGGCGTCCATGGTGTACTGCCATTGCCTTGGTCACGGTGATCATCCCACCTTTCGCAGCGGCATAGGGAATATTCCTGGTCATCGCAGCACGCATACCGTCCACCGATGAAACGTTGATAATCGAACCACCACCGTTCTTTTCCATCACGGGGATCGCGTACTTCGAGATGAAGACCGTACTTTTCAGATCGACATCCAGGACCCTGTACCAGGATTCTTCAGTGACTTCGGTCGTGACTCCGGGTCCACCAATGCCGACACTATTCATTAGTACATCGACGGTTCCGAAGTTGACCACTGCTGCATCAACTATGCCCTTGCAATCGTCTTCGTTAGATACGTCTCCAATGAATTTCTCGGCTTGGCCACCTTCGTCTTGAATTGACGCAAGTGTTCGGTTGGCCGCTTGTTCATCCATGTCGACGATCACCACTTTCGCACCGTTGCGTGCAAATACTTTGGCAGTTGAAGCACCAACCCCTTCAACATCTTCCGAGCGTGTTCCTGCCCCTGTGACTATCGCAACTTTGTTTTCGAGCCTGGAGATGATTCACCTCATGTTTCTAATACTTTGACCGCCGTTCATACCCGCTGCATAATCCGGCGGCTGGATTGTTACATACGAAATCGAGTGGCGGTTCTCGAAAATGAACCGTCGTTCGCAACCCTTACTAACTGGTGCACTAAATGAAAGCTGCCGTAATTCGCGGAACCCAACAGATCGAAATTGAGGACGTTCCAATACCTGAGCCAGGACCGAATGAAGTCCTGGTGAGAATCAAGTACTCGGGTCTTTGCGGATCGGACGTTCATCGTTTTCAGTACGGTATGGCGAATTCGGGTTCGATTCTTGGGCACGAGTACATCGGTGAAGTAGTTCAGACTGGTCGAGATGTCAGCCAATTAAAAGAGGGCGATCGAGTAGTCAGCGGAGGCGGAGTTCGTCCAGCGGATGCACCTGTACCGATCACTCGGACCGAAAGATATAGCGCCCGTACCGTTGGAATCGAAACCACGATGGTTGGTGGATTCGCAGAGTACGCAGTGCTGCCTGAATGGCTGCCTCTAAGAATTCCTGAGGAAGTGAGTGACGAGCTTGCCGTGCTCGCTGAGCCCGCATCCATTGCCGTTCACGCCGTTAGGACTTCCAAGTTCAAGATTGGTGATCAGACTGTTGTTATGGGAGCGGGGCCGATCGGATTGCTTGTGATGCAAGTGTTGAATGCTGGTGGTGCGTCCGAAGTGATAGTTTCTGAACCAGCAGAAGCGCGTTCGGCATCTGCAAAAGCACTCGGTGCGTCGACAGTCATGAATCCGATGGATGTTGATGTAGTTGCAGACGTACTCGAACGGTCAGGAGGATCTGGCGTTCCAGTTGCATTCGATGCGGCCGCTGCGAAACTAACACTTCAGCAGGGACTTGAGATGGTTCGAAAAGGTGGACAGGTGTTGGTGGTTTCAATGGCATGGGAAGACGTCGACCTGTTGACCGTTGAGTGGATCGGGCGCGAGGTCGAAATGAAAGCGTCCTACGGCTCGGAACCAATCGACTGGCAAACCGTGCTGAATCTCATGCAGCGAGGTCAGCTCTCAGAAAAAACGATGGTGACTGATCAGAGCTTCATTGGATTTGACGAAATGCAGTCATCGATGAAACGTTTGATGCGACCCGACGAGTACGTTCAGTTAGTTTTGGTTCCGTAATAACATGGCGAGTGGTACAAGTTTCGGGGGCAGGTCACTCTTGTCGGCTACCAACTCTGAAGGGCATATTTCGGAATTACTCGAACTTCAGGAACGCCACGCAGTCAGTTCGAAACGGGTAGCGCACGTGGGTTTGGCACATTCCGCGTTCACACTGGAAAACAGAGTCACTCCTCTTGAGGAAAAGTTCTCGATGGTTCGAACCATTGTGGACAGTTCACCGGTGTTGGCGACTGATGCCGAAATTCTCATCAACCACATGGAATCGATGAATGCTGAGCTGAACATGAAATCGGTAGCAGAAGAAGTACGGCAACACATCTAGGACAATGGTCATTTCACTGTTACACGTAGCTCTGGTGTGTTGGTCGCTCAAAAGTAAACGCCCCGGCGTATGACCGGGGCTTCGAAGTGTATATCCGGGATGCGGAGAGGTTATTTACCGCCACTGTTTACGTTCATTGCAACCTTGATTACTCCATCGGACTGGTCGGAGTACATGTCGTATGCCTTCTGAACGTCATCGAAATCGAGGTTATGCGACTTGAGCACACCAGGGTCTGCCCAACCACGCTCTTTCAGAGCAATCATTTCTCGAATGTCTTGGGTCGGTTGAGAAGTTGCGGCGACCTGCGTTGGAATAATTTTCGCCGCTTTGAACATGAACTCCTGGTGAGGGAATGAGGAGATCTTTCCACCCTGACCTGTGAGGCTGAAGCTAATGAACATTCCCCATCGCTTTACGATCTTGAGGCTCTGACCGAATCCTTCAGGATCACCTGTTGCGTCGACAACGATGTCTATTCCCTCACCGCCGGTGAGTTCGTCGATTGCCTCGTACATGTCGTCCTTGTCCGGGTTAACCGTGTTAGTGGCACCGATTTCGAGAGCCTTCTTCAGTCGAGCTTCTACCGGGTCAATTCCGATGACCTGCATTGCTCCCATCTTTTCGGTGAGCATCGAGAACGAAAGACCGATTCCTCCTTGCCCAAGCACAGCGACGCGCTTACCGGCAACGTTACCCATTTGCTTGACCGAGTAGAGAACAGTTCCGGTGTGCTGGCACATTACCCACTCGTCGATTGGTCCCCAGTCCGGGACTGGAAGAATTCGATCCGGCGTCTGAACAATGTACTCCATCAAACCGCCGAGACCTCGAGTAGGGAGAATGACAGCGCGCTGACCTTCTTTGATGTCGTCGGTTTTCGATTCGATGACAGTGCCAGCAATTTCGTGGCAACCGAGCCCAGGAGTCAGCGGGTAGTTTTCTTCAGGAATTGCGCCGTGGAACGTTCCATGAATGTCTGATCCACAAACCGAAACGGCTTCGATTCGGATTTTCGCCTGCCCATCAACCGGGGTTGGCTCCTCAATGTCGACCATCTCAAAAGTTGCAGGTGCGACGAGTTGTGCTGCTTTCAATGGAGTTCCACTTCTATTGGCTGTGTTTACCAGAATTTAACAGCGACGAACTGTACACCCGCGCGCAGCCCACGACAACGAAAAATAGAGATCTATTCTGCAGGTGTGTGGGTCGGTTTTGTTATTGCCCTACGCCCTTCATCGAACCAGTGTGTGAGCATCGTTGCATCGAAATCACCCTGTAGCTCCAGGTCTTTTTCGAGTGCGAATTTGATGTCATCCCATAGAACGCCTTCTATGTAGTGGTGGTCCATGTACAGCGGCATTGTTCGTCGACTCCGGTTCGTGTCAGTGTGTACTCAGGATTTCAGATGCGTGGAGGGTGCAACGGATTCATGAGTATGAAGTGGAGTTAAACGATTGGTCGCCGGAGTTTCGGATAGAAAATCCATACTATCGACAAAAGGATGAACCCAGTAATCGAAAACACTCTCACGGCGGACGAGAGCCCGATTGCGTCTCCGGTGATACCGAGCGCTAGGCTGCCAACCGGGAACAATCCCATCATCAGCACCTGGAATCCCATGATCCTCCCTCTCAAATTGGAAGGCGCAGCCAGCAGTATCAGCATGGTGTGTGTAATACCGAAAACCATCTGAACGAGACCTAGCGTCATTATCGCCAGGAATCCCGTAGTGACCGTGGTCGTATAGGAAAATCCAATGTTTCCAATGGCTTGAATCATGGCGGCGACGATCAGGTACTTCCCGGGATTCCTCAGTCGGCGTCCCATTACAGCGATGTAACCAGCAGTTATGGTCGCACCCAACCCCTGCGCGGACATGAGAAGCCCGAATTGCGTCGGTCCTGCGTCATAAATATCACTGGCGAAAGCTGCTGCCATCGATTCGAACGGGTATCCGAAAAAGTTGTTGATGCCGACTACGAGCAAACCAGCGAAGATCGCCTGATTGCCGCGGGCGTAGCGAAAGCCTTCAACTAACGAACGCAGCGGACCAATCGCATTCTCCTCAGCACTTCTACGGAACATGACTGGGAGTTTTCTGAGAACCAGAAAGTTTGCGAAGAAGACTCCACCTATCACCATGTAAGCCCAGCCCGGGTTTATGAGATTAGCTACGAGACCTGCCAGATTTGAGCCTGCGAACCAAGACAGGTTTAGTGAAACCATGTCCAACGCTAATGCCGATCCCAGGGCTGCGGGACCGACGATTCCAGACATATAAGCGCGCTTCGATGGGATCTCCGCCATGAACAGAATTCCCATAATTAACGTGTAGGCATATATGACCGGCAAGCTCGCGAGATCAAGAAAAACCGCTGCACCGAATACTGCAGCCGAGACTGCCAAGCCGAGTTGAGTCAGACGAAATATTTCGATGCGAGGGAACCGGTCGAGGAGTGTCCCGACCACGGGACCAAGTATCAAGAACGGAATCACGCGGAAGAAGATCAGCAATCCGACAGCGGATGAACTGTCTGTCAGTTGCACAACGAGCCAGGCAACTATCGTGAAGTCGATGAACCTGACGAGATGCCCTGCCACTGCAACAGCAAAGACGCGTCTAAACAGCGGGTGTTGGAGAGGGCGAGGTCCTCTGCGGATCCGTCGGCGACGACGGGCGGATGTCTCAACCAAATGATTTCTCTGAACCCGACTTAACAAGTGAGTGCTAGGAATTACCACCAGCCAGCGTTAGTTTGTAAATCACTTGACCATCTGTATCGCCAGACATTCAATACATTTTGATATGAGAAATTCGCAGACAAATTGCAGTTGTTGCTCCCAGTCTGGCCCGATTTCACTGATAAATTTCTCATGCCGAATCATATTCCCAAGGAGAAAACTTTGCCACGCATTTTGATGGGCGGTTGCAGTCAGGAAATTTCAACATTCAACCCTGTGCCCTGTGAATACGAATTTTTCAGCTTCATGCGAGGGGAAGAAATCCGAGAAAACTCAGTGGGACAAAACTCAGCTTACGGTGGAATGCTTGCCGTGCTGGAAGAGGAGTTCGGCGACGACCTCGATGTTGTCTTCACTCTCGATGCCGAAGGAAATGCATCAGGGCCATTACGCCACAGTGCATTCGAGAAAATTGCTGATGAATTTCTCGATTCATTGAACGCTCACGCTGGAAAACTCGACGGTGTGTATTTCTCGCTTCATGGAGCGATGGGGACTACCGAAGAGCTAGATCCCGAAGGGTACTTACTCGAAGAATCCAGAAAGATTCTAGGTCCCGATGTTCCTATTGTGATCACGATGGACCTTCACGGCATCCTGACCGCGAAGATGCTAGAAAACATCAACGGGTTGGCCTCGTATCACACGTACCCACACGTCGATTTTGAAGACACTGGCAGGCGCGCTGCGAAGATTCTTACTCGCATCCTCAAAGACGGAGCGAAACCGGTCGCAGCACGAGTGCGTATCCCAACCCTCGTTCGAGGCAACGAATTGATTACTGCAACGGGGGCATTCGGCGCACAAATCCGCTACTGCAAAGAACTTGAGAAAGATCCGCGGGTGCTATCCGCTGGATTCTTTATTTGTAACCCGTTCACCGACGTTCCAGAGCTTTGCAGTCAACCGTTCGTATTTACAGACAACGATCCAGCACTTGCTGAAGATGCGGTCTTGAAGCAAGCCGACGACTTCTGGCCGAACCGCAGCATCATGCAGGGAGTGTTCACTTCTCTCGAAGAGACGGTTTCGCAAGGCGCTGGAATGAAAGGGCCACTGGCGTTCTACGATGCTGCAGACGCTCCAAGCTCGGGTGCATCAGGAGACAGCAACGCAATTATTGCTGAGATGTTTGAGCAGGACTATCCGCATTCGGTCCTGGCTTCTATTGTCGATCCCGCGGCTGTCGATGCCGCGCATAAGGCCGGGGCCGGTTCAATAATCACTATCGGTGTTGGCGGTGCGCTCGATTCCCGCTTTACTCCGATTAAACGTGAGTGGATGGTGAAGAGTGTCGCAAACCAGGAATACGTGACGATGGAGACCTGGAAATTCATACTTCATCCGGGACCAACAGCTGTCCTCGAGTCAGGCGACATCACCGTTGTGGCGATGACCAACTCGATGATGATGGTCGACCGTTCACTCTTCCTCGCAAACGGTTGTGACCCGAAAGACTTCCACACCACGATTATCAAAACACCTCATGCAGAGCCGCAGTTTTTTGATGAGTGGGTAGAGGCGAAGTTCAACGTCGATGCACCCGGTTCAACGAGTGCGAACCTACCAACATTGGGTCACACGATTTGTGCGCGCCCGATGTACCCAATGGAACAAGACGCTGAGTTCGTTCCTTCAGTCGAGCACTTCGACAGGAACTAGGCCGCCAAATCGCTGAAAGTCAGAGATCGATCGGGATCGTGAAGGAGGCTATTGCGTCATCTCTTCGACTCGTCGGGTGAGAATGCGAGACCGATTCGGCGAGCTTTAGACCTAGAGCCATATCGTAACTTCGTCGACTGATTTGCGTTCTGCGGTCGGCGAATATGCTGGATACCCGATGTATAGTGCGCCTACTATCTCCCAGTCAGGCTCTGCTCCGATGGCTGTTTCAACCCCAGCCATGCAAGGTTTACCGGTTGACCAGCCAACTGCGAGACCGAGCGAATGAGCTGCCAGTTGAAGATTCTGAACTGCACAGGCTGTAGCCCCGTAGTTTTCGTGGGTCTCTTCTTCGTTACGTCCAGCAGCTGAATAGACGTACATGAATGCAGGCGTGTCGAGTATTTCGTCGCGGGCTGCTGCAGAACTTTTCACACGTCGTTCAGGATTCGGATTCTTTACGTTCTCGTACGTCCAGTCATGAATCATTTGCGCGACGTGCTTCCGCATTTCACCATCCTTCTCAAGAACAATGAACCGCCATGGCTCGGTGTTACGGTGGTTAGGAGCCCATGTCGCTGCTTCAATTATGGTTCTCAGGTCATCATTCGAGACCGGTTGGTCGGTAAATTCACGAATATTTCTGCGCGTTCGGATGGTTTCAAGAACCAAGATGTTTACTCCGAGTCTTCTTCAGTCGACCGTTATTCGACGATGTGTATCCACATTGGTTGGTCGCCTACCGCCTGCGTCCCAGCGTGACTCAGCATCCCAGTATCAGAATTGAGTCGGTAGGTCGCAAGCTCTCCATCATCAAGCCCGCCAACGAGCATGATGTCACCTGTTGGATTGATATTAAACGCTCTTGGTGTGGCGAGTGTTCGCTGCTGACCTAGGGATTCAACTCTGCCGGTAGATTCGTCAACCGCAAATATGGCGATACTGTCGTGGCCTCTATTACTTGCATAGAGGAATTTGCCGTTCGGGTGTATGTGGATTTGGGCGCACGTGTTTTCGCCCAACCATCCATCCGGGAGAGTCGAAACTGTATGGATTGGCTTGAGCGTTCCGGACAATTTGTCGAATGAATAAGCGGTTACGCTGCACCCCTGCTCGTTGTCGAAATAAACGTATTCTCCGTTTGGGTGATAAACGTAGTGACGTGGTCCGTTACCGGCAGGTGGTTCTATCGCGGGCGGATCGTTCGGAGTCAACTCTCCAGTGTTGGAGTCGAACTTATATTGGTAGATCGAATTTGAGTCATCGACATGTGGTAGGAACGTATAGCTGTTGCTCGCATCGGTGATTGCGCAGTGGGCTCGGTGCCGAGTTGCGATCCACTCGATTGGTTCTTGAATAAGCTTACCCGAGTCATCAATTCCGTGAACGGCGATGTGTCCTGCACCGTAGTAAGCGGAAAGCAAGAAATTATCGTTGTTGTCGACAGAAATCATGCACGGATCAGACTCAAGATCGACGGTACCTTCAAGCGAAAGCGATCTGGTTGCGCGATCAACGGAAAGGCTCGCAATTTTGAAATCGTCACGGAGTCCGACATACGCATTCGATTCATCTGACGATATTGCGAACGGCGCTGGTCCACCCGCAATCGCAAAATCTTCACGATGTGTAAGTCCTGCCGTTTCGGAGTCCAGTGAAAAAATCGAGATTTTGTCATCGCCTTGGAGTGTGACGTAAACGGTTTGTATTGTCATAATTTCTGTGAAGATTGGCCCCGAAGTTGTCTGACGTACTCATCCTGCGCCGGTAGATCGGTAGGGTCGACGGCGCGTTGCAAATAGTAACTGTGCATTTCCGCGTAAGAATCAGCAATACTTGCCAATTCGCCGACAGCATCATCACTCACGTCGACTCGTACACCGAGTGGAAAAGCGTCGTCGGGTTTGGTGGTCATAATGCAAGCAGACCGTTCGACGAGATGAACTTCGCCGTCTCCCGATTGACCGCCAGCATCTTTGCCTGCTAGCAGTGCTCCAATCAGACGATCGCTAAGGTTCACGATGGCAGTATTTTCAAAACCTTCGACCATTGATTCAAGAACATGCTTCCCCTGGAGAAAATTTCCAACTGCGAGACAGTTTTCGCCAATCAGATGACCGCTGAAGCTACGGGTATTCGAACCGGAATGAACTGCGAATTCACCTGATTGGGTCATTGCCGCAACCTGCCTATTCAGCGGGTAGTCATCTGACGACAGCGCATTTTCCAACGCTAGTTCCACAGAATCGCCAAAAATTAGGTTGCTAATGACTTCGCGTCCGATAGCTGGATTAGTCGAAGCCTGACTTGTGCAAACACCAACGGCGGCGGAAATGTGAGGGCAGGTGCCGCCAACCGCCAGTGAGTATGTTGCGATTGCGATGCCGATCTCGCCGTTAATGGGGTTGCGACCAATGATCGTGTAAGTCATTAAGTGATTTCAGGTGACCTTGATAGTCAAGTTATCTTCGCGTTGGTCAGAGATGCCATGCACGTAGCATTCTAGGGAGTGAGGGATAACAACTCGATTTGGGTTATTCTGACCTGTGCCAGAGATAGAGTGTTCTCTTTTACTCAAGGGACTGATACTCATGAGTGATTGAGTCCGAGTGCACAGTTACGTAGCGCATTCCCGATGGATCGTCCCCAAGCGGATAACCGACCGGACCAGATGCCACTACCTCGACACCATCGGCCTCCACCACGTTGTTCCGGTGCATATGACCGGCAAAGTTTGCAATGATTCCGTGGTCTCTTGCTATTTCCATCAAGGGGAGCCGGTGGGTCTTCTGAATCGACCATCTGTTGTCTGCTTCATATGGCGACTTTATGAACAAGGGGTGATGACTAAGAAGCACAATGCGTTTATCACCAACGCTTCTCGCAATAGTCGCTTCGGACTCAACAAACTCAAGCTGTTGCTTCGCCTCATCTGGCAGTGCTTTCGGCACAGATAGAACTGTGGAGTTTATGACTATAAAACGGACGTCTTCAACGGAGAATGAGTAGTAGTCCGGTCCGAAGTACTTTCTGTATTTTTCTACGTATTCTTCGACAGGATTCCTGTGATCTAACGAAACGTCGTGATTGCCGGGTACCCAGTGAAGCGGGATTGATTCGTCAAGTAGACCTCCAACCCGAAGAGCTTCTTCGATCTGGGGGTCAATATTGGGCTCATTGACCAGATCACCACACACAACTACGAATTCAGGTTGTGCTTCGTTGGCGCGTTCGATAGCTCGGGTGAACAGCTCAGTTTCACGTGCGAACCCCTCCATTTTCGGAGCTTTGCGAAGTTTTAAACCTCGCTCCGCAAAAGCTGCAATTTCCTCGTCGGTCTTACCGCTCGACATTGCAAACAAACCGAACTGGGGATCGGCAAGTTGGATGAATTTGAATTCACTCATGTGCCTTGCTTTCGGGAACTGTCCAAACTATCCCTCTCGGACTATTAGCGCAAGGAGGTTGGTTTGAGCATTATTGCTAACTTGCCATGATGTTGGAGCTTTGAAGATGGACCTGTATCCGTCATTTCCAGCAATCTGTTCACTACATCTTTCAAATCCTCCTCGTCACAGGGCGTATCGTAACCCCACACGCCATTGGGGACGTGCATCACAAATTGATCGCCGAATCAAGGGATTTGAGGTAACAGTCAGAGATTTTCTCGGGAGTAAGTGACGTTCCGGTCATTCTCGCGCCTTACGTAGATTGGTCAGCTTTTCGCAAACTGCACTGCGGTTTATTTTTCAGTTGGTATCTGGACGCGAGCCGTCGGCGGGATCTATACCACACCAACATGAGCCGCCCTCGTTGAATGTTTCCAGATGCGCCGTTAGATGACCGTTCTAGAAAAAGGGTGTAAAGTCTCGCCGGACATTCGAGCCGGACATCCGGAATGGAACTAATCAATGCTTGAAACAAACGCACGACATATCGATTACACCGAACTTTGTGAAGCGATTGCTCAATCGCCTGAAGAACTGGCTCGACTTAGGGAAACCGGCAGTTATAAGGACGCAACAAAGTCTTTCAAAACCGTCCTTGATGGACGAAATCGTGCGGCGGCGATTAGCTCGCCTGGTGGTGCTCCTTCCGATCCTCACCTTCACCCGGATTTCAATGAATTCTGGATCATCCTTGGTGGCGAAGTTGCCTACGACATTGGTGAATATGAACAGATCATCGGTACGTTCGGTGACATCGTTATTGCACCGTGCGGATATCGTCACGACATCAAACCGTGGAAAGGTGATCAATGCATTCGAATGGTGGTTGGAAGAGAAGACTCGAACCACGATTTGAAGGGAGTGGTGCCTGCCCGAACTATCCCGATCCCAGATGACTGGGAGCCGCCCAACATGATCCACACGAAGCTCTCATACATGATCGATCGACACGGACTGGAATCGAACTGGGCCGAAGAAGTTGTGCTCGATCAACGCAACCGAATGAACATGATCCACACTTTGCCGGGCAGTTCAAACCGCCCTCACTGGCACCCGGATATGGACGAATGGTGGTTCATAGCAAAGGGTGAAGTCGAGTTCAAAGTTGCCGATCAAGATGCGTTTGTCGCAAAGCGAGGCGATATCGTTTTTGTTGAAGCGGGTACTTCGCACGCTATCAGGACTGTCGGTGATGAAAGCTCGATCAGGTACGCGGTTACATCGCCGGACGTAGTCCACTACTACCTCGATGACCCGGACGCACCAGCTCCCCCGAACGGGTAGATCAGGACCTCTACCAGAGAGTTAGTGAATCGTTGAACAGCGCGGTCAATTCGTCCGCGCCGGTTAGCTTCGGGGCAAGCTTTGTCACTCGGTGTTGAGGCAATGTGCCTTCGACTAGGGCAGGTACATCACTGGCCGTATACCCAACTCCGCTAAGACCGTTCGGTACCCCTAGTTCTCGAAGGATAAAGATCAGACGATCAGCAAGTAGATCACCTGCGTCTTCTGGACCTGCACCAGTTGTGTCGGCGCCGAGGAGTCGTGCTACTCGAAGATGCCTCTCAGGATTTGCAGGTGCGGTGTAACGGAATACAGCTGGGGCGTTAAGTATCACCGCCATTCCATGTGGAACGATTGGTTTATCGGATGGGTAGTCGTCCGGAACAAAATCTTTGACCAATCCAGAAACCGGATACGACATGCCGTGCGGTAAGTGAACGCCTGCGTTCCCAAAACCAACTCCTGCGAAGGTTGCGGCTAGCGACATGTTTGAACGCGCTTCAGTTTCGTTTTCCAGCACCGCGGGAATGATGCTTGATCCGACCATTTCTAATGCGGCAAGTGCCCACACGTCGCTAATGGGATTCGACCCCTGGTAAGCAGGTCGGTGCGCAGGTGTGGCTGGAGCTTCACGCTCTGAAAACGGTAGGGCAGTGAAAGATTCGATCCCGTGACAAAGTACGTCGAAGCCAGAGCATGCTGCGACCATCTTGGGGAGAGTTTTTGTGTTCTCCGGATCGACTAACCCAACGTCTGGTCTTAGCGACCGGTGCGCTATTCCGGTCTTAGCACCAAGTTCTTCAAAGTCGAATATTGCGACGCCTGTAGTTTCACTGCCCGTACCGGCAGTGGTTGGCACGGCAACGAGTGGCTTTAACTCCCCAGGTACGGGAGTACCTTTGCCAATTGGCGCGTTTACGAATTCCAGGAAGTCTGTGTCGTAGGTCGAATACAGATTCGCGGCCTTGGCAGTGTCGATGCTTGATCCACCGCCTACGGGAATAAAGCCGTCGAACCCACCGTTTTTAGCGAACTGGATGGCATCTTTGAACGAGTGGTCGGTTGGCTCTACGCTGACCTGATCGTAAGTGGCAAAGTCGACCTTGGCATCCCGAAGTGATTCCGCTGTGTTGGAGACAGCCTCGGATGCCGCCATCCGAGGGTCAGTGACCAGCATCGCCCGCTTCACACCGAGCCGCTTCATTTCATAACCGGCTTCTCTGGTTATTCCGGCTCCGAATTTGATCGAAGAGGTATCGATAGTGAACGCGTTTTCTGTTCGAGGGGTGCTCATAAATTAAGGAAAGACCAAGGTGATTTGTAAAGGAATCGAAAGGATAACCAATGATTTCCCGTGAACGCATGAATTCGAACCGCTAATATCTGTGGACTCAAATTCGAATCAGCAAGAGAAAATCATGCGCGTAGTTCAATTTATTGTTCCTTCTACCGGTCGACATGTCGGGTATGTCAATGGCACTGATGTGGTGGATGTCACCGCAAATGACCCGGCGTTGACATCCGTTTATGACGTTTTTCAGGCGTCTCAGTCAACGGGTATGTCTTTCGACGAAACACTCAGCGCAGCGGGCGATGGGGCATCGACACTGAACTACGAAAACCTTCTGGGTGCAACGGTAGGTGGAAGTGATCCATACTTGATCGTGCCATTCGACCACCCTGACGATCACCGACTGTTTGTCACGGGCACTGGATTGACCCACACCGGGAGCATGGAATCGCGGGATCAGATGCATTCAGGTGACGAAAAGCCTGCGGAAGAACCTGTCACTGATTCGGCAAAAATGTTCCAAATGGGAATTGAAGGCGGCAAACCTGCACCGGGCCAGCGCGGCACATCACCTGAATGGTTCTACAAAGGTAACGGAACAATTGTTCGAGGACCAGGAGAGACGTTGGAAATCCCTGCTTTCGCACTTGATGGTGGCGAGGAACCAGAACTCGGCGCGTGTTACTTCATAAGCAAAGATGGTGTACCACACCGAATCGGGTTCACACTTGGAAACGAGTGGTCGGATCACGAGACCGAGCGGATCAACTATCTGTATCTCGCACCTTCCAAGTTACGATCGTGTGCGATTGGTCCTGAGCTAATCACCGACTTTGCGTTCGACAAACTTGAGTTGGAATGCAAGGTTGAGCGTGATGGCGAGGTGATCTACGACAGCGGTATTTTGTACTCAGGTGAACAGTACATGTCGCATACACTCGCAAACTGTGAAGACCATCATTTCAAGTACCCGCTTCACCGCGTCCCTGGCGACGCCCATGTGCACTTTTTCGGCACAAGCCAATTGAGTTTCAGCAGCCGCGATTGGAAATTCCAAACTGGTGATGTAATCACGATTTCCAGCGGAGAATTTTCTGCGCCTTTGTCGAATACGGTTGTAGCGGACGATACATCAGATGGCAGGGTCATCAACGTTGTCAAAGCTTGACAGTAGTTGGTGACTATAGAATAACCTTCATAGTGGTTTACGCTAGGAAAATAGGACGTCTGTAAAACAGGTTGAAGGTCAGTCTAGGCTTCGGTGACGCAAGATGCTTTCTAGCCGTCACGAACGCTGTTGATGGTCCTATTTGGGTAACGAGAATTTTCGCTTGAACAGTGCTTTTATTGAAATTAGTGACTTAACCGTCAGCGATCGGTAGTGAAAATAATGAGCGATTACAAATTTGAGACTTTGCAGCTTCATGCAGGGCAGGAATCCGACGCAACGACAAACGCTCGAGCGGTTCCGATTTACCAGACATCTTCGTACGTGTTCAACAGCGCAGAGCATGGTGCGAATCTTTTCGGTTTGAAGGAATTCGGGAACATTTACACCCGCATCATGAACCCGACGACCGATGTCTTCGAAAAACGTGCCGCAGCGCTGGAGGGCGGCATGGCAGGGTTGGCGACAGCTTCGGGCCAGTCGGCCCAGTTCCTTGCCATCACCAACATGATGCAAGCCGGAGACAATCTGGTATCTTCCCCTTACCTATACGGCGGTACCTGGAACCAGTTCAAAGCCCAGTTCCCTCGACTTGGTATCTCCGTAAAGTTCGCGGCAGACGACACCGCTGAAGAGTTTGAAAAACTTATCGATGAAAACACGAAGGCGATCTATCTAGAATCTATGGGTAACCCTAGATTTAACGTTCCTGACTTCGAGAAAGTAGCGGCAGTCGCGAAGAAACACAACATCCCATTTGTGGTCGACAACACGCTCGGTGCGTGTGGTGCTCTAATTCGACCTATCGACCA
This sequence comes from Chloroflexota bacterium, assembly GCA_038150225.1. Taxonomy (GTDB): domain Bacteria; phylum Chloroflexota; class Dehalococcoidia; order Lucifugimonadales; family Lucifugimonadaceae; genus Lucifugimonas. The sequence goes on from JAYQWG010000026.1 coordinate 24,491, forward strand.
CGGTGCCGACGTAATTGTTCAGAGTGCTACCAAGTGGATTGGCGGGCATGGCACGACGATAGGCGGCGTGATTGTCGATGCAGGGACCTTCGACTGGGGCAACGGCAAGTTCCCACTATTCTCTGAGCCAAGTGATGCCTACCACGGCCTCGTGCACTGGGACGCTTTCGGGTTTGGCTCCGACATCTGCAACATGCTCGGCGTTCCAGAAGGACGAAATGTGGCGTTCGCCATGCGGGCAAGACTCGAAGGGTTACGGGACTGGGGGCCTTCACAGGCTCCTTTCAACTCGTTCTTGCTTTTACAGGGTCTTGAGACTTTGTCCCTACGAGTTGAGCGCCATACGGCGAACGCGCTCGAGTTGGCGACGTGGCTTGAGTCTCATCCAGCTGTAAGTGCGATCAGCTACCCTGGACTAAAATCCAGCCCGTACTACGACCTTGCAAACAAATACACGTTGCGGGGTTCGGGCGCGATGTTGAATTTTGAACTCAGCGGTGGCTATGATGACGCCGTGACGTTCATAAATAGCCTTAAGCTTGCGAGTCATCTCGCAAACGTTGGTGATGCGAAGACACTGGTCATTCACCCTTCCTCGACCACTCACCAACAACTGTCGGAAGAAGATCAGCTTTCGTCTGGTGTAACGCCGACAATGGTCCGTGTGTCTGTTGGGCTTGAGCACATTGATGACATCAAAGAAGATTTTCAGGCTGCATTCGACACTATTGGCTAAGTCGGACGTAAATTAGTGCCGGTCGCGGGCAACAAGTTTTGTCCGCAACCGGCAAGATTTCTCAATGACTCTTATTCTTCCAGCCGACTATCATGCCCTTCCAGAGATTGAACAAAATCGTGTGAAATGGGTTCCCGTCCCTCAGGCTGAGAAACAAGATATTCGGCCTCTGCGTATCGGCATCATGAATATCATGCCGCTTGGCGAACAGTATGAGATCAACCTCTTGTTACCACTCGGATTGTCCGTCTTACAAATCGAGCCGGTATGGATTCGTTTGGAGTCTCACGAGTACAAAACTTGGGAGCGAGGGCATCTTGACGACCACTATGTGAGTTACGAGGAGGCAACCAAGGACTCCGCCTTGGACGGATTGATAATCACAGGAGCTCCTGTCGAGCATTTAAAGTTTGAAGATGTCTTCTACTGGGATGAATTCACTGAGATTGCACGACACTCTCGAAAACACACGCCCAATACGCTTGGGATCTGCTGGGGAGCGTTCGCTCTCGCGTATCTCGAAGGTATCAGCAAGATTGATTTCGATAAGAAGTTATTCGGCGTATATGAACTGCAAAACCTCGAACAAGACCACTACATAATGGGCGCGATGGACGACGCATTCCTGACACCTCAGAGCCGTATGGCGGGAATGTCAGATTCGGATCTAATAAAAGCGAGAGACGAAGGAAAAATAACGCTGCTGGCGTACGGGGTTGAGTCTGGTTACTCGATATTTGAGACTACCGATCACAAGGTGCTCATGCATCAGGGACATCCGGAGTACAGCGCAAGCAGACTCGCGTACGAGGTAGACCGTGATGCCGATGACGCTTCAGTGCTTCCGATTCAGAATTTTGATCCGGCCAACCCGGTCAATCGATGGCGTATGCATCGAAATACGTTCTTCCACCAATGGTTGCGCTACTGCTACACGCAGATAAGTTTGGGCGCGGATACCGATCTATTGAAGGATTCGTTGTAACTTCGATGTGGCTACGCGAGAAGCCCCCGCATCTCTGCGAGGGCTTCTCTAGTTGGTTTGCGATTGGAGCGGCGGACGAGATTCGAACTCGCGACATTCTGCTTGGAAGGCAGATGCTCTACCAGCTGAGCTACCACCGCATAAGTAAGGTGCCTTAAGCTGAAAGGCCGTCCCAATTATAGCAAATCTGCCTTTCCTGAATATGGAAGTAAAGTACGTAAGCTGTTCGTAAATTAGTAACTGTGTGGCACTATGTCACTGTAGGTATCTCTGCAATTTGTTGGTAGTTTCCAAAGTGAATGTGATGTTCTAATGTGGTGACTTAATCGGTCTTTTCCAGAGCTTTTTGTTCTCGTCCGGCAGTACCACCTGCCAGGTTTGAAAGACTATATCGCCGCAACTAGTTTGGTTGGTCAAGTACATTCAAAACCATGAGAAAAATTCTTGTAACAGGAGCTGCTGGGTTTATTGGATCGCACCTTGCTGATCAGTTGTTGGTGTCTAGCAGTGATTTATGCCTCTTGGACGATCTTTCTTCAGGTCGGAAAGAAAATTTTACGGCTGATTGTGATTTCCGAATTATGGACATCCGCTCATCTGATCTTCGAGACCTCATCGTTGATGTCAAGCCTGATGTCGTTTTCCATCTGGCGGCGCAAATCAGTGTTTCGGACTCGACACGAGAACCAGAATTTGACGCTGATGTGAATATATTGGGGTCCTTGAACCTGCTTGAGGGTATTCGGCAGGCAGGGCTCGATGACGTTCGATTTGTTTACGTCACGTCTGGCGGCACAGCGTACGGTGAGCCAGAAAGGGTTCCTGCAGACGAAAATACTCCGGTTCGACCTATCTCTCCGTATGGAGTCTCAAAACTAGCTATCGAACAATATCTTCCCGTCTACGAGAAGCTTATAGGGCTTCGCTACGGGATTGTCCGACTTGCAAACATATATGGCCCTCGGCAGGACCCTCACGGTGAAGCCGGTGTGGTGGCTATCTTCATTCGAGCCATGCTAAACCGGACTCCACTGCAAATATTTGGTGACGGTTACGACGAGCGAGATTACGTGCACGTCTCGGACGTTGTTGATGCATTGATTAAAGTTGCTGATTCGGAATTGACAGGGCCTTACAACGTTGGCACCGGATTGGGCACTTCTACGAATCGAATTTTCGAACTGCTTGCTGAGTACACCGGTCATGCAGAGGCAGCTCAACATGGACCGCGTAGGCCGGGAGATATCAACAAGATAGCTCTCGATTCGAGCAAGGCAAAACGGGAGTTAGGCTGGGAAGCTAAAGTTTCGATTGAGGAAGGGCTAAGACGTACGGTGGAGTGGTTCAAGGAAAATCCATGATCAGAGATATCGATCCCGCACTTGACAGGTCAATTCGCCTTAAATCTGGACGGGTTACTGATTGCTAGTCTGCTGAACCAAGTTCAAAATTATGAATCTGGTGAAAAACCGAAAGTCGAAAAATCTCCCATGACTAGCTTGAAAGAATGTTTGTGCCCCTCCTCATGCGGCAGCGCGCGCACTGCATTCTGTCCGTGTTGTACCACCCCTCAAGCTGTCTGTTAAACCGTAACTAAGTTTCCAATCCACAGCTTTCAATCTGGCACTAGTCTTTGTGTCATCTCTGGCTGTGCGCCTCAGATAACTATTTACAGACGACAAATGCAATTTCCTATTACAACGCAATTAGGCCTTTCATCAAGTCAACTTGGGGGACTTGAAGCAGAATCGATTCATATCATTCGTGAGGTTGTGGCTGAGTTTGATCGGCCTGCTCTGCTCTTCTCAGGTGGCAAGGACTCGATTGTCATGCTGCACCTCGCAGTGAAAGCGGTTGCACCTGCCAAACTCCCATTTCCGATTGTTCACATTGATACTGGTCATAATTTTCCTGAGGCGATTGAGTACCGTGACCGCACAGCATCAAATCTTGGGATCGAGCTGATAGTGGGGTCAGTACCTGATGCAATTGAGTCGGGTAGGGTAACTGCTTCTGCTGGTCCGGGTGGCTCGCGAAACCGACTTCAAACACCGGTGCTGTTGGACACTATTCGAGACAACAAATTCGATGCGGTATTTGGTGGAGCTCGTCGAGATGAAGAACGAGCTCGTGCGAAGGAGCGTGTTTACTCTTTCCGTGACGAGTTTGGTCAGTGGGACCCCAAAAACCAGCGACCCGAGCTGTGGAACCTTTACAACGGATTTATCAATCCTGGTCAGCACATACGAGTCTTCCCGCTGTCAGATTGGACCGAGCTCGACATATGGCAATACATCCTAGAGCAGGACATCGAGCTCCCCTCAATTTACTTCGCTCACAAGCGAGAAGTATTTGAACGCGATGGCATGTTGATGGCCGTTTCAGATTTTTTACAGCCCGAATCAGGTGAATTGATAACCACGGAAGAGGTCAGATTCCGAACCGTTGGAGACATGACAGTTACGGGGGGGCTTAGGTCAAAAGCAGCGACACTCGAAGAGATCATTTCCGAGATAGCAGCAGCTAGAGTTTCGGAGCGAGGAGCTAGCAGGGCAGACGATAGAACGTCGGAAGCGGCGATGGAAGATCGCAAGCGAGAGGGCTACTTTTAAATGGAACTTCTCAGAATTGCGACGGCTGGTTCGGTAGACGACGGTAAGAGTACTCTAATTGGTCGACTACTTTATGATTCTAAGGCGATATTCGATGACGTCTTGGACTCAGCTCAGCACTTTAGTAAGCGTCAGAGCGGTGAGTACTTCAACCTTGCCCTTTTGACTGATGGCTTGAGAGCAGAGCGAGAGCAAGGCATCACAATTGATGTTGCTTATCGATACTTTGCTACCCCAAAGCGCAAGTTCATCCTTGCAGATACCCCTGGTCATGTTCAGTACACGCGTAACATGGTTACGGGCGCTTCAACTGCGGACGTTGCTCTAATCATTGTCGATGCACGGAACGGTGTAGTTGAGCAGTCGCGCCGTCATGCCATCATTGCAGCGTTGCTTGGAATTAAGCACGTTGTCGTGTGTGTCAACAAGATGGATCTTGTCGACTTCCAAGAAGACGTTTTTCGACGAACCCAGAAAGATCTTCATGCCCTAATCGAAGAGCTGCAGATCAGATCTCACCACTTTATCCCAATATCTGCGCTTGAAGGTGACAACGTCGTAAAGAAGTCCGATCGCATGTCCTGGTACGTAGATGAGCCTGTGCTTGCGCACCTCGAAGATTTAGACCTGTCGTTTTTCACAGAAGATTCAAGATTTCGACTGCCGATACAGTACGTTATTCGTCCGCTTACCAAAGAATTGCATGACTATCGAGGGTACGCTGGAACAATATCTAGCGGCAGTGTTACGGTGGGTCAGGGAATCGCAGTGATGCCGGCCGGAAAAACAACGACTGTGACTGGTATAGAAACCCCGAGTGGTCAGGTTAATGTTGCTGGCGAAGGCGAAGCGGTAACAATCCGAATTGCTGACGATTTCGATATCTCTCGAGGCGCAATGTTCTGCAGCACCTCGGATGTCCTTCGGGCAGACAGTAACATCAAAGCTACTGTTTGCTGGATGAGTGAACGAGTATCACTTCGACAAGGTGCTATTTACCGAATCAAGCACACGACACATACTGCGCGGGCGATAGTGAATGAGCTGGAGTGCAAGATCGATATTAATCGGGTTGCAAACGCAGAAGAATGCGACCATTTAGAGTTGAACGAAATTGGTCAGGTGGTACTCCGCACCAGTGAACCGCTGATATTTGATGAGTATTCAGTCAACCGAACGACCGGTAGCTTCATTCTGATCGATGAGGGAACAAACGAGACGGTAGGCGCTGGATTAATCGGTGCCCCATCGTTTGTCAGTGCGCCACAAACGGAACCTTTTTAGGTCTGTTAGGCATCTTTAGAGTTGGCGAGTTGATCATATACAGCAATAATTTCCACCGCTGTACATGACTACCCCCGAAATAGGCATTTTCGCCGATGATTTAACTGGTGCTCTCGACGCCGCGGCTCCGTTTGCAGCGCGCGGCTGTAAGGTTCGCGTCTCGACTACGAGCGAGGTGCCATCGATTACGGGTGATGTTGACGTTATTGCAGTGAACATGGGGACCAGGCACGCGGACCGCGACAGCGTGGAATCGACTACTCGGCGCGTTGTGGCACAACTAAGTGATCTGGGTATAACTTTTCTGTTCAACAAAATTGATTCGACACTGCGTGGTAACCCCGGGGTTGAAGTATTTCACGCCGCAAAGTTGCTCGACTTAGATCACGCAATAATTTGTTCGGCGTATCCCCAGAACGGACGGACAATCTCAGGCGGCATCATCTACGTCGAAGGTCTGCCAGTTACGGTCACCGACGTTGGAAATGACCAGCTTTCTACGGTGCCGGCAAACCATGTAGCTGACATAGTCGAACATGCACTGTATCGAAACGGACTAGCTGACAAGGCATATGTTCAGACGAGCACGGGGTTGCATCCAGCACAAGACGATAAGCCAACCTTATTAACGCTGGATGCTAGCTCAAGCAATGATCTTCACGAAATTTCTAATCGAGTGTTGAGTGTTGCCGGAATAAAACTGGTAGCAGGATCGGCAGGACTGTCGATTGCGTTTGCTGAAGTTTTGAGTTCTAAATTTGAACGGCGAGAACAAAGAAACAACAACTTTAAGAACATATTGCTCGTAACCTGCTCTCAACGTTCGATCATCAATGATCAGCTAAGTCACCTGAAGAATTTCGCTGGTTACGTTGATTTAGAAATGTCTTTCGACGATGCTCTTCGGGGTATTCCGGAACAAGATCAAGCCCGACTTAACTCAGCATTCTCCGAAAATGGAGTGACGGTTGTGCGTCTCGCTAACGGCTGTGAAGAACTTCGGCAAGAAAACGTTTCATCGGCTGCTGAAGCCCTGGTGACTAACATGGGTGGTGTCGTTCGAAATATGGTTGAACATCGCAAACCGAACGTCCTAGTCGTGATCGGCGGAGATACGCTTGCGGGTATTACTGACGCTTGTGAAATATCTACTATCCGACTTGAAGATGAATTGCAGCCAGGAACCACGTTCGGTGTAGTCGAATCTGGTCTTTTGACCGGTATCAGAATAGTCACTCGAGCCGGTGGTTTCGGGAACAAAGAGTCCATCACGGATCTGGTACGTAAGCTGAATCCCTCTCTCGTATAGTGCGCAGGTCTGAACCACCTAAGAGGAACTTTATGAACAACAAACCTACTCTTCTAATTACCCTCGGGGACCCTGCCGGTGTTGGTCCTGAGGTCGCAGTAAAAGGGGTAGTCAAAGAACTGAAGTCTGGACGCTCGAATCCCGTGATTGTCGGGGATGCCCGGGTAGTCGACAAAGCGATATCTAAATGGGGTATGGGTCTGGCTATCGAGTCTTCTCGTGAATTATCTGGCCTTTCAGGCGATCCAGAAAAAGTCAAAGTACTCGATTTGCCAAACTGCGATCCCGAGAAATTTAAGATCGGTGAAGTTTCTAATTACACAGGTAACGCCGCATACGAATATGTCGTAATTGCTGCCAAGCTTTGTATGAGTGGTGAGGCAGATGGAATTGTTACCGCCCCTTTGAATAAAAAAGCTATGGTTATGGCCGGGCACAATTTTGATGGTCACACGGGACTACTTGCTCACTTGTGCGGAGTGGATACCCAGTACATGGTGCTGGGATCTCCGAAACTGCGAGTAATCCACCTAACCACTCACCTTTCTCTTGTTGACGCACTAAAGCGAGTAAAGAAAGACAGGATCATCGCTTGTGCACGCGCCGCAAACGAACACGCGAAGCAACTCGGTTTTGCGGAACCGAGAATAGCGGTTTGCGGCGTAAATCCCCACTCTGGTGATGGTGGGCTGTTCGGCATGGAAGAGTCAGAGGAGATTGTTCCCGCCGTGGAGGCTTTACGGTCTGAAGGCATTGACGCCGAAGGACCGATATCTCCTGATTCGGCCTACCGAATTGCCTATGAAGGTGGTTACGACATCGTGGTTGCGATGTATCACGATCAGGGTCATATCCCGATGAAATTAATTGGGTTTTCGACCGGTGTGAATTGCACTGTCGGACTTCCGATCATTAGGACATCCGTCGATCACGGTACGGCTTTTGACATCGCCTGGCAAGGCGTAGCGGATCACCAGAATATGGTGTCCGCGATTGACTACGCATACCGGATGGTTACCGGGGAGCAGGGTGACTAGTTTGATCCCATCAGCGCCCAGTAAAAAAGCGGAAATTGACTTGAGCCGTAGTTGAGAATCTTCATGTATCTCGCTTCACTCGGAGTTGTTTGAAAAGATTTCAGAGAAATCGACACGCTCGAAATTTAAGACAGCCAATCCGCCGAAGATCTTTCCGGTGAGTTGGCTGTCAGTTCTGAAGAATAAAAGCGATTTATGGGGCTGGCCTGATTCCTTCAGTTCCCATTTCCTCGTGAACGATGCTCATTGCCTGGTGATGTGGAATGCCGTCTTGTC
>JAYQWG010000027.1:0-3226 GCA_038150225.1 Chloroflexota bacterium
ATGGAGGCGACGGGCGGATTCGAACCGCCGAATAGAGGTTTTGCAGACCTCCGCCTTAGGCCGCTTGGCTACGTCGCCGCAAGGATCAGGTTCTGATCGCGAAATCCGCTGTGTAGCGTCAGGGATGACGCTCAAGCCGCAACATGTAGATTTCCTTCGATTGATCTCGATTTGCCGAGAAGTCCTTCAATAAGGCTCTCTGGCTCATTCGAGACAACAGTTCCGAAAATTCACCTTGCAAGCGGATTGCAAAATAGGTGGTGCCGAGGGTGGGACTCGAACCCACACGTCCTTACGAACACTACGCCCTCAACGTAGCCTGTCTACCAATTTCAGCACCCCGGCACGGGGCACAGCCAACAAAGGCTGTAACGATATTCATTTTTTGGCAGGAGCGGAGGGATTCGAACCCCCGACCCCTGGTTTTGGAGACCAGTGCTCTAGCCAGACTGAGCTACGCTCCTGCGCTTTGCGGAATAACGAAAAACGCTGGTCATCGCCCGTCCGCAGCAGACAATCATAACCTGAGATTCTGCCGCTTCCAAACAACAACCAGCGTTTTTATATTCAGTTTTTGCGAGTTGCCCTAAAGCGCAGCGTCGTCTCGCTCGCCAGTTCGAACTCGGATAACTTCGGCAACCGGGCTGACGAAGATTTTTCCGTCACCGATTTGACCTTCCTCACCAGACTTCGATGCAGCGATTATCGCTTCAACTACAGCGTCCTTGAGTGAGTCGACCACAACAGTTGCGATGACACTCTTTGGAAGAGCAGCTCGTACTGCAGTTGTAGCACCACGACCGGTGAATACTTCAACGCCCTGCTGTGTGCCTTTACCGGTCACGTTCAGAACGTGGTAACCACCGCACCCAGCCTCGAGTAGCGCATCTACAACCGGGTTTACCCGTTCTGGGCGTACCACAGCTTCAATTTTTACCATGTCACGATTCTCCTCCTGCGTGACCGAAACTTTACCCGATCACGCAGATTGAATGTGCAAGAGTCGACTAGTCGGCTCCGTCTCCAACATAGGCTCGTTCACCGTGGAGTGCGATGTCGAGACCAGTGTCTTCGTCCACTTCTTCAGCCCGGAGACCCAGACCAGGTACAACGTCGAGCACTTTCAGGATGATGAAAGTTGCGACGAGTGAGTAAGCCATTGTTGCGAGAACTGCGATTACGTTGTCGACGAGTAGCTCAGCGTCACCGTCTACAAGACCAATTCCACCGACAGCGAAAATACCGGTTGCGATTGCACCCCAGATACCACCGATTCCGTGAACGGCGAACACTTCAAGAGCATCGTCAAATCCGAACATGTGTCGCATTCGAACAGCGTAGAAGGTAAGTACTCCGGCGCCAAGACCGACTCCGATTGCTCCCATGGGACCAACGAAACCGGCAGCCGGTGTAATAGCAACGAGACCAGCAACTGCACCGGTGGCTGCACCAACACCGCTCATTTTGCCAGTGTGAATGTTGCCAAGGATCGCCCAAACAACCATTGCTGTTGCAGCGGCAGTGTTGGTCACCAGGAAGGCGCTAACTGCAAGTCCGTCTGCAGCAAGGCCAGAACCGGCGTTGAAACCGAACCAACCGAACCACAGGATTCCAGCACCAAGAATTACGAACGGAACGTTGTGCGGCTCAACACCACGATCAACGCCACGTCGCTTTCCAACGAGGTAGGCAGCAACAATTGCAGCAACACCAGCGTTGATGTGAACGACGGTACCACCAGCGAAGTCAAGAGCTCCAAGCTCAAGGATCCAACCGTCACCAGCCCATACCCAGTGAGCGACCGGGGCATAAACCAGGGTGATCCACAATACGAGGAACACAAGGTAAGTCGAGAACTTGAATCGTTCTGCGAAGGCACCAGTAATAAGCGCCGGGGTGATGATGGCGAACATCATCTGGAAAATAGCGAACAGCATTGGTGGAATGCCGTCTTGACTCTCAGTGCTGACGTCCTTGAAGCCAAGGAAGTCAAAGTTGCCGATGAACGCACCACCTTCACCGAAAGCGAGACTGTAGCCCCAGAGGACCCAGATAACACTAACGACACCCATCGACACAAAGCTGTACATTACCGTGCTCACAACGTTCTTACCGCGCACAAGTCCGCCGTAGAAGAACGCCAGCCCGGGAGTCATGAACAGCACAAGCGCGGACGCAACGAGCATCCATGCAATTGATCCGGTATCCATAAAATCTCTCCCAATCAACCTAATTTCGTAAGGTCGAATTGAAAGTTATGAGGCACTTGTTACATAAATGTTGCGGTGGTGTGACGTGCCAGTTACACCTCGCCGTATTCGCCAATTCGACTTCAAAGTTCTCAACTAAAAGAGGAAATCATTGATCATCGATTCCCATTGCCACGCGTGGTCTCACTGGCCATACATACCCGGTGTACCCGACCCTGAATCTCACGGGGCAGTCGAGCAGCTGATTCATCAAATGGATGAAAACGGCGTTGATAAAGCGACGATTGTTTGTGCCCAGATATTTCAGAATTCTGACAACAACGACTATGTAGCGAGTGCGCTAAAACGTTACCCGGACCGTCTTGAACAGTTTGCTGACGTGGACTCCATGTGGTCAGATTCGTATCACACTCCTGGAGCCGCAAAGCGCCTTGAAGAAGCTGCCAGTAAATGGCCCATGAAGGCTTTCACGCATTACGTCGCGAAAGAAGACGACGGCTCGTGGTTTAACTCACAGGAAGGTATCGACTTCTTTAACGTGGCTGAAGAAATCGGTCTTATCGCGAGCATGGCGATCGCTCCACACCATCAACCGGCAATCAGGCAAGTTGCTGAACGACATCCTGACCTGAACATTCTTTGTCACCACATGTCGGGGCTTCGCGCTCACGGAGATGACGCTCGATCGAACGTTGCCGAAGTGATCGAATCCAGCAAGCTTCCGAATATTTACTTGAAACTTTCGGGTTTCCACTACCTCACCGACACAACCTGGAACTTCCCTTACGAGGACACTCACTGGGTTTACAAGGAGTGTTACCAGGCTTTCGGCACGAACATGTGCTGGGGATCGGATTTTCCAGTGGTAAAGAAATCGATGACCCACAGGCAATCTCTTGAAGCGTTTCGCACCCACTGCGATTTCGTATCTAACGAAGATCGTGAGCAAATCTTGGGCGGAACTTTGGAGAATCTGCTGTCGAGAACACGATCAGCTGCCCGTTAGGCGAACGGTC
>JAYQWG010000027.1:3326-28390 GCA_038150225.1 Chloroflexota bacterium
ACTTTGGAGAATCTGCTGTCGAGAACACGATCAGCTGCCCGTTAGGCGAACGGTCTACTGAGACCTGCGCATTCGCATACCGCTAATCAAGCCCAAAGCTCCGAGAGCCCATCCGATTGTGGCGACATCGAAGGAGCCGCTGACTGGTGCAGAACAAGTTCCCGAAGACGGTTCATGTTCATTCGTTTCCGACTCGCCCTGTTCAAAAGAACCAGTTTCTTCATGATAAGCAACTTCGGTCTCAGCAGGGGCAACCACCAATGGTTCAGCAGTTGGAGTCTCAGACGAGCTACTACCGCCAGAAGTAGGCGGAGCCGTCAACAGTTGATAAGCAGGCGTTGGTTCCGGCTGTGGGGTCGGAGTTGGACCAGGAGTAGGTTCAACATACGGATCGGCACCGATGTACTCACGCCACTGGTTTTCAAGATCGTCGATACCGAACCCATAAACAGTCTGTAGAGCGCCATCAATGCCGACACCGCCACCGAGAACGGCCAGCAGTTGCCGCATTTTCTCATTCCCGAACTCTTCGAGCATGTACTCGACAGCGCTTCTACCTTGTCCGTAAGCAACAAGGGTCAGGTTAGGGTCTCCAGGGAATGAACGCAGGTTCTTGAGAGGGGTCAGACGATCAGTGCCCTCGGCCCACTCGAGAAATCGTTCGTACGTCACGGTTTGATCGAGGTTTCCGTATTCGGCTAGACCTTCGTTTAGCCAGAGCGGAACGTTACCCGCGCCTCCCGATGCCCTCGCAACGAGGATGTGAGTCATTTCGTGGGTTGCGGTTCCGATGTCTGACCTGCCTGCGAGTACCAGGACCAGGCTTTCTGACTCGAAAGCTTGCCCTTCCGTCACGAGCTCTCGACTACTAGCCAGACTCCGGCGCGCAACCGCTCCTATCATTTCAGCGTTGTTGTTATAAAGCGTCATGGTGATCGGCTTTGTAATGTCGGCACCGGTCACATCTGCCATCAGGTGGAGAGATTCGACCGCAGCTTCGGCAAGACGCTCAGCACGCGTTCGAAGCGGTCCGTGGTACAGGATTGTGACGGTTTCCAACGTCACTTCTTCCCACTCGTACCTGGCGTCATCAAAGCGGAATGTCTCTGGGTCGGTCACATGCGTGTAACCGGTCTCGTCGGTTATCTCGAAGAAAAAAGTGATCGTGGTTCCCGGAGGGATGTATCGGTCTCGACTGTTTGTCCGGTGGTAGAACTCACCATTGGTCAGAGCTTCGCTAACGTACTCAAGCTCAAGATAGGAATAGGTGTTAGTTCCCCGATCACCGACCGTAAAAACCACCCGCACATCGTCGATCCGTACATCCGATTCGACGTCTAAGAAGAACGTCATCCCTTCAGGAAACTGCGACTCAGCTCCAGAACGAACAATCGTGATTTCCGCTGGATCTTGAGCGCTTACGTTCTGCGTTGAGAGTATAAAAACCCCGAACGCTGTAACGATTATGATCAAGGCGAGTCGCAATAGATGGACGCGTGAATTGTTTTGGAGTTCTGGCTGCATGCTGTGGCTTTAGTTTGTCAAAAGCTATTACGAACGCACAGACTCGATAGATGCAACTTGCCGGTTAGTCGGAGTCACCGATAGCTTTCCACGCCTCTATGTAACGCCAAAGGGCACTCAATGGTGTGCCCACGCCAAGGATCCAAAGTACTGCCATTGGGTAACCGAGTATTAGTCCGATCACGGTTATGACCACTCGTTCAGGGCGAGTAAGGAATCCGGCAGTTCCTTTTGCACCGAGTCCTTCCGCACGGGCTCGGACGTAGCTGACCAATATCGAGCCTCCGCTTGCCAGGAATGCCAGCGTGACACCGAGCGTCGAATCTTCGATCTGGTTGGCATAGTAAACACCGAGTCCCGCTAGAACCGCGAGCTCTGAAACCCTATCGAAGACTGAGTCGGTTAGCGCCCCCCTCTTGCTCACGCTGTTCGTTGATCGAGCGATGCCGCCATCGAGCATGTCGAACGTCGCACCGACGAGCACCAGGATTCCTCCGAGTACGAAGTCTCCCGTGTAAACAAAGTATCCGGCTATTACGGCGATCACCATCCCGATGATTGTTGCCATGGTCGGATTGACCTTCAATGCAACGAGAAGTGCTACTGCTGGTCGCTCAAACCAGTTGGAAACCGCGCCTCTGAGTGCGTAGCGAGCCGTTTGTAAATCAGGCAATCGGGCTACCTGCCCTGATATTTCGCTGGTGGTACTGGGCGGGCCTGCAGTACTTCTTCGTAAAACGAAAGCACTTCATCCGCGACTTTCGACCAGCGGTATTTCTGAACAGACGATCTACCGTTCACTGCCAGTTGTGTGCGTAGTCCGGGATCCTTGATGAGGTTACGAATCGCATCAGCAAATGCTGCCTCATCTTTTGGCTCAACCATCAAACCTTCTCGACCGTCCGTCATTACAGACTGGAACCCGGGGATACGGGACGCAATCACGGGAGTTCCTGCGGCCATGGACTCGATGATTATGAAACCGAAACTTTCTTTACCTGTGTTTGGTGCAATAAAGGCATCAGCGTGCTGGTAGTAGGCAGGCAAATCAGCTTCACTAACTGGACCAGTGAAGATCACATCGTTAAGAGCACGTTCGCCCATGATTCGGTACGACTCGCGATCGGGAATTCCGCTACCCACGACTACAAGACGAAGATTCGGGTACTCCCACTTCAGAAGTGAGTACGCACCAAGAGCGTAGCGCAAACCTTTCCGCGGCTCATTCATACGCCCCACGAACACAAGGTTGAATGCATCTTCCTTCATGATCGATGGACGCGGGACCGGATTCGAAAAGTAATCAACATCGAGACCGTTTGGTATCACCCGGTAATCACCATCAAAGTAGCGGTGCGCGAAATCCTTCGCTGGCTCGGAGACGGCGATGCGACCGTTCAGTCGGATAGCCCCACGGTTCAAAACTTTTTTCCAGAACATGTAACCCCGGCCGCGCCCCTCGTTGTAGGCGTGAAAAGTCCCGATGGTTGGGGACGGAGAAAATCTTGAAGCCGTGAGTGCAAACATTGGCATCAGCGGCTCATGAATATGAACCACATCGAATTGCTCTTCTTCGAGGAGGGATTTGAGTCGCCACTCATGCCACACGGAAACAGAAATTCGGGCAATTGACCCGGCCGTTGGAACTGGTACCGACCTCCCGAACGTTCGGAAATCGACACCTTCGATATCTACTGCAGACTCGCCGTTTGAGCTGGGAGCCAGAATCGAAACTTCATGTCCACGTGACTGAAGTTCATGGCTCAGCGATGCCATGTGACGTTGAACACCACCTGGATGAGCAAAGTCATACGGAGATACTTGAGCTATTCGCACCTAGAACCTCCGCAGTTAAAACTTTTAAACAAATTGCCCGAATCTGGCAATGATTGCGTAATCATATTGGTTTACCAGATACGGGCAACAGGAGCATTCAGCCCCTGAATTGGGAATTACTCTCGCAGAGCTTTCTTATGAAGGTGAGTTGCCTTCGGCGAACTCTTCCACGAGTCGTCGAGCGTCGTCGTCACGCATTTGAACTGGAGGCGACTTCATGAAGTATGCCGATGCTGACTGAATAGCACCGCTGACACCCTTGTCCATAGCGATTTTTGCGCTTCGGATTGCGTCAATTGCAACACCTGCAGAGTTAGGGCTGTCTTCGACTTCGAGCTTCAACTCAACGTTCAAAGGCTGGTCACCCCATGAAGTTCCTTCGAGTCGGATGTACGCCCACTTGCGGTCTTCGAGCCACGGGACGTGATCGGAAGGTCCAATGTGCACGTCATCGGTTGGCAGTTCTTTCTCAAGCTGCGACTGAACGGCGTTAGTCTTGGAAATCTTCTTCGACTTGAGGCGTGATCGCTCAAGCATGTTGTAGAAGTCTGTGTTTCCACCGAAGTTGAGCTGGTAGGTCTTGTCGAGTCGAACACCGCGGTCTTCGAAGAGTCGGGCAAGTACTCGATGAACGATGGTCGCACCGACCTGGGACTTGATGTCATCACCAACGATTGGGAGACCTCGGTCTTCGAAACGCTTCTGCCAGTAAGCCTCACGTGCAATGAAGACAGGGATGCAGTTGACGAAACCGACGCCTGCAGCGAGTGCCTGTTCGACATACCACTTGGTTGCCTGCTCGGAACCAACCGGAAGGTAGCTAATCATCACATCGACTTCGCGGTCTCGGAGGATGTTCACGATGTCGGCGGTCTGCCCACCCGGTGTTGAAGGGTCGTGGTTTACGTCCACGAGTTCTTCGAGGTACTCACCAATACCGTCATGAGTCATGCCTCGCTCGACCTTGACGCCCATGTTTGGGACGTCGTGGAACTGAACTGCGTTGTTGTTCTTGGAAACAAGTGCTTCGGAAAGATCCTTGCCAACCTTGTCGGAATCAACGTCGAAAGCGGCAACAACGTTTACGTCACCAACCGAGTAACCGCCAAGAACGTTGTGCATGACACCAGGTACGGCGATGCTGTTTTCATCTACTTCTGAGTACTTGTAGATACCCTGAACAAGTGACGAGGCACAGTTACCAGCACCTACGATCGCAACATTGATTTTGCCCACGTGGATCCTCCGTTCGGCAATTTTGAAAATTCAAGCTCCCTACGGGTGATTTTTTCATCCCGTGGAAAATTTGCTCGGACGAGCGTAGCCCTTTTCCACAGGAACATTCCGGAAATGTTAGGAAGTGACTGACCAGATCAGAAGAGGTTCCGGCTAAACCTCTACCTGCATCGACTCTGCAACTTCGGCGAGGTTGTAGGTCGGAATGTGTGGGTTAGTGCCCGACCATATGTAGTTGAAATGGCTACGCAAAATCCTGGCATAATCGCTGTCTGATCGAAGCTTGAGCATGGGTACCAGTCCATCGATCGAACTGACCTCCAGGGCGTCACCGGGTTTGCCGAAGTGGTAGGTCTCTACGAAGGTGTACACGTTGGTCGACACGATGTACGCAGATGGCCAGTGGTCAACGAACCGCACGTCAATTCCGAAGTGTCGCCTGGACTCGGCTTCGTTTTTCATTGCTGCGATTACGTTCAGGCTGCGCCAACTATCTCCATACAGCGGACCACCACGAAATCTTCCTTCGTCGTGAAACTGCGCACCATCCTCTGCCACAGCCCTTGCCCTGGCGAATTCGCTAACAGGATTCACAAGTAAAGCCCGTATTTGTACTGGTCGGTCCTCAGAAGTCATTTGCCGAAGGATGGTCGTATAACTTCGTTCACTGAAAAACTCTCTCAAGCCAATTCCCTGGAGAACGATTTCACCGGTTGCTGATTCCAGCACTTCGGCTATTTCTGCACCTGTTTGAGGATCCGATCCCCTGGGTCCCAAAATCCCGGCGATTCCCTGAGACACAGCACCGTTCAAGATCGACGTGAACCGCGATAGGGAGTCAAGTTCATTCGGTTCCGTAACGGATTGCGCTGGCTGAATCGGATCGTAAGCGCTTACTGAGCTCTGCGAAGGGGTCGACCGAGACACTATTCTCGGCTGCAATATTGATTCGACAGATTCCTCAGGAATCACCCATGACTTCCCGATTCGTGTCGCAGGTATCAGACCGGTACGCAGCCATTTGTAGACGGTCTTTTCGCTGACGCCGAGTCGATTGGCTACATCCCGTACTTTCAAGTTCAAAGGGTTTTGTTCCAGATATTTCCTAATATTTCCTAGTTATTCTATTATATTCCATCTTTGAGAAGATTTTCACGGAACAAAAAAGAGGGGGGCGACAAACGCCCCTCTTAAAAATCGTGGTTGATGCTGTCGAACTACCAGCCGGCAGCTGCGCCGTCCTTACGAGGTTCTGATCCTGCTGTGAGCACTCCGGTTTCAGGGTCACGTGAGATCACCTGACCTCCTCCGAACCCGGCTCGATCGTAACCCGATACAACCTCAACAGTGTGACCTCGCTTTTCGAGTTCGCTGATTACTGACGGGGCAAGATCTTCTTCGACCGCGACGCTCTGGTCACCAGTTACATCAACCTTGAACCTCGGGGCATCGAGAGCTTCCTGTGAATCCATGTGGTGGTCGACCATGTTGCTGACCACCTGCAAGTGGCCTTGCGGCTGCTGGAATCCACCCATCACACCGAAGCTTAACCACATCTCGTCGTCCCTGGTTGCCATTGCAGGAATGATTGTCTGGAACGGTCGCTTGTTGCCCTGGAGATAGTTCGGGTGATCAGGGTCGAAGGAAAACAGAGAACCACGGTTCTGGAGTGCCATTCCAAGTGTTGGAACAACAAGTCCGGTACCGAATCCAGCGAACAGGCTGTTGATCAGCGAGCAAGCTGTGCCCTCCCCGTCAACTGCCGTCAGGTACACGGTGTCGGCTCCACCCATTGGATCGCCGTAAGAAACATTGGGATCCGCCTGCGCACCGGATATGTTGACTCGGCGACGGTTGGCGTAGTCCTTGCTAAGCAATGGACCAATCGGAACTTCCGCTACACGTGGGTCCGCGACGTACTGAAGCGCGTCCGCGTAACCGCGACGCATCGATTCGATCAAATAGTGATATCGGTCGGCTGACTGGGCTCCCATACTGCCAATATCGAATCCCTCAGCGAGGTTCAGGGCAATCAATGCAGCAATCCCCTGACCGTTAGGTGGACATTCCCAAACGTCCACTCCTCGGTAGTTGACCGAGATAGCCTCGTCCCAGTCGGAGTGGTGGTTTGCCATGTCCTGCTCAGTCAGCCATCCGCCTTCGGACTGAACGAAATCAGCAGTTTTCTTTGCAATCTCACCTTTATAGAAAGCTTCGCTTCCACCTTCGGCAATCATTTGCATCGTTCGACCGAGTTCTGGGAGCGTGACAACCTCGCCATACTTCGGTGCACCGCCATTTGCTCCAGGAAGAAGTTCCTTACCCGATGGTCGGTGGTTTAGCTTGCTGAGAGTGTCTTCGCTGCCCCAGTTGTGAGCGATAACTTCGGAAACAGCGTATCCGTTGAGGGCGTAATCGATCGCAGGTTGAAGAACTTCTCGAAGTGTCATTCGACCGTACTGATTCAGCGCGGTCTCCCAACCGTGAACCGTTCCTGGCACGCTGACAGCGAAATGGCTTCCATCATGATCGTTGGGGATCGAGTCGAAACCTGCTTTTCGAACGTCATCAACGTTTGCGCCTGCGGCCTGTCGACCCGAACCATTGAGTGCCACAACTTTGCGCTCGTTCTTGTCCCAGATCAGAGCAAACATGTCGCCGCCAATACCAGTCGACATTGGCTCAACGACGTTCAAGACGGCAGCGGTTGCAACTGCTGCATCAACAGCGTTTCCGCCATCCTGCAAAATCTTGAGACCAGCCTGGGCTGCCATGGGCTGACTTGTGGATACCGCTCCCTTTCGGGCTACAACGGCAGATCTACGGGATCGGAAATAACTCATCAATGATGCTCCAGCTCGGACGAAACATCCCATTTGGGATTGAACTGCGTCATAGTAGCACCGACCAATCCTTCAATTACCAGTTTGACCGGGACTCAGCCGCGAATATGAATCGACCAAAAGTTGGGCTTGCCGCCACCAAGCACGTTAGAGATGTGTATATCGAGGGATCAGACCTTGAGCGACTTGACCGGATTGCTGATTTCGAGTGGATGGAATTTGAAGAGACGACCAGTTGGGACGATTCACCGAATACTTCTGATTCGGAGATGCAGCGATTTCGTGATTTCGCTGCCGACTTAGACGCATTGATCGTTTGCCACGGATCACCGCGTGTTGACACATCTGTGCTCGAAGCTGCTCCATCACTCAAGATCGTTGGCGAACTTGAAGGTGACCGATTCGCCCAAAGAATCGACGTTGATGCATGTATTGCTAAAAGTGTGCGAGCGGTCGACACCACACACGGTTCGTCATACCCGGTATCGGAATGGGCATTGGGCCTAATGCTGCTCGGACTCCGAAACGGTGCTGCCCACTACCGCAAATTGATCTCAGGCGAAGAATGGGGCACACCGGAGCAGAAAGACTCAGCACCAGAGTTCCAGATCAATGAAGAGTTGACGGGCAAAACGGTTGGACTGATCGGAAGTGGATATATCGCCCGGCGGCTGATCGAGCTACTAAATCCATTCAATGTTGATGTGCTTGTTCACGATCCGTACGCACCGGAGGTGCTGGCAAACTCCCTCGATTTCACTTTCACCAGTCTGGACAAAGTTCTAAGCACCCCGGACGTTGTCGTATGCCTCGTCCCGTTAACTCCACGTACGAAGGGAATGCTGGGTCGGGAGCAGATTGAGCTACTTCGTTCAGGATCTGTTTTTGTGAATGTTTCTCGCGGAGCGGTTGTCGATTCTGAAGCACTAATACGACGTTTAGAGCAAAACGACATGATCGCCTGTCTGGACGTTTTTGATCCCGAACCTATCCCAACAGATTCGAAAATCAGAGAACTCTCTAACGTCTTCCTGACGCCTCACATTGCCGGCACAACAATGCGATCGAGAACCAGGTTTTTTGAGGAAATGGTTTCTGAATTAGAGCGCCATTTTGCCGGGCACGAAACACGGCACAACCTGACAACGAGCACTCTCGCAAATCGGCGAGGCGTGTAGAAATATTGGCTACACGGTATCGCGGACATAGAGTCCCGCTACCGTGTAGAACAGGGTTCCGCTCTAACTACGCACGAATTGAACCACGGTTCCGTGTTAGCTACACGGTTGCGGTTACACCGAAATTTCCGCGTCAGAATGAGTACCTACCCAAAAAAACCAGACCGTGTGACCAGTAATCAGGTGCCACTCCCTCAAAAATCACCTGGGCGATCAGCGGGCTCTTGGATTTAGAACATCGTTCAGTGCGTCACCAATGATGTTCCAGCAGAAGATCAGCAGCCATACAACAATGATTGGCGACAGCAGCTGTTCCGGGTGATCTCGCAGTACCGAAACGCTAGCTCCACCGCGAGCAGTGACTTCACCAATCATGACTCCGAGACTCGGTCTAGGTGGCTGAACACCCAGTCCGAAGAAGCTGAGCACGACCTCGGAAAGAGCTATTGCTCCGATACCGAAGCTGACAGAAACGATCACCGGACTTACGACATTCGGAAGTATGTGTCTGAACAAGATTCTAGGTGTAGAAGTTCCCATGGCTCTCGCCGCTTCAACATACTCAGCTTCTCGCAAAGCAAGAACCTGCCCTCTCACCAATCGCATCATCCCAAACCAGCTGAGTGGCAGTAATGCGATTCCAATTACGAGGTAGTCAACGATTCCAGAGCTGACGATTCCCGAAACGCCGGTCGAGTCTTCAAGGTTTCTTGCAAGCTCGACAATCCGCGGTCTCAAGGTCGCTGCCAGCAGAATAATCAGCAAGATATCCGGGAACGCGGAAATAACCTCACCCACGCGCATTATTACGGCGTCCAACCACCCGCGGAAATAACCGGCGACCAATCCCATGGTGACACCGAGAATCAGGCTTCCGGTGATAAACGTGGCGACGGTGATGATGACGGTGGTCTGGATGCCCCATACCACCCGTGTGTAGATATCCCTCCCGAGACGATCTGTTCCAAGCCAGTTTTCAGTATCCGGACCTTGCTGGGTCTTCAACAAATTAGTGTCCTGGTAATCATGGGTTTGGATTACCGGAGCAAGAACACCGAGTAAATATATGAACGAAACAATAATCAGGCTCACGAACGCCAAACGACGATGCCTGAATCGACTCCAGACCTGTCGCCAGAAACCGCTGGATGGTCGGGGCAAGACCTGGTCGTCTGTTGAAACCTCTGTCGTCATCGCTAGCTCAACCTGATCCGCGGATCGACGATTGTGTAAGCAATATCAATCACGAGATTCGCCAGTACTAGCATCAGAGAGCCGAGCAGTACAAATGTCGTCAGAACCGGGAAGTCACGTTGGAATATTGCGTCCAAGGAGAGACGAGATACACCAGGAATGCCGTAGATGAGTTCCACGATCAACGAACCGCCGAAAATTCCTGCAAGCGTGAATCCGAGCAAAGTCAGGATTGGCAACAGGGCGTTGCGGGCAATATGTCGGTAGTTCACAACGAAGTTGGACATTCCTTTGGCGCGGGCAGTCCTGACGTATTCCTGTCCGATGACATCCAACGTGCTTGCCCGCATATGGCGCACAAAAATCGCGGCTCCAGGTACCCCGATGGTGAGGGCCGGCAATATGACTTGAGTTGAGAACAACCCACCCCATCCTGAAGCTGGAACCCAGTGCAGTTGCACGGCGAAAAACAGGATCAGGAACGGTGCAGTAAAGAACACCGGCATCGCGTACAAAATGAGCATCGTAATAACGATAGCGGGATCGCGTGCCGTGCCCTGCTTCTTCGCAGCGTAGAACCCGAGTGGCAAGCCGATTCCGAATGCGACCACCGCGGCTGCGAGGTTCAGCTGGAGTGACACCAAAAGGCGTGGACCAATTAGTTCGGTGACTTTGGTGCCCTGGAATACATAACTCTCACCGAAGTCGCCCTTTAGAGCATCACCGATGAACCGGAAATAACGAACCATCAACGGATCGTTTAATCCCATTTGCTCACGGAGTCTTTCGACTCGTTCAGGGGTAGCTCGATTTCCTAGGCGAAGCTCAGCTGGATCACCCGGGGCGACTGTTCCCATGAAGAACACGAAAAATGCTGCGAGTAGCAGCAATATCGGTGTCCATAGTAGTCGTCGAACGATATAGGCGAGCATTGAGAGCTATTGGTCTCCTGTTCGGAAACGCGAAACGTTCAAGTGGAAGGTCGAGAAGAAAAAGACCTCGTGGCGGGCATCTTACTCAATGCCCAGTACCACAAGGTCGTTAGTTTCTATTCGTCGAGCCAGACGTCCTTGAACTTGGCAACAGTCAGTGACGAGAACTGGTAATCGTTGACCCACGGCTTGATAAGTGCCTTGGAATCAACACCCCACCAGAGCGGCAACCACGCTGCCTCAGCGACGATGATTTGCTCTGCGTCGTTGTAGTACTGAACTCGCTTCGTGGCGTCCTGCTCAGTCTGAGCGGCGAGCACGTACTCATCTACATCATGGTTTGCATACCCGCCGTAGTTGATTGCACTTGAAGAGCGGAACAACACGTCAATAAAGGTTTGGGGGTCAGGGTAGTCAGCTTGCCATGAAAGACCACTCCATGCCTGGAGTCGACCGCGGTGCAGGTCCTGAATGTACGTTGCCCACTCAACCTGCTGAATCTCGATCTCTATGCCTAGTGTTTGCCGCCACATGTCGGCAACAACTTCAGTCGTAAGGCCTGGAGAACCACCTGTTCCTGGAACAGTCAGAACGATTCGAGGTCGCGACTCGGTGTCTGCGTACTTCGACTGTGCAAGCAGGTCCTTTGCAAGGTCAGCGTCAAACTCAAGACCCTGGATGTCAGGCGAGTAGCCAGGGAATCCTGGCGGAATGATCGCGTATGCAGGCTTCACAAGGTTCGAGAAGACCTGGTCGGCAATAAGTTGCTTGTCGACTGCGTGGTTCAGGGCCTGCCTGAAATACACATCATCAAACGGTGCTTCGTTTATGTTGAATCCAACGTACGAAACCGCGAAATCGGGCGGAACTTCGACGAGGTCTTTATTCAGTTCCTCGGTCGGGTCCTGCACTCGTTCGAGATCGGCAAGACCAACACCAGTAATGTCGATCTCGTCGTTCTCGTACATTGCCATGGCAACACCACCGGCGAGATTGAAAACGACTTCGTCGAGGTAAGCCTTGCGGTCCCAGTAGTTGTCGTTTCGAGCCAGTCGAATTCGCTGACCGATTCGATATTCCTTGAGAGTGAACGGTCCGGTTGATACCGGGTCATCAACCCAGTCTCGCCCCATGGACTCAACATTGTTTTGATTCAAAACGAACGCTGTCGGGTACGTGAGTTTGGCAATGAAGTAAGCCTTAGGTGCGTCGATCGTCAGACGGAGCGTTCGCTCATCGATAACTTCGATTCCCTCGGCGGTTGTGGCGTTACCTTCGACGATGTCGTGAACACCGACGATGTCACCCAGGAACTCTTCGGCAACTGTCGATGCAGTGTCAGGATGAGCAGCTCGCTCAAACGACCATTTGAAGTCCTGAGCGGTAACCGGGTCACCGTTCGAGAATTTTATGTCTGGCCGGAGTTTGAATTCGTAAACCGTGCCGTCGTTAGAAACTGTCCACGATTCAGCTAAATCAGGCTCGAAAGGACTGATCGGATCGTTACCCAGTCGGACCAAACCCGAGAACACCTCGATGACAATTCCGTACGACGTACCGTCGGTCACAAGATGAGGGTCAAGCGTTGGTGGGTCACTCCACAACGTGTTGAATATTCCTCCGGTTTTTGGACCGGAATCGCTTCCGCCCGAAACTGGAGTTGTTTGCAAGCCCGGTGCAATAGCTGGCTGCGTAGCCCTGGCAGGAGGCGGAGTTGATGTGGCTTGAGCCGACGAGTCAGCAGCCGAATCTGAGTCACTTCCGCCACTACAGGCAACAGCAGTAATTAGCGCCAGCCCAAGTGCCATTCCGAAAAACACTCTTCGCATCAATTTGTTTCCTGAATTCAATTTCTTGGTTAGTTGTTTCGGTATTTCTGTTTTACGTCTCTACTGTGTTGAAGGATTCTGATGATCGAAGTTCATCGACGATCTACGAATTCCCTCCAGTGGATGCCGATTCCATTTGAGAACTTAGATATGACTTCAGCAGCTCGTCGATTTCTCCATCGAGCACTGCCTGGGCGTCACCCGTCTGATAGTCAGTTCTATGGTCTTTGACCATCTGGTAAGGGTGTTGAACATAGCTACGGACCTGTCGACCAAATTCAGCCGACACATGCTCACCCTTCAACTTTGCCCGTTCTTCTGCTTTCTTTTGCATATCCAGATCAACCAATCGGGACTGCAGGATTTTCATAGCAACTTCCCGGTTTTGAGCCTGGGATCGTTCGTTCTGAACAGCAACCACAAGCCCACTGGGAATGTGGGTCAAACGGATAGCTGTCGAGTTCTTCTGGACGTTCTGCCCGCCGTTTCCTGACGCCCTGAATACATCTACTCGAAGGTCGTCAGGATTGATTCGAATTTCTTCGGCTTCGTCGGCTTCTGGCAAGACTTCGACCAACGCGAAGCTTGTATGCCTTCGGTGATCTGAGTCGAACGGTGAGAGACGTACCAGGCGATGTGTTCCGCGTTCTGAGCGCAAATAACCGTAGGCGTACTTGCCATCGATTTTGATGGTTGCGCTCTTGATACCAGCTTCATCACCCGGGGTTAGATCGAGGACTTCAGCGTTATATCCCCGGTGTTCAGCCCACCGCGTGTACATACGAACCAGCATTTCTGACCAGTCCTGGGCGTCTACTCCGCCGGCACCTTGCTTTACATAGAGAATTGCAGATCGTTCGTCGTATTCACCACTAAGTTGAAGTTCAAACTCAAGTGATTCGACGGTGCGAGTGTAGGAGGCGAGGTCTTTTGCGAGCTGACTACCCATCGACTCGTCTGATTCATCGACAGCAAGCGCGAGAAATTCCGCGGTGCTGGCAACGTCGGACGAAAGATTGGTCCAGGTTTCCAACTCGGACCGAACTGCTGAGAGTTTCCTCATCTTGGACTGTGCAGTGTCGGAGTTGTCCCAAAATCCGGGAGCAGTCGCCTCTTTTTCGAGGGACTCGACCTGCTTTTCTAGTTCAGAGAGGTCAAAGTCGCCTCACAATCTCCTCGACTCGCGAATTCAGGTCCTCAGCTTCGCTAAGGAGCGTGCGCAAATTGGAGGTTGTTGGCTCTTGGGTACTCATTGATTCCGTTCAGGATTCTTTTGGATTGGTCGCAAAGTTGATTAACGAATTCAACCCAACCCGTCAATTATATCAATGGGTGAACTTATGACGCTCCGATTTTCGGCACGCTTATCGGCTCGTTCAGAGGGTCAAATCGCTCAGTTCAATGTTATCTTTGGCTCATCGGGGCGTGGCGCAGCCTGGTAGCGCATTGCACTGGGGGTGCAAAGGTCACAGGTTCAAATCCTGTCGCCCCGACCACTCTTTCCCCTCACGTGTGAACCGGCTTGCGAATCGTCAGGAACGTCAGCGCTGCGGCGATCATAATCACCCCTCCGGCTATCAACACCAGTTCGTACGAACCTGTCTCATCTTTGACCCATCCCGCGAGAATTGGCATCGAGAAAAGTGCCACGTTGTAGATTGGCGACAGCAGACCGCGAATCGTCGCAAATCTCCTTCGTCCAAAAAGATCTCCAACCAGCGCCCAGTTCAACCCCGAGCCGATTTCGGTACCTGTGAACAAAATCATTGCCAAAAGGATTGGCCATGTCCCGTCCACCACATTCAGCAGAAGCAAAGATGATGCGGCGGACAAGTAGCAACCAGCCAGCAGTTTTTGCCGTCCAAGCCGATCACTGAGCCAGCCAAAGTAAAGAATCAGCGGCACTGAAATTAGGGCAACGAGACCGATTAAATTCGCCGCCGTTTGCTGAGTTTCACCCTTCCAAACCAGAATCGGCACGAAATGTACGAATATCGTGCCGTGAACAGACATCCGCAGAACCGTTCCCAACGCAAGTACCCAGAACGCTCGGGTTCGAATGGCATCTTTTGCTGTCCAATCATCGTCCGTCGCCGTAATTTCAGCCGAATTCGATTCGGCATCTGAACCACAGACTTGCTTCGGCAAAGGATCACCGTCTGGGCCCAGACCGATAGATTCAGGTGATCGTTTGAACAAAATAGATAACGGAGCGATCAACGCCAGCATCCCGATACCGACCCAAAGTGCGGCGGTCTCCCATCCCCAACGAAGCACCGCTACCGAGAGAAGCGGAACCATGAATGCTCCACCAAGACGGAAGGCAGCACTGTTGATGGACATTGCAATGCCACGGCGTCTCGCAAACCACGTATTTATCGCCGTTGTAGAAGCTTGCATGAAGCTCGTCGACGAACCGACCGAAACGACAAACAAATAGACGAAAACAAAGGCCCAAAATGTGCTGGTTTGAGCAAGCAAGATGTAACCAACACCGGTAAATATCGTGCCGATCAGCATCAATCTACGAACGCCGTACCGATCAAGCAGCCAACCCGTTATGGGTCCCATCAAACCGTTCTCTGCCCGGGAAAGCGCGAACGGCATTGCCGTTTGGGCGTTACTTAGCCCAAGGCTCTGGCTAATCGGAATGAACAGAACGGTGAAGCCTTGCCAGTGGACAGAACCGCCGAGCCCGTTCATGAGTGCGGATGCCCCGACTATGTTCCAGCCGTAAAACCGTTTTTTCTTTTGAGGGCGCGAATCGCCAGAGATTGTTTCCAAACCGTCAGAGTTCACTGCTGAGACCTGCGCTTTTGCTTGGCTAACCGGTCGTACATGACGATATTTACTGTCATCCCAAGGTTGAGAGACATAGTGGTCGGAATTTTGACCACATATTCGCACTTAGCGAGCAGTGCATCACTGACCGATTCGTTTTCAGGACCAAAGATGTAGCAAGCGCGTTCTGGGTGTACGAAATTTGTAAGGTCTACGGCATCGTCAGTGAGTTCGACAGCGACTGGAGTGCAGTCTTTCGGCAACACGTCAAAAATGTCATCGACTTCGAGGATTGGCACGTGCCGATATGCCCTACCAGGATCCGTTGAAAGCCTTCGGACATTTATCTCTGGATCTTTACCGCCAAGAATCACCATTCTTGCCGAAAATCCTAGAGCTGCCCTGAGAGTGTGCCCCACGTTCACACCATCGTTTGGGCGGTCGAGGGCAATGCAGGCAAACCCTCGTTCCCTGAGAGTCGAGAGTCGTTGGACGTACCGCTCTGATTTCTTTCGCTTTTCTTCGTGCTCTTGTGCGGTCATCCGTTATTCAATGTCGTTCGGTTTTCGTTGGTGCCAGTCGGTGAGTTGTTCATAGGCATGCCCGATTCTTAGGACCGTAGATTCATCGAAAGAGTGCCCCGTGATCATCATGCCAATCGGCATGTCGAACTTGCCGAAGCCACAGGGTATAGACAACGAAGGTTGCCCAGTAGTGTTGAAAACGCCTGTAAAGAACGGCATTTGACCACCTCCACCAGGATCTGTCGATGTCGGGGTACATTCCTCAATGGTCGGTGTTGGAATCGGGACAGTTGGTGTCACAATGGCATCTACGGATTGCATCAGGTTCGCAACTTCGTGACTGAACCATTTCCGGGCTCGCTGCGCTTCGATGTAATCAACTGCGGAAATCGAAACACCTGCAAGAATCCGGCTTCTAACCGCCATGGTGTAGTCGTCGGGTCGTTCACCGAGATTTTTTCGGTGAACAGCAAGCGCTTCAGGTGCTATCACGCCAAACCCAATGCGTCTGCCAAGTGAAATCCAGTCAGCATCAAGCTCAACGATTTCTGCTCCATTCGTTTCCATGAGTTTGATGGCACCCAGGACGCTATTCTTGATCTCCGGATCAACAAAATCATCGAAAAAATACTGCTTAGGTAATCCCAGGCGAACTCCATCGAACCCTTTGGCGAGTTCGGAAGTAAAGTCACCAACAGGTTCTGAAGATGAAGCCGGATCAGCCTGATCGAATCCAGCCAGAGCGTTCATCATGAGCGCACAATCTTCGACTGTGCGGGTCATAGGACCAACGTGGTCCATGCTCCATGAAAGATCCAAAACCCCGGCCCGCGAAACTCGTCCGTAGGTTGGTTTCAGTCCGGCAATTCCGCACAGTGCAGCAGGCATTCGAATGGACCCACCCGTATCTGTACCTATAGCTGCCGGGACCATCCCTGCTGCGACTGAGGCTCCTGATCCCGAACTTGAACCTGCGGTCACGCGGGTCTTATCCCATGGATTCGAGACGTTGCCTGTGTACGCATTCAGCCCCGTAGTTCCGAACGCGAATTCGACCAGGTTCAATTTGCCAACAGGAATGGCTCCAGCCGCGGTCATTCGCTTCACAATTGTTGCGTCTTTGGCTGCAACGTTACCCTGCAAAACTTTCGAGCCTGCAGTGGTGGATCGCCCATGGACATCGACAAGATCTTTGAGGCCAACAGGAATACCAGTTAGAGGGCTTGCACTCTTTTCGATTTCGATGGAGCGCTGTGCTTCGGAAGCTTTTTCTCTGACATCGTCCGACCATACTTCGAGAAAAGCGTTGAGCTCTGAATCGAGGTTTCCGATTACCTCTAACGACTTATTAACGATTTGGTCGACCGTAATGTCACCGTCGCGCAACTTACGAGCGAGAGTCGTAATTGACGCAAACCGCAGATCATCACTGGTCACGGTCGATCCGTCCGACTTGATTTCGTGGGGACGAAAATTGCACCTGGCTCAAAACCAGAAGAATTCACTGACCGAACTGCTTCAGAAGCTGACTCAGCGACAGGTAGGTGCATTAACGCTTCGGACGCGTGTTCCTCGCTCACATCTACTCCGATGCTTGCAGCAAGGTTTATGAATTCCTGGATTCGATCGGACAACCCGAGAAGCCACCTTTCAAAAATTCGTCATTGCAGTTGCACGGCAGTATAGACGTGAGGGAACATCTGCGTGCTAGTCTGGAAGTTCAATGCAAATCACAGACACTCTCGTAAACTTGGTCGAACAGGCCTTAAATTCAGCACAATCAGGCGGGCAACTTCCAGCAGCCGGTGACGTCGAAATCAAAATCGAACGTCCGAAACTCGCCGAACATGGTGATTTCAGCACCAGCTTGCCCCTGGCGCTTGCCCGATCGATGCGAATGGCGCCGTTGCAAATCGCCCAGCAAATAGCAAATGCTGTTCCCGAAAACGAAATGGTCGGCAAGGTTGAAGCTGCCGCTCCCGGTTTCGTGAATTTCACACTCGCCGAGAGTTGGTTGCAGTCGCAGGTAACATCGATACGAAAGTCGGACGAAAAGTTCGGAGACGTTAACACCGGCGCAGGCCAGAGTATTCAGGTTGAATTTGTCAGTGTGAATCCGACAGGTCCGCTCCACGTTGGTCATGCCCGCGGAGCTGTTATCGGAAGCTCTCTCGCAAATGTTTTAGAAGCCGCCGGATACGAAGTCCAACGTGAGTACTACGTCAACGATGCCGGCAACCAGATGCGAGTGTTCTACGACACGCTCTACACTCGATATATGCAAGCTGCCGGTCACGACATCCCACTTCCTGACCCTGCTTACCCTGGCGAATATTTAGAAGAACTTGCCGCCGATTTGCTGAGAGATCTCGGTGACGGAGCCGTGTCTCTCGACAAAGAGGCTGCAATCGCCGAACTTGCACCACAAGCGCTGAAACGGACTTTGGACGACATACAGGGAGTTCTCGAAACTCTCGGCGTGTCATATGACCAGTGGTTCAGTGAAAGCTCACTTTTATCTTCTGGGAGGTTCGATGAAGTTCTCAATTTCCTTGAGGACTCAGACCTGGTAGTAGAACGTGAAGGTGCAAAGTGGTTCGCCGCCACGAAACTCGGTCTTGAAGAAGACATCGTCGTTATTCGAAGCGGCGAAGGTGGTCCAACCTATTTTGGAACTGACATCGCTTACCACCACGAAAAGTTCATGGAACGCAAGTTCGACCGGGTCGTCAATGTTTGGGGAGCTGACCACCACGGTCATGTTGCTCGAATGCACGCCCTGCTCCAGGCATTCGGACTTGACCCTGATCGTCTTACGATCATCCTCAATCAGATCGTTAATTTCAAAAATGAAGGCGAATCCGTACGGTTCAGCAAACGTAAAAACGTGATGGTCACTGTTGAGGAACTCATCGAAGAAGTCGGTGCTGATGCCTGCCGGTTCACCTTCTTGAGTCGTTCACCTGAGTCGCATATGGAATTCGACCTGGGACTCGCAAAGACTCAGTCATCTGAAAATCCGGTTTACTACGTTCAATACGCCCACGCTCGCATGGCTTCGATCCTGCGAACTGCTGAAGAGCAAGAGATCGATTTCGGTTCGGCGAATCTCGGATTGCTTACGCATGAGCGTGAGCTTGAACTAATTCGTAAGATCATCGAGCTTCCTGCCGTTGTGGATCGTTCAGCCGAGCGTCTTGAGCCGCATCACCTCGCCCACTACGCGATGGAACTTGCTCGAACTTTGCAGCGGTTCTACGAAGCGTGCCGAGTGGTTTCTTCCGATCCGGCAGATGCCGAGATCACCAAAGCAAGACTGCAACTCGTAGAAGCTGCAAAAGTAGCGTTGAAACGAACGCTCTCTCTGATGGGAATGAGCGCCCCAGACCGTATGTAGGTCTAAGAGTCGGTGTCGAGCCCTGCTGACTTATACCGGTCGATTCGGTTCACATAAGAGTTAGCGGCGCCTCGCATTAACTCAGCATGCTTTTCTCGGATTTTGCCGAGTGCTTTACCCGGTGTGCCGCGAATCAGTGAACGGTCCTCGAATTCGGTGTTTTCAGTGACAGTGCTGCCTGCGGCGACAAGGCATTCTTTGCCAAGAATTACTCCGTCGTTTAGGGTCGATCCGTTGCCTAACAAGCTTCCGTCACCAACGTATTTGGCGTGACACACAACTCCATGCCCAATGGTTACGTTGTCGCCAATTTCGGCGTCATCATCAGCGTGCAACACCGAGTTGTCTTGAACGTTGGAGCCTTCGCCGATTTTGATGGTGCCAGAGTCTGCCCTGATTACCGCTCCCGGCCAAATACTTGAACGAGGCCCAACTATCACATCACCAACAACATACGCAGCTTCTGATACGAACGCGGTCGGGTGTACTTGAGGAGATTTTCCGTCTAGCGCTCTGATCACGGAGTTAGCCTTTAGTTCTTAGGTAATCGGGGGAAAGTAAGATCCAACACCTGGGTAGTAGGCTGGGCTACGCCTTTCCATTCCCAGTTTTCCTCAGCTTTTACCCGGTCGCCTTCACGATCCCCCAAATAAAAGTTGATCATGCCATATTCGAGATCAGCTTCACTAACAGGTCCGAGTATCACTTGAACATATCCGCCATCAATCGTCGTCGAAAGCGGAGATCCACCGTGAATGAATTCGGCGTAGATAGTCAATCCAGCCGGACCAGGTTCGCCATCAACCGTGAACTCGCCCTCAAAGATCATTGGGAATCGTGGAGGTCCCGCAATTGGGGTGAAATCGTTTCGGTCGTATGGAGTCGGGTCACCGTCCGTGGAACAGCCAGTCAACGCCATTACAGCAATCATGAGCAGCGCTAAAGCTGGGCCTGAAAATCTGGTCAGTTTGGACTTAAATTGGCGAATCAAATGCGTGGGTGTTCCTTGTTCCACTTGGTGGCTCGCTCATATGCTGCCGCAGCCTGGATTACCGTAGTGTCACCGAACTGAGGACCAATAAACTGCAATCCCACGGGTAATCCATCTGACATTCCACCTGGAATAGAAATTGCAGGGAGACCTGCGATGTTCACTGGGATCGTACAAATGTCGTTGAGGTACATCTGGAAGGGATCATCGAACTTCTCACCGATTTTGAAAGCTACGCCCGGAGAGGTAGGCGTAACAAGTGCATCGAATTTCAAGAAAGCATCCGTAAATTCACGCCGGATTAGAGTTCGAACTTGCTGCGCCTTCTTGTAGTACGCATCGTAGTAACCGGCAGAAAGGGCATACGTACCTATAAAAATTCGTCGCTTAACTTCGGCACCAAATCCTTCGGCTCGTGCAATTTCGGTTGCAATGGCTGAATTTTTAGAACCTGAGGAACCAAGCCCATACTTCACACCGTCGTAACGTGAAAGATTCGCAGAGGCTTCAGAAGGCGCAATTATGTAATAGACAGCCAGGGCGTGGTCCGTCAAAGGAAGCGATGTTTCGCTAATGTCTGCTCCAAGATCTTCGAGAGTTTGAAGAGATTTCTCGAATGCTTCACGTACTCCGGGCTCTATTCCCTCGACGAGATACTCCTTAGGCACACCGATCTTCATGCCTGAAATCCCAGCGTCAATTTTCTCTCCGAAGTCGCCGAACGGCGCTTTCACTGAAGTTGAATCACGGTGATCGTGGCTTGAAATTACATTGAGGGCATCGGCACAGTCAGCGACACTGCGTGTCAAGGGACCAATTTGGTCGAGTGAGCTACCGAATGCCAGAAGACCGAAACGGCTTACTAACCCGTACGTCGGCTTCATGCCAACAACACCACAAAGTGCAGCAGGTTGCCGTATTGAACCACCCGTATCGGAACCAAAAGCTATAAACGTTTCGCCTGCGGCAACAGCAGCGGCGGCACCACCAGAGCTTCCGCCCGGAACACGGTCAATGTCCCACGGATTTTTCACTGCTCCGAAGGCGGACGTTTCGTTGGATGACCCCATGGCGAATTCGTCCATGTTGCCTTTACCAAGGATTACAGCACCGGAATCCTTTAATAGGGTGACCGCTGTGCCATCGTATGGCGGGATGTAACCCTTCAGGATGTTTGATGCAGCAGTGGTCTCGACACCTTCAGTAGAAAAGTTGTCCTTGACCATGACCGGGATACCGGTCATCGGAGTAGGGGCTTGGCCAACACCTTGTAATCGCTGGTCAGCAGCCTCAGCCGCGCTCAACGCTTCGTCGGGAGTGATAGTGATAAACGAATTAATTTTCGGTTCGAGTGCTGAGATTCGTTCCAGAGAGGCTCGAGTGGCTTCAACCGCCGTGAACTCACGAGAATCAAATTTCTCGCGTAGACCTCGTGCAGTTGAATAAAAGAAGTCGAAAGAAGAAGAAAGCTTAGACGTCATACTTGGATGGGTTATTCAAGAACAGGGGGGACGCGAACAAATTCGCCGTCACGATCGGGAGCGTTCTTTAGAACATCCTCCCGTTCCATTGGGGTCTGAGGCTCATCAGCCCTGAGAATTGTGTTTGAGTCTGTGGTGTGCCCAGTTGGATCAACACCCTCTGTATCGACAGATGCCAACGCCTGGAAGTGGCCAAGAATGTCGGAGAGCTCCTGCCGCATGTTTTCCGATTCCTCATCAGAAAGTTTTATGTAGGCAAGCTTGGCGATGTGATCGACGTCTTCCGGGGTAAGTGGGTCCATTGCCATTGGTGGTGAAAAAAATCTCGCTTGAATTTGGGTCACATTACCGAGTATTTCTGGAGAAATATGCGATCGGGTGAGTATCCCAATATTGACCTTAAAAACAATAACCGGATGAGTGTAGCAGTGCCCGTGTGATGGGGTACGGATGCAAACAGCTTTAATCACTTATTCCACCGATTGACACGCTGGATTTCGGCACCCTAGAATCGGGTCCCGTGCAGGGAGTAAACAAGCGAAATTTCTTTCGCACTCACTGCCCGAGGATGTGCGAGATAGTCGACAGAACTTCACGGTTCACAGATGTAAAGCCTAAGCCGCTCCAACCCCTGGAATATGGCTGGCAAGATCGGCTCCCTAAAAATTCCTCAACCTTGTTTACGCTAATAATCGTTGGGAGCCTCGCACGATGAGCAAATTCATTTTCGTCACCGGTGGAGTAGTTAGTTCGCTCGGTAAGGGAATTGCTGTTGCCTCGATTGGTCGCATGCTGAAGAGTCGCGGACTAAGCGTTTCAGTCATTAAGCTCGACCCTTACCTGAACGTCGACCCGGGAACCATGTCCCCGTATCAGCACGGTGAAGTTTTCGTAACTGTAGACGGAAGTGAAACTGACCTTGACCTTGGTCACTACGAACGATTCATTGATGTTGAACTGACTGCTTTATCTAACGTCACTGCAGGCCAGATTTACTCTGAAGTCATCGCAAACGAACGAGCCGGACGCTACCTCGGTGGAACTATCCAGACAGTTCCCCATGTCACGAACTTAATCACGGACCGTGTTTTAGCGCTTGCCGAAGAGTCGAAAGCTGATGTTGTCGTAGCCGAAGTAGGTGGAACAGTCGGAGACATTGAAGGTCAACCATTTATCGAAGCCATCAGGCAGGTGCGTAACCAGGTGGGGCGTAGGAATACCTACTACGTCCACGTAACCCTGCTTCCTTATTTGGGTGCGACCCACGAGCTCAAGACAAAACCTACTCAGCACAGTGTTCACACGCTCAGGGGAATGGGTATTCAACCAGATGCAATATTGTGCAGAGCCGATACTGAAGTAGGTGAAGACGAGCGTCGCAAAATCTCTCTTTATTGTGACGTTGACCCTGAGGCAGTCATTAGCCTCCCAACCCTTCCAAGCGTCTACGAAGTTCCACTCCACTTAGAGTCGGAAGGTCTCGGAGAAATCCTGGTCGATGGCTTGCAACTTCCAAAAGCATCACCAGACCTTCATTCTTGGACGGAGATTACTCGAGTCGACGAAGAAGCCAGCGAGGAATTAGAGATCGCTCTGGTTGGCAAGTACGTCGAGCTTCAGGATTCATACCTGTCGGTAGTCGAGGCGCTTAGACACGCAGGAATCCATAACGATCGCAAGGTAAAAATCAAATGGATTGCAGCTGAAGATGTCGAAACCGAAGGTGCTGAGAAGCTTCTTGCATCAGCAAGCGGAATCATAGTTCCCGGTGGAT
Source organism: Chloroflexota bacterium (assembly GCA_038150225.1). Classification (GTDB taxonomy): domain Bacteria; phylum Chloroflexota; class Dehalococcoidia; order Lucifugimonadales; family Lucifugimonadaceae; genus Lucifugimonas. The sequence continues at coordinate 26,847 of JAYQWG010000027.1, forward strand.
TCGGCGAGCGTGGTCTCGAAGGAATGATTGCAACAGCAAATTACGCACGGAGCAACAACATTCCATATCTTGGCTTATGCCTGGGAATGCAGATCATGGTTGTCGAGTATGCGAGAAACGAACTCGGAATCACTGATGCAACCTCACTTGAAATCGATCCAGAAGCCAACAACCCGGTCATTGCGTTCATGTCAGGACAGGAAGAACTTCACTCAACAGGTGGAACCATGAGGCTTGGCTCATATCCTTGCCTCCTCAAGGATGGAACACGCGTACGCGACGCGTACCAGTCGGAAATGGTCGATGAACGACATCGACACCGATATGAGTTCAATAATGAATACAGGGTTCAACTTGAAGAAGCAGGACTTATCGCGTCTGGAACATCCCCTGACGGCTCACTAGTGGAGGTGACCGAGGTATACGGCCACCCGTTTATGGTTGGGAGCCAATTCCACCCAGAATTCGGATCTCGACCAGAACGACCACATCCCTTGTTTTTCGAGTTCATCAAATCTGCAAGGTCGGTTCTGCGTGAAGGCGGGCAATACGGTCTGCTAAAAGAGGACTAGCTGGCGTATCAGGGGCCGAATTACAACGGAGTGGAATGTGAGGTTAGTAATTTGGTAATATGAAATGAGTAACCGGTTGAAAATCACTCGCCAGTTCACTCCTACCGATCTTCCGCAAACGTCTTTTACGGCTTTGCAGGTGAATCTAAAAACCCCTAGGAAATTTATGTAATCGCGCTCGGTAATTGCGTTCCATCGAACCGGCCTGAGCATCAAAGACAAGAACATAAACTCTACTGAGACGCACAAAGCTTGTACTTTGCATCATGGATTTAGTCCAGAGCGCCTCTACTTTTCCATCACTTTCACACTTTAGCTTTTCTCTTCTGGATATCCCGGGGCATTACTCAGTTAAAGCCTCATCAAGTCCAGATGGTCGCACCGCAGTACAGCAGGAGGAAACCAAGCTGACTACCCAGACCCGTAACCAATCACGTAGCTCGTCACGACGACGACCGAGTCGCAGGCGTACCCGCGGCGGACGTCCAAGCGGTATTCCGCAGGACAATTTCGAGGTAGACGAGAGTACCCTGCCCGATCTTGGAAATCTCGGAGCCAAAACTGATGATGAACTTCGTCAAATAGCAATCGACAAGGGAATCAAACGGGTACCTACCCAACGAACTGAGTTAGTACTCGAAGTCCTTGCAACTGTTGCTGAAGAAGCTGACCAGTTAGTGGGTGCTGGAATCATCGATGTACTCGGCGATGGATACGGTTTCCTTCGATCGCCCGGTCGACGAGATGGCAACGAAGACATCTACGTCTCCCAAAGCCAGGTACGACGATTCGGTCTGCGACAGGGTGACATGGTTGCGGGCCAGGTGCGCCCGCCGAATGAAGGTGAAAAGTACTTCGGACTCATACGGGTTGAGGTTGTAAATGGTTACGACTCCGAGTCGGCGATGAAGCGACCAAAGTTCGATCAATTCACCTCCGTATATCCAAACGATCAGATCAAGCTCGAGACGA
>JAYQWG010000027.1:28490-32304 GCA_038150225.1 Chloroflexota bacterium
AAGTTCGATCAATTCACCTCCGTATATCCAAACGATCAGATCAAGCTCGAGACGACACCAAAACAACTTGCTACTCGCTTGATCGATATGGTGGCTCCAATAGGTAAAGGCCAACGAGCGCTTATCGTCGCCCCACCAAAGGCCGGTAAAACCGTCCTGTTGAAGCAAATCGCAAACGGAATTTCTGAAAACCATCCCGATCTCCATATCATCGTTTCACTCATTGGTGAGAGACCTGAAGAAGTGACGGACATGCGCCGCTCTATTAAAGGAGAGGTGTTTAGCTCGACATTCGACGAGCCGATCGAAGATCACTGCCGCACTGCGGAAATCGCCCTCGACAGAGCGCGCCGACTGGTTGAGAGCGGTGAGAACGTTGTGGTTCTGCTCGATAGCATTACTCGACTCGCCCGGGCATACAACCTGCAGGTTCCTAGCTCCGGCAAGACTCTTTCAGGTGGTATGGACCCGAACGCGTTGTACCCACCGAAACATTTCTTTGGTGCTGCCCGAAACTGTGAAGAGGCTGGATCGCTCACGATTATCGCTACAGCCCTCATCGACACTGGCTCTCGTCTGGATGACCTCATTTACGAGGAGTTCAAGGGAACCGGAAACATGGAGCTTCACCTCGACCGCAGATTGGCTGAGCGCCGACTATGGCCTGCGATCGACATTGAGCGGAGCGGAACGCGCCACGAGGAACTTCTCCAAGAAGACGCCACGCTGAAGCAGGTTTGGTTACTCCGCAGGATGATGGGAATTATCGGTCAGGACTCGAACAACCCGACTGAAGCTGCTGAGCGGATTCTTGAACGAATGGGAAGGACTCAAACTAACGAAGAGTTTTTGATGTCCATTACTAAGCCAGAAAAGGCGTAAATGCCCTGGGAGTTTCAAACATTCAAACATATGTGGCGAAATTCCCTGAAATCTGTAAAAGAATCGTAATTCTTCTGTAACGCTACCTAGAGTAGGTTGAAATGGGACATAGTGATTTCCGACTTCGGCGATCAATAAAGTTCCAGCTTGTGAATGTGTGAGGGGAAGTGGTCATGTCCGGAAACGGGCGGGAGTAAACCATCAAAAACCCGTCATAAATTCGCAATTGGACGCGATTCATGCGCATTGACACTCTAAATTTCAGAGTGATTAAATGGTGTGGACTCGTCCTAAAGTCTGTTACCGCGCGCCGGTTGGCGGTTGCAGATGGACGAAAATAATGGAACCGGCAAACCAGGCGAACGTAAGTACGCTTGGTAAATAAACTCTTTTGGAGTATTCCGGGTTCGAAACCACCTGGCAATGGCAGAAGGATATATTTCCTACACCTGCCTTCTGCTGTTGTTGTGGGGGAAAGCTCGGTTGCAAGGGGGACTGAAGCTGTGAAGCTTTCAGTAAAATTGCTTTCCGGATTGACGCTTATGGCGTTGATTGCGGTAGCTGTTGTAGGCCTCTCTCACTCCGCCAGTGCTGCAGCTGACGCTAAGATCTACATTACGAACAAAGCGTCAAACCTGACCACCGAGTCTCCGGCTCCGACTGGTCGAACAACTGCAAGTACGGTGTACGGGACCTACGACTCGACTACACGTGACATTGTCACGGACTCGGACACGTTCATCGTGACCGTCGTAGACTCGGACCTTAATACGACCGAGACAGTCACAGACGACAACAATGGATCACCTTACGATCCATCAGTCGCCGCGGCCGGTGACATTCTTGAGGTAACAGACTCTGGTGCCGCTGGTTTTGACCAGGTTGGTGACCAGTTCAGGGTCGTACTGCATGATACGACTAAGCCAATCGTTGGTTCAGTTAGTGACATCAAGATCATCCAAACCAACGCCACCACTGAAATTAGTGGACTTGTTGTAAGTGAGATATTCTCAGCAAGCCCACCGATCATCACGGTTAACGTAACTGCTGCCCACGGTGCCACAGGCTTCCGGGTTCAGTACCCAACTTCAGCGGTCAACACGACAACTGCAGTCGTAAAGAGCGTTGTTGATCCGGGTGGTACTGCTGTGGTAACCCTCACCGAAACCGGACGAAACACCGGTCGATTCGAGGGTTACGTAAAGGTTGCGCAACGCACTACCGCTAACCCGGTCTTTATCGTTGGTACAGCCGGTGGAGCTGTAGGAAGCCCTGCAGACATCCCTGCTGTAGCTGGTCCAATTACTGTTACGTACACGGACGCAGCCACCGCCGGTACCGCGACTAACGTAGCGCGAGTCGTTTCTGCATCGTTGGACATCACTCCGCCTACCGCAACTATCAGCGGACCATCATCTGGGTCAGAAACCCAGAACAGGCAGCCTGTGTTCTCCGGTAACGTTAACGACGGTGCTTCTGGTATTGACGTGAGCACATTTGCTCTCTACATCGACCAGGGCGATGACGCCACCAACACGACCGAGGTAATCGCTGCGGCTAACGGAGCTATTGCTGGTAATGCTGCCATTGCTTCCGTTGACACGTCTGGAAATAGTGACGGTGCTGCTTCAATGGCGTTCAGCCACACACCTTCAACTGCGATCCCGACTGCTGTCGCTAGCAACCCAAACCACACAGTTGACTTCCAGGTAAAAGTAGCTGACCTCGCTGGTAACTACGGATACTCTGACTCTGATTCCACAGGAACAGCTGGTCGACTCGGTAACAAGCCTCACACAGTCAAGATAGACCAGAGAATCCCAGTGATTTCTTCTGCCTCGACTGGTAGAGCTTTTGATCCTGATGCCCCGACCGTCAACAAGACAAACGTTCGAGACTCGATCAAAGTTTCCTTCGACGGTAACGTCAAGGCATCCTCGGTTAGCCCTTCTGACTTCAAGGTCACTCTCAGCGGTAACGGCGGAGTATTCGTACCCGCTAGCATCGTTGTGAACGGCGCCGATGTCTACCTTGACCTCGACTCGACAATTCCGTCGAACAACAAGCCAACAGTTGCGCTTCAGGGCACAGTTCAGGACCTTGCCGGTAACTCAACCGATGCTGGTTCCGCAGTTGCCGCTGACGAGCTTTCTCCTGTTCTAACGGTTACCCGCTCCGGCGGTACTGGAACGGGAACTGGATCTGAAGCTTCCGACTCGCTGACCAAAGGTGACATGGTCATTACGGTTTCTTCCGACGAAAATCTCGGTGGTTCTCCGCTGATCACAGTTACTAACATCACGGCGAGCCCTGCAGTTTCAGTGGTGTCCAGCGTAGCTGCTGTTCCCCAGGGTGGAAACACTTGGAAACTCACCGTAAACGGTGGTACTCAAGGTAACCGAGCTGTGAAGGTTATTGGTGTAGACACAGCAGCGAACTCGACAACAGTCGGGAACGACACTGCGAAGGCTTACACCGTTGACCTTGGAGTAGCAGCTCCAACTTCGGGTCCAGGAAACACAACTCAGTCCAACCCGTTCATTACTACTGACTACTCTACCGATCAGTCATCCCTGACCGTCACGTCAGCTACTCTGGATGGTGTGGACGTAACTTCTCATGTTGTTGCTTCGGCTGACAGCAAGAAGTTCTTCTTCCAGCCAACAACGGCTCTTACCGATGCATCGCACACTTACGTGATCAAGGTGACGGACGCTGCTGGTAACACTTTGTCCACTAGCACAACATTCACTAAGTCAGCACGAACTGATTTCGTGATTGAACTCTTCGCAGGATGGAACTCAATTTCCATACCTTCGAACCCAATCGACAATGCGATTGGATCAGTGTTCTCGAACGCTGGTGTCAAGCAGGTTGTCGCTTACGATGCAACTACTCCGGCTCAGCCATGGAGAATTGCTTCGAAGGTTGA
>JAYQWG010000028.1:0-3541 GCA_038150225.1 Chloroflexota bacterium
AGGAGCAAGCCCGTGCAATACCGCGAGTACGGAAAATCAGGTGACAAACTTTCTATCGTCGGATTCGCTGGAATCGTGGTTAAGGACGAAACTCCCGAGAACTCTGACAGGTACGTTTCGTGGGCTATCGACCAGGGAATCAACTACTTCGATGTAGCTCCCGGATACGGAAACGCCCAGAACATGCTCGGACCAGCTCTCGAGCCGTACCGCAAAGACGTTTTTCTGGCTTGCAAAACCAATAAGCGTGATGCACCAACCGCCCAGGCTGAACTTGAGGAATCTCTCCGACTGCTAAGAACAGACCACTTCGATCTCTACCAGCTGCACGCAATGACCACCGATGAAGACCTCGAAACGGCAACTGGCCCAAACGGTACCCTCGAAGTACTGACTCGTGCAAAAGAACAAGGGCTCGTCCGACACCTCGGTTTCTCAGCCCACTCCGCCGAAGTAGCAATCGAATTGATGAGTCGATACGACTTCGATTCGATCCTGTTCCCGGTCAATTTCACCACATGGTTTGAGTCAGGCTTTGGCCCGCAAATCATGGAAGCAGCGACCTCAAAAGGTATGTCGAAACTGGCGCTCAAAGGAGCGGCCCACCATGCTCTAAGCGAAGGTGAAGCGAAGCACCGTGAGAAGTGCTGGTACGCCCCAATCGAAGATCGGGATTTGATGAAACTCGCTCTGAGGTGGACTCTCTCACAACCTATTTCCGCGGCAGTTCCACCGGGCGATCCAGAGTTGTGGCAAATGGCAGTTGAAGTCGCTAGAGATTTCACTCCAGTAACCGCCGACGAAGAAGCAATCCTCCGTAACGAAGCCAGCGGTCGAAAACCGCTATTCGAACTAGCTCACGCGTAACCGGCAAGCCGACTAGATTCTTCGACCCGTTCGACAAGCTCAGGGCGGGCAGGTTCACTATGACTTATCGACGCGTCCCGACCATAGCGGAGGGATCTCATCAAGGACGCTCAAACCAATGTCCCGACCCTGCTGGAGGGACCTTCGGTTGGGTGGGAGCGGAGTCGGGCAACAACGAGATCTCGAATCAAGTTCAGGATGACAACCTGCCTTTGACTAACTTTGCCTGCCCCGAGCGTTTCGATCTGATCGAAGGGTCAAGGATTACTCACCTTGTCATCTTAGCCCGTCGAAGGATCAAATATCCCGTCTTTCAACCCAACAAAAAAGAGCCACCCCTTCGGATGGCTCTTTGGTTTCACACAGAAACTAAAGCGATTACGTCACCTAGCTTGCTTCAACAGGGTTGTGTAGAACACCGATCTTGTCGATTTCTACAGTCACATCACCACCAACATTTATTGGCGGAGTAGTTCCCGAAGTACCCGTCCAGATCATGTCGCCCGGGTACAGCGTCACGTAGTTGCTAATGAACGAAATCGCCTGAGCAACGTTGAAAATCATCTCTGAAGAGTGGCACTTCTGTCCTTCAACACCATTGACCAGTCCGCGAATGTTTACATCCTGAGGGTCAATGTCAGTCACGATGAACGGACCGGTTGGACCGAACGTGTCAGCTGACTTTGCTCGCCACCACTGCTTGTCAGCACCGGCGCCAGACTGCCACTCACGTGCACTCACGTCGTTACCTGCGGTGTAGCCGAAAACATGGTCGAGAGCGTCGGCTTCAGAAACCTTGCTGGCTTCCTTACCAATGATTGCAATCAGCTCTGACTCACAAACAACGAGTCCTGCGTCGGCAGGAAGTTTGATCGGGTCACCGGGACCAATGATTGCGTTCGTGTTCTTGTAGAACGGCTCAGGTCGAGTTGGCCTGTCAGCACCGAGAAGGTGTGAACCGTAGTTCAGGGCAAGGCACAGCATCTTGCTTGGGTTTGGGTTAGGTGCCAGGATCTTGATCTCGTTGAGATCGTGGGTAGCGCCGGTCTCGGAATAGTCTTGACCAATTGGCGAGTTAGAAATTTCCTTTACGGTGTCGCCATCGACGACTCCGTAAGCGGCTCCGTCACCGCTGGCGAATCTTACAAATTTCATCTGTTCAGCTCGTCTCCAATAATGCCGATTCGATTGTGCTCGCTCAAAGTTCTCGATCCCAACAACTTCGGCTTGATACCGGGAGCGATCTCGAAACTCGAGCGAGATCTGATCTTGAGCCGGAATATGTTACTCCCGTTTCGGGTTATGCTCATGCCGAAAATTTAAAAGCACTCCTAAAAACTCTTAGACCAGACCGACAGGCTCCTACTCGCGAGCACAGAGAATTTCTGGTTCTCCCCCGGACTGGGGGAGTTAGAGGGGGAGACTGCGACGCGCGACCAAGGACGAAAGTCCGCCCGGAGCCAACGAGAGCTATAGGAGAATCCGAAGCTGAGTGACTATGTCACGATCGCGGAATAACGAAACATATGTACGACCTGGTAATCAAAAACGGCACGGTAGTAGACGGCACCGGATCGCCACGATTCAAAGCCGATGTAGCGATCAAAAACGATCAGATCGTTGCGGTCGGGACGATTGATGACGGCGGTGCAAAAACTGTCGATGCCACCGGCAAGGTCGTTACTCCAGGTTTCATTGATCTCCACACCCACTCCGACAACTCGTTCCTGATTGACCCACACGCCGACTCAAAACTCACCCAGGGTGTCACCCTTGAGCTGCTCGGCAACTGCGGCATGAGCTACTGTGCGCCGCTCAACGAAAACAACATCGACGGATTCAAAGAGCGAACTGATAAGTACGATCCCAAGTACAAGCCCGGCTGGTCGACAATGGACGGTTACCTGACTGCCCTTGAGGACGCTGGCTCAACTATCAACGTTGCTGCACAGGTCGGACACGGCACGGTTCGACGTGCGGTCATGGGCATGGAACCACGCATGCCCTCGCCAGAAGAACTCGACCGAATGGTTGGTCTATTCGCCGATTCACTCGACGCCGGTGCGCTCGGTATGTCGACCGGACTTTGGTACGCACCCGGTTCGTACTCACTCGCTGATGAAGTCATTGCTGTTACCCAACCAGCGGCCGACCGTGGAAAGCTCTACTCATCTCATATCCGATCAGAAGCTGACGACCTGAGCGGACTCTTCCCCGCCCACGCAGAAGCAATCGAAATCGGACGCCGCACCGGGGCGAGAATCCAGATATCTCACGTAAAAGCAGTAGGTCCAAAATTCTGGGGACGGGGTCACGAACTCATAGACGGAATGGAAAAAGCCCGGTCCGAAGGAATCGACGTCGCGGGAGACCAGTACCCGTATGAGTGGTCCTCGACCGGATTCAGCGGAGCAATGTTCGCTCGCTGGGCACTCGTTGGAGGTCGAAAGGCTACCCTCGACCGTCTCGCCGATTCCGATACGCGCGCTCGCGCTCGGTCAGATGTCACTTACTACATCAACCGAAACCATTCGGCTGAAGGCTGTGTTGTCGCCAGCTTCCCTCCCGACCAATCACTCGAAGGTCGCAGCTTGCAAGACATCGCCGACGAATGGGGTTGCGAACCAGAGGAAGCCGCCCTTCGGCTTTACGAGCAGTCGGAAGGAAACTACGT
>JAYQWG010000028.1:3641-23687 GCA_038150225.1 Chloroflexota bacterium
GTAAACGGTCAACTCCCGGGTCGGGTATTGAGATCGTTAGACGCGTAATCAGCCTAAAGAGTGAAACGCTAATGCCGAGCGGAACTAGTCCTGCTTCGCCTCGGTCTCCGCTTCCTCCGGTTTGATTCAGCAGCCAGCTTCATAAGCTCGTCAACTTCTGCACCAGAAAGATCGCGCCACTCGCCTTTTTGTGAATCGTCCAATCCAAGGCTTCCAAACTTGACCCTTCGAAGCTTCAAGACCTTGTTGCCGATAGCTTCAAACATCCGACGAACTATCCGGTTACGACCTTCGTGAATGGTGATTTCGACACGCCGTCGGCTCTTCGCTGGAAACTCAAGTTTTGCCGGCCTAGTAAATCCGTCCTCAAGGCGAATGCCCTTCGACAGCAAGCCAATCCCTCGCTCGTTCAAAGGGCGAGCCAGTTCGACCATGTATGTCTTGTCGATCTCAAATCGTGGGTGTGCCATACGCTGTGAAAAATCACCATCGTTCGTCAGCAGCAACAAACCCTCGGTGTCGACATCAAGTCGACCCACCGGGTAAACCCTTTCTCGCACATCAATTAAGTCCATGACCGTGGGTCGATCATGGGGATCGGTGACAGTAGTCACAAATCCACCAGGTTTATTGAGCAGTAAATATCGTTTTTGCTCAACAAACACCTGCTCACCGTTGGCGACGATGTCGTCGACATCAGGGTCTGCAAAATCACCGATCTGAGCAACCTCTCCGTTGACCATCACCAACCCTTGGGCGATCAGGTCTTCAGAGGATCGGCGTGAGGCAACACCGGCAGAAGCAAGAATTTTGTGAAGTCGTTGTTTCATCTCTTTCGAGTCTGTCACATCCGCGTCCAAACAGGGGGACTACCTGTCGAATGGCTACGCGTCGGTGATTCAGTCAAATTCGTAACCATAGGTCACGACCATTCACTCGCAATAAAAACTGGACACGACTACTATCTGCCTCGACGCCGAAACTCGGTGTGTAACGATCGCTCGAAAGATTTCTCATGACCTACGACCTCGTCATAAAAAACGGAACCGTTGTCGATCCTGCAGCTGGTATTCATGCCAAGAAAGACATCGCGATTGCGGGCGGAAAGATCGCAGCGATCGAAGATTATGTCTCTGATGCGGATACGCACGATGTCATTGAGGCTGACGACTATCTCGTAACTCCGGGTCTCGTCGATCTCCACGTTCATGTCTGGTGGGGAGTTGCGCATCTTGCGATCGAGGCTGATCCCGCTTGCGTGCACCGCGGGGTAACAACTGCGATCGACGCAGGTTCCTCCGGGTCAAATACAGTTGCCGGGTTCCACCGCTATGTAATCGACGAGGCAGCCACTCGGGTCCTGGCATTCCTTCACATTTCCGGAATGGGTCAGCTCGACCAGGACATCGGGGAGTTGGAAGACATTCGATGGGCACGAGTCGAAAAGGCAGTTGAAGCTGCAAAACTCCACTCTGATGCGATCGTCGGAATAAAAGTTCGACTCACCGACAACATCGTCGGAGAAAATGATCTCGTGGCTCTCGAACGAGCGCTCGAAGCTGGTCAGGAACTCGACAAGCCTGTCATGATCCATGTCGGCGGCTCTGTGAACCGCTTCGAGCAGTTCCTCGAAAAACTGCGACCTGGCGACATTGTCACCCACTCATTCACAGGACGACCTCACGGCATCCTCGATAACAACAACAAGGTGATCGACGCTGCCTGGGACGCAATGAAACGTGGTGTGATCTTCGATGTCGGTCACGGCGCTGGTTCGTTTTCGTTCCCGGTTGCCGAGGTCTGTCTCGAACAAGGTCTTGGGCCTGGAACAGTTTCTTCAGACGTTCACCGGTACAACGTCCGTGGACCGGTCTTCGACCTGATGACAACACTCTCAAAATATGTCCATTTGGGCTATTCGATTGATGACGCTCTTGCACTGGGCACAAAGGCACCGGCAGCGGCGGTCAATCTTCCTGATCACATCGGCACGCTAAAAGTTGGTGCGGATGCTGACGTTGCAATCATCCAGCATCGAGAGGGCAAGGTTACGTTCACAGACGCTGACGCGAATGAACGAATCGGAAACCAGATAATGCTGCCGGTCGAAACCCTCCGAAAAGGCAGACGTTTCAGCCCACAACACTCAGTCCATCCTCACCTGATCGGTCGCCCACACGGACACGATCATAAGCGATCAGTCCACTCATTCGACTAGCTCTCGACAGGGAAGGATGAGAGCCACGAATTGCTGTCACCCTGAGCCTGTCGAAGGATCTCTGCTACCGTTCTCTGATCTGGCCATCCGAAAAATGGCACGTCAAGCAAATGGCTGCGTCATCCCGACCGGAGCAGAGGGATCTGGTCGAGATGCTTAGGATTCATCGAACATTTCGCACGCTCGAGCCGCCATCCTTCACGGCGCCCGACACGCCAATGAAATCCAGACCCGATTTCATATACGCCTTCATGTCTGAAGCGCGCTTCGCAGAACTTACAGAAACCAGTGACTCCTCAACGGCGGTGAGGTCAATCATCACTTCTCAAATGGCGAAATCACATGAACAGTGAGTTCTTCCGAGCCCCCCCGGATCTCCTTGACTTCGCCAGGAACGTTCGGATAAATGGTCGAAACTTTCTCGTAGACACTGTCCAACACAGCAATCTGACCACCTTGAGCAAACGCCTGGAGTCGAGCGCCAGTATTTATCGTGTCGCCCAGAGCCGTGAAATCGGAAACATCCTCGGTTCCTACTTTGCCCACATAGGCCTCACCGTGGTAGATACCGATACCCACCGGCAACCATGGCCCTTCTGCCGAGCCATATCCAACCGCTCTCAATATTTCGGTTGCCGTTTCAACAGCGACATCAAAAAGCTGGGAATGAAAAGCAGGAAGGAAGAACGCCATGATTTCATCACCGATCATTTTGTCGATGATCGCACCACGTGGCACGAGAACCTCAGTTGATATTTCGTAGAAGCGATTCAGAAGCCGGGCGAACTCCCCTGGTCCGATATTTTCAGCAAGTGCCGTCGAACCGCGAACATCGGCGAACAGGACAGAGACATCGATTTCCGCACCACCGGGCGGAGGAACGTCGTCTCATATAATGCACATCCCCCGGATTTTTGCGAGAAACCCAACGGCCCCTCAACATCCTCATCACCTTACCGCCGACGCCACCGAGCGGGATGTTGCATATCACACACCTGGGATTACCCGGCAAGTACGAAGATGGGACATCCCTGTGTCCCTGTGTCATCACAGCGCGCCATTTAGCGGTCACTGGATCTTCGTAGTCGTGGTGCGTCATATATTGCTTCACTCTTGAGAAGGGTTATTCCGAACAGTTGTGGAGTCTAGTCTTCGTGCAAAGTGAGGGCAAGCAAATACGCCCCTTCCTTACTCTCGCCTCTTACAAGCATCAGCAGTGATGCGTAAACTTTCACGTCAGGAAATCATCGTTCGTGAATCATGCGCGGAGTCGACGAATGACAGAGTCGTCAAACAATCAGGGCAAAATCGGAATTCTTGTCGGAGGTGGGCCAGCTCCGGGAATCAACAGTGTTATCTCGGCTGCGGTCATCCAGGCGCGGCTTCTTGAATATGAAGTAGTCGGCATCAAGAACGGATACGAATACCTCGTCAAAGGTGACACCTCTCAAGTAGTCGACCTTGATATTGATGACGTTTCAACCATTCACACCCGTGGCGGTTCGATCCTCCATACGTCTCGGACCAATCCGACAAAGCGTAAAGACGATCTCGCTACTTGCGTAGACACTCTCCGCAAACTCGGGATAAAGAACCTCATTACGATTGGTGGGGACGACACCGCCTTCGGTGCATCAGAAATCGCACGCGCAGCAAACGGTGAAATCCGTGTGGCTCACGTCCCAAAGACTATCGACAACGATCTACCTCTTCCCGGGGACATGCCAACGTTTGGGTACGAAACTGCCCGACACATGGGTTCCAGTATTGTCCAGAGTTTGAAGGAAGACTCTCGTACAACCAATCGCTGGTACTTCATAGTTGCGATGGGACGTCACGCAGGTCACCTTGCTCTCGGAATCGGTAAAGCTTCAGCATCCACAATCACGATAATTCCAGAAGAGTTCCCGGGCGTCACCGTAAGTCTTTCCGAAGTTTGCGATGTCCTCGAAGGGGCGATTCTGAAGAGACGAGTCCTAGATCGACCAGACGGCATAGCAATAGTCGCGGAAGGCGTTGCCAGCAAACTCGATCCGGAAGATTTGAAGAACATCTCAGGAGTGCAAATCCCAAGAGATGAATACGGAAACATCAAACTTGCCGATCTCCCATTCGCACGAATTCTAAGGGCTGAAATCGAACGAAGATTCGCGGAGCGTGGCGAGGCAATGTCGATCGTGGATCTCACCCTCGGTTACGAACTGCGGTCGGCTGCACCAGTTCCGTTCGATATCGACTACACCCGCACCCTCGGCCACGGTGCGGTCAGCTTCCTTACTAGCGAAAATACCGATGCAAAAACAGAACAGGGAGCGATGATCTGCCTGATGGGCAGTCAACTACGCGCAGTTGCATTCGAAGACATGCGCGATCCCAAAACCGGCAAGACCACTGTCCGCATGGTCGATACAAATGCTCTTTATTACGACGTTGCTCGCAGCTACATGACACGTCTTGAGCAGTCTGATTTCGAGGACAAAGAAATGCTTGGAAAGTTAGCTGGTGAAGCCGGCTTACAGCCCGATGCTTTTAAACGTCGGTTCTCTCCGAACGGCAAATAGGGCTTAGTTTGGCAAGTCAGCCGTCCACTCCCGCAGTCCGTCTACAAGGTCTCGTCAAGAACTACGGCGAGACATCTGTCCTCCGTGGCATAGATGTCGAAATTCCTGTTGGGCAAATAGCTGTTCTTCTTGGCTCGAACGGCGCTGGTAAAACTACTTTATTGCGCATCCTGTCGATGCTCACACAACCCGATGCAGGCACGGTACAAATTTACGGGTTCGACACCTCAACCAGCGGTCCGTCAGTTCGTGCTGTAACCGGTGCTGCCCTTCACTCCCCAATGCTGTACGCAGACATGAGCATCAGGGAGAACCTTGAGTTCTTTGCCGGTCTGTACAGGCTGGAATCGATCTCCGAACTCATCGAGCAAACAGCAATTAAGGTCGGCATTAGTGAACGACTTGACCAGCGTGTCCGTACGCTTTCACACGGTTATCAAAAACGCGTGGCGCTGGCTCGGAGCCTGATGCACAACCCGAGCTTGCTAATCCTCGATGAGCCAGATTCAGGATTGGACTCCCTGTCGGTTGGAATGCTCGACACAATCATCGACGAGCAACGTGCGTCTGGAAAAACCGTCCTGTTCACCACTCACCTCCTCGATCATGCGCTGGCTATCGCTGACCGAGCAGTGGTGCTAGATCGTGGAAAAGTGCTCATAGATTCGACCGACCCAGAATCCGAACGAGACTCGATCCTGGATGCCTATGCTCGACAACAGTCGCTAAGCGGTGCTACCGATGCGTGATTCGCTCGCGATCATTTGGTCGATTGGCAGAAAAGACCTGCTGCTGGAAATCCGCAACAAAGACGTGGTTGTCGCAGTTGCAGGATTCGCGTTGCTAGTGCTCGTCATATTCACCTTCGCTGTCGACCTGAGTCAGGACAACGCAAAGCTCGTTGGTCCCGGAGTTCTCTGGGCAGGAATTGCTTTCGCCGGAGTAACTGGCTTAAACCGAGCGTTCTCGCTGGAAGTTGAAGGTAACACCCTCGAAGGCCTGATGCTTGCGCCAATTAGCCGTGATCTCATCTACCTCGGTAAAGCACTCGGCAATTTTCTGTTCATTGCCGTGGCGCAAATAATCGTCCTCCCTGTTTTCGCCGTTCTGTTCAACCTCGTCGTCTTCCGATGGGAGATGCTGGCCATCGCACTGCTAACTACTTTCGGTTTCGCCTCAGTTGGAACACTCTTCGCTGCAATGTCTGTGAGAGTTCGGGCGAGAGAGGTCATGCTCCCGCTCTTGTTCCTACCGGTCGTAACCCCACTTCTGATGGCAGCAGTTGAGTCAACTGGTCACTTGGTCAACGGACGTAGCTGGGGTGATATGGCGCAATGGCTTCAGCTGGCTGCCGCTTTCGACGTGGCGTTCCTCGTGGTGTCCGCCTTCATCTTCCAGCACATTCTGGAAGATTAGGTCGCCTCACAATCATCCAAACGCGCCAGAATTAACACATTCCTCATTTGCGCATCTAACTCAGCGTGTAAAATTCTCAGATAGGTTCGCGTGGCTGGTGCCGCGCCTCTCGCACAATGAACAAAATCCTCAGTTATTTAGATCCACTTCTCATCGTTAGCGCCGCCTTGATGGCACTGACCCTTTGGTTGATTTTCTTGTGGGTTCCAACCGAAACCAATCAGGGTGCTGTCCAGAGGATTCTTTACTTCCACGTACCCGTCGCCTGGGGCTCAATGATGGCGATATTTGTCGTCGCTGGAGCATCGTTCGCGTACCTGTGGAAGAAGAACGAAAAGTGGGACCGCCTCGCTGTTTCGGCTGCCGAGGTTGGAGTTGTCTACGGTGCGCTGATGCTGCTGTCAGGAATGATTTGGGCACGACCGGTCTGGGCAGTTTGGTGGACTGGTGAAGCGAAGCTCACTACAGCGTTAATCCTTTTCTTTATTTACGTTGCTTACCTGATGTTCAGGGCTTACTTCCCACCGGGAACTCAACGCCAACGCCTTTCTGCAATCATCGGTCTAATCGGTGCTATCGACACACCGATCATCTATTTCGCAGCCAACCTATGGTCGCAGGCACACCCTCCGTTGGTGACGGGACCCGCGGCTGACGAAGCGTCCGCTCTTGGATCCGACCTAGGCACAGTGCTTCTGGTGTCGACACTCGCCTTCACCTTCCTGTTTATCTTCATGGTTCAACACCGATACAAGATCAGATCTGCAGAAGACGATCTTGTCGAAATAAAACGATCCGCGGATCTTTCTGCGGCGACCGGAGCATGATGGATTTGAAAACGTCCTTTTCACTACGGCTGGTAATGATCTTTCTTGCGGTAACGGTTGCCTCAATCGCAATCACGCCTTACGCGGAAGCTAAAGACTCAACAAGCGGGATCGTCGTCGGTGTCGACACCGATAGCAACGGCAACCTGACTCGGTTCGCCATTTCTGACTCCAGCGGAAACATCACGACTTTTGAGCTTGAAGCATCCACCGAATTCGGGCTTGAAAACCAGGCTGGGGATCGATGGGTCTCAACTCTCTCAGCCGGTGCAGCAGAAGCTGCGCGGAGACTAGAAGACCACCGTGGCAGGTTTGCAGCAATCACTGTCGTTCACGAAAACGGCGTTGCGTTTTCTGTCGTAGAACGAGAAGAAGGAAAACTCGAAACCAACCTCGGGTACATGTTCGCTGTGTTCGCAATCACCTGGGCACTTTTTTTCGCCTACATCCTGTACATGGGCAGGAAACAGCGAGTCCTACAACACGAAATCACACGACTAAAGAACAGCAAGTAATCGTCAAAACAGATGACCACACCTGATAACAACAACGAACAGGAACCAGCTCCACAAATTCCCGAAGCTCGCACTTCGACCCTTATGGGAGCACGAATGAAGCTGGGTGTTGCATTTGTGCTGGTCGCGGCTGCTCTTGCTTATTTCGCTTTCACGGCATTTGAGGGGGCGACTGTCAATTACCTTACGGTCGCTGAAGCAGCTTCAGAAAAGCCGACTGAGATCGACCGTATGATCGGTGTGTCAGGCAAGCTCGTAAAAGATTCCTACGTCCGTGACGCAGATGGCGTTACCGCCCATTTCTCTCTCAAAGACGAAGGTGGATCTGAGCACCTGAATGTTTCTTACAAAGGTGAAATTGGTCAGATCTTTTTCAACGATCACTCGGAAATCATCCTGCAAGGTCAAAAGCTGGCAGACGGTTCATTCAACGCAGAAAATCTGACAGTCCGATGCCCTTCAAAGTACCTGACAGAGGCAGAACAGGCAGAGCTCGACGCTCAAGGCGAGCCGTCAGCGCCTCCGTATCAACCTGATTACTTCGATAAACAAGCTTAGTCAGACTCCACTCGCAACTCACGGAATTGTGACGACATCACGGCGACTGCTGCCGTAAAAATCATCAGTCCCACCGCGAGGATTATTAGCGAATTACGCAACCCGAAAATCGCTGCCAGTGATCCGCTGGCGAGTCCTCCCAACGGGAATCCCGACCACGCCAGTTCGTACGCGCCAATTACACGACCTCGAACTTCAGCCGGAACGTTGAACTGAATCGCCCCGATTCCCAACGCAATGTGGACCGCGTTGAAGTAACCGAAGATGAATCCTGCAACCAACGCAAAACCAATGTTCCCTGAAAGCGCCCAGGAGACGACAAAGATTCCCGTTAGGGCATCAGTTACCAACAGTGCAACTCCAGCCCTGGCAATCCCACCAGTCCATGAAGTTGTCGCGGCTCCTGCAGCAGCACCGGCTCCAATCGCCGTGAACAGATAACCCAACCCTGCTTCGTTGGTATCGAAGATTTCCTTTGCGAATGCAGGAATGATGAATATCACTCCACCCAAAACGAGCGCGTTTACCAGCGTAAAAAGGAGATTGAGCCTCAAAATCGAGTTCTCACGAAGAATCCCAAAAACCTCTTTGATGTCTTCAATCGGTCCGAGATGACCATTGCCTTTAACCTCGGTGTGCGGGCGGAACGTGAGGTACATAAGGAAAGCCGCACCAAGTAGTCCGCCAATCAATCCGTAAGATCCGGTTGGTCCAACCGAGCCAAGCAAGAAACCACCAATCAATGGGGCGAGCAGGCGTGCCCCGTTGAACATCGATTGATCAATGGAAATTGCTCGAACCAGGATGTTTTTCGGCACCATGTCTGGGAGCAATGAAAGCCGTGCAATCCAGTCAAGAGCAAGACCCGAGCCTTGCGCGGAACCTGCCACAAGAATGTGCCATGGCTCCAGGCTGTCTGTCGCGTACAGCACTGCTATTCCGAGCATAGGTGTCCCGACGATCAAAGACCCGATTTTCAACATACGCGTTCGCGGGATGCGATCAGCGAGCATTCCACCGAGTACTGCAATTACGACTGTCGGCGCACCAACAGCTGCTCCTAGTGCCGCCAACCACAGCGTCGAATCAGTTAGTTCGAAGAGAACGTAACCTTGAGACACCGTGATCAACTGGTGTCCGATGCCCCACATTAAGGTTGCAAGGCTGAACCGCCGAAGTGACGAGTTTTTTAAGGTTTGGAGGAAATCAATCTGTACGTTCGACTTCTCCGTATTTGATGTCATGGCGGACAATCATGACGGTCGCACAGAGTTGTGTCGAGCGAGATTCACCATTTGTGGCAGTTAGAACTCAGAGTTCTTGTAATACCTGTTGATATAATTTTCGGTCGAGATGGACACCACTCCCACGTTCACAGTTTTCTTCTTCGCAGCATTTATTGCCTACATTCTTGGGGCACTACCGTCTGCGTATACGGTCGCGCGACTGAATGGCATCAACATTTTTGAAGTGGGTTCGCACCAGGCAGGTGCAACGAATGTCTGGCGCGAAGTAAGCCGAAAAATGGGGATGGTCGTCACAGCAGTCGACTTCGCCAAAGGGGTCATGGCAATAGTCGCTGGCTACCTCATCGGACTTGAGGCCTCTGAGCTACTTGTGCCAGCCGCCGCCGCAGTAGCCGGTCATTGGAACTCCCCATTTACAAAATTTAAAGGCGGAGATGGTGTTGCAACCCTGGTCGGTTGCGCAGCAGGGCTCGCTCCATTTGAGTTTTTCCTACCGTTGTTGTTGGGGGCAACCATATCCATCGGCTTCAATAAGAAGTTCGACCACCCTACCCTTTGGGCAGGCATGGCTGGATACGTACTGTTCATCGTTCTATCGTTCCTACCGAGTTCACGAACTGAACCGGAGATCGTTTACGGTCTTACGGGAATTGGCTTCGCCATCATGCTCCACAGCATCTATTTCCATAAGCGTCACCGGCACTACTTTGCATCCCGAACAGTCGATGACGAGAACGACCATACGATCACTCCCGACAACGTCGGCTAGATCCTCGAATACCGAGCAACAAAAAACGGCACCTACCTGGTGCCGTTTTCATTTGAAAATAATTCTCAGTCTTTTGTGATCTGACTTATCTTCCGCCTGAGGGATTCAGGGACTTCGTGCTGAGGACTCTGCCTGAGTAGTCCAACCGTTTGAGCAAGACTCGCCATCCAGCCTTCGCAATTGTCACAAATGCCCAGGTGGTGTTTGAGCCGAGTTGCGATCGTCGGCGATACTTCACCGTCAATGAAATCAGAAGCGTTGTCCTTTACCTCTGAACAATCTCCCATTCCGTCAGGACAGGGATCGTCCGGTGAGTGTGACTCACGCTTCCCAAAAAATTTTTCTGCCCAGTTAGACCCGGTCAAATCAATCTCCATGCTGTCCAGTCCAGCTACCGTGATTTGGAGCGGACAGTTAATACGATGCACGGCAAGTCTAATCGGTTTAACTCGGTTCCGACAAAGACTTGTTGAACCAACTTCAATCGTTCACCAAATAGTTTGATGCAACGATTTCAAAAAAAGCGCGTCTAAGACTCAAGGGAATACGACAGTTTCGGTCGTCCGTGTAAGTTCGTCCGCAAATATGTCTCTGGTAAGGTAGAGAACACTGGTTCATATGAGTATTTCGCTCTCAGAAACCAACTCAACACCGGTACACACCACATCATCTCGACGAGAAGGCATGGACGCTCAGGAATTTTCTGAAATAGCTGAAAAGCACTCGGGTTTTGTCTATAACGTCGCTTACCGGATGATGGGTAATCCCCACGATGCCGAAGAAGTAGCTCAAGACGCTTTCGTTTCCGCCTACAAAGCGCGTGACAGATTTAGAGGCGATGCCCAGCCGACTACCTGGCTCTATCGCATCACGGTAAACGCTGCGCTGATGCGGATCCGCAAGGAAAAACGCGGGAAAGAGATGACGGTTCCTGAGGACGATCGTGCGGATGTTGCATCAAGCAACTGGGCCGAATCACCTGTTGCAGCGACCATGAACACCGAATTAGGTGAGCGCATAGACGCAGCAATCGACGAACTACCCGAAGACCTGAAGGTCGCCGTGATACTGCGTGATGTCCAGGGATTGTCGAATCAGGAAGCCGCTGACACGCTCGATGTGTCAGTCTCAGCTCTCAAAGCTCGGCTGCACCGTGGTCGTATTGCTCTACGAGACAAGTTGTCCGCATACGTTGCGGAACTAAGCAACGCCAACAACTAACTCGATCTTGTAACTAAAAAGCCCCGCCGAAATCGGCGGGGCTTTTTGATTGTCTTCGAAAAGTCTTAGACCTTCAGTAAGTAAGAGTTGAGAATCTCTTCGTTCGATTTCGCTGGAGCCTTTTCCTTCAGCGAGTCGTAGCGATCCTGCAAAGTCGCACCTTCGGCTCGGAACACCACGCCTAGCGGGACCCCTGGTCGTGAGATCAGGTCGTTCGCAGCCTGTTCGCTGGTTGGATCATGATCTTCTGGGATGTCGTAAGCGAGTCCAGCGATACCTTCTCGCGGTTTGCCTTTGAGAATGTCGTAGGTGTCGTTGTAGGTCGTGCAAGGCGACTGAACATGAACGATGCTGAACCCCTTGTGGTTCATAGCATCTTGAATCACCTTAGCTAGGTCTCGAGGCTTGCTTGAGTAGTACGACGCAATGTAAGTGACACCCATTGCCATGTACTGCTTCAGTGGTGAGACCGGGTTTTCGATTTTTCCGAAAGGGGTTGAAGTGGTAATCGCACCAAATGCTGATGTTGGCGAAGACTGTCCCTTAGTAAGGCCGTACACACCGTTGTCCATAACAACAGCGGTAATGTCTACGTTCCGGTTAGCTGCTGGCGGAATGTGCTCAGCACCAATCGAAAGGAAGTCACCGTCACCGGCAACAACAACCGTGTTGAGTTTCGGGTTGCCCATCTTTACGCCGAACGCGATCGGAAGGGTTCGACCATGGATTCCGTGGATGCCAAATGGCTGTTCGCCTTCAACAAGGTGAACCATATTTCCAGAACAACCGATTCCAGCGACAACTACGTTGTTCGCCTGTGGCTCTTCGTGCTCAGCGGAGTAACCTTCGAGTGCGACCTGGAGTGCTCGACGCACACCGAAATCTCCACACCCCGGGCACCACTGAAAGTCGTATTCAGGATTTCGCTTGCTCATGCTGTTGCTCCCGCACCAAGTCGCTCTTTAATGCTATCGACAAGGTCAGCTGGTCGGAATGGTAGACCAGTGTATTGCGTGATTGACTCTGCGTTGTAGCCCTCCATGCGCAGCAAGGATGACCACTGGCCGAGGTAATTGAGCTCAGGAACGATGATGCGCTTGCCTGATGCAAGAACGTCGATTACGTCCTTAGGAAGTGGGTGAAGTGAAACTGAGTACAGCCACCCGACGTTTTCGCCAGCCTCTCGCAGTCGTTCGTAAGCTTCCCGGGCGGGCCCCTTCGAGCTACCCCACGGCATGATGATCGTGTCGGCGTCAGCGTTCTCGATCTCGTAGTGAGCACCATCCAGAAGATCAAGCTTCTTGAATCGGCGCTCGGTTAGCCGGATGTGGTGGTAAGGCAGGTGAGTCGTGTCACCAATCTCGTCGTGCTCAGAACCGTTGGCAACGTATGCGCCATTTCCACCAGGAATTGGCATTCCAGGGAGAGGCGTTGAGCCGTCCCACGAAACGTATCGCTTGCCAGACTCGGTTCCTTCGTATGCGTTGCGAGATTCAGTGCTGATTTCAGAGAGATCAGGCTTCTTGATGTTCTCACCTCGCTCGGCAAGTCCGAACTCGGTCATCAGGATCACAGGACCCTGGTATCGCTCTGCCCAGTTCGTTGCCAGGGCACCAGCGTAGAAACACTCTTCAATCGAACCTGGTGCAAGAACCGGCATTCGGATGTCACCGTGTGCCGGGTGCATGCAGGAGTGAAGGTCTGACTGTTCAGACTTGGTTGGCAGACCGGTTGCCGGACCACCACGCTGAACGTTCACGACCACCAGTGGGATTTCAGCCATCCAGGAAAGTCCGAGACCTTCGCTCATTAGTGAGAATCCGGGACCAGCGGTTGCGGTCATTGCTTTCTTGCCGGCGAATCCAGCACCAATGATGGCGTTGATCGCTTCAATTTCTGAGGCAACCTGGTGGACGAACCTGTCTTCGCCCCAGAGGTTGTGTTCCATCCAAACCAGGATTGTTGTTGCTGGAGAAATTGGGTAACCAGCGTAAAAGTCTAGTCCGGCGGCAACTGAACCCATTGCAAGGGCTGCGTTACCGGTAATTACGATTTGCTCGTGGTCAGGCTTGGTTGGTGCAGCAAGTGTTCCAACGCTGAAACCACTCGACTGTGCAACTTCAACACCCAGCCGGACCGCCTTTATGTTCGCTTCGATGATTTCAGCATCACCGTCACGACCACGAGTGAATCGCTGCGTAATGAAGTTGTCGATTTCTGCGAGCTTGAAATCGATGAGGTGAGCTACCGCACCGATCGTGACCATGTTGGCAGCTCGAGCGTTTCCGGTCGACTTTGCCAGCTCGTCGGCGCGAATACCGAAGTAGTTACCACCCTCGGGCAGGTCATACTCTTCCGCGTTGTAGACGGTTACTCCACCGTCGTTGAGGTCCTGGTTATGATTGTCGTAGGCGTACTGGTTGAGCGCTACGAGAACATCAACACCATCGCCGGAGCTAAGGACCGGTGTAGTTGAAATTCGAACCTGTGAAGATGCAGGCCCACCCATAATCTGGGATGGGAAAGTTGAATGTGTCTGCACGTAATAGCCGGCCTGGGCCGCTGCCCGGGCAAGAGCATCTGCAGAAGTGACCAGTCCCTGTCCGCCCTCACCGGCGAATCGGATGACGAAGTCTTTCTTGTCCAATTTTTTCTTACCTTTTCCGAATCTACGATCCGGCAAACTTTATTGTCTTGTCCCGTTTGCTTCACGGGCATAAAAAAACCGCACTCATGCCAAGTATGACAATGCGGTTATTTTTTATTCGGTATTGAATTTATATGGGCTGGCAAACCAAATGGGTTAATCCGACCGCTCATCACAATCGATTCGCGGATTTCTTCGGCTCTATGACTTCCGAAACTTTTTCTAAATAACATGTTGGCGTTTTTACCCAACACATAATTATCGAAGCCGCCTAGTTCAGTGTCAATTTGTTTCGGGGTTGGATTTTCGAGGTCCTGTTTGAACCCTTAAATGAACCGCAGGGCGTTTGACCTGTCCTAAACCCAATCTTAGAATCCGGCTTCAGCGTCACGTTTTATGGGCACTTCCTATAGACGGGCACGCGCACACGCGAGGGTTTTTCGACAATCTATGACTAACGAAAAGACAAAACAGTACTCGATCGACCGATGGTCGGCCGGGGGTGTTGTGCTGCGCGCCGAAAATGACGGCGAACTCCGTGTGGCGCTTTGTCACCGAAAAGCGGAAAGCCTGTGGGCACTGCCGAAAGGCACACCGGAAGATGAAGAATCGGTTTCAGATACGGCTTTGAGAGAAGTCGAAGAAGAAACCGGGTTACGAGTCGAGCTTGGACCGCCAATCGACGACACCTACTATTCGTTCTTCAGAACAGCCGGGGAAACTCTTGGTGAACTACCAATCGATGACGATGAATTAGTTCGGATCGACAAAACCGTGCACTGGTACTTAATGAACTACGTTGGTGGCGACACCTCGAATCACGATCATGAGTACGATGACGTCGAATGGTTGGATATAGACGAAGCTAGTCAGAGGCTTACTCACCGCAATGAAGCGAGAGTCCTGGAAAAAGCTGTGGCCGTTTATGAGGGCCGAACAGGAACCGACGGCTAACTTGAGGATAGTCGGTGACAAAATCGTGCTTCGCTCCAAGCTTGTTGAGGATGCTGAAGCCGACTACTCATGGCGAATTGACCCGGAGCTGGCACGACTCGATGCCACCCGTCCGATAACCCTCACATTCTCAGAATTTCTCCGATATCACCTTGACGACGTGAATTATCCATCCCCGTGGTCAGTGCGCCTTGCCATCGAAACTGCAGAAGGCCTTCACATCGGGAACTGCATGTACTACGACATCAACAAAGATGCCTCGAAGTGCGAACTCGGAATCATGATTGGCGATCGGGATCACTGGAGCAGGGGCTACGGCACCGATGTAATAAAGACCGCGCTCCGTCACATTTTTAGGACCACAAAGCTTAACCTTGTCTACCTTCACACCTTGTCCGACAACTTCCGCGCCCAGCGGTCATTTACCAAAGCTGGATTCAAACCGGTCGACGAGGTGAGGCGCGAAGGACACGACTTCGTCTATATGGAAGTAACCCGGGAAGAGTGGGAACAGGCAAATCCTGAGGCGGTTGCAATGACTGAAGAACCAGCATCCATCGCTACCCCATCTCGAATTAACCAGTCCGATCCCCTACCCGGCCAATAATCAATTCCTGGAGGAATCATTCAATGAAACTGCTTCTACTCACCGGTGGAAAACACCCTTACGAAGAAACAACCCCGGTCCTCCAGGAATTCCTGGAAGAAGCAGGACATGAGGTAACCGTTTCGGAAGGCGCTGAAGAACTTACCGGTGACCTTTCAGGCTTTGGTGCCATTGTCCTGAATACCCTCCGCCAGGATGCAACAGACAACGAATTGAACGACGCTCAACGGTCAGGTTTCGACGACTACGTCTCTAACGGAGGATCACTCCTCTCCATACACATTTCAGCAGCTTCATGCCCCGAGTGGTCCCAGATGAAAAAAATCACTGGTGGCGGCTGGGTTCTAGGTGAAAGCTGGCACCCTCCATTCGGGTGGTTCCAGGTGTTCATCGACAATCCAGATCATCCGATTGCCGAAGGTGTTTCCGACTTCTGGACTTACGACGAGTGCTACTGCGGTCTGAACCTCCAGGAAGGCATCGATGTGTTCATGCACGGCGTGGTAGATGGTGACGACAAGCCACTCGGATGGTCCTACCAGTACGGTTCAGGAAAAGTCGCGAATATTGCTCTCGGGCACGCTGGCTCATCTCAGCAGCACCCTCAGTTCCAGAAACTAATTCTCAACGCCATCAACTACCTGTCTTAAAACAAACTCAACCACAGCACATTCGAAGCTTCATCCTGAGTCTGCCTGCCCTGAGCTTGTCGAACTACGACCCCAACACAACAGAAACTTCATCCTGAGCCTGTCGAAGGGTCAAGTTTCGCCAATAACAACGAAAGAACCGGAAAACATGACTGAATCTCGCCGACCAAACATCATCCTGATCATGTCCGACGACCTCGGCTATGAGGCGCTTTCGTGTAACGGCTCAACTTCGTACAGCACTCCTCGGCTTGATCAACTTGCCGATACTGGCATGCGCTTTGAGAACGCTCACGTGATGCCTTTATGCACTCCAACCCGAATAGCGTTGATGACTGGTAAGTACAACTTCCGCAACTACATTGGGTTCGGACTCATGTCACCGGACGAAGTCACCGTCGGGCACCTGTTCTCCGACGCCGGTTACAAAACCTGCATCTCGGGCAAGTGGCAGCTTTACTCCTACAACCCGCCACTCGAAATGCCCGAGATGCGGGACAAGGGTCAGAAGATCGAAGATGCTGGATTCGATGAATACTGCGTCTGGCACGCACACCAGACCGAAGAAAAAGGCTCGCGTTACAAGGACCCCATCATTTACGAAAACGGTGAGTACCGAGACGACACCAAAGGCAAGTTCGGTGAAGACATTTTCCGGGACTACATCCTCGATTTCGTTGAGCGAAACAAGGACGACGAGTTCTTCGTTTACTGGCCAATGGCACTAACCCATCGACCGATGGAGCCGACACCGGACCATCCTGACTTCGTTGATTTCAGCCCTCCATCCAACGAAACTCTCGGTGGTGGTACCTGGGGAGAACTGGAAGGTTGGCCTGACGACGAGAAATACTACAAACCAATGGTCGAATATCACGACAAAGTTATTGGTGATGTCGTCGACAAGCTCGATGAACTAGGTCTCCGCGAAGACACGCTAATCATCTACCTCGGTGACAACGGATCTCCGGTAGAGGTTTGCACGATGGAACACAACCATCGACAAATGTGCGGTGGCAAGGGGCTGACTGTCGACCGCGGTACACACGTACCGTTGATCATCAACTGGCCTGGTACGACTCCAACACAGGTTAGTGAAGACCTCATCGACAACTGCGACTACCTGCCGACGATGCTCGAAGTCGCTGGCATCAACCCGCCGGATGATTATTTGATCGATGGTCGATCGTTTCTACCGCATATCAAGGGTGAGGATTACGACTCACGTGATTGGATCTTCTTCCACTTCGAGCCGGGTGGGCGAAACGCCGGGCGTTACGGACGGTTCTTCCGAACAGACAAGTGGAAGCTCTACGACGATGGGCGATTATTCAACATCATCGACGACCCGGAAGAGGAAGAGCCTTTCTCCGCAAACACGGACGACGAAGAACGCGCCGGCATCCGTGGTCGGTTTGAGCCAATGTTTGCCGACATGGTGAAATAAGCCAACCTAACTCACAGCTATAAAGTCATCAAAAGGGGAATCTCTTTGGCAGCAATCGGATTAGAAATCAGAAAGAGGTTCCCTTACGCAGATGGTCGCAAGTTCGGCTCGGTTGGTGCGTACGAGCAGATCGACGCCATCATTACATTCGCAGTCGACCCTGAAGCTGAACAGAATCAGGCGATCGTTGACCTCGAATACGCTCCACGTGATGCCGACGGCAAAGTTCGATTCACGGCTGATTTTTCGTTCGTCAAACCTGTCGATCCATCCAACGGTTCGAAACATCTTCTGATCGAATTGCCTAATCGCGGACGAAGGCGCGTCATCGACACGTTCAACATGTCTGGCAAAGATGCCGCTGCAAGTCCGGATCCAGGTGATGGGTTCCTGTTCGATCGCGGTTTCACTGTCGCCTCAATAGGCTGGCAGTGGGACGTGTATCGGGACGAAATCCTAATGGGACTCGAGGCACCGTATGTTGACCTGTCTCAATTCGATGATCCCGGTCAAAACGTTGTCGAAATTCGACCCAACATGGCAAGTAATACTTGGTTCCTCGCCGACCGCATCCACCGCCCTCTCAAGGTTGCTGATCTCAATGATCCGAATGCTGTTCTCTACGTTAGAGATTACGAAGATGGTGACACAACGGTCATTCCCCGCGACAGTTGGCGTTTCGCACAGGAAACTACCGACGGAGTGCTGCCGAGCGACGAACACATTTACCTTGAATCAGGATTCATTCCCGGAAAGTACTACCAGGTCGTATTTGCCTCAAACGATGCACCGGTAGCGGGATGTGGACTGCTCGCACTTCGAGACGCCACATCATTCCTGAAATTTGATTCCGTATCGCTTCTTCCAGACGTTGGAAATCTCGACGTCGCAATCGGCTACGGCGTATCTCAAACCGGCAGAATGCTCCGGCATTTCATGCACCTTGGACTCAATGTTGATGAACAAAACCGGGTGGTTTTCGATGGCCTTATGCCTCATGTGGCGGGTGGACGGATGGGAGCCTTCAATCATCGTTTTGCTCAACCATCCAACCAGTCGTACCCGAGCTTCGGACACCTGCCGCCATTCACAGATACAGACTCCCGCGACCCGATTTCGAATCGCTCGGACGGATTGCTCTCGAACCTCAAGGAAATCAGCGCAGTTCCGAAGGTCATGTACACCAACAGTTCCGCTGAATACTGGAGAGGCGATTGCTCCCTGATTCACACCGATGCAACAGCAGCGAAGGACGTTGACCTTGAGCCGACTTCTCGGGCTTACCACTTTGCCGGGACACAGCACGGTGCGGGTTCCTTGCCCCAATCGCACGAAGGGGCAGCTGAGGGTGCGAAGGGAGTGTTCGCATACAACGTGGTCGACTACTCCCCATTACTCCGCGCCGCCCTCGTCAACCTCGAAGAGTGGATAACCTCAGGTAAAGAGCCACCGCCAAGCTCGCACGCAAGAATCGATCACGAGTCGGCAGTTCCTCGCTCATCTGTATTCGACACGATCAATAAACTCCCGGGTCAACCAAAGCTCGATCCCAAGAAGCTGTGGGTCATGCGACAGACCGATCTGGGCGACCGCGCTGACCAGGGAATCGGCGTTTATCCACCTGTAGAAGGTGAGGCATATCCGTGCTTGGTTTCAGCGGTAGATGCTGATGGAAATGAAGTAGCTGGAATTCGACTACCTGATCTCTCCCAACCGGTCGCCACACACGCCGGGTGGAACCCGAGAGACCCCGAGACAGGATCGCCCGATCAGATAGTTCCTATGCAGGGATTCACTCGTTGGTTCCCTGTTTCGGCAAAAGACCGATCAGCCGTTTCAGACCCCAGGCCTTCGATCGAAGAACGATACGAGAGCCGAGCACAGTACGAGGAACTCGTCCGGCGCGACGCAAAAACACTGGTCGATGAGGGTTACGTGCTGGAACAAGATTTCGAACTAGTAGTCCAGAACACCCTCAACCGCTACGACGTCGCGGTTAGTAAGTAACGACGCAAACGACTGGATCCTTCGACAAGCTCATGATGACAGTTTTCGCTAATCGCCCAAATCGAAGATTTCGTCATCCCGACAAAGCCCCTCGTCATCCCGAGCGTAAGTCGAGGGATCACGAACGTCGCAGTCAATGTTGTTCCCTCAGTGAAAGTCGTAATCACAACACTCGTCCGTCATCCTGAACGGAGCGGAGGGATCCGGTTGTACTACAACACCAAATGTCCCGACCTTGGTGGAGGGACCTTAGGCGGGGTGGAACGGGGGGGGGGAATAGTGCGAACTAATCCTGCGGTGGAGCAGGATTAACTAAGTCCATCCCGATCGTCTCCGGGAATACACCTGCCAACTCCTCTACAGTCCAGCGTCCATCCTTGTGAATCGACCTGCCCTGCTCCG
>JAYQWG010000028.1:23787-27642 GCA_038150225.1 Chloroflexota bacterium
GCCAACTCCTCTACAGTCCAGCGTCCATCCTTGTGAATCGACCTGCCCTGCTCCGGAGAGTTCATCAAACTCACCCGGTTGCCAACGCAGTGGAAAATGCGCCCTGTAACACCTTCTGCAGCGTCCGACGCCAGCCATGCGATCATCGGGGCAACCTGGTCAGGTTCATTGGTCAGAACATCCTCAGGTGCTGGAAGGAACTCACCTTTCCGCATGTCACGTGTTGCGTCTGGAATCGAGTCGGTCATGCGCGTCGATGCACCTGGAGAAATAGCATTCGCAGTTACATTGGAACGTGCGAGGTCCTTCGCAACAACTCGAGTAAATCCGGCTATAGCGTCCTTGGCAGCACCGTAGTTTGACTGGCCACCGTAGCCGTACAAGCCTGACACCGAACTGAAGGTCACGATGCGTCCACTCCCCTGCTCTTTGAAAATTTGAGAAGCAGGTTGAACAACCGAGAACGTTCCCTTCAGGTGAACCGCCATTACATCGTCCCATTCCTGTTCGGACATGTTGAACAACATTCGGTCCCGAAGAATTCCTGCAGCGGTCACAACAATGTCGAGTCGCCCGAATTCATCAAGAGCGGTTTTGACGATGTTTTCTCCGCCCTCCATCGTTGCCACAGAGTGATACGAGGCAACTGCACGCCCACCAAGCTCAGATATCTCCTCTACCACCTGCGCAGCCGGGGTTGCATCTTCGCCTTCACCGTCAAGAGCAGCACCAACATCCGCCACGACGACCGCAGCACCTTGCGCAGCAAGTGCTTTCGCGACTCCCCTGCCAATACCTCGCCCCGCACCTGTAACAACGGCAACCTTTCCTTCAAGTCGTTTAGACTTTTCAGGACCGGATACCTTCGGAAAATCCAGCAAATTCGGACCGACCTGAGCGTCCAGTTGTTCAGGTTCCCATGTCGCAGGTGGATTTGAGTTAAAGATAGTTTTCACCCGACGAGGGAGCGTCATGTGAACAACGTTCCCGCCATAAACGAGGAATGTCTGACCGTTCACCGGCGCGGAATAATCGGAGGCGAGGAAGGCAACGAACGGAGCAACATCGCGGGGCTCCCATGAAGGCTCGCCATCGGCTGGCATTAAACCCTGTGTTGCCAGTTTTGCACGTACGTTCTCCGGGATGCTCTCGACCATCCGAGTTTCAGCTCGAGGGGCGATCGAATTTGCCGTGACTCCGTACTTTCCGAGGTCCTTGGCGACCACCTTCGTGAAGCCATGAATCCCAGATTTTGCAGCACCGTAGTTCGCCTGCCCTGTGAAGCCAACAAGCCCCGATTCAGAAGTAAACGTGATGATTCGCCCACCTCGTTGCTGTCGGAACAATGGGGCAGCATGACGAACCACGTTGAACGTACCTTTAAGGTGAACGTCATATACCGCGTCCCACTCTTCTTCAGTCATGTTGTAGATCATTCGATCGCGAAGAATTCCAGCAGCGGCAACCACAATATCGAGCTTTCCGAATGAGTCTAAGGCCGTCTGGATAATCCGCTCTCCGCCCTCGAAAATAGCAACTGATTCAGTAATCGAAACAGCGTCGCCGCCGGCCGACCTAATTGCCGCAACAACTTCCTCGGCCGGGCTCAATGATTCGGACTCACCTGAAAGTGAAAGACCGGCGTCGTTGACCACGACCTTTGCACCGTTGGCAGCGAGTTCTTCGGCGATACCTCGTCCAATACCGCGTCCTGCCCCCGTAACTATTGCGACTTTTCCTTCGAGCGCTCCGCTCATTGATCAGTTCCTTTATTTATTCGAGTCTTTAGACGGGAGCGATACCAGCGCCCTGCCCGGAGTTGTGACCTGGTCTTCATCGTTGTACAGACCAATTTCGAGTTCAACGGTTTGCTCGTCCGACGACACGCCAACGATTTTGCCTTTGCATGTTGCTGTACGCCCCGGGTAGTCAATTGCACGGTAGGAAACATCAAGATCCAAAAGTCGTCCGTCATCCCCCATCCAACTCGTCACCAGCTCTCCGAGCCATGCACTCTTAAGCGCGCCGTGAACAATAACTGATGGGTGCCCAGCCTCCGCTGCTACGTCCTTGTCGTAGTGAATAGCGACAAAGTCTTGTGAAGCACCCGCGTACATGACCAGTTGCTTAGTGTCGGGATTCTTCACCAGGTCGGGCAACTGATCGCCCTCTTGAACATCCTCAATGAAAATCTGGTCGCTCATTAGTGCACCTTCACCCCGTCATCAGGCTCACCGTGACCATAGGTAATGGTGGTAGTTTCTTGAGTAGCGACCAGATCACCTGAAGAATCAAGGTACGAAATTTCGGCAACCTTGAAGAGCATGTCGCCCATTCGACCAGATTTCGAAAACAGGTTCTTTAGCTCTCGAACTACCGTTATTTCTTCGCCCACTCTCGCAGGTCGTCGATGCCGGTACTTGCTACCCCCGTCAAGAATGTGAGCGAACGGTTCAGGAAACTCTTTTGGATAAGCGCCCGGTAATAACGACCGATAAAAAGTTGGTGGCGCAATTAGTCCGCCGTGGCTCGTAGCGCTGGCTTTGCCTGTGTCGGAATAAAGAGGATTTACGTCGCCAATTGCCGCGGCGAACCTCTCAACCGCGTGTTTCTCCACCGTGTAGGTGACGGGAATCGAACACATACCGATGAATCCACACATCTCATCGGTAACTACCGGTTTTTGGTTATCTTGCTCGCTCATCGTTACTTGTTGCGGTTTCGCTTACCGCCACCGCGTCCCGACATGCTGCCAGGTGTGGTCACACTCGCTAGTTGTCTTCGACGGACCTGCGCTCCGACGGTCGCTGCCGTGATGAACATAGCGCAAGGAATAAACAAAATTCCAACTGAAAAGATCGTCCAAATGACGAACAGGTAAACGACGAAAGTTGAAATCCAGAGGTTGATCTTTGCCGACCGGTCAGGCTTTCCATCTTTGGGAACGGCGATTAGCCCACCCAAAGTCAGCAACACAGGAAGTAGCCCAGCACCAACTAAGAACGTGTCGCCGTTTTCAAGCAAAGTTATTCGCCGGGTTGTTTCAACGTCTCCACTGAACTCGACAATTTCCGCAAGTGGGTACACCAGCATTACCAGGAAACCAAGTACAGCCAACATCGTGGCAATGAATACGAAGTAGTAAATTCGGTCCCAGCGTGGCAAGGTCATTGCAAAATCCGTGTCCTAAACAGGTTGCAGCAGTCCCAGCGCACCGTATCTCACAACTGAAATCGAGTCGCCAGGTTTCACTTCTCCACCGATGACAACAACGCTCATCACACCGGTTTTTCGTATTACGTTCCCGTTGGAGTCTTTATCGAGTGTCGCTTCCATGAGTCCTTCAGCGAGTCCATCGATTTGGGAGCACGGATTTCGCAGTCCGGTCAGTTCGACTGTGGCACCGCTTGGAAATTCGAGTTGTGTCCCTGCAGCGAGTTTTAACAAATCAATGCCATAGGTTGTGATGTTTTCTCCCAGCGCACCGGCCTGCACGTCAAAACCTTTTCCTGATAGTTCCTCAAATAATTCGGAATGGATCAGGTGAACCTGGCGCATGTTCTTCTGACTCGGGTACTTCTCGACTCTTGATCGATGTTTGACCGTCTCACCCGAGTGAGCATCACCTTCGACACCAATTCCCTCGATAAGCGTGATCGATTCCTGAGATGTCTTTGAAAAAGTGTGCGTCGCGCTCAAGTGAACACTATCGACTACCGGGGGCATACAACTCCTTTAGGGTGCGAACAGATCGGGGTCTGGCACTTCAATTTCGTCTTGGTCAGGATTGAATTGACCTGACGGTTCGGATTCTACTTTTTCCAGTGGTGCAAATGACAGCATCAGCCGTTTTAC
>JAYQWG010000028.1:27742-29036 GCA_038150225.1 Chloroflexota bacterium
TCTGTCAGGAACCGAGACGCCATTTGCGCGTCTGATTGACCTCTGAACCGTCGTTGAAACGCTCTGAATAAATAGAGCTTCTGTCGCGCACGGGTCATACCGACGTAGAGCAAACGCCGCTCTTCCTCGAGCTGCATCGGGTCGTCGATACTACGCGAGTGCGGGAGCATGCCTTCCTCGAGTCCAACAAGAAACACAGCGTCATACTCCAGTCCCTTAGCCTGGTGTAGAGTGATCAGCGTGAGCGCTTCACCATCAACTGTCGTGGCATCGCCTCCCTCCAGGCCGTCTACATCGGAAACCAACGCAACATTCTCAAGAAATTCAGATAGCTGTCCGCGCTCTTCCGAACCCGCGAACTGCTCAGCCGAAGCCTTCAACTCCTGCAGGTTCTCCATGCGCTCTTCGCCACGCTCTTTGTCTTCACGCAGCATCGCTCCGTAGCCAGAACGTTCCACAATCAGATCAATCAAATCGTTGGTGTCGAGCGCCATCGATTGCTCGATCAAACGAGTTATCAGGTCCCCAAATGCAGCGACAGAATTCAGAGCACGTGTAGCCAGTTCAACTGGATACGCACGTGGATCTTCATCACCTGATGCAACCCGGTAAATGTCCAACACAACTGCAAGTTCTGGAACGTTGTTCTCACGGGCAACTTTTCGAAGTTCAGTAACGGTTCGATCTGAAATCCCACGCGCTGGCACATTGATGATTCGCTCAAGTGCAGCATCATCAGCCGGATTCGCAACAAGTCGAAGGAACGAAATGATGTCCTTCACTTCTTTGCGGTCGTAGAACTTGACGCCCCCAACGAGTCGGTATGCAACACCTTGCTGGTTGCAGGCCACTTCGAACGCTCGGGACTGGGCGTTCACACGGTACATCACGGCAATTTCGTTACGAGAAATGCCTTCGTTTTCCTCGAGTTTTTGTACCTCTGTAAGCACAAGTCGTGCTTCTTCTTCTTCGTTATAGGCTTCGGCAACCGTAACCCGGGACCCACGACCATTCTCGGTCCAGAGATTTTTCTCCATACGACCTTCGTTATTGCCGATCACTGAGTCGGCAGCTTCGAGGATGATCTGGGTCGACCTGTAACTCTGGTCGAGGGTCACCACCTTTGCGCCATCGAACGTTGCCTGGAAATCGGTGAGGTTCGATGGATCGGCGTGCCTCCATGAGTAAATCGACTGGTCCGGGTCGCCAACAACACAAATATTCTTGCTCTTCAAAGCCAGTAATCGGGCAACCTGGAACTGCAGCGGGTTCGTGTCCTGAAACTCGTCCACCA
>JAYQWG010000029.1:0-2367 GCA_038150225.1 Chloroflexota bacterium
CCGATTGTCCTCACAGCAACTTCGCCATCCACAACCGCTGGAATTTCCTCGACTGTACCGACACCGAGAATTCCGATTTCGGGCGGGTTGAGAAGAGGGTCGAATGTGTCGACGTTGTAGTTGCTTAGATTTGTGATCGAGAAGGTGCTGCCAGTCATTTCGTCAATCGACAGGCTGTTCGACTTTGCTTTGCGAGCAAGATCACGAATCTCCTGTGCGATTTCCAGCAAAGACTTCTTGTCGGCATTCTTGATCACAGGAACAAGAAGTCCCTCGGGGATCGCCATGGCGACTCCGATGTGAACTTCGTCGAGAATTCTAATTTCATCGCCCACGAGATGAGCGTTTGCAACTGAAGACTCACTCAACGCACGTGCGACTGCCGCAATCACGAGGTCCTGGTACTGCGGACGAATCTTGTGCTGTCGCCACTCGCCAACCAGCTCTCGCTGGAACGCGACGGTCTCGGTGATATCTACTTTTGAGGACAGCGTGACGCTTGGGATAGCCGCACTCTCGGTCATTCGGCGAGCGATCGTGCCACGTAGTCCAGTGAGCTTGATCGTTTCCTTGACCGGAACGATTGACTCAGGTGCAGCGTCGGCTGCTGGTGCACCACCGCCAGATGCTGCCGCTCGAACGTCGTCTTCGGTCACTCGACCGCTAGGGCCGGTTCCAACAACACCAGCGAGATCAACACCCATCTCCTTGGCGAGTCGTCGTGCTCGTGGCGTTACAACCTGCTTACCACCGCCTCGTGCAGGAGCGGCGGGAGCTGCAGCAGGAGCCGCGGGCGCAGCTGGGGTTGATGCCGAACCACCAGCTGCTTTAGCTGCGGGTAGGTCAGATTCAGATTCGCCTTCCGCAAGGACGTATCCGAGAACAGTTCCTACATCTACTACTCGGCCTTCTTCGACGTCGATTCGTCCGAGCGTGCCGTCGGCAGTTGCTTCTACCTCGGCGTTTACCTTCGATGACTCGATCTCAACCAGTTGGTCGCCTTTGGCAACAGGATCGCCAACAGCTTTCAGCCACTTCACAACCTGGCCATCGTTCATCCCCATGCCCCACTGAGGCAGGATGATTGGTGTAGACATAGACCTTCTCTCGATCCGAATCACAGGCGCGGTGCAATTCGGTTTGCTCGAGTCTGATAACTCGAACCCTCAAATACTCATGAACGGTTCGCGCCGCCGGATATCTTAGCGCAGATATACGGCAGTTCACCGCCTGATCGGGAGCAAGTTGCTACTCAGCGGGAACGAGTACCTGGCTCAACAGATGAGCGGTAGTGCCATCGGGAGCAACAACTATGCGGACCTGTTCGGCGCTGTCTTCAAATTCCCATCGGCTAATGACCATGTAGCCACCAGGACCGCTCCATGCTTCGAGAATCCCCGGCAACCCACTGCTTTCAGACACGATTTCCTGATTTTCATCGAACGTCTGTGACATCTCGAACATGAACTCACGAGCGTCTTCTGAGGTGTCCCACTCGGTAAACACGACCAGGGCTTGCTCCTCGCTTTCAGATTCGAATATCGCGTAAGCATCACCGCCCCATCCGGCAGCGGCCACACCCGCGTTGTCGCTTCCAATAGCTTCAAGCCAGGTCTTCAAGAAGAACTCACCTAGAACGTTCTCGGAATCGACCCTCCATCCATCTGCAAGATCGTCGGGTACGTCAACTTCTAGAGGTTCCTCGTTTTGCAGGTATTTTTCGGGGTGCAGTATTTGTTCCGTACTGAGCGGCGGCCTTTCGAAAGCATCGTCAACTGGCGAGAAATCACCGCCAGCAATCAATGCGGCAACGAACTTCGCACCTTCCGTATACGGGAACTCGAGGCTTTGTTGTAGGAAGTAAGGTGATTCCGGTAGGTTTCCTTGAGCTTCCAACGCGTCTTGGAGAATTGCCGACAACTCGGCGAAGTCGAAATTGGCGAGCATGTACTGCGTTTGCGCTGTCGTCGCATCACCTTCTATTAGCGCCGAAATCGCAATCGACATATCGTCGTTGTTCGCCAGTTCCTCGACCGCCTCCAGATCAAATGCGGCATCCTGCAAGCGGTGGACGTACTCGTGGGCGTAGGTCAGTTGAGCCTCACCAT
Organism: Chloroflexota bacterium; assembly: GCA_038150225.1. Taxonomy (GTDB): domain Bacteria; phylum Chloroflexota; class Dehalococcoidia; order Lucifugimonadales; family Lucifugimonadaceae; genus Lucifugimonas. The sequence continues at coordinate 2,109 of JAYQWG010000029.1, forward strand.
CTAGCTCGCTCGAATCATCTCCAAGTACGAAAAACTCTTCTTTTTCCGGGTCATACAACCCGAGTACCTGGCTGCCGAGCAGTTCGTCGTAGGTTTCTGCCAGATCGGAATTCTGCGGAATCACACCGAGCAACTTGAGTAGAGCCGACTCGTGATCGATCTGCGCAATAATCTCGGGATCTTCGAATTCTTCAGCCAGTCGATCACGCATCCCTTGCTCATCGACGAACCGGTGTTGAACAGGCGGTGGTGTGTCGAT
>JAYQWG010000029.1:2467-25128 GCA_038150225.1 Chloroflexota bacterium
CACGCATCCCTTGCTCATCGACGAACCGGTGTTGAACAGGCGGTGGTGTGTCGATTCCACGAATTTCTTCGATTTCGCGTTCAATCGAACTCAGCAGTTCTTCAAGCGAAGGCGATTCCGCAGTTGGCTCTAACGTCGGTTCTGGATCGCCGCCCGAACAGCTGATTGCCAACGCGAAAACTGTTGCCACCAAAAGTAGCAACAGTCGAGACCGCATCAGATTCTGGAGAGTTCCAGAGTCAAGGCAGAAGGGCATCGGACAATTCTGTGAAGTTGGTTACCGTCACGTCGGGCTCGTACATCTCGTACGTATCCTCGAACGGCAGGTCGTACCTGTTCACATACGCACCGCGTAGACCGCAGGTTCTTGCGCCCATCACATCAAACGAATTTGCCGAAACCATGATGAGCTCACCAGGCTCCATTCCAAGGTTTCGGGCTGCACGACGGTAAACACCAGGCTTCGGCTTGAAGTAACCTGCCTCTTCAACAGAAATCACGCCATCGAAGTCGTACTTGATCCGGTTCTGGACCAAATGGTCAAGGAACCACGGGTTTCCATTTGAGAGCGCAACCAGCTTGTATCGTTCACCAAGCCGGTCCAGCGCGGCAACGCACTCAGGGAAGGGTGAAAGCTCCTGCCAGCCAGCCATGAATGTGTCCACCTGATCAGGTGTAGGGTCGAGCTTGTTAGCCCGTGCGACATATACAAACGCCTTCTGAACAGTTTCGAGATATCCGGAGTGACCCAATTCAACAAGAGTGTCCTGGTACTGCTCAATTCGCTGTCGGTACCGAAGCTGCTGCCACATAGCTGCGGGATCAATGTCTGACCCTCGGGTATCCAGGAAAATCTTCAGGTGCGGAGTAAGTGAACCACCTAGGTCGAGAACGGTCCCGAACAGATCAAATGTAAGCGCTTTGCAGTCCTCGAACACGGAGTTCACTGTTTGTTCCTTTCAACGGTCGCGCGGTTATCGGACAGATATCGAACTTAGCCTACCCGCGAATCGGCCAAGGCGTGAAAAACAAAAACCCCGATTGCTCGGGGCTTTCGTCCTCTATTTCTAATCAAGCCTTCGGCTTTAGTCCAGCGTTCGCCTTACCGCTGCCGCAATCTTCTCTACGTTCGGGTAAACGTGCTTTTCGAGCGACGGCGTGTAGGGAATGTGGACCTGCTCCGAAGCAACCTTCTGAATCGGTGCCTGGAGCGACCAGAATCCTTCCTCTGCCACGATCGAAGCAATCTCAGAAGCTGCACTGCAAACCTTGTGAGCAGGGTCAGCAACAACGAGTCGCCCCGTCTTCTCGACAGAGTTCAGAATGGCCTGCTTGTCGAGTGGAACCAGCGTTCTAGGGTCAATAACCTCAACCGAGATACCTTCACCTGCAAGTTGGTCAGCAACTGCCGCAGCGTGGTTCACAGATCCACCAATACCAACGATTGTGCAGTCCGTTCCTTCCCGCACCACTTTGGCTTCGCCGAACGGGACAACCAGCTCGCCCTGAGCGAGCGTGTCGTTGTCGGGTATTTCACCACGCATTCCAAAGAGGGTTCCATCTTCGAAAACGATTGTTGGATCGTCGTCGCGAACCGCTGCCTTTAGGAGACCCTTCATATCAGCCGGGTTCGAAGGTACAACTACCTTGATCCCGGGCATGTTCATGAACATTGGGTACGAGCGGTCTGAGTGGTGAGCTGCCGATCCACCGCCGTAGAACATGGTTGCTCGGTATACAACTGGCAGGGTTGCCTGCCCACCGAACATGTATCGCATCTTTGCTGCCTGGCTAATGAGCTGGTCCATTCCAACCCACATGAAACTGGTCAGGGTTTCTACGATAGGTCGCATTCCAACAAGTGACGCGCCAACCGCAGCTCCAAAGAAGCCGTTTTCTGAAAGCGGAGTATCAAGAACACGCTTGCCACCGAACTCATCTAGCAAGTCGGCAGTTGCGCCATACACTGCTCGCCGAATGTCTTCACCCATGATGAAAACATTCTCGTCGCGGCGCATCTCTTCTTTGATCGCCTCGTTGATTGCTTCTACAAATACTGTTTGAGCCATTGCTTTAATTACCTGTGAAAATTCTTTCTTCGACTGACTTCGGGTTTACGGGAGCGGAATCGGGTTCGCCCACATGTCGTCGAACAGCTCTGACTCTTCCGGGAACGGGCTGTTTCGAGCGAACTCGGTCGCCTTCTCAACCTCTTCCTGGGTTTCAGCATTGATGGCGTCGCACTCTTCACGAGTTGCGATTCCCTGAGAAATGATCGCGTTCTCGAGAATGTCGAGCGGGTCGCGTTTGCGCCACTCGTCAATCTCAGACTGCTCGCGGTACTCACCACGTCGTACTCGGCCCAGACCCAGTGAGTGCTCTTCATATCGGTAGGTAAGACCTTCGATTAGTGTCGGTCCTTCGCCTGCGCGTGCTCGTCGTACAGCCTCAGCAGTCGCCTCGTACATTGCGATGGCGTCCTGACCGTCTACCAGTAGTCCCGGCATGTTGTACGCCGAAGCTCGGTCGGAGACGTGCTCGACAGCAACCGTGTCATCGTATGAAGTTGTTACCGCGTACTGGTTGTTCTCACAAACGAAAATAACCGGGAGGTTCCAGACAGAAGCAAGGTTCATCGACTCGTGCAATGCACCCTGGTTCGAAGCACCGTCACCGAAAAAGACCAGCGAAACGAACTCTTCGCCCTTGATGTGTGCTGCCAACGCTGCACCAACTGCAACGGGAACGGAAGAGCCGAGAATTCCCGACTCACCAAGAATTCCTACGGAGAAGTCTGCAAGGTGCATTGAACCGCCCTTGCCTTTGCAATACCCATCGACTCGACCGTAAAGCTCGGCCATTGCCTTATCGACGCGACCGCCTTTGGCAATCGGGTGACCGTGTGATCGGTGGTTACCGGCAATGTAATCCGTATCTTCCAGGGCAGCGCACGCACCAACCGCTACAGCCTCTTCACCGATGTATGGGTGAGCAGCACCTGTGAATTCACCGGCAGAGTGAACTTCCATGACCTTCAACTCGAAGTTTCGGATCATCCACATTCGGCGCAGCATCAACAACAACAAATCGCGGTCGATATCCAATTCAAACCTCTCGGGATTTGAGCCGGAAAGAGGACCGCCTTGCGGTTCCTTCTCTCCAACTCGAACAAACTAAGAAATATTGGGAAATTCGCAGTTCGGGGGAACAGCGCGTCCCAACTGACTGCGGGATTATAGACCGCTAGTTCACCCTATGGGTGGGCGCAATTGGATGAATTACTTCTGAACGGTAAAGAACACAATTGCGGCAATTCCCGCGACATTCAAAATGATCGAGACACCGTATTGAACCTGAAACGATAGCTTCGCTGTCTTATGCCGAATTCGACGCATAACCCAGATTCCCAGAGGCCAGCCTCCAACTAGAGCCCAAACTAGGAGCGCCTGTTCGCTAATCCTTCGCTGACCCGAAACAGCGCGACGTTTATCTAGCCAGAGTGCGACCGCTGAACCGACGTTCACGGCGATGACGTAAACGATTATTGTGATGGCGATTTGCTGGGCGGAAAATTCCATTTACTAAGTCTGACTCGGAACAGGATGCATTTTTTACCCTAGAGAAGCATTGATTCTCGAACTTGAAACAAACTTAGCGGAACATGGCAAAAAATGGTAGAATTTGGCCCTCGTTTGCGGGTCACGCAGACGACTGTGAACCGACTGATTTTTGTCCCAGTTTTTGAAACGCCAACAAAAGTTTGAGTTGTGCCTGAAAACAGGCAGGTTTTCATAGACTGAATAAACTCAGTAAATCGGTGAGCAAACAGTGCAGCCCATCTGGTAAGGACCACTAATGGCAAAGCGAAAAAACGGAAACTCCAGCGTGACCGGTGGATCGGCCGAATACAGTGCTGATGACATCACGGTCATGGAAGGACTTGAGGCGGTCCGGAAACGCCCTGGTATGTACATCGGTACGACCGGCGTGGATGGAGTTTTCCACCTCATCCGTGAAATCGTCGACAACTCTGTTGACGAAGCAATGGCAGGATTCGCTAGCCGAATCGATATCACCATCCACAAAGATGGCTCGGTCACCGTTGTAGACGATGGTCGAGGGATCCCGGTCGACAAACACAAGAAGACCGGCATGTCCGCACTCGAGACGGTCATGACCACCCTTCACGCCGGAGGAAAGTTCGGTGGCAAGGGTTACCAGGTTTCAGGTGGCCTGCATGGAGTTGGTGCTTCCGTAGTGAACGCCCTTTCAGAGTGGACAGAAGTAGAAGTTCGCCGACAAGGCAAAGTTCACACCCAGCGATACGAACGCGGCAAGACCATTGGCGAAATGGATGTCCGCACGCCAACCGAAGATGACATCCCAGGTACCGGTACAACCGTCCGATGGATGCCGGACAACCAGATATTCCCGGAAATCGACTACGACTGGGAGACGATCTCAGCTCGTTTCAAGGAAATGGCGTACCTGAACCAGGGGCTCACAATTCACTTGCGGTCCGAGTGGCACGACTCCCTCTGGCCATTCAACGATGTGACTTACATGTTCGACGGCGGAGTGCAGAGCTTCGTTCGTTCCCTCAACCGACGACGTGGATCCGTTCACGACAGCGTCATGTACGCACAGGAAACTGTCGACGACGTCGTTGTTGAAGTAGCACTCCAGTACAACGACTCATTTATCGAGAACTGCCTTTCGTTCGCCAACGTTATCCGCACAGGTGACGGTGGTTCGCACGTGACTGGCTTCCGAAGCGCACTTACTCGTGTTCTGAACGACTTTGCCCGCAAGAACAATTTGCTCGGCACGGGTAAAGACGACATCAAGAGTTTGTCTGGTGAAGATGTTCGTGAAGGTCTGATGGCGGTTATTTCCGTCAAAGTGAAGGACCCTCAGTTCGAAGGTCAGACCAAGGGTCGCCTCGGTAACCCCGAAGTGAAGGGTGCCGTCGAACAGGTAGTTGGTCGCCGTCTTTCCGAGTTCCTTGAAGACAACCCGAATGACGGAAATTCCATTATCAACAAGGCAACCACCGCCGCCCGTGCACGAGAAGCAGCGAAGAAGGCACGTGACCTCGTCATTCGCAAAAACGCAATGGACGGTGGTTCGCTCCCAGGAAAACTCGCTGACTGTTCCGAGAAAGACCCCTCATCCTCCGAGATTTACATCGTTGAGGGTGAATCAGCCGGTGGCTCAGCCAAGCAAGGCCGTGACAGACAATTCCAGGCAATTCTTCCGCTTCGTGGAAAGATCCTGAACGTTGAGAAGGCTCGACCGGAAAAGATGCTGGCGCACGAAGAAATCGCCGCTCTTATCACGGCGCTCGGCGCCGGACTCGGTGAGGACTACGACGAAGAGAAGCTTCGCTACCACCGTGTGATCATCATGACGGACGCTGACGTCGACGGAGCGCACATCCGCACTCTGTTGCTGACGTTCTTCTTCCGAAATATGCCTCAGCTCATTGGAAACGGGCACCTTTACATTGCTCAACCACCGCTGTACCGAGCCTCCAAGGGTCGGTCAGCAAGATGGCTGTACTCCGAATCAGAACTCGACGAATGGACTGCCGACCGTCTCTACGGAAACATCGTAGTTTCCTCAGAGAACGATGCCGCGCTGTCGCTCAAGAAAGCCAGCCTGGGTCGTGTACTTACTCCTCTTCGTGACTACCTCGAGTCGCTCGAAGTTGCACGTGTCCTCAACATTCCCGACGAAGTCGTTGAAGAGCTTGTACGTAATCCAGAGTATGCGGCGCTCGACTTCCGACCCGAGCGACCGGAACCCGAAGTATCGTCAGAGGTCGGCCAGGCTTCATTGTTCGATGAGCCTTCCGACAGTGTTGAAGAAGCAATCGAAGAAGTTGAGACAACAGTAGAAGTCGAAGAGCCGGAGCCAGTCGTACTCCCGGATCGAACGTTCGAGATCAAGGGTTACACGCTAACCAAAGACATCTACAACAATCCTGCGATTCAGCGACTGAGGGCGATCTTCCCGATCATCCAGCAGCTTGTTGACGCAGAAACTGTCACGGTCACCAAATCCGACAACGTTATTGGCGCCAACGTGCCATGGAACGAATTGCCGGCGACCCTCGACAACAACTCTGACCGATCAGGTGTGAACGTCCAGCGCTACAAGGGTCTCGGTGAAATGAACCCTGACCAGCTCTGGGAGACAACCATGGACCCAGACGAGCGGGTAATGCTGCGAGTAACGGCAGATGACGCAATGGCTGCGGACGACATGTTCCGAACCCTCATGGGTGACGAAGTCGAACCACGCCGAGACTTCATCCGAGCCAACGCTCTAGAAGTAAAAAACCTCGACGTCTAGTTTCACAAACTCATAAACAAAGAAGCCCTGCCGAAATCGGCAGGGCTTTTTAACTTCTTGTCATCCCGACCGCAGCAGAGGGACCAACGATTTCTAGCTGCAAGTCCCAGCTAGCTGCCTAAACCGCCAGCGTCACTTTGCCTTCTGGCGTCGACTCCCACAACTTGAAGAACGGAATCCCTCGACGTTCCAGCTCGTCGCCCCCACCCTGGTGTCGATCCAGTACACAAAGCACTGCGACCACCTCGCAGCCGAACTCTTCAACGGCATCCAGAGCGTTCAGCAAGCTCCCACCCGTTGAAATAGTGTCGTCGAAAGCAACAACCTTCATTCCTGGTTGAAGGTTCCCTTCGATCTGCTTTCCTGCGCCGTGCTCTTTCTTTTCAGGTCGAACAAAGAAACCGGTTCGATTCTTCCCGTCCAGCTGAGATCGCACCGCAAGCGCACCAACTATCGGCACCGCCGCAACAGTCGGGCCCCCGAACGCGTCAGCACCGTACTTGTCCAATGCATAGCTGAAAGCCTTTGAAATCAGGTCAGCACCTTCGGGATCAGTAGAAAGCATGCGTCCGTCAAAGTAGTAGGTGCTCGTTTGACCAGATGTAAGAACGAACTCACCGAACCTGAGTGAATCAAGCTCGATCGCCCTGTCATAGAGCCGCTGTGCCGTGTTCCTGAGATCAAATGATTCGCTCATGCATTCTCCTGCTGGCCATAAAGACCGTGCTCGTTTATATAGTCAGCGACTACACCCGGAACGAGATCGTCAGCTCGTTCGCCCGATTCGATTCTCTCACGCACCAACGTCGCCGACACGTCCACCATTGGTCCTTCGAGATATTTCGCGTTTTTTGCGGGGTGAGTATCGGCGAGAGAGTCCAAATCAAGCGTTTCACCGGGTCGACCCACCACCGCTATATCCGCGAGTTGCGTGAGTTGGTCGCCGCGATGCCAACGATCCATGCTGAGCGCTGAATCCACTCCCGATATCAACGTAAGCGAAGCGTTCGGATATTGATCGCGCAGATCACTCAGAGTGTCGACGGTGTAAGTCGAACCACTCCTTCTCAGATCAATATCCGAAGCCACGATGTGGTTTTCTTTCTGAACGGCGAGTCGAACCATCTCTAGTCGGTACTCTGCAGAAGCCGCGGGAGCCTTTTCACGCAGCCACTGATCGGACGCAACGATCATATGAACTTCGTCTAAAGAGAAACCCGAAAGTGCAAACTGGGCGACGGCAACATGACCGTTGTGGATCGGATCGAATGTTCCACCGAAAACACCGATTCGCTTCGTTGATGTTCGGGAGGCGTCTAGTCCCACTCGAATTCCCAGTCCCCGACCAGCAACGTGTCCCCGGCTTCAATTCCTGCTTCCACTAGCGCCTTAGTGACCTTCAGTTGATCCAAACGTTTGTGGTACTGGATTCGCGCCTCTTGAAGTTCGAGGTTGCTTCCCTTGGCTAGTCGGACCGCCTTTTGATGAACAATCCTGAACACACCAACTTCTTCGAGTTCAAGCACCTGGTGATCTTCGGTGATCAAAGGGCGGATGACAGGCAACTCATCAGGATCCGTATCAGAGCCGGTCTCTACAGTTGTCGGAGTTTGTCGAAGCAAATTGAACATCGACGTTTTCAACTCATCTAGACCGTCATAAGTCGCGGCAGAAACGAAATGAACTTCGCTATGCAGCCCTTCGAAATCCTCAAGTTCAGCCTTAATTTCGTCAATCAAAACTGACACATCATCAAGATCTAGTTTGTTGATCGCCAGTATCTGGGGTTTTTTTGTTAGTTCTGGATCGAAGGACGATATTTCGTCGTTGATCGACCGGATCCGATCGGTAATGTTGTTCTCGCTACCGTCCACGACATGAACAAGTACGCGAGTTCTCTGGACATGCTTGAGAAACTCGTCACCGAGCCCAACACCTTCGTGGGCTCCCTCAATGAGTCCAGGAATGTCCACCGCGACAAATGCCTGAGGAGCGACTTCGACAACTCCCAATACTGGCTCAAGAGTCGTGAATGGGTAATCAGCAATTTTCGGACGAGCAGCACTGATTGCCGTAAGCAAGCTCGACTTGCCGGCATTTGGCATTCCAATCAATCCGACATCAGCGAGCAACTTCAGGTTTAAGCGAACGCGCCTAATTTCACCCGCTTCACCCGCTTCAGCGAGCATTGGCTCTCTTTGAGTAGCACTCACAAAGTGAGCGTTGCCAAATCCGCCTCGACCACCAGCCGCAATAACCATCCTTTGACCTGGCTCAGCGAGATCTCCAATTAGACGCTTGTCTTCTTTGTCTTCCCACTCCCAGACTTCAGTGCCGACAGGGACTGTCACCTCAACCGATTCGCCATTGGCTCCGTGCCTGTTGTGCCCTTCACCTTTTCCACCATTTTTCGCAATGAAGTGCGGCTGCCAGTGAAACTTTGTAAGAGTGTTTATATCGGGATCAGCAATGAGTACCACGTCACCACCTTTTCCACCATCACCACCTCCTGGACCACCGCGCGGAAGAAGAGCCTCTCTAATAAAAGAGACCATACCTGCACCGCCGTTACCGGCTCTTACTTCTATTACTGCTGAATCAAGCATGTGGAAAACCGGATCAGTAATTCTTCAATGATTAATTAATTGTCAGAACAATAACCGGTGTGGAAATGTGGAAACCCTTCGTTATTCGAGTATAAGTCTCCTGTGGAAACTTGGTTGGATAAGACCTTCCAATAGTTGGTAATCAAAGAGAACTTAGAGTCTTTGTGGAAGATGTTTTTCCACATAACTTTGTTGATGAAAATTAGGTCGTAGGACACAGTGTTTTTCCACGTTAGTTCAGACTCTCACTCCTATTCACTTCCAGATTTTTGTGAACTATCCACAGCTAACACGGACTTATCCATGACGGTGAATCCCACCTGAACCTCGAACGCGACTTTCTGGCAGCGTGACTACTCAGTTTTTGAGAGTTTGTGACGGTGATCGGAGTTAGTTAGAGACAGTCGACGTGCGCTTTGAGCGTTGCATGATGTCTCGTACGGAAGAAAGCTGACCGCGTAAAGATGTATCAGTTTCTAGAAGTTGTTCAAACCGTTTTTGGGCATACAGAACTGTCGAATGATCTTTGCCACCTAAGGCTTTACCGACCCTGTTTGAGGTCAAGTGGGCGTCTTCACGAAGCAAATACATTGCCATGCGTCGAGCCTCAGAAGTGGATTTATCTCGCTTCTTGCCCATCATTGCTTCCACATCCACACGGGTGTATTCCGCTACGGCTTGAAGTACCTGGTCTGCCGTTACTTCGTCGTCTGAACTATCAGGTACAAGGCTTTTCAGCGCGACCTCGGCAATATTGGTCGTAACCGGCTCCCCAACAAGTTGAGAGTAGGCAACTACACGGTTCAAGGCGCCTTCAAGTTCGCGCACGTTCTGGTGTGAAAGTCGGGCGATCTTGTCCAAGACCTCGGAGTCACAATCCGGGGCCTTGCTTTGCAGAATCGCATATCGAGACTCGTAATCGGGTGCCTGAATGTCCACTTCTAGACCCCCGGCCAACCGCGACTGGATTCGCTCTTGAAGCAAACTCTTGGTCGCTGGTTCGTCACCCGTAACCACAATTTGCTTCCCGGCAATGTGCAGCTCGTTAAACGTATGGAAGAAACCTTCCTGGGTTTGCGGCTTGGTCGTGATGAACTGAATGTCATCGATCAATAGCGCGTCAACACCCCGGAATCTCTCACGGAACTCCTCGGTGGACCCATTTCGAATTGAAGAGATGTACTCGTTGGTAAATCGCTCGCTACTTACATAAATAACTTTTAGCCCTCTTAGCGACAGCTCGTGGCCGATCGCATGGAGAAGGTGCGTTTTTCCTAATCCGACTTCCGAGTAGATATATAAAGGGTTGTAAATACTCCCCGGAGACTCAGCAACTTTTGCTGCTGCAGCTTGTGCAAGCCGGTTCGATGGACCTACAACAAACTTTTCAAATGAGAAGTCGTCTTTAAGGGAGTAAATGCTGGAGTAGAACTCAGGATTAGCTCCCTGGAACGTGCGCTCACCGTCCTTTTCGTAAAGGTTGCTGCGCTTGCTTACAGTCTCGATCGCATTCGGCTGAGTTGGTTCAGAATTTTGACCGTTCGCGCCACGGACGCTGAACGCGATTTGAATCTTGCGCCCCGCGACTTTTGATACGGTCCTGTGGATAGTTCCGGATAGGCGCTTTTCGAGCATTTCGGCGGCAAACGGGCTCGGAGTTGAAATCGTGAGGATTTCATTTTCCAGTTCAACTGCAGAAGTTGGGCGCAACCACGTTTCGTAGTTTGGCCTCGGAATCTCCAGCTGGAGTTGACCCAGGGCTGCTGCCCATATTTGCCGTGCGCTTTCCGTAACCAAACCCTCGCTTTTTTTGAGCGCAAGTGCACCCGAACCGGACTCGCCGGTTCGAAAAAAATCGAACAAATATGTGTAACACTCAGACCAACAATTTCGGCAGCTGGACGTTGCCTGTGGTGGTGTCGGCCTGACGGCAACCGTACCATGTGCTCGGCTGGGGTAGGCAAGCCCTGAAACGGGCTTTTTGGACCAAATTTTCCACGAATTTCCCAGCTTTTTTTGTGACGATATTCACGACCCAGTTTACAAGGCCTTAATTCAGCCTCAAATCTGCACCGGCGCGCTGCTGGGCGCGCCACGGGTTTCCGGCGCGCACCGCGAACGAGAGGCTTATAAAGTAGATAAATGCGAATCGTTTTTTTCGGATCACCCGAGGACTCACTGCCAGCACTGGACGCGCTCGCAGTTTCACGCCATTCTGTACTCGCGTGCTACACGCAAACGGATAGAAAAGCCGGTCGCGGGAAGAAACTCCTACCTACCGCTGTAAAGACTCAAGCGGAAGCACTCGGGATTCCCGTGTTCAGTCCAACTCGACTGAAAGGAAACGATGACGAACTCTCCCGCTTGGCAGAGCTCAACGCCGACGCGTTTGTTGTGGTTTCTTATGGTCGAATTCTGCCAAAAGAGCTGCTCGATTTGCCGAAATTCGGCGTCATCAACATCCATCCGTCGATGCTGCCTGAATTTCGCGGACCAAGCCCCGTTGTCAGTGCCATATTAGAAGGTGTTGACCAGACTGGTGTATCGATCATGTTCCTGGACGAAGGAATGGATACCGGGCCGGTTCTTGCACAATCCGAACCAGTGACACTTTCCGGTGATGAACTTGCACCTGAACTCCAGAGAAAGCTGTTCACCGTTGGTGCGAGCTTGCTTACTTCAACACTTGATGAGCTGGAGCACGGTACAGCGAGTGCGACACCTCAGGAAGACTCCGCAGCAACGGTTACTCGCCTGATCGAAAAAGGTGACGGAGAAATCGACTGGTCCGAGTCGGCTGAAGTCATCGACAGGAAAATTCGTGCACTCAATCCTTGGCCAGGGACGTTCACGACATTCGAGGGTGGCAACCTCAAGATTCTTGAAGCGACCGAGACATCATGGGACTCGCAGCCAGGGCAAGCCCTTATTAAGGAAGGGAAGCTTTACGTGGGAACCGGAACCGCCGTGCTGCAAATCGAAACACTTCAGCTGGCGGGTAAGCCACGCGTAAACGCCACCGACTTTGTCAGGGGTTACCCGCGAATCGATGGCGTTGTATTGGGTTCTTAAGCGGTTTCGATCTGAACGATTTCGCGGTGAGCAATGTGGCTGCGAACCATGTCGACGTTAGCTACCCACCAGTCGCTGCCGTAAAAAGCGGCTTCACACTTCTCGATGTTGTCAGCAGAATCGCCGTATGACCGGATCCAGATGAACTGGGTCTTTTTCTCGTTCAGCCATGTGCTTTCGACTGTAATTCCCGCTTCCGCCATCAGTGGAACGAGCGTTGGAAACAACTCGAGCCAGCTGTCCATTTGACCTTTGTTGATGGTGTAGGTGCGAAGGTGGGCGACGGTCATCGAATACTCCGGTTCATGATCAAAGAAATACTGAGTTTACTCACAACAGACCGAGCGTCTATAGCTTGCGGGCCCAGTTGGAAGTTGGAGAGAAGTCGAAACCTATCGGTTGTTCAGCATGCCCATTAGAGCGCGCTTGCCGCCGGGACCCGACAGCTTTTTCATCATTTTCTGCATTTGCTTGAACTGATTCAAAAGCTGGTTTACCTGCGCAGGCGAGGTCCCGGAACCATCGGCGATACGTTTACGGCGTGAACCGTTAATGATCGACGGATCCTCACGTTCTCCCATGGTCATAGAGTGAATGATCGCCTCAACCTGCGCCATGCGCCGTTCATCTAGGTCTTTCGGATTGAACTTACCTCTGAGTGCTCCCATGCCAGGGATCATTCCGAGCAGATCCGTCATCGATCCCATCTTTTTGATGGTCTGGAACTGCTGAAGCATGTCGTTCAGATCAAACTGGTTCTTGCGAATCTTCTGTTCGAGGGCCAGCGTTTGCTCAACGTCAAATTCCTGCTCGGCTCGTTCGATAAGGGACTCGACATCGCCCATCCCAAGAATTCGTGAGGCGATTCTGTCAGGGTGATAAACCTCGATCTGGTCCGGTCGCTCACCGACACCGATGTACTTGATCGGTATGCCAGTTACCGACCGCATCGACAGAGCGGCACCACCACGTGCGTCACCATCCATCTTGGTGAGTACCATACCGCTCACGCCAATACGTGAGTTGAACTCGCTACCGGAACGAACGGCGTCCTGACCAGTCATGGCGTCGAGTACGAGAAGGGTTTCCACCGGTGACGTAGCGTCTCGAATCTCTTCGAGTTCTGACATGAGGTCATCGTCAATTGCCAGTCGACCTGCCGTGTCGAGAATCAGGTAGTGCGTCCCTGTATCAGCTGCCTGTTTAACCGCTGCCTTGGCAACCTGTACAGGAGTCGACTCAGATGGCTCTTCGGAATAAACCTCGATATTTAGCTGCTTTCCAAGCTGTTTCAACTGGTCCACAGCTGCTGGTCGCTGCAAGTCACATGCGGCAAGCATTACAGGATGCTTGTCTTTCCGTAGCGACAAAGCAAGTTTTGCTGCAAGCGTGGTTTTACCCGCACCTTGGAGCCCCACCAACATAATCACGCTTGGTGGTCGTTCGGCTCTCGCCAGTTCAACCGCTTCGCCACCCAATATTTCAGCGAGTTCTTCCCGAACAATTCGAATTACCGATTGACCGGGAGTTAGAGAAGCGAAAACCTTCTCGCCATCGGCTCGCTCTTTGACGGATTTGACAAAACTGCGCGCGACTTTGAAATCAACGTCCGCTTCAAGCAGGGCAAGACGCACCTCTCGCAGAGCGGCATCGATGTCTTTTTCGGAAAGCTTGCCCGAACTCGTGAGTTTGTTGAAAACTCCGCCGAGCTTATCGGAAAGGGACTCAAACATAGTTTGAGTTTACCGCGAGAACAGAACGAGTGTCGCGCTATTACTCGGGCGTACCCTCTGCCTCTGCAGTTTGAGTTTCGGGAGCAAACAGGGTTGCTACCACCGTGCGCTCCAAGTTCGTTCATCCGGTCGACCGGCAACCCGACGTTCCTGTCACGTTCAACTGCCCGAATGTCATATCCACCGTGACGGACAAGCGTTTTTTCTTCTGGCGTGTCGACCGGGATTCTCGACAGAATCGGATCAGCCTTACCAAACTCAGAAGTCATCTTCACGACGTCGTCCTGAGTAAGGTCCTTCATCCCAAACGGTTCCGGGTCATCTCCTTCCGTGAAATGACCTGTAGTTGTAAGTAGCCCGACGTTTAGCTCAGAAACTGGCTTAGCCGGCTTGGTGAACGGCTTGTCGTCGTATTGGAAGTGGCCCGCGCCGGCGTATGCTGACTTCTGGGCTTCAGTGATCGTATGAATTAGCTCGGTAGCATCTCCGGTGTCGATCAGATCAACGGTGTGTTCAAAAACTTTTCTGATTATCTGATCGGGATCTTAGACCGAGCCATTCTTCAAAAACTTGAATAGCAGGTCGGTCCTTGAACCGTACGAAAAGGACTGACGGAATTCGTCAAAAGTTTCGTTACTCAAATTCTGTGAGCTTTCTTCAGACACTCACACCACCTCGTTCTTTATCGAGTTACGCCATCTCACCCAGCGCGTCGGCCACAACAAGTTCAGCTTGAGTTCGTGCCTGGACTTCATCGAACGACCATCCGGGAGCCACTTCTTTTAGGATGAGCGCCCGCGCTGAACGATTCACATCTATCACTGCAATATCGGTCACGATCTGGTCCACACACCCCAGCGCCGTCAGCGGAAAATCACATTCGTCGACGATCTTTGGAACATCGCCACGGGCATTGTGTTCCATGGCGACAATCACTCGTTTGGCGTTCGCCGCAAGGTCCATGGCTCCGCCAATACTGCCAATTCCTCGCTTCGGGATCATCCAATTAGAAAGATCTCCGGTGCGTGAAACTTGCAGTGCTCCAAGCACGGTGACATCAATGTGTCCACCCCTGATGAGGTTGAACGACTCAACAGAATCGAAAAACGCCATCCCCGGCACTCGCTTTGGGAATTTGCCCCCGGCATCCATCAAGTTCGGATCACCCTCTCCCGGAGCTGAAAGCTCTTCAAATCCAAGGATCCCATTTTCGGCGTGGTAATTCAGTTCGACGCCGTCAGGCAGGAAATCGGCGCACAACGAAGGAATGCCGATACCGAGGTTTACAGTCCATGCGTCTTCCAGGTCACGGGCAGCTCGCCGAGCAATGCCTGCTCGATCAAGTCTCGGGGCTGGATCCGTCATCGTCACGGTAGATGATCTCCTGGCTGCCGAACCACAATTCGATCAACATACGTGCTTAGCGTTCCGACTCTCTCCGGATCGATGCCGCCCGGCTCGACCAGTTCGTCGACTTCGACAATCGTCACCTTTGCGGCGGTTGCCATTGCAGGATTAAACGCCCTTGAGGTACCGATGTACTGCAAGTTACCCCTTGTGTCGGCTTTTTCCGCTCTAATCAATGCGTAGTCGGCGGGTAACGCGTGTTCTAGGAGAAATGTCCGACCGTCAAACTCGCGGTGTTCCTTGCCTTCCGCAACAGGAGTACCGACTCCAGTCGGTGTGAAGAATGCCGGGATACCAGCACCTGCTGCCCTGATTCTCTCGATTAGAGTCCCCTGAGGCACGATGTCGACTTCAGCGCGGCCTTCTCGCCAAGCCTGTTCTATGTCCGATAGTGGATTAGTCGTTCCCGGAACAGGAAATGAACAAATAATCTTGTCGGCCTGGCCACTTTCGAAAAACATCCCCTGGTCGATCGGGTCAAGATGATCTGGCCAACCGTACCCGGTGGTTTTCGAAATACCAGCAACATTGCCGATGATCGTGAGATTTTTTGCGCCCTGATCTCGCAGCGCGAGCATCAACCGAGTTGGTTGGCCGCCTGCACCGCCGAAACCGCCGATCATGATTGATGAACCCGACGGAATATCGGAAACAGCTTCACTAAATGAATTGACTAATTTGTTTACTGGCACGGCGGTGATTGTACGTCGGAAGTGACACCTGTCGAATAAACTTTTGGACGTTTCAAAGCTAATCAGGAATTCTGTCTTGCCTCACTCGCCGAGTCTCGAAAACTTCACCCTCATCGCTCACAGAGGTTCTTCATACGACGCACCTGAAAACACGTTTGAAGCTTTCGACCTCGCGCTCGCGAACGGCTTCGACAATGTTGAAACCGATGTTCAACTGTCCAGCGACGGTCGAGCTGTACTAATCCACGACGACAAACTCGACCGAACGACGGATGGCTCGGGAGTGGTCACTGAAACAGGCATCGCCCGAATCAAGTCTCTAAACGCCGGTATGTGGTTCGAAGGTCCCGAAGATAGTGTCGGTTTAAAAGGGCCTCTGGTGTATTCGGATGCATTCGTTCCGACGCTCGACGAGTTTTGTGAACGGTATGCAGGGAAGCTCCACGTTCACCTCGAACTGAAATCTACCCAGTCGGACCTCGCAGAAATTTCAAAGAAATCACTTGAAAGATGGGATTGGTTGGACCAGCACACCGGCGATTCGATCGCACCTGGAGTGACTATTTCTTCATTCCATTACGAGCAACTTGAACGGTCAGTACAGGTAATGCCATCAATTGCCCACGGTTGGCTGATTCAAGAAATTAATGACGAAACCATCAGCAAAGCCGAGCAGCTAAAACTGTCAGGGATTTACCCACGCGCTGACCTCGTCAGCCCGGAACAAATTTCTCAACTTACGGCAGCTGGCTTCACAGTACGCACGTGGGGCATCGGAAACTCTCGTGAAAACCTCGAGAACGCATACAAGTCCGGCGCAGTCGGCACCACTGTAGATTGGCCATCACAGGCAAAAGACCATCTCGAATCTCTGAAATAAAAACGCTTTTCTCATAAAACCGTTATTCCATTTGTCGGAATTGACGTTACGTTTGCGTTGTTAGCTACGGTCTCTGACCACTACCAGCAGTACGGAACGAATTATGTTTTACGACACTTCGAGTTTTATCAAGCCAGCCCCCGCTCTTCGAGACGACCGCTTCAATGCATTGGTCATGTTGCTACCCCGCGAATCCAAGCGTCTTCTCGCCAAAGCGGTGTTAGAGCTCCCCGAGGTAAAGCGCGTTCTCAACGACGGATGGTTCGTCGTGTCACGTGGTGTTACACCCGCCTACTTGCTTGAAGAACTTACAGGGCAGGCAGCCG
Source organism: Chloroflexota bacterium (assembly GCA_038150225.1). Taxonomy (GTDB): domain Bacteria; phylum Chloroflexota; class Dehalococcoidia; order Lucifugimonadales; family Lucifugimonadaceae; genus Lucifugimonas. The sequence goes on from JAYQWG010000029.1 coordinate 19,541, forward strand.
ACAAAGGGAACAGCACAGCCGGTATCGTCACCGGCGGACGCCTTGCCAGTGTTATTGAAGAAGACAGGCTGGGGCCATGGGTGTTCAAAGACGGAAAACTCTCCGAAACCCCAGCACCGGCTGCACTCGGTCAGTTCAGAGCCAGCGATGTTTCCATAAAAGGGGCAAACGCGGTTGACCCTCAAGGAAATATCGGCGTTCTCGCCGCCGATCCAGCTGGCGGAACGGTCGGAGGAATTTGGGGCACCCTCACAGCGCGTGGCGCCCACTGGGTTGCTCCGGTTAGTCTTGAACGCCTCGTCCCATCAGTCATCGAAGCTGCACGTACGTGTGGAAATCACCTTTGGGACCTAACAATGGGTCAGTCCGCCGGACTAATGCCGGTCGTGAACGCACTGGTGGTCACCGAAATTCAGGCGATAGAGCTTCTAACGGGAGCCAAGGCGACTCACGTGGCATCAGGCGGAGTTGCCGGATCTGAAGGTGCAGTCGTGCTCAGTATGACTGGAGAGGAAAGCGTTGTGAGATCAGCGTTTGAGATGCTTGAGTCAATCAAAGGGGAAGAACAGTTTGAATCCCCGCGCCTGATCCCATACATTCGCGAACCAGAAACGGCACCTCACAACTAACCCGACCCTGGAATTCAGAAGAACCAGTCATGAAGATTGAAAAACTACGGCTACGACACGTATTCGGCACTATTGAGACCGACGGGACGTTCTGGGAAGAGCGTCTTGCCATGCCTCTCGATGTCTACCCGGAGTTTCGAGACGTAACGAAGCGAGTTGGTTGGAGTGATCAGAGATCCGAAAGCCAGCTCGTTCACGATGCGTACTTCGTGCAAATAGAAACCGATGAAGGTGTTATCGGTATCGGCGGTCCAATGGACAAAGCCGTCGCGTTCATCGTTGAGAACGAACTTTCGAGCCTGTTGATCGGACGCGACCCGCTCGCAATCGAATTCCTGTGGGACATCATGCACCGAGCAAGTGTTCACGGTCGTCAAGGCAATACGATGATTGCGATTAGCGCGATCGACTGTGCGCTCTGGGATCTCAAAGGGCGATATTTCAACACACCAGTCTTCCCGTTGATCGGTGGACCTACACGCGAATCGGTTCCTGCTTATGCCTCAATGCTCGGGTACAACGTCCTCGATATGGGACTTGTCCGTGAGCGTGCTCAGCAGCACAAAGAGATGGGATTTACTGCTCAGAAGTGGTTCTTTAGGCATGGACCAATGTCGGGTGCCGAAGGTCTCAGGAAAAACATCGAGCTGGTCCGAACCGTCCGTGAGACGATCGGAGACGACGACGACATCATGCTCGACTGCTGGCAGTCGATGGACGTCAACTACGTCATTCGACTTGCCGAGCAAATAGAGGAATACCACCCGCGTTGGCTCGAAGAGGTTGCTATGCCGGATCGAGTGGACTCTTACCGTAAGATCCGTGAGGCAACCAACATCCCGATTTCAGGCGCAGAGCACCACTACACCCGTTGGGGCATGAAGCAGTTCATCGACGCAGAAGCACTAGATGTTTTGCAGCCCGACATTTACTGGGCAGGCGGACTCTCCGAAACATTGAAAATCGCGGCAGTAGCCACAACCGCAGACTTGATCACCATTCCACACGGACACTCAACAAATGCGGGAATACATTTCTCACTGACCCAGTCGCCTATTCACACTCCCTACCAGGAGTATCTGGTCAAATGGAACGTGATTCACCAGCACTTCTTGAAGGACCCAGTCAGGCCTGAAAACGGTTTGATCAATGCTCCGACCGCCCCCGGAATGGCGATGGATCTCGATCCCGATAAGATCGAACGGGAAGAAGAGCCAAACTTCGGTGGTTAGATATTCAGCAAAACAATGCCGTTTTCCGCATTGAGTCGTTTTTGCTACATGCTGGAAAGTAGTCACGGTCATAGTGGATGTATAAATAGGTGCTAGCACGCACGCGTTTGCACCTACCTGTTGCCAGAATCGCCACTGTTCTAACCAACCCACATATTGCACCCGTTCAGAGAACTCAGATTGAATAACTCGCCAGACAATTCTGGCACCTAAATCGCCATCCCTTCACGCCCGATTCCGATCAGGGTGAACCCTGCCATCCTCGAGCCAGAATCTGGTCGAGGTGAGCAACTCGTTTCAAATACGAAATTTCCGTAATTGTTCGCGGTACTGATGATTCTCATATCTGTGGTGTCTGTAGCACTTGCTGATGCCGCGACTGATCATGATATGGAACGTTTTCCGTTCTATGGAAATGGTTGCCAGACAGTTCCCTTTGGTAGATACATCCAGTGATGCGGGGATGTTGAGCGAGCGTGGTAGAAATATTCTGCTGGGTACGCTGGTACTGGTTGTCTCAATCTCAGTCGCATTCGGCTTCTACCTGAACCGGTTGGCAGTCGGATCACGAAGTGACCTCAAATCACGCGCTGCGGAAGAAGTGGAAAACGTCGAGACGGCAAAACGTAGATTTATCGACACCGCAACCCACGAACTAAATACCCCTCTCACTGTGACCACAGCACTCACGGATGTTCTTTCCAGAAACCGTGAAGGTAACTTGACTGAACGGCAACTCCAGCAGCTGGAGGCGATCAAACGGAACAACCGGCATTTAGTCGATCTCGTAGATCTGATGATTCAAACCTCCGAGGCGGGAAAGATAGCCGAGTATCCACCGTTTGCTTCGCCATAGCAACCGAGCCAGCTATTTGCCGCCCGATCTCCTAGGCGAGCATGCGTTGACGAGGACCGAACGCCTCAGGATCGAATGCCGGCAGTGTCATAACTCCCTGTGGCTCACCGTTCCATACAAGTGGAGTCGAAAGTACTGAGCGGAGACCGGCAGCCGCTCGGTACTTCTCGTCATCGACCAGTTCAATGAGTTCGTTGAGTTCATCATCAACAGCGTGGTATTGCTGAAATTTGACGAACATTTGGTGCCTTATTCGACCTTGGGGGATCATTACCCGCTGCGAATCGCCTGGCTGATCGATTTCAATCCCAGATACAAAAACGCTGTCGACGTGATCGAAGTCAGGTGTCAGGGCTGCAAGTGCAAGGCGATCATGCGGAACCACTTTTTTCGCTGGAGCTGCGAACTCTTCAAAGGCTTCGTCGGTGCTTAGTGAAGCCGCAATTCGACCGATCTCCGTCAGGACCAGGAGTTCATCCGTGGTCGGCTGTTCTATGATTTCCGCGTCTTGGTTGCGCTCGGTTCGATCGACCAACAATCACACCTGGACTATTGAGAACTAGGCAAAATAACTGTAATCGTCTCCGCATCCACCCAAAACTACTTCATGCCGTACGTACACTATGCGGTAGGTCGGTACTGTAATGAATGTGGGTTTGAAGAACTGAAATCACGAGGTTTTACTGCGAAGTAAGTTCCCGGGCGTACTTCATTTCCATTTCTGAAAGCTTCTGCACGCGCCTTCTGAAATCTGGCTCGGTCGAGAATTCAGCGTTCACAAAGGCGCCCAGAACTTCTTTCGCAAGCTCGATCCCAATGATCCATGCCCCAATGCAAATCAGGTTGACGTCATCGTGTTCAACACCCTGGTGCGCACAATGGGTGTCGTGAGCCAGCATTGCCCTGATACCCGGAACTTTGTTACCGGCAATCGAAGCACCAACCCCGGTTCCGCAAACGAGTACTCCTCGTTCGGCCTCGCCAGAAAGAATCGCCGATGTAACTCGTTGAGCAATGTCAGGAAAGTCGACGGGATCTTCTGAATGTGTCCCGTGGTCGACTACCTCGTGCCCCTGTGAGCGCAGGTACTCAGCAACCGGGCCTTTCATTGGGAATCCGGCGTGATCACCACCAATTGCAAGTTTCATATCTGATTACTCCGTGTTCATCACCATAAGTTCATAAATCCGGATTACCCGTCCAGGTGCTGGAATAGTCCGGTCGGATCAGCCCACTCATCAGGAACCCGAACAGACAGCACGGTCGCATCGCAGGTCAACACACCATCATGCGAGAAGAAATCTATCGCGTGCTCGGTCTTCCTATCCGATTTCGTAATCAATTTCGCCCTTGCCGTAACCGGACCATCGATTCGAGTTGGTTTCCTGTAGTTCACCGTCAGGGATGCGGTCGCGTACCAGATTTTTTGACCCTCACCGACCTCTCGTCCCTCGGTTTTATACGCCTCCGCTATTGCGGTACATACTCCGTGGCAGTCAATGATCGAAGCTATTGTCCCGCCGTTCAATACGTCAGGCGGCATTGCCGAGTGGTACGACTTTGGTTGATATACGCACACGGACTCATCACCGTCCCAGAACGACTTGATGTTCAACCCTTTTTCGTTCCATGCCCCACACCCATAACAGTGGTTACCGTGTAATCCATCTTGAAAATACGTTTGTTCAGCCGTTGATTGGCTCATGTTTTGCCCCGAAAACTAGCTCGATGCCAATACGATACCGAAAATTCTCACTCCCTTGCCCGCAGGTCCTCATTCTGATGGCATCTCGTAACTGGTAACTTCATCTGACCCACCGTGACTAGTACACATCGAACTGAACCCAACCGCGGGAAGACCCTTTTGCTCGTTTCCCTGGCGACCTTATTTGCTCTTTCGGTTTGGTTCTCAACAAACGCCATTTCCGGCGCGTTAGAGCAGGAAAAAGCACTAAGCGAGTCAGCGATTTCGTTTTTGACAATCGCCGTTCAACTTGGGTTTGTGTTCGGAACCCTCGTCATTGCCGTAACGAACTTGTCGGACCTCGTGAACGCACGAACGCTTTTCGCTGTTTCTTCTGCCCTTGCGGCTGTGGCAAATCTGAGTGTGCTTTTCGTCGATTCAACCGAGTTGTTGTTGCTCAGCCGGTTCTTGGCAGGTGCCTTCCTTGGAGTGGTTTATCCACCTGCTATGAAAGTCGTTTCCGGGTGGTACACCTCGGGTCGAGGATTCGCGCTGGGGACAATGGTTGGGGCACTCACGGTCGGCTCCGGCTCACCCCACTTACTGAGATCCATATTAACCGAAAACTGGGAGTACGTAATCGTTGGTAGTTCCGTCCTGGCGGTCGTCGGCGGACTGACCATGCGATTCCTTATTAGCGACGGACCGCACGATGTCAAAGGAGCAAAATTCAATCCGCGGTATTTGGCAACGGCGATCACGGAACGTGGCCCGAGACTAGCCTTATTCGGTTATTTGGGGCATATGTGGGAGCTCTACGCCATGTGGGCCTGGATTGGTGCGTACATGCTGTTCGTTCTCGGTGACCTCGCAATATTCAACCGAACACTTGGTGTTGCCAGCGCGGTCACCTTCGCGGTATTCCTCGCAGGTGCAATGGCCAGTTCCTATGCCGGAGTTTGGTCGGAAAAGATCGGTAGAACCGCAGTAACCAGCATTGCCATGATCATTAGCGGAGGCACAGCTCTGTTCATCGGCTTTCTACAGACCGAACTATCGTGGCTAATAGTGATCCTCGCACTTGTTTGGGGTGCATCGGTAATTGCCGACTCTGCTCAGTTCTCAACAAGCATGATCGAGCTTTCTCCTCGATATGACCTCGAGAAACCATGTCAAAGAATGCGCCC
>JAYQWG010000030.1:0-24521 GCA_038150225.1 Chloroflexota bacterium
CGCCTGTGACGATTGCATTTTTGTTCTTGAGACTCAAGTTTGAAAACCGCGTTCATATCGTGAGATTGCGAACCGTGCGGGATTATACTTAGCCATCGAACGAACGAACCCGCTTCACTCCGGTGTTGTGTAAAAAATCAGTAGTAATTTCAGGCGATCTTGACAGTCTCACGAAAGCGCGCTCTCGAACACGGTTACAAACTTCTTGAGCGACCCAGGTCTCACTTACGGGTAGAGCTCAATCAAGATCGATCGGGGGTAAGCCTGACCCACAAAGGACGGGTCCTAACACGGGTGTACCTAAATCGAAGTGGTATGAACGCTGCAGTTGCCATGTCAGAGGCACTTGGGATCAAACTTCCGGCACTTGGTCAAAGCAACTCAGGGCTCGTATCCACTGGACTGTTGTACCGGGTCTTCGCTATCTCCCAACTGGATTTCCGGAATCCGACATCATTTGAGCTCGCAGCAGAGCTGGTTGATGAAGCAATTTCGATGCAGCGTAGGAGTGGTGGAACGACCGGAATTTAGGCTCGCTTCTAGCTTTGCCACAAACGTGGGGCAGAATTAGAATTTCGACCCTGGAATCCAACTGAAAAGCCGTTCGAAGTTTTCTCAGGAGATCTATTGGCAGACGTTCTTATCAAATCGGTCGAAACCGGGCACTCGTTTGGTCCATACGATGTGACTATTTCGCCTGAGCGTTCAGCTTCGTACAACGAGGCGGTCGGAGGTGATGAATCACCCGATTACGGAAACTCTCTCGCACCGATGATGACCATTGCCGCCGCCCTCACAGAACTGATTGAGGACCTTGGTCTCTTTAGTGAAGGTTTACAAACCGTTCACGCCGGGCAAGAAGCATCCTGGATCAGATCAATCAACGCGGGTGAGCAAATCACTGCGAACGGGACTTTGGCTTCTAGTTCCATGCGCCGGGGCAGCAAATTCGCCACGGTCAAGGTCGAGTACACAGACGTGGACGGAAGCAAAGTAGGCGATTCATCCACCACGATCATCGTTTCGGGAGTGGATGCATGATGCCAGATACTCAATTTGTAGCTGGAGCTGAGCTACCAGGTTTCGAACGATTCGTGCCACAGGACCGGGTCGACGCTTATGCTGAAGCGTCCGGTGACCACAACCCGATTCACCTTGACGAAGAATATGCGTCAACGACTCCGTTCGGAACGAGAATCGCGCACGGCATGCTCAGTCTCGCCTTCGTGACTGAATTGATTGCGAAGTCGTTTCCAAATGACTGGCACTCGGGCGGAAAGATCAAGGTCAGGTTCAGCGCACCGGTAATTCCAGGCGAGACTGTATCGATTTACGGTTCGATATCAGGTGTAACGGAAACTGACGAAGGTACCGTTGTTACCTGTAATGTTGGGTGCAAGAAACCCGACGGTACTGATGCCGTTTCAGGTAAAGCGACAGTACCATTACGACAAATTTGAACGAGCGAACTGGTTTGGCCGGTTCAAATTAGGACGATGTCAGTATGACGGGAATCCCCGAAGGTATAACTCCAATCGCCCTGGATGCCATGGGCGGAGATCACGGTCCGGTTGTGACCGTTCCTGCCGCGCTCAAGGCGATCGGTGAAGGTGGCGTTGCGATTGCCCTCGTCGGTGACGCTGAGACCATCCAGGCAGAACTCGACAAGTACGACACCCCGGCAAAGCAACTCGTTCAAATTGTTCCTGCGGAAGGCGTCGTCGAAGAAGGTGAAAGTCCTGCCCTCGCCTACCGGTCCAAGCCCAAAGCATCGGTATTCGTTTCAGCCGGCGTAGTGAAAATGGGTAAAGCAGCCGGCTTTGTGAGCATGGGATCTACCGGTGCTTCCATCGCGGCCGCCCAAGTTGTTTACGGCACGCTAGAAGGCATCGACCGAGGTGCGTTGGGCGGTCCGATCATCGGGTACGCGCCCGACACCGTCATCATTGATCTCGGGACCAACGTGGACACACGTCCAAGACTGCTCGTGGACTTCGCAGCCCTCGGGAACGTGATGTCGAAACACATTTACAAGAAAGAAAACCCCAGGATCGCCTTGCTCAGCGTTGGTTCCGAAGAAGGAAAAGGCAATGCCCTCGTCAAAGAAACCACAGATCTGCTTAAGGCCACCGATCTAAACTTCGTAGGAAACATCGAACCGAACAATCTCCCAGAAGGCAAAGCAGAAGTCGTTCTTTGTGACGGCTTCGTAGGAAATGTTGTTCTCAAGCTGACTGAAGGTCTGGGATCAGCGGTTGTAAATCAGGTGAAAGAAGCGCTCGGAGACTCTGAGGAAGCCAACAACCTGGCGCAGTCGATATTCGAAAAATTCAACATCCTGGAAGCGTTTGGTGGCGGACCATTGTTGGGCTTAAACGGTCTTGCGATTGTCGGGCACGGCGCTTCAGGAGTCGACGCGATTGCGAACGCTGTTCGCACTGCAAAGTACGTAATATCAACTGGGCTGATCGAGGCACAGCAGGCAGAATTAGACCGAATCAGGGCTGAAATTACCGACTGACCAGCCAGAAGGACGTAAAACTTGAGCGGAAATGAATCACGCAGTGCTCTCGTAACCGGTGCATCACGAGGTATTGGAAGGGCAACCGCACTGAGGCTCGCTGCTGCGGGGCACCGTGTCGCAGTCAACTACAACTCTCATGCCGATGAAGCGGATGCTGTGGTCGAAGAAATCCGTGCCGCTGGAGGAACTGCAATTGCCGTGGGTGGAAACGTCGCTGACAAAGCCGCAGTCCACTCAATGATCGATGCTGCCGAAGCAGAGCACGGTCCGATCGAAATACTCATCAACAACGCGGGAGTCATCAGTGATTCACTCTTGATGCGCATGAAAGATGAACAGTTCGATCACACCATGAAAACCAATATGTACGGAACGTACTACTGCACCCAAAAAGTGTTACCTGGGATGCTCAAAGGGCGATGGGGACGCATCATCAACGTCTCTTCAGTGGTTGGCATGCGCGGGAACATCGGACAGGCGAACTACTCTGCATCAAAGGCGGCAGTTCACGGTTTCTCACAGTCCCTCGCCAAAGAGGTAGCTACACGGAACATCACTGTGAACGTTGTCGCACCTGGTTACGTAACAACTGCCACTTCCTCGGTGATATCTGACAAGGCACGAGAAACTGTGTTGACTTGGATTCCACAGGGGCGCTTCGGGGAACCAGATGAGGTCGCACCGATGATTGCATTCCTCACAACCGACGAAGCCCAGTACATCACCGGTGAGATCATCCGGGTTGACGGCGGAATGGCAATCTAGCCTCACGGTACTGAAAGAGACCTGTTAATTGGCAGATACTAAGAACCTCGACGGCAAAGTCGCACTGGTCACTGGCGGCTCTCGTGGAATCGGAAAAGCCATTGCACGCGAACTCGGCCTTCGCGGTGCAACAGTAGTAATCAATTATTTAAAGAACCACACTGCCGCAAAAGACACAATCCAAGAGCTCGAGTCGTTGGGTATCAAGTGCGTTCGGCTCAAAGCCCATGTAGGCGACGAGAAAGCAGTTGCCGCGCTGGTCGAATCTATTGAAGAGCGATTCGGGACTCTGGATATTCTCGTCAACAACGCCGCTTCTGGAGTCATGCGACCTGCCTCCGAGCTTTCTGCAAAGCACTGGGACTGGACCATGGACATCAACGCCAGGGGTCCGTGGATGCTGTCAGTTGCGGCTGCCCGATTGATGAAAAACGGTGGTCGAATCATCAACCTGTCTAGCCCCGGAGCTGGGCGAGTGTTGAACTCTTACTTCGCTGTTGGAGTGTCAAAGGCCGCGATCGAAGCGGTAACCCGCTACCTGGCCGTCGAGTTGGGACCAAAAGACATCGCCGTGAACACCGTGTCCGCAGGTTATGTGCAAACCGATGCGCTTGACGCGTTTCCTGATGAGCTCGGAGTGAAGGAGATAGCTTCCCGTCCAACGCCTGCAGGCCGACCTGTCACACCTGAAGATGTTTCCAAGGTGGTTGCCATGTTGTGCAGCGACGATGCCGACATGATCCGAGGACAAGTGATCATGGTCGACGGCGGAGAAACGTTACAGCACCGTTAGTTCGGTGTCTCCACTTTGCAGTTTTGTGCCCGGCTCGACGTAAGCCAGTCTGACGAGTGCAAGGCTTTTGTACGCACCGTCCTGCTGAGTCACACTCGATGACGTGGTCACGACACCGACGGTTCGATCCCCATCGGTCACATCCGTAAAATCATCAATCCTTGAGTTCGACTGAAGTTGAATTAGGTTGCGCTGAACTTTGTCGTAGGCGTCAAGTCGAGCGATTACTTCCTGTCCAACATAGCAACCCTTGTCGAAATCGATTCGATCTAGTGCACCTGCCTCGATCGGGTTGGAATGTTCACCGAGCTCGTGACCAACTGCAGGAATTTTGTGTTCGATGCGAAATTGGGCGTAGTCGTCAACGTCGATCGACATAGCCTCGGATTTTTCAAGAATCGAGATCACCTTTGGCTTGTCAGCATCAGTAAATATCAGTTCGAACCAGGCGACCGGCTTTGACGAATCATCGATAACAAAGACATCAGGCAATTCTTCTGAAATTCGTGAGGCAACGATCGGAGCTTCCGGACCAACAAGCGAAATCCTCGAATGTTCATTCGATAGATCCCTCAATTCTGCGTCTTCGATGATCGTGTAGTAATCGACTGCGTCGATCAAAGGCGCAGCTGAATGCTGATCACTAACAAGAATCAGGACTTCATCATCAACACGTGCCACATCGAAAGCGTCCACGACTCGACCGCGATTGGAAGTGAGGATTGTGCGCTCGGATTTTCCAATCTCTAGATCGATCAGCGATTTTGTAGTGAGACGATGAAGCAGATCTAGCGCGTCCGCACCACGGTGTTCAACAATCCCCGCGGATCGCCAGACGTGATAACCACATCCTGATTGGAGTGTGCTTTGGGCTGAGATTGGAATCGAACTCTCCTTCGAGGTCTACCTAGACCGAGAAAGAGGTACCGCAACCACAGGTCCGTGAGGCGTTGGGGTTAGCGAACTCAAAACCCTTGCCATTCAGACCGTCAGAAAAATCGAGAACGGTACCGGCGAGGAATACAAATGCCTTTTTAGGGACATACACCTCGACGCCATGGGAGTCGATGATCTTATCGTCATCGTCAGGTCCGTCGACAATCTCCAGTACGTAAGTCAGACCCGAACAACCACCACCTTTTACAGCAACTTTCAATCCGAACGGATCTTTGCCTTGCTGTTCAGCGAATTGGCGAACTTTAGTCGCGGCTTTTTCGGTGATCTCGATAGTGTTGATCGGGACTGAACGTTCTGGTGGTGCTGTTGTCATCTACCTGCTCGGTGAAGGATTCCTACTTCAATTGGCGCAAATGGCTTATCTAATTCTCGCGTGTCTGGCGATTTGATGCAAAACAACGCGAATAAGTTCATTTATCAGACTACTGTCGAGTTTCCAAACTACAATAGATTACCTGTGTAATTTCGATTCTCAGGAATATCTAACAGGTGCCCGCATCTAACCCAAAAATAGTCGTTCTGAACACGCGTGCTGCAAATGTACATAGCGTTGAGAAGGCCTTGCGCAAAGTTGGAGCCGATCCTTTCGTGACGAGCGATCCAACCGAACTAAGTGATGCCGATGCCGCAGTATTGCCGGGGGTAGGTGCAAGCGATGCCGTTATGGGTGCATTAAACCGCATGGGGCTTTCCGAACCGGTGAAGCAATTTTCTGCCACAGGGAAACCACTGCTCTGTGTGTGCGTTGGGCTACAGGTTCTTCTTGATTCATCCGAAGAAGGTGAACTCGACGGACTTGGTTTGGTACCTGGCTCAGTTCAACAAATTCCAACAGGAATGACCGACTCGCTCGGTGCTCCAATGAAGGTTCCACACATGGGTTGGAACCAGGTGACATTTGCGGGTAACGAGAACGAACGACACCCAGTTTTCAAAGAGATTCCACAAGGTTCGGATTTCTACTTCGTCCACTCGTACCGTTGCGTTCCGAGTGACGAGAACGACATAGCAGCGCAAACCGAATATGGCGTGCCAGTATGTGCTGCCGTGGTCAAGGGAAATGTCGTTGGAACCCAGTTCCACCCTGAGAAGAGTGGTGAGATCGGTTTGAAGATCTACGAAAACTTCCTCGACCTCACCAAAGAACAGGCCGCGGGGGCTAAATAAATTTCAACAATGGACGTACTTCCTGCAATAGATCTGCGCGGCGGGCGATGTGTTCGCCTGACTCAAGGTGACTACGACCGCGAAACGGTGTTCGATGACGATCCGGCAGGTGTTGCGCGCCGTTGGGTGGATGCAGGGGCACGCCGATTGCACATCGTTGACCTCGACGGTGCGCGAGACGGTGTTCGATCAAACGCCGATGCCGTAACAGCGATTCTGGATGCGGTAGACATTCCTGTCCAGCTTGGCGGTGGAGTTCGCACGGAAGCCGACGCAAAGCAGCTTGTAGAACTCGGTGTTGACCGCGTGATCTTCGGAACTGCCGCAATTGAGGCTCCGGAGCAAGTTGCCAATGCTGTGAAATCTGTCGGCGAAGACCACGTGATCGTCGGTGTCGACGCGAAAGATGGGATGGTCCAAACCCGAGGTTGGCTGGAACAATCGACCGTCTCCGCTGCGGAACTCGCACAGCAAATGGTCGACATTGGTGTACGACGGTTTATTTATACCGATACCAGTCGTGATGGCACATTGAGCCACCCCAACTTCACCGCAGTTGCCGATCTAAAGCAAAACCTGCGATATCCTATTGTTGTGGCGGGTGGAATATCGTCTGTTGACGATCTTGTTCAACTCGCCGAGCTCGGTGCTGAAGGCGCAATTACGGGCATGGCAATTTACTCAGGTGCGATCGATCTGAAACGCGCCATCGAAACGGTCGATCAGGTTTCCTGATTCGACGCAAATATCAGAACGGAAACGAAACGAATGCCAACGAAAACTTCGGTAGACAAAGTGGAGCAGATGCTGCACCCGACTCTCGAGGAAACGTTTGACCCCCAGTCAATGATTGCGCTCGTGCCAATCCACAACGACCACAAGGTCGCTGATATTGGTGCGGGTCCTGGTTGGCTTTCGATTCCAATTGCCAAGTATGTCTACTCAGGTACTTGCTACGCAGTGGATGTCCAGAAGGACATGCTCAAGTTCGTCGAAGAACGAGCAACCGAGGCGAAACTTGGAAACGTCGAGACTCTCGAATCCAAAGAGAACTCTGTTCCACTGGATGACGAAGCCCTTGATGGTGTTGTGTTCTCGAACGTTCTGAACGAGGCAACACGCCCAAAAACGCTGATCAAAGAGGGACATCGTCTCCTCAGGAAAGCCGGTTGGATGGCAATCGTTGAATGGCTCCCTGTTGAAGGTAAGCCGGAAGTTGGTCCCGCAGCATCTCGCCGCCTCGACCAGCAGGATTTGCGAGAAGCTGTCGAAGCCCTTGGCATGACCACTCTCACCAGCCGCCAACTCACTCCGCACCGTTACATCATCGTCGCCCGAAAGTAATCGGGAGAACCTAATGCTCACGCGGCGCGTCATTCCATGCCTAGATGTCGATGCAGGACGAGTCGTCAAAGGTGTCAGCTTTGTTGATATCCGCGACGCTGGAGATCCGGCTGAATTAGCCGCCTTCTACAACTCGGAAGGTGCGGATGAACTCGTCTTTCTCGACATTACCGCTTCTTCCGATGCACGTAACACAATGGTCGACGTTGTTGAGAAGGTTTCCACGGAAGTATTTATCCCGCTAACTGTTGGTGGTGGAATTCGATCTGTAGACGACATGCGTCGAATGCTCGAAGCAGGCGCAGACAAGGTTTCCGTAAACAGTGCCGCTGTTGCCAATCCGCAGTTGATCGAGGATTGTGCGAGAGAATTTGGATCCCAATGCGTGGTTTTGGCAATGGACGTCAAACGAGTCGATGACCCGGTTATTTCCAATCTTGAGGGCTACGGTGAAATCCCGATCGAAGGTATGTTCCAGATCGTGACGCACGGCGGCCGAAAACCAACAGCGTTGGACGCCATCAAGTGGGCGAAGATCGCCACAGCATCCGGTGCTGGTGAGTTGCTGGTAACGAGCATGGATGCTGACGGTCAAAAGACCGGTTACGACAACGAATTGCTTGCTGCGGTGTCAGACTCAGTAACTGTGCCTGTGATCGCTAGTGGCGGAGCAGGTGAACTCGACCATTTCTATGACGCACTTACCGAGGGTAAATCGGATGCGGTTCTTGCTGCGTCGCTTTTCCACTTCGGTGAGTTACGAGTTTCAGAAGTTAAATCACACCTCGCTGAGCGAGGAATTCCAGTGAGGGAAGTTTAGTTGGCAGTCACACTCAGGAGCGGCGTTCCGGAAATGCCGGAAGCAATCGCATTCGACTGCTACATGACTCTCTTCGACAACTCCCACGACGACTGGAAAGACAGCTTCGACGAGATCATCAAGGCCCAGAACCTGCCGATGGATAAGGACGAGTTCTGGACCCGATGGCGTAAGTATGAGGTGAACTTCCGAAAGATCCGTACAGATCTCGGACGTCCATTCAACTCGCCGCCATTCAAGTCGTACCGGCAAGCCTGGACTGAATGTTTCCAGCAAGTTTTCGACGACATGGGCCTGAATGCTGATGCAGAGGCAGCCGGTGACCGTGCAGCGCTCCACATGACCGACCGACCGATTTACCCGGAAACTGTCGAAGCCCTGAAATTACTGAAGGGTCGTGTGAATCTTGGTGTATTTTCGAACGCCGACGACGAAGGGTTGCGACCGCTTCTTGCGAACGCAGGACTGGAATTCGATTTCGTTGCCAGCTCGCAATCTGCCGCGGTGTACAAGCCAGCGTTGGCGGCATTTGAGCATCTTTACGAAGGACTCGGAGTTGAACCAGGCAAATGTTGGTACGTAGGGGACCAACTGTTCGATGACGTACTTGGCGCGTATCGGTCAGGCGGTGTCTCTGTATGGATCAACCGCAACGGAGAGGAAGTCGACCGGGAGCCTGAACCAGACATCGAGATAAACGATCTCACCGAACTCGCCGGTATCCTCGACCATATCTCCGGGTAACCTTCTAACATTCAATCAGACAACTACGTTTCGCCGCGCAGACAGGAAACTGCGAATAAAGGACGTGCCAGATGATTCAATTCAATGACCGTGGACTGGTTCCCGCGATAGTGCAGGACGCAGAATCAGGTCGCGTTTTGATGCACGCCTTTATGAACGAAGATGCGCTGAACAGGACGCTCGAAGGTCCCCACGCATGGTTCTACTCTCGAAGCAGAAAGGCGCTTTGGGAGAAGGGCGAATCATCAGGCAATTATCTGAACGTTGTCGAAGTCCAGTTCGACTGCGACGGCGACACGATCCTGGTCAAAGCCAATCCTGTTGGACCAACTTGTCACACCGGAAAAGAGTCGTGTTTCGATACAGGTACTCTCACCGCGGAGTCGCTATCGAGTGACGGCTCTTCGGAACGACTCGGTCCTGGAGTTCTTGCTGACTTGCTTGAAGTTATTCAGCAGCGTGTTGCCGAACAACCAGAAGGCTCATACACCGTCGACTTGATCAAAAGTGGTCCTGGTCGAGTAGCGCAAAAGGTGGTCGAGGAAGCCGGTGAAGTAGCGATTGCTGCGGTTAGCCAGACCGAGGATGACCTCGCAAATGAAATGGCAGACCTGCTGTACCACAACATGGTGCTGCTAGCAGCTCTGGATGTCTCGCCAGACCGAATCTGGGAAGTTCTAGCCAAGCGGCGTAAGTAGGTAGCGTCTATTCAGGCGTACTTCGTTCGGGATTCTGATCGAACACTGACGCCGTGACCGGTTCATACGGATCACTAGCTGGTGCCGAGTAGTCGTCCTCAGGTGCCGCCCTACCCTCGTCGATTGCAATTGCGTAGTCGATTGCCGTGATGGCGACTTCCATCATTCCTTCGTCAGGGTATCGAGTAGTTAAGTCCTGGAGAAGGATGTTCGGTGAGTTGAATATCCGAATCCAAATGTTGTCCTGGTGAGTACCTGCGAACCGGATGAACTCGTAACTGAGTCCAGCAATTACAGGCACCAAAACGATCCTGGAAACGATCAGGAACCAGAACGGGTCCCTCGGAAAGAACATAAACAGGATGATCGAAAACAGAACCACCGTCATCAGAAACGAGGTCCCGCAGCGCGGGTGAGCCGGAGGAAATCGTCTGATCGACTGGATCGTTAGCGGTTCATTCGCCTCATATGCGTGAACGGCCATGTGCTCTGCACCGTGATATCCGAATACCCGTTTGATATCGTTCATCTTCCCTATGAGCCACACGTAGGCAATAAACAGGGCGAGACGTATTCCACCTTCAATCAGGTTCGCTATGAAGTTGTTCGCTCCCGCGTTCTCGACCAAACGAGAACCGAAAACCGGCAACAGAAAGAAAATTCCAATTCCTAGTAGGAGTGAAACAGTTAGCAGCATTGCCATTGCCGCTGTTGAAAGCGCTTCCGCCTCTTCATTTTCTTCTTCAACAGCCGACTCCGTAGCTGAGATGGTCAGGGATTTCATACCAACCAGTAGAGTTTCGAGAAGAACGATCACACCGCGGATCAAAGTGATTTGGCGCAAGCGAGAGTTTGCCCATCCCTCTAAGGGGATGGCGCGCCGGATAATCGATCCGTCAGGTCGTCGAACAGCAAGGGCGGCGCGCTTCTGACCACGGATCATCACACCTTCGATGACCGCCTGACCGCCGTATAGAACCTTTTTCGACTGCTGCTGCAATTATGTGACCTGGGTTAACAAAGAAGGGGCGCCGTGTGGCGCCCCTTCAATCTAGCTCTATTTGGATGAGCCGCCGAGGTTGTATCGGCGCATCATGCGCTCGACACGTCCCTCAGTATCGACGATTCTCTGTTCGCCAGTCCAGAATGGGTGGCACTTACTACAGATTTCTGTTCGCAGGTTTTCCTGCGTCGAGCCTACCTCCCATGAGTTCCCGCATGCACAGGTAACCGTGGCTTTGTCGTGGTAGGTCGGGTGAATGTTTGCTTTCATAATTTATATACCCGGGATGCCTGTTATCTAGTTGGCGATCGGGTCTACATTTACCCGTCGTCGGTCTTTCGAGCCAAAGTCGAAGCGAACCTGACCGTCAACCAGTGAGTAGATCGTGTGGTCTCGACCAATTCCGACGTTTGCACCAGCGGTGAACTTGGTTCCACGCTGACGAACGATGATCGCTCCCGCAGTCACTGCCTCACCTGCAAATGCCTTCACTCCGAGTCGCTTTCCTGCGCTGTCTCGGCCGTTTCGGGAAGTACCGCCACCTTTTTTATGTGCCATTTAGATGATCCAGTCTTCTGCTGGGATGCAGATGTAATCTACTTGCTTGAAATCGACTTGATCAGGACAGAAGTAACGTCCTGTCGGTGACCGCGCTTTACGCGCTGTCGGGTTTTGTTCTTGTAACGCAGAGAAACTACTTTGTCTGCTTTACTGTGGTCGGTGATCTCTGCAGTAACAGATGCGCCCTTTACAACAGGTGCGCCAACCGAGAGTTTTCCATCGACCGAGGTCATCAATACCCGGTCGAATTTGAACTCAGCGCCAACCTCTGCGTTGAGCTTCTCAACGTCCAGAGAGTCGCCTTCGCGTACTCGGTACTGCTTGCCGCCGGTATTGATAATTGCGTAATTAGTGGTCATTCGTGTGTAATCCGTAAATTGCCTAACCTATATATTCTAAGTTGCAATTACACCTAGGGTCAATTTCAATTCACCCGTGTTTCTCCTTGTTTGATGTAACCTCCCAACACAGAGGGATCGATACTGATTCAAATAGTCAATTGATCTGAAAAGAGTCGATATGTCAGCTGAAAGTACGATGCTTGAAGGCACGCTCGCGAGCCTGGACGAATCGGTTCGCAATCTGAGTCTCGGCGACGACATGCGTTCCGTGCTTGCTGAACCATGGCGAGAAATATCGGTAGGGCTACCGATCCGCATGGACGATGGCACCGTGAAGGTGTTCAAGGGCTACCGCTAGCAGCACAATGCTGCTCGTGGACCGTATAAAGGCGGGATTCGATACCACCCCAATGCCGATCTCGATCACACCCGCGCTCTTGGAATGCTGATGACTTGGAAAACCGCGCTCGCCGACATTCCGTTCGGTGGTGCCAAGGGGGGTGTGACGGTAGACCAGAGAGCACTTTCCAAGGGTGAGCTAAACAGGTTGACTCGTCGATACACGATGAGCATCCATCACGTGATCGGGATCAATCGTGATATTCCCGCTCCTGATCTAGGTACTTCAGCACAAACAATGGCTTGGATCATGGACTCACATGGTTCACTTCATGGTCACACTCCCGGAATCGTAACCGGAAAGCCGGTACAACTCGGCGGATCGCTTGGGAGAAATGAAGCTCCTGGTCGTGGAGCAGCTGTAGTTTCGTGCAACGCCATATTGGATGCCGGAGGAGAGATTGCCAATTCGACCGTAGCTATTCAGGGTTTTGGTGCGGTTGGGTCAGCAGCGGCACGAACGATGTACGACTGAGGATCTGCCGTCGTTGCCGTGTCAGACGTTGACGGTGCTATTTACAACGCTTCCGGTCTTGATATTCCTGCGCTTCAAAACATCGTCGAAAGTGGTGGTTCATTAGCTGACTACCCGGATGCCGATCCAATCCAGGGCGATGAACTACTCGGTCTGGAGTGCACAGTGCTCATTCCTGCGGCGATCGAAGACGTGATTACCGCCGAAAATGTGGCATCAATCAAGGCACAAATAATCACTGAAGCGGCAAATCGCCCGGTTACAATTGAAGCCGACCAGATTCTCAACGATGCTGGAATCACGGTCATCCCCGATATCCTCGCGAAAGCAGGTGGCGTAATCGCTTCCTACTTCGAATGGGCGCAAAACGTCAAGTCTTCAACTGGACACTAGAGCGTGTTAATGATGAGTTGGACCGGAAGATTCACGAGGCGTACCGAATCACTCGAGATCGAGCGGTCGAAACAGGGTCAAGTATGCGCTCCGCGGCGTTTGACATCGCTGTTGGACGAGTTGCACAGGCAATAAAAATACGCGGTTATGTCGGATAATTCACTAAATGTTGATCTCAGGTATGAGATCCCCACGCTCTACTGCGTTTTCGATCACCGAGGAATCAAAGTCGGAGGTTGAAATTGATCCTCGTCTGCGTAACTCAAGAACCAGTTCTTTAGATTCCGTCGCTTCGGATGTGTAGTCGTTCCAAATACGACCGTCCTGAATTTCACACCAGGGAGCAAGAACCAACATGCTCTGCTCAATTTTAGGACGACGTCTGGACTTGCCGGGTGAAGAGATAACCGACTCATACCCATCGACCATCGCCTCGATCGAATATTTCTCTCTCAATGTGGTGTGTATTTCATCGAGGTATAGTGGGTTGCCGAGTGAGTCGAGTACCGCTGCGACTGCCTGATCAATTTCGCCATACGGAACTAGGTTTATCCCCGGCACGGAATAGAACTCCCTTAGAGCGCCAACGCGAGCACATACTGAAGGAGTTCCCACAGCCACTGATTCTATAGGGATGAGACCAAACGATTCGAGGAATCGTCCGAGGTTCAAAGTCACGTCACCCGCAGCAAGATAATCAGGCATATTTTCCGGGGACATCCATTCGTGAAGTTCGACTATGTCGCTGCCACCGTGCTCATGGATCATCGCTGTGAGTGACTCGAGAGAATTTGCTGCCTCATCAAAATTCGAATCCGCAGAATATGCAGGCACTAATAACCGGACGTTGCGTTCCGGCAGTTCTCTCCTAAGTGCGATTGCGACCTCGATCGACTCCACAAGACCTTTCGATTCCTGTGGTCGATGTGGATAAAGAAGAATGAGGTCGTCATCTCCCCTCGGCCCCACCGAAGGCGGAAGTTTCGGTGATATCGACGACGGAATCTCAACACCGTTTGGAACGGTCACAACCGGTTCTATTAATTCATTTCCGGTCATGATTGACGTCGCTTCGACACATCTTTTCAAGTAATCGCTGGGAACTATCGTTGCCGACGCCTCAAGTGTCGTGACCGACAACAGAGCTTCTTCATACATCAAGTCGTGAATAGAACGAACTGGGTCAGTAGATCCAAGTGCATGGCGCAGGTACAAGGCGTCGGCGTGTAGATAAACGTGGTCAGCCCACGCGCTAGCATCACTAATTGCTCTAAAAGTCTGGCTCAGAGCCGCAGGGCTAACCTGATGTGTAGCAGGGAATGCTCCTCGAAGCTGAAGTACGGGTAGTACGTCCACACGCCCAATCTTGAAGCCCGATTGGTTTGCATCTGTACGAGTGCAATACACCCTAACATCGTGCCGATGCTCCGAAAGCCCCGCAACGACCTGCTGCAAAATGCGCTGCGAACCCCCAATAACTTGCCCTGGGACAAGAGGAGCAACTGAGATAGCAGCGATTTTCATCGTTTAACCGTTGCTGCCGTCCGCAAAGACGCCGAACTGACGTTGAAACCAAACCAACGGATCACCGTCTGAGACCGAAATAGCCTCAACTTTGCCAATGAAGACTGTATGGTCACCTGCCGGATGAGCCGCGAAAACCGAGCAATCCATTGAAGCAATGGCATCCGCAATTACTGGTGATTGCTCAAGCTCACCAAGTAAACCCGATTCCAGGTGCCCGCGAGACTCTGGCGGAGTGGCAAAGTGTTTCGCGATGTCGGTTTGCGAACTATCGAGGATTGAAATCCCAAACCGTCCTGTACTAGAGATCAGTCCGTGAGACTGGCGTTCCTCGCCAACCACGGCGAGCACAAGAGGGGGATCAAGCGAAACAGAAGTAACGCTGCTGGCGGTCATCCCGTGCACCTCGCCATTCGGCTCAATCGTGGTTATGACCGTGACACCGGTAGCAAATCGCGACCACGCGTGGCGATACATTTGCTGAATTTCATCAGAGGATTCCAATAGTTTCCCGCCCTGGAATTTTCGTGGTGCGGATTATAGACGGAGCCACCCAACCACTAACGTCAACGATGTAACCATTCGATCGGTTCGGGATCGACGTAGCCCGATAGTTCAACGTACGCCATGCCGGTGATTAAATCCCCGTTCTTCGTGCCTGAAACATCAACTTTGCCTTCCCAGTATGTCGACGCTCGGGGGAGTCCTTCGCTTACTTCTTGCTCATTGAAAACGGGCTGGAGAGTTACATCGAGAGCAATATCGTCGATGGTCATTCGCCATTCAGAGGGGTACTCACCTCCTGAATGTGGGCTGGTCCATGTGTCGAGTATGTCGATGTCGATCCCACTGGCGATGTGGGATAACTGGCCATCACCACCCATATACGTGGCATACAGATCTGCCGACTCACCGTCCACGCCACGAGCATCTGACACCATCAGCGCAGATCCGTCACTTAGAAGCAAAGCGAACCACTGCCAACCAGCGGGTTTTCCAACAACGAAGAAATTACCCCACTGATGATCGAACCAAGAGGTGCCTTCAACGGATAATTCTTCGCCGTTGAGCGTGATGGTGCCGTCGGTTTGCTGCCGTGGCCATGAGTAGTAGTACGTTGCTCCAGCTTCCGTTGGAATCCAACCGATTTCTTTGTGCAGCATGATGTCCGTTTGTGCCTCCAATTGGAGGTCGAGTCCGACCGCGTCGCCCTCAGCTTCGATTCGAAAAGTCCCAGGCGCAGGTCCAATGTCGAGGCTCCATCCAGCCAGATCAATGCCCGGATTTTCGGTGCTTGCAAGTCTCCCCCCAGCACGCGCTCTCGCCTCCACCACGTGTGCCTTTCCAGCGACATCTAAGACCGCACCTTGTGCGACATAGTTGGGCTCGTTTTCATCATCCTGGGATTTAAAGATCACGAAGTGATACCCGTACTCATCTCCAGATTCCGATTCAAGATGTCCATTGAAATACCACCACTCCAGTCGAGAATCGTGCGCCAGTTCGTCTCGCGGGAGCTCGATGGGGATAGGTCGAGGCGTCGGATCCGGTGAAGCCCCGGCCGGGACAGGTCTCGGATCTGCTGAAACCGTGCATGAAGCAGCTATCAACAGCAGAATGACAACGAGTGAGGTTGTGCGTGATCTAGTGAGCACGATCAACCTCCGGCAGTAGTTTGTCGAGCCATGCTGGCAACCACCAGTTCCAGTCTCCGGCGATACGCATGATCGATGGTGCAACAAGCGCCCTTACAAGCGTCACGTCAACAAATACCGCCAGCGCCAGACCCAAACCAACAGCCTTCACCACGACGACGTCAGCCAGCACGAAACTCGCAGCAACCACGATCAGAATTCCCGCAGCACCGGTGATTATCAAACCGCTTTTTTGCAGCCCTTCGGCGACGCTAAGCTGGTTGTCTTTCGTGCGGTCGTACGCTTCAGAGACTCGCGAAAGCAGGAATATTTCGTAATCCATGCTTAGTCCAAAAATAATCGCGAACAGGAGGATCGGAAGGGTCGCTTCGATAACCCCCATCGCCTCGAAATTCAGGACTCCCGAAAGATTGCCTTCCTGGAAAACGAAAACCAGCGCTCCGTAGCTTGCGAGAATTGAAAGGACATTCAGGACCACGGCTTTTAGCGGAAGTATGACCGACCTGAACAAGATCATTAGAGAGACATAAGTAACCAGTAGCACGGCGCCAATCACATACGGGAACTTCCCGTAGAGAGTGTTGACGATGTCAGTGATTTCTCCTGCTCCACCGTTTACATGCAGTTCACCTGTTTCAGGAACAAGTGCACGTATTTCCGACACGAGAGAACGGGTTTCCGGCCAGAACGGGTGCAGGTCGCTCTCAACCAGGTACAAAATCGCGCCATCACGTGCGGCATCCCTGATCAATCGTGACGCTGTGACATCAGTTACTGATTCCGGGTACTGATACAGAATTTCGTAGTCATCTGGTCCAAGCGTTGGATCAATATTCACGACACTTGAAACACCACTCACACCTTCTAACGATTCGATAGCCCTACCGATGTCATAAGCGTCCTGAATGTTCTCTGAATCGAACGGGCTTCCTTCGAATGTGTACGCCACGGGTATGACCGTCTTGACAGCGAATCCAAACTCTTCCCTAAGCACGTCAAAGCCTTGTCGAGATTCAAGCGAATCGGGAAGAATCGTGGCGTCGACTGTTCCAAGTCGCATCGACATTGCGGGAACAGCAAGCAAAACCAGGACGGTGGAAGTTGGGATCAGCACCAGCCAGGGTCGTCTCATCACCCAGTTAGAAAATGGTCCCCAGAAGCTGGAACGTTTCTGCCAATCGGGTCCAATCCTGAATCGATTGACCCGTTCACCAAGCACAGCGAGAATCGCGGGCATTAGAGTCAGGGCTGCTAACAGCGCAGCGAATATGACCGCTACAGCCCCGATGCCTACTGACCTGAGCATCATCACGTCGAATGCGATCAAGCTAAGTAGTCCGATTAAACTGGTTACGGCTGAGAACAAAATCGCTCGACCAGCTCGTACCTGAGCGTTGACCACGGCTGACTCAACGGACTGCCCCGCCCTGAGTTCTTCCTGGAATCTCGACGTGTAGAAAAGAGAGTAGTCAATCCCTATACCAATTCCGAGCAACGTCACGATATTCAAGGCGAAGACTGACATGTCGACACCTTGGGATATAAAAAACACGATCCCAAGACCAACCACGACTCCTCCACCACCAACCGCAGCAGGGAGAATCGCCGCTACAAGCGTTCCAAATACGAGCAGGAGAGTGAGAGTGGCAATCGGGAATGCGACCGTCTCACTACGGCGTAAATCTTCCTCGCTCGCAAGAGAGATATCGCGGTAAAGGGCTGGACCTCCCGTAACGACCATCTTCAACGGACCCGGATCAACCACCGCATCAACGATCTTGAGAAATTCGACCGACTCTTCTAATTCAATAGTTAGACCGGTGGTCACGTGAACAGTATTGCTTTGAGGTGACACCCGTTCCGGATCGTCAAGGTGGGTAACGACGAAAGACACTTCGTCATACTCAAGAAGGGGTTGCGTCGCTGTTAGAACAGCATCTGAGTACCGCGGATCAAACGGAGACCACTCGTGATGACTGAATACAAAGTCAACGGAAAGGGTCGAAAGCTCCAGTCGTTCCTGCAGCACCTGTCGGGCTTTTACCGACGGGAATGATTCGTTCGAGAATCCGCCAGGTTTCAGAAACTCGTGTGCTCTCGGGGCGAACGGTGCGGATACAGCAATGATCACAGCCCACGTGGCGAGAACCACGTATTTTCGACGAGCCACGAATGAGCCAAGTGCGAAAAGCATTATTTGATTATGATCAAAGTCTCAGCGGTACGCCACATGTTCAGGTGTACGTTCGGTCGATCAATTGCGATGCTGACGTTAGTTAACAAAAGAGCGGGCATCAAATTGATGCCCGCTCTCTAGAACCACTTTGGTAGAAGAGCTATTCCTCTTCCGATGCCTCAACCTCTTCGGTTTCAACCTGGTCCACCGATTCGCTTTCAACTTCTGACGTGCCGTTGTCACCAGCCTCCAGTGCATCGAGATCAACCTCTGCGCTGGCTTCCCGTCGTTCGGAAATCACTCGGATCGCCGATATGCGGTCGCCTGATTCTGGCACCTGGATCTTCACGCCCTGGGCAATTCGACCTGTCGACCGAATTTCACCGAGGTTAGTCCTGATCACCTGCGCTTTCTCACTGACAAGGACCAGCTTTCCAGTTGAATCAGTTCGAATGTCTTCGCTAACAACCGCAGAATCAGCAACTTTGCCGGTCTTGGTCGTGACTTTCAGGGTGATCAATCCCTTACCACCACGCCTTTGCTGCGTGTAGTGACGGAGGAGTGAAAGCTTTCCGTAGCCTTTCTGGCTGACAATCAGCAAGTAGCCCTCATCATCCACGACGTTCATCGAGACGATTTCGTCTTTGCCTTGCAGGACCATTCCTCGCATTCCACCAGCAGCACGCTGTCGTGGTCGAACGTCTGAGGTTCGGAACCGGATAGACATACCTTCCTTGGTGACGAGAATCACATCTTCGTCATCATCTGCAAGTACGGCACTGACCAGTGAGTCGTCACCCTTCAGGTTGAAGCACTTCAAACCGCTGCGGTTCATGTTTCTCAGCAATGGCAAGTGCATACGCTTTATCTGACCGTTCTTGGTGACCATCACCAGGTAGGTATCTTCGAGATAACTCGATACAGCTACCACAGCATGAACCTCTTCTCGTGGTTCCATGTTGAAACCGAGGTTTTGCACAGGTGTGCCACGTGAGTTGCGTGACTGGTCAGCAGGGAGTTCAAACACTCTCGAAGCGAAGACTCGACCTCTGTCAGTGAAGAACAGCAGGTAGTCGTGGGTGTCGGCTATCTGGAGGTGTGGCGTTACGTCGTCTTCCTTGGTCATGCGCTGACCTCGTACACCCTTGCCTCCGCGGTGTTGCTTCTTGTAGGTGTCGAGCTTGACTCGCTTCACGTATCCGTTGCGGCTGAGCGTAATAACGACATCTTCGTGAGGTTCTGTATCCTCACGTCGCCACTCACCAAGTTCTTCAGGGTGAACAACAGTTCGTCGCTCGTCGCCGTACTTGCGTTTGAGTTCCTGGGTTTCCTTGCGGACTACTGCAAGAACTTTGGCGGCGTCGGAAAGCAGGTCTTCGAGTTCCTGTACAAGAGCAAGAAGCTCGTTGTACTCGTTCTCGATCTTTTCTCGCTCAAGAGCTGCCAAGCGGCGGAGCTGCATGTCGAGGATCGCCTGTGCCTGAATCTCAGACAGGCCGAACTCGTTCATCAAGTTCCCGCGTGCTTCTTCAACGTCAGCCGAGTTTCGGATCAGCTCGATCACACGGTCGAGGTTATCGATGGCAATACGAAGTCCTTCGAGGACATGCAGTCGTGCCCGAGCCTTTTTCAAATCGAACTCAGCTCTTCGACGTACTACTTCCTCTCGGAATTCGATGTAGTGCCTCAGAGCCTGTTTGAGAGTGAGAACTCGTGGTGTGCCATCGACCAGCGCAATCATGTTCACCGAGAACGAATTACGCAGGTTGGTCTGCTTGTAGAGATTGTTCAGGACAACAGGAATGTGAGCTCCGCGCCTCATTTCGAGGACGATGCGCATACCCTTGCGGTCCGACTCGTCGCGAATTTCCGAAATACCTTCGATCTTCCGAGCCTTGATGAGATCGGCGATCTTGGCAACGAGGGAAGCTTTGTTGACCTGGAACGGGATTTCCGTGAACACCAGGCGTTTTCGATCCTGGCGCGGAACATCTTCGATTTCGTGACTTGCCTGGACCATGACCCGCCCACGTCCGGTGACGTATGCGTTGCGAATACCTTCCTGACCCCAAATGTGGGCTCCGGTCGGAAAGTCTGGTCCCTGCACATGCTTCATAAGGTCATCAACGGAAGCATCAGGGTTTCCGATCAGATGAACGACGGCGTCACATATTTCCGCTGCGTTGTGCGGTGGAATGTTGGTCGCCATTCCGACAGCGATACCTGCAGCACCGTTTACAAGCAGAGCCGGGAGTCGTGCTGGAAGAACCGTTGGCTCTTTTAGCGACTGGTCAAAGTTCTCTCCCCAGTCGACCGTCTCCTTATCAATATCGCCAAGGATCATCTCGGTGATTGATGACAAGCGACACTCGGTGTAACGCATAGCAGCCGGCGGATCACCGTCGACTGAACCGTAGTTACCCTGACCATCGACAAGCGGGTACCTAAGTGAGAAGTCCTGCGCCATTCGCACCTGTGCGTCGTACACAGAGCTGTCCCCATGAGGGTGGTACTTACCGAGCACTTCACCTACGAGACGTGCGCTCTTCTTGTACGAAGAGGTCGGACGCATGCCCTGATCGTGCATCGCATAGAGGATTCGACGCTGTACGGGCTTTAGACCATCGCGAACGTCAGGCAGTGCCCTGGACACGATAACGCTCATCGCGTAGTCCAGGTACGAGGCTTTCATCTCCTCTTCAATGCCAATGGGTCGAATATCACCGAGGTCGCTGTTGACCATAAATTACTCCACTGAGGATTAGTGGTTCCGAACGTGAATTCCAATTGGACGCGCAGAACGAAAAATAACCCTTCAACAATACTCTTCCCCACGTGTGCGCGCAACGCACGTGCGCACGCGCACGCGTGATTCGTCGAAAAACGCTGTTATTGGTCGCTGCGTTCGACGAGGGCGAGCAGCAAGCTATCAAACCCTTTCGGGGTGCTTTCGAAGTCTTGGGCGGGCCATTGAACACCGATCAACCATTCCCGCCCAGGTTTCTCGATCGCTTCAATTACCTGATCGTCAGCATAGACGGACGAAAGCAGTCCATCTGCTACCTGGCCTGGCCGTAGCGCGTGTGTGTGGGTTGACGGTGCCGTTACCCAGCCAGAGCCTGCGATCGTGTAAGAGATCTTTCCACCTGGAGCTATGAACACGGGATGCTTGCTTGCCTCACCGGGCTGCCCATGGTCGTCACATGGCTCGGGCAGTCCACCACCAAGTTCAACGTTCAGGGCGTGCATGCCCCATCCAATCCCAAGAACAGGGAGCTGACGGTCGATCGCTTCTTTCACTATGGCCGGGACGCTAGAAACGTCCTCGAGGGGTTGCTCACCGGCAAGCATTAGACCACCTACGTCGGAAGGCATAGCACCGGATAGCTCCTGTACAAGAACTGCTTGTCCCTCGGCATGCTCAATAGCTCTCACAAACGGAGCAGGATCTTCCGACGGGTGGACGTAGAGTGCGACTTTAGGCAAGTTCAAATATCCGTGCTGAGGCGGGTTTGTATCGAATTAGGAACAGGCGGCGACTAGAACGGGATGCCCCAGAGACCCATCCATTCAGTCAGGGAACGCTCGACAAGCAGCCCATGCTTCCTGAGGTCGTGTCCAAGCTGGGCTTCGGTTGGTCGATCACGCTCGCCTTCTTCATCCCCGGTCGGCACGAACGGGTAAAACGATTTCCGGTCGTAGCGGTAAATCCAGTAGGTCCGCAATCCCGACCGATACGTGTTGTCTTCTACCGTTCCTGTGAAATACAACTCGAATACCGCAGCCAACAAGTTGTCTGCACCGTCGTTGGCACCAATTGCGTTCCCAACCGTATAAACGCTCGAAACCAGATCCTCGAAGCTTCCGTCCTCGAGAACGACCCAGCGCATGCCATGGTCATCATCTACGATATCGAAGGCGGTTTTCGTCGCCCCCGCGCCGGAGTACAGCACCGGGTTCAGCTCGTTTTTTATGTCCCTTAGAAACGCAATTTCATCATCGTTCCGGTAAATGACCCCGGCTCGACGAGATGGGGTGATCTCGCCCCCTGCCTGCAAGCGAGCCTCGGCTTTTATGACGGTCGACATCGCCGACCAATCTGACTTGGGCGCTTTAGTAGATCGAAAAAATGGCACGCTAGCTCAACCCGTACTTCATTCGCTGTTCCAGTTCACGAAGTCGCTTGACCCGCTCCTGAACAGGTGGATGGGTTGAGAACAGATGCATCGACCCCTCGCCTTTCAAAGCGGCTGGGATGATGAGGAAAGCGTTTGCAGTCTGGAGTTTTCGTAAATCTTTATCAGGGATGTTGGCAACGGTTCCGCTGATTTTCTCAAGAGCGTCCGCCAGACCACCCGGATCACCAGATATTTCCGCGCCAGTGTGGTCGGCACCGTATTCCCTGTATCGAGTAAGTGCGAGAACAAGGAGTTGACCGATGAAGTACACGGCAAGAGTCACCAGGTACACCATCATCACTCCACCGCCGTTGTTGTTACGCCGATCTCCCATGCCACCGAACAACATGTTCCAGAACAGCATGGTCATCAGGAAGCTGGTGAGAGTTACAAGGAAGTTAGCAATCGCCAGAACGCGCATGTCTCGGTTCGCAACGTGGGCGAGTTCATGACCAATTACAGCTTGCAGTTCTCGGTCGTTTAGTCGACTCTGAATACCGGTTGTCACCGCTACAAGGGCGTTCTTCGGGTTTCGACCGGTCGCGAAAGCATTCGGGATAGGTGTGTCGATGATCGCAACTTTTGGCATCGGCATCTCATATCGATCAGCCAGCAATTTGATCATCTTGTGAAGCTCAGGAGCCTCACTTTCTGACACTTGTTTTGCCCCGGTTGACGCCAGAATGAGTCGATCCGACATGAAGTACTGAACCAGCACCATGATTCCGACAATTCCAACTACAAAGTAGATCGGCATTCCAACCGAGAAAAGGAACAGTGCGAAGATGGCGTAAAGAAAGCCGAGCATGAACATGGTGAAGTACATACGACTAACCAGTCCTCGGTCTTTATGGAATTTCCTCGTACCTGTGGTCGACGTCAATTAGGACCTCTCTGTGCAAAATGGGGCAAACGAATATTGAGGTGGGTAAAATTTTATCGTAGCAGGAGCAGCGACGGTATCTAGCTACACTCCTCTCCCATCTCCACTTGTAATACGTTCTTACCTGGAAGTTAGATTGACCTCTGATTCACAATCCTCGACCGTGTCCGACGCGAATCTTGAACTAATAGAAAGGTCGGTTGTACGAGCGGTCGAAAAAGCAGGTCAACTGGTTTCTAGCCGTTTCGGAACCGTTCTCGAAATTTCCAATAAAGGCGAACGGCCCGGTAAAGACCTGGTCACCGATGTCGACAAGGCAAGCCAGAAAATTATTGAAGTTGTGATGGAGGAAGATTTTCCTGACCACATGCTTCTCGGCGAGGAAGACCCACCTGATGAACCACCAGCCGCAGCTGACTGGTTGTGGGTTGTAGATCCGATCGATGGAACTACAAACTTCGTCAACTCATCACCTGAGCACGCCATCTCTGCAGCCGTACTTTACCGGGGTGAGCCGGTAGTAGCTGCAATCTGGATCCCATGGCCGAACTCCGACGGCAACTTGCTGATGCATGCCCGAAAAGGAAACGGAGCACGCATTGGAGATCAAAAAATATCCGTTCACCCGGGATCAGAGAGCGGTCAACCAGCAGCCGGGGTGCTTTCTGGAATTCCGGGGTGGCTGGGACGCCGCTTCGCGTTCAAAGACGGGTTGGCAGGAAACCTGGGTGAAACTCGAATTGGTGGAAGCGCCTGCTATCAGCAATTCATGGTCGCGAACGGTTCAATGCAATATGCGATCACAGGGGTTGCTCACACGTGGGATTTTGCAGCCGCTTTACTTCTCGTAAAAGAAGCAGGTGGAGAATTCCGGGCTAGGAACGAACACGCTATATTCAAACCGTTCGATGGCTGGTCGACCGATTACGCGAACAATTCGAAGACGTACGAACGCCTGCGCAAATGGCGGGGTTTGGTTCTGTCTGGATCTCCGAAAACAGTTGACTACGTCGCGAGCCATTTGGAGCCTAGAAAACCCGGAATACGTGCTTCCATCCAACGCGGAATGAAGAACCTCTTCGGTCGCTCCTAGCGCTTAACTCCCACTTGAGGATAAAAGG
>JAYQWG010000031.1:0-13706 GCA_038150225.1 Chloroflexota bacterium
AAGGCCGCTGAACACTCAGCGGCCTTTTTACGGTTTTTTGGTGGAGCTGGCGGGAATGTAAGCAGAGCCGTCGTTGACTGCTTTAAGCTCGGTGATTTCCGGTGCCTAATGGAGAGTACGCTGAAGTACGCACCACCAATGAACTTAGTTTCTGCCGTGATCTATGGTGGAAAGAACTGGAATTGAGAGCTGGTCCGAGAATTCGTTGACCACGCTGCGACCGAAGATCCACCAGGTTTTACGATTGTGTTCAGGGCTACAGATCGCAAGTGATGCATCAAGGTTCAGATCAGAATCTCTTACGACACTCGGGATGTCGCCAAAATCAACATTGATCGATACGTCGATCGCGTTATCTCGGAGAGAAGCCACCTTACGGTCCAGATCTTCCACAATCCTATCGATCACGGGGTCCGTTGCATACGGTATTGGCAAAGGGTGAGGTTGCACAGCTGCCAGGATTCCAACTGCGTGCACGATCGCCACGTCACATTCAAGCTGCAAAGCCCAGTCTTTCGCGGTGGAGAGGAGCACCTGTGAATCAGATTCATCATCAATCGGTACCACAAGGTGCTTGATTTCTGATTGATTGTTTTCACGCTGGTTCGGAACCTGAATCACCTGATCGGTTAGCCGTTCGGAAGGATCGGAAAACTGGTCGGAATCCGCAATCCTCTCGAAATCTCGGAGATCATCTTGACCCACGATGACGCATTCGAACGGCAGTTTGTTGTCGATCGATTCAGGCAGTGCATCGACCGGATCTGGAATCCTGACTATGTTTTCCGGTTCTTGAGTCTGTATCTCGGTCGAGTTGTCGAAGATAGACCTGATTTCACGATCGCTGACACTCAAGTCGTCAGGCACAAGCAACGAAAGAGGAACGCCGGATTGGGAAGAAAATCCTGCGGCAAAATCCAAAGCTTCGCTACTGGGTGATCTGGGATCGCAGAGCGCAGCGATTGACGTTTGTGGTTCCATGTTGCGGCTTTCTGGCAAACAGGCAACCGCCTTGACGACTAATCACACGTTTTCCAACCAAAGGTTGATCGTGTCGTGTGATCGAAAAAAGAAGGCTGCCTGTTTCCGAGGAGCTATTTAACCGGCTGCTTTAGCCTGGTCGAGCCATGAGTCCCATGTCGATTGGTTTCGTGAAATCCAATCGTCGACGTGGCGTTCGATGTCCACCTGTGAGTCTTCACCCTGGTTCATCAAGTTGTTCTGACCAGAAACGTCAGCTAGTGCAAGGCCCATCACTTCGAAAAGCTTTGCAGCAGCGGGGTTCTCAGACAGGAATTCTGAATTGGCTACTACCTGGATGTCGCTAGCTGACCATCCGGTCAACAGGGGATCATTTACTGCCCCAACGATTCCGGAGTGGGTTTGATCAGCTTCAGTAATGTCCAGTGGTGATGAAGCCCTAGTTACACCGATCCAAACAACGTCTTCACCCGGTGAGAGAACATCTACCGTCCAGTTTGGAGTCCATGTATAGAACAGTACATGCTCACCATTCTGGTAACGAGCTATAAGGTCTGCCATTGCAGCGTTGTAGTCTGCGGTGCCTCGATCAATGAACTCATCTAGCCCAAGATCATCCCAATGGTGTGCTTGAATCTCGTGGCAACCCCACCCGTTGGGGCATCCCAGGAAATTAGCTTTGCCATTTCCGTCGGTATCGTAAGCAGCCGCAACTTCAGGTCGCTCGAAATCTGCAAGGGTGGTGATTCCGAATTCGTCTGCACCAGCTTTGTCGACGAGGTAGCCCTCGAGTCCACCAACAGGAATCACGGTACCGGCAATTTCAGCACCATTTGAGAAGAGATCCTCGTACTGAAAATGTGCAGGGAACCATCCGTTCGCCCAGTAGTCCACGTCACCAAGTGCGACTTGTTGGTAGAAAACAGGGTTGTCCAGTTCAAGGAAGTCTTCAACCTCGTACCCAAGCTCTTCTAGAGCACGCGAGTAAAGTGCCTCATTGAAGTAACCGGTATCCCAGGTGGCACGCGCGGGTTGAACGGTAATTCCTTCACCCGGTAATGAATCACCAGACGTTCCAGAGTCACCGTCATCGCTTTCGCAGCCCGCTAACGCGAACGCAAACAAT
Source organism: Chloroflexota bacterium (assembly GCA_038150225.1). GTDB lineage: Bacteria > Chloroflexota > Dehalococcoidia > Lucifugimonadales > Lucifugimonadaceae > Lucifugimonas. Next base: position 2,108 of record JAYQWG010000031.1, read on the forward strand.
GCCAGCATTCCGAAGAGGATTAGCAGTCTTTTTTTGTTTGTAAAAGTCATAAGTCTCCTACTAGTTTGTTTAGACCTTTGCAGTATCGGTACCCCCGATACGCAACAGGTTTCTGAGTTTGTTAAGAACGCCTCGTACTGACGTTTCAGGTGAAGGAGCTTCAGAGTTCCCGAGAGATTGAGTCATTCGATCGAGAACGATTGCCAGCAGGACAAGCCCGACACCACCTACTGCTCCTGAACCAAAATCGAGCGCTCTGATACCTCTGAGTACTAATTGGGCGAGGCCTGGAGCACCGATGATTGATGCAACAACGACCATAGAGAGAGAAAGCATTAACGTCTGATTTAGACCGGCCATGATGGTCCGCATCGCCAGCGGTATTTCGACATCAAACAGCACTTCTCTTGGAGAAGCGCCGAACGAATACGCGGCTTCAACAACCTCACTGTCGACCTGGCGAATTCCAAGATTGGTTAGTCGAATCATGGGTGGTATTGCGAATACAACGACGGCGAATACACCACCTACGGCTCCGAGCCCAATGAGCATTACCACGGGTATCAGGTAAACAAAACTAGGTGTCGTCTGCATCGCATCAAGGATGGGGCGGAGTATGATCTCGAATCTATCGCTCTTAGATGCTGCGATACCAACTGGCACTCCGATAATTACGCTAATTACCACCGATGTGACGATCAGAGCGAGCGTGGTCATGGTTTCATCCCACACATCCAAATGAGGCAGAATCGGGTTCCATCCCCCCAGGATTCCGAGTGAAACTGCGGTGAACAGCGAAACTTTCCAGCCAGCAAGTCGCCATGCCAAAAGCACTATCGCAATCCAACCAATCCCGTCGGTTAGACCTACCATGCCATCGTTGAGTTGATCAAATGACCAGTCCACAGGAGCTTTGAGAGCCTGAAAGAAATCTCTGAAATTTGTAGCCAGCCATGGCACAAACGAATCTGCCCAATCGTCGAGTGGAATTACTATTTTTTCCAACTGAAAAACAAACTTTCTCTGGAGTGGAGTTAGGTGCGCCTAATAACCCGAATAGCGGGTTGGATTAGTTGACCGGAACAGGTGCTACGAAGTCGTTCTGGAGAAGGGCGCCAATGATGTCCGTGGGGTCGGCATGTCCTGCCAACCGACCACGTCTATCGACCGCAGTCAGACACCGACCCTCGGATGCCGCCGCAAATGCGTCCATGAGCACAGTGCTGGTCGGCGCTACCTGGGTTGGTGTCCCCAACTCTTCGCACGTTGTAACCCCGGTGTCCAGGGCATTGGTCAGGTCTTCTCGGCTGACGCAGCGCTCAGGTTCCCCATCGCGGGTGATTACGCAACATGCGTCATCATCATCCGAAATAGACTTCAGTGCATCTTCAACTTTGCATTCGGGATTATCGATCGTATTGATAGGACGCATTACCGACCACAGGGTCAGAACTCGTCCGCGATCAACATCCCGGGTGAAGTCGTGTACATATTCAGATGAAGGTGTGTTGATGATCGATGTGGCTGAACCTATTTGCTCAACTCGACCATCTCGCATGATTGCGGTTCTCTCACCGATTTTCAAAGCTTCATTTAGATCATGCGTAATGAAGACGATGGTCACACCCAGCTTGTCGTGGATGTTCAGCAGTTCATCTTGCATGTCACGCTTGATCAAAGGATCCAAGGCGCTGAATGCCTCATCCATCAGAAGGATATCCGTGCCGGCAGCCAATGCTCGTGCAAGACCAACTCGCTGACGCATTCCGCCGCTGAGGTTGTCGGGTCTGTAATTTCCCCAGCCGCCTAAGCCAACGAGATCAAGTGCTTCTTCTGCTCGAGACGTGCGTTCGTCTTCAGCTACATTGCGTACTTTCAGGCCGTACTCGACGTTGTCGAGGACACTCTTATGGGGCAGTAATGCGAAATGTTGAAAGACCATCGAAACTTTCGATCGTCTAATCTCGCGAAGTTCGTCTGAAGAAGCTGCAGTGACGTTAGTGTCTTCAAAATAAATGTTTCCTGCAGTTGGTTCATAAAGCCGGTTAATACAACGGATGAGAGTAGATTTGCCAGAACCAGACAAACCCATAACCACAAAAATCTCACCAGGATTTACGTCGAAAGATACGTCTACAACACCGACTACATTTTTAGTTTTGGCGAGGATTTCTTCTTTAGACAAACCTTCGTTTAGAAGTTGAATTGCACGATCAGGTTTGTCGCCAAAAATTTTGTAAACGTTTTGTAATGAGACTCCGCTAGAGATGACCCACCTCCACTAAAGTCGGCAACAAGGCGCCCATAGATTTTTTAGCACTTTGCCTTTCTACGGCATCGCGGGCAATTCGTTACCAACTGATTGTTAGCAAGCACTCACCATATCAAACTCACAACTTCAGCTTCGGTGTTCCGACCGAGTGTCGAGTCAATTTAGGATGAAACTTCACTATCGGGTCGATCAAAATAGGTGATAGTCAGCAATCCGCGATTGTTGGAGTGCTAACCCTAGAAGGATCGTGTCGCACCAATTAGGAAGTCATTCGCAAACTAGAAATGGTGGAGCTGGCGGGATTCGAACCCGCTACCTCTTCAATGCCATTGAAGCGCTCTCCCAATTGAGCTACAGCCCCGATTTCGAGGTGCGTTCAGCGGACCTCAGAGGTCAAACGCCTAACTAAAAAATCGTAGCACAGGGTTGAGTAGTTTTAACGGTTTCACCGATTTAGATCCCTCGACTTCGCTCGGGACGCGACTGTGCTCATGATTCTGGGTTGGTAAGCGATCACACCGTTCTAGATCCCTCCACTTCGGTCGGGACGCGTGAAGTGATTTGTGTTGAGATCCCTCCATACTTCGACAATGCTCAGTACGGGCTATGGTCGGGACTCGTCGATCTCGAGATCTGGCGTACGGAGTTCACATCGTTATTTCAAATGAGGCATTGCCTCTAATCGTATGAGTCTGGGTCTTCTTCGTGTTCTTTGTACTCGGTACGGTCCCGCATTGGCAGTTCTTTCTCGGGATTTAGTTCTGTACCGGCATCGTCGACCGGTTCGTATCCGAGTACGGTTCGAGCTTTGTCGAGTGAAAAGATGTTCCAGTGGTTGTCGCTCATTGCGAACACGACTGTGTACATCAGGTCATCTGGTGCATCGACCGCTTTTACGTGTACCTGAGCGGTGTCTCGGTGAGAGAGCCACATTGAGAGTGCAGCCGCAGAGTGAGTCGGGTCGTTATCTGAAAGCGTCCAGCCAATGCGAATGTTGATCGAAGAGATGCCGAACCATTCGCTGTAATAACTACCGAGTCCTTCGGCGTAAGCCTTTGCTGCACCGTAGTAGCCGTCGGGGCGAATTGGGACGGTTTCGTCAATGAGTTTGAAGGGGAGTTTTACGTTTTCGTACTCGCCGGCGAGGATTGATCGGTACGTTTCGTCCCTATAGAAGCCGCCAATTGCGCGCTGCGAGCTTCTGAACACAACTCGTTTGACGCCCATTTGTTTCGCAGCTTCATAGACGTTGTAGACACCAACTGCGTTGTTTCGCAGGGCAGATTCCCAGTTGGCGCTTACGCTTCTATCGGCGGCGAGGTGGACAACGGTGTCCTGTCCTTCGAACGCAGGGAGGATAGTGTCGAGCTCGGCGATGTTTCCGCGTAAATTGTGAGCGTCATCGAGTCCTTCGGTGCCGTATCTGGACAACGAGGAAAGTTCGTATCGCTCTTCGAAATCGGGTCGTAAGGCGGAACCCACAAGCCCGCTAAGACCGGTGACGAGCACGCGTTTTTTGTCGGTCATTCAACTTACCTAAGACATTCGTCGGTTTAGCTTTTTTGCAGGGCGACGATGTTAGCTCAGCTTTGAGCCTGTGTCTCAGTCGAGTTGTTTCGAGCCTTGGCTGCATGCCACGCGACGAACAGTATTCCACCGAACAAGATCACGCTAAGCCAGCTGATAGTTCGGTCGATGGCCACGAGGCTGATCGAGTCGGCATCGGACATTCCGAACAAAATCAGCAGACCGGTGAGTCCACCTTCGACGAACCCGAAACCACCCGGGGTTGGGATTGTGGTGAGCATCGCGTTCGCAAGAGCTGCGAACAAGATGATTCCGAAGGAAATGTCGAAGCCCATAGATTCGGCAACGAAGTAAAACCTTGCCACTTCGAGCAGCCAGCCGATGATTCCCAGAGCAATTTGCGGAGGTATCCCTCTGCCTGAGAAACTCCCAAGAGTCCCCTTCTGGAAGTTCGTGTAGGCGTTCGCCAATCTGCCGGGGAGCCTATTTGAGATTCGATCACCTGCCAGTCGCATGACTAACAGTCCAAGAATCAATACTCCTACCAGGACGAACGCAGCGAAAACGACCCAGCCTGGAACTTCAGAATCACCTTCGAGAGAAAGCCATATTGCAGCAAATAAGACGAGCAGGAGAACCGCAGCCATATCCTGGACTCGTTCAGCAAGAACGGTGCCGAGACTTGAAGGGAAGTCGCTGCCTGACTCTTTTGCGAGCGCCCACCCGCGGTACGCGTCGCCGAGTCGTAAGAACGCTACTGAGTTGGCAAACCATCCCATCAGGATGATGCCCGACAACGCAAGTGTGCCTGGTACTTTGTCGCCGTTAGAACCCCCGATATTTGCGGTCTTGGCGAGTTGCCTCCATCGCAATCCCCTGAACCAGAAACTCAGGTAGTAGAGGACAAGCGCCAGCAAATATTTTGCGGGGTCGACGTTACGAATGTTGGTCCATACCTCATCCCATTCGAAGTCGAAGATTCGCCAGAGTGCAAATCCGAGCAAACTTGCACCCACGACGATTGCAATAAGCGTGGGCAGAGAAAGGACTCGTCGACGCAATGTTGACGCATCGGGCATTCCATTGCCGTTGCGCTGTTCAGGCGGACTTATTTGAGGTTTTTCGCTGCTCATTTGAGTGATGAGTAATGATTCAGTTGCTGAGCAACGGTGCCTGGTGGGGCACTCCTACGCGTCGTGGAAATTTTTCGGGCGTGGACGAGATTTTCATCCAGTAAACGATTTCATCCGCAGGTGAAGACCCTGGATTATCGACGGTCAAGGTTATCGCAGGAGCAGCGCCGAGTTCTTCGGCAGCGAACTCGGCTTCTCGCAATTCTTGTTCGATTCCAGTTGATTTTGGAAGAACTGCAACCCCACCTACGTTCAGGAACGGCAAGGTGAGTTCAGCAAGTTCAGGAAGCGAAGCTACAGCCCTTGCCACGACCAGATCGTACTGTTCTCGGTATAGCTCGTCCTGTCCAAACTCCTCGGCGCGCCCGTTCACTACCTCAACACCCGTTAGATCGAGTTCGGAAACAACTTCATTGAGAAAGTTTGTGCGTTTACCGATTGAATCGAGAAGAGTGATTTCGAGTTCCGGTACTGCCAGCTTGAGGACGAGTCCGGGGATTCCTGCACCTGTGCCAATGTCGATAGCTTTTCTGCCTGCGAACCACTCAAGCGTCGGTACATTGCCGCCAGCCGGAGAGAGAATCCTCAACGACCGGATAAACAGCTCTTCACGAATACGCTCCCAGGTTTTGACACCGGTGAGATTGAACTGATTACTTCGGAGTTCGATCAAATCGCCATAGCGTTTGAAATGATCGATCTGGGTATCAGTCAGTTCGAGACCAAGCTTTGTAGAGGCCTGTATGAGTTGATCCAAATGATGCCTTTTTATGCAGGAGCGTGACCAGAATAGAAAATTGAGCGGTAATGTTATAGGTCGAAAACGAATGGGCGCATGAAGTAAAAGCGTCCAAATGAATAGCAATATCCATCAGTTGATGGCAGTTCAGAAATGGACAGACAGTTGCCCCTGCGAATAGCTGTACTTGCCAAGCAGGTACCAGATCCCGAGACTCCTCCATCTCAGTTCAAAATCGACGAATCGACTAATTCGGTGATTTCACCAAGTGGCGTACCACCGGTAGTTAACGGATTCGATTTGAACGCAGTTGAGGCAGCACTACTGCTAAAAGACGCCGGAGTTGACGTCGAGATTTCAGTTTTGTCGGTTGGAACTGACTTTGCACTTGATGCACTGAAGAAGACGCTCGCAATGGGTGCGGACCGCCTAGTTCTTGTAGATGAGCCAGGACTCGACAAGATCGACGCGGCTGCAACTGTGAAGGTTTTGACCGCGCTAATCGAAAAAGACGGACCATTCGATCTCGTTCTTGGTGGACGTCAAGCGTCCGATTGGGACCAGGCACATGTCGTTTTGGGAGTTGCTGAGGCGATTGGCGCGCCACTTGTGACACTCGTCCAGAAACTCGAGGTTGACGGTGAATCACTCAAAATCCAAAGAGTGATTCCAGAGGGTTTCCAAGAAGTGACTTGCCCGACACCCGCAGTTTTGACGGTTACTAACGAGCTTGGAGAAGCCAGGTATCCGAATCTTCGAGGAATTATGCAGGCGAGCAGGAAACAGCCTGACACCTACTCACTTGCTGACCTTGGATTATCTGAGTCGGATCTCGAGTCCAAAGTGAAACTCGAGAAGTTGTACATCCCTGAATCGAACAAACAGGTCGAACTGATCGACGGAGAAGATGAAGCTGAGGCTGGACGTAACCTGGCTGTGCGACTTCGCGAGGAGAAGTTGATCTAATGACCTCTGTACTCGTATTTATCGAAGCTGATGAGACAGGTGCTGCTTCGCAAGCTTCCCTTCAGGCAATCACTGCCGCAAATCAGCTAAGCCCATCGATCGTATTCGCCGTTACTGCAGGTGTACTTTCAGGAAGTGAGTCGCTGCCGGTTGACACAGTGATCGAATTGCCAGGTATCGAAACGTCTGATGACGGCATATTCGACTTACTCACATCTGATCTGGCGGCATTGATTCGATCAAAATCGCCTGACCTCGTGCTGTTCCCGAAGACCGACCAGGGATCCGTTGTTTCAGCTCGGGTCGCATTCAGGCTTGGAGCCGCGTTTGCAGCGGACTGTACCGATATTTCGGGCTCCGCTGGTGCAATCAGTGTGACTCGCCCTGTGTACGGAGGAAGCGCACTCGCTGACTTCTCCATCGCATCCACCCCGGCGGTGGTTTCAGTTCGAGCTGGAGCGTTTGAACCATCAGCCTCGGACGGTGGAAGCCCTTCGACTGAGCAAGCCGCGTCTGTTGGTGAAGGCTCACGAGGTGCGTCAGTAATCAATGCAGTTGCTGAATCGCGGGAAGGTGTTCGACTCGAAGATGCGCCAGTCGTAGTTAGTGGCGGTCGCGGACTGGGCGGACCTGAGCCATTTGCAGTTCTTGAGGACCTGGCGAATTCACTGGATGGGGCAGTTGGTGCTTCGCGTGCAGCTTGCGATGCGGGATGGATAGATCATTCGCACCAGGTAGGACTTACCGGTAAGACCGTGAGTCCTGATGTCTACATCGCCGTCGGAATTTCTGGTGCAAGTCAGCACATGGCAGGCTGTTCCAGTTCGCGTGCGATAGTCGCAATCAACAAAGACGGAGACTCCAACATATTCAAGGAAGCTCGGTTTGGAGTAGTTGGTGACTGGGAGAAAGTGCTCCCCGCGTTTATCGAGCAAGTCAAAGCACTCAAGGCGTAGTCGAGAACGATAAGCGGGACGGAAAAGAGAACCTGATGGATTTTGGCTACGGTGAAGGAGTTGATGGCGTATTCAAGTTTGTTGATAACGCCGAAGTACTTGCCGTGTTTTTTCCGAAATTCGGTCAGTCTGTCGTCATTGATATCCGACCCAAGGATGATGTTCCACCGCTTGTGCAGGTCCTGCCAATGGCACGCTCCATCGCTGAAAGACTTCGGACTATTCGTCGACTGCGCCCGGAACTTCCGCGACCTCAAGACATAGTTGCGATTCCGTGGATCGGATACGTTGAAGTGTTGAAAGAATCCGGGTTGTGGGATCGGGTTGTTGCTCGTGTCGAGCATTCTGGCTTCGACGAAGCTGTGAATCAAATTCACGAAGCGTTCAGTGAGTTACAGCGGCTAGAACGCAAAGAGCTAGCTCACCTGATTCTGGGAGAACACTACGAAACCATCTGGGCTCGACCAACGAGCTAGTGCGGTCATCGTGGTACTGTTCGGGTTCAGTTAGAGCCGACCGGTGTGGACTCCCGTATCACTGGGAACGGTACAAAACTCGATTCCAGGGTGATTCGCTAAATGCGATCGTTCCAACTTCCTAGAGTGATTTCGTGGCAGTGGCTAGTTGGCGCTGTTTTGCTATTCGCGTTCAATCTTGGTTCGTTATTGGTTCGATTTCCGCTCGGTCGAAAATCTAGATGGATCGCATACCCGACCGTTCTCGTCGTCCTGTGGTTTTCCTGGATTGTTCCTGATGGCGACCGGAGATTTGATACCCCAGCTGCCGCAGCTTCTCTCGATCACGGGTATGGATTAGTTGCCTGGGAGTTTGAGAACTTTTTAGACAAGTGGACACACCGGGTATGGACTGCTTTGCCCTGGACTCCGACTTCGACTGACGATCGACAGGCACACATTGACCGCTACGTTGATTTGGTTGGAGAACTGCGTACTGCGCGGGATATGTTGAATTTGTTGGCGTCTGATCCGAGTGCTACTGACCGCGAAGTTCGTGATGCGCAACGAGCGGTCGACGAACTTATTAGCGAGCGAGACCGAATTCGTCCGGCGATTGAGGAGTATCTCGAGCAGAAAATCTCCGAGATGATTCGTTCAGACGAAGTCAATCTGACCGGTAACTGGGTATGGCCACCGGTCGATTTCAGGATTGGTGACCCACCTAAGCTGCTCGTTACTTCTCCTCGCGATGAGATTTTGCGACTTGAGGATGTCCTGATAGATCCAGACGTAACCATTGCCGAAATGGAAAAGATTGAAGGGCGCTTAGCAATTGACTTGGATACGTCGGCTGTTGTCCTGCAGACGGGAGGTCTGGCAAGTTACCCGAACGTGATACCGACGACTCACTTGAAGCGGCTGCTAGATGTGGGATCTCACGAGTGGCTGCACTCATATCTGGCGTTTTATCCGCTGGGTCAGGCTTACTTCGGTGACGGTCAAATGCGTTCCGTGAACGAAACACTTGCAGATATTTTTGGTAGAGAGGTTGGCTGGCGAGTCTATTCCGAATTGACCGGCGAGGACTTCGTTGCACCAGTACGACCTGAACGAGCTAGGAGAACCGAAGAATCGAACGATGGTGCTCCTGAAGCAGTGCCCGACCCTAACGAATTTAGTTTCAACAGTTTCATGGCAGAAACTCGAGAGCGAGTAGATGAATTGCTTTCTGAGGGCTCGATTGATTCAGCTGAAACTTACATGGAAGAGCGCCGAGTCGAACTAGTTGAGCGTGGTTATTCCATTCGAAAAATCAACCAGGCCTACTTCGCGTTTCACGGCACATACGCTGAGAGTCCTTCTTCGACCAGCCCGATCGCTCGTTACCTGTGGGATCTACGCGAGCAAGTCGAATCAGTTGGGTCGCTCGTGAAGCTGTTGCGACCTGTTCGTACGTATGAACAGTTTGAGGAACTTCTCGTAGAACGAGGAATCGAACTTGAAGGGTAGTGACTCTAACCGCCTTGGTTTGAGCCCTCGTCGACGGAACGGCGAATTTACACCACCTGTCGGTATACTTTGAGGGTTGCTTGTAACAACTACACCGAATTCGTTCTGGTTTATCGATTACTCAGTCCATTTCGGTGACACGACATTACCGTGCTTCAAGGCACGATGCAGGAGATGCGATGGCGCGCTCGATCGATGACACGCACGTACCAGATAACAAGATGTATCGACCTCCTCGGCAGGAGGAATCCGAAGTTACATTTGACGAACTAGTGGAGCGAATCAGAAGCTCGATGCCAAACATTCCTGGCATTGGAGGGGCGGGTTCAGCAGGACTGATTCTTGCAGCGTTAGTAGTTATCGGGATCATCTGGGCAGGAACTGGCTTCTACACCGTCGGACCTGACCAGGAAGCTGTACTTAGGACGTTCGGTCGTTTCACTGGGACGGCGAGCGGTGGTTTGCACTGGCATTACCCAAGCCCAATTGGTAAACGTGATGTTGTAGCTGTTACGACTACTCGACGTATGGAGCTAGGGTTCCGATCTGGAGCTGACGGGTTCACCGTTGCTCAGTCGATCACTAACGAGTCGCTGATGATTACCGGTGACGAAAACATCGTTGACGTTCAAGCAGTAGTTCAATACAGAATTTCAGACCTGCCGAACTTTCTTTTCAAAGTAGACGATCCAGGTGATAGCGACCGAGGTATTTCGGCAGGATCACCTGACGGTCGAACTCTTCGGGACATGGCAGAAACTGCTTTGCGACAGGTTGTTGGTGCACGAAACATCGATGACGTCCTGACCACGGAAAAGGAACGTGTCCAGACGGAAGTTCTTCTCAAAATGCGAGAACTCGCCGCTGACTATGAAACTGGAATTGACGTTGTGCAGGTTCTCTTGCAGAACGTGAACCCACCACTGGAAGTACAACCAGCGTTCGAAGATGTTGTAAGGGCTCGTGAAGATCGTGAACGTTTGATTAACCTGGCCCAAGCCTATGAGGCTGCGGAAATACCGAAGGCAACTGGTGAAGCCGCAAAGATCTTCGAAGCTGCCGAAGGTTTCAAACAGGGTCGTATCGCACGTGCCCAGGGTGAAGCTGACGGTTTCGATGCGATCCTTGAGGGTTACCTCGACTCTCCAGACATTACTCGACAACGGCTCTACCTAGAAGCCATGGAAGAAATCCTGCCAGGAATCACGAAGTTCATTCTTTCTGATTCTGGCGTGCTGCCATTCCTCCCACTGGAGGGTGCTACCACAGGCGCCGGAACGGTCACAGGAACGGGAGGTGCCCAGTAATGAGCAAGCTCACAGTTCCTCTTATTGTTCTGATCGTTGCAGCGGTTATCGTCATACCTCAGACTTTGTTCGTGGTTGATGAAACCCAGGTGGCGATCGTTACTCGGTTTGGTGCGTTCCAAGAGGCCTACACCGACCCTGGTTTGAAGGTGAAGACACCGTTCGCTGAACAGGTAACCAAGTTCGACAAGCGTTTACTCCGCGTGGACGTTGCCCCGGCATCGTTGCTTACCGCCGACAAGCGCAACCTTGTGATTGATTCTTACGCGAGATACCGGATCATTGACCCGTTGGTGTTCTTCAAGAATCTCAGAAACGAGTCTGGTGCAGATGCTCGTGTGGGTGACATCGTCAATGCCCAGCTTCGTCAGGAAGTAGCGCTTGATCTGCAGGAAGAAGTCATTTCGGAAACTCGTGAAGACATCATGAACCGTGTGACTATCGCAAGTAACCGTATCGAGGTTTCAAGAGAAGACTTGTTTCGAGACTACGGCACGCTTTCACACCCTGCGGTAACGGTGACTGTCGACGAAGACACGACTGATACTGAACGTGCACGTGCCGTAACACCGGAAGAACTCGCGGCGTTGGAAGGAAACGCCAATCCACCTGAACTGGAAGGATTTGCGATTACCTACACCGCCGACGTAAGAGAAGCTCTCGGTATCGAGATCATTGACGTTCGTATCAAGCGCGCTGACTTCCCGCCTGACGTAGAGACCAGTGTGTTCT
>JAYQWG010000031.1:13806-22798 GCA_038150225.1 Chloroflexota bacterium
GACGTTCGTATCAAGCGCGCTGACTTCCCGCCTGACGTAGAGACCAGTGTGTTCTCTCGAATGGAAGCAGAACGCGAGCGAATTGCCAGTGGTCTGCGTGCCGAAGGTACGCAGCGAGACTCGGAGATTCGTGCTGCAACTGATCGAGAAGTGAACATTATTCTCGAGAACGCACAGGGTGAATCTGCTCGACTGCGAGGTGAAGCAGAACAGGAAGCGATTGCGATTCTGGCAGAGTCGCTGGAGAAGGATCCTGAGTTCTACGACTTCCGTCGTTCACTCGAGGCGTACAAGGTGTTCCTCGACTCGCAAACTACAGTGATCCTTGATCCTGAAAGTGACCTGCTGAAGTACCTTTCGGATCCGGCTCCGACGCCTTAACGATCGAGATCACGAAAACCAAAACCGACGGTTCGACGAAGCCGTCGGTTTTTTTTCCTTAAATCAAGTTGTGCAGGTGTTTGCTGAGAACGATCCTGAGTAGTGCTACCAGCAGTGAGGCTGAAATGATGAACAGCACTGAATCTATTGGCATAGAAGTTGCGAGTCCGAGTGCTGTTCCTGCTGCGGGGGCGTGTTCAGTGTTGGTGATGGTCATGAACAGGATCACCAATGCCAACGACAAGCCCTGAATCGAGTGAATCATGTACTTGTTCGCTGCTACCGCTTCGGGCACGAGCATTAGTATTCCGACGGTACAAGCTCCAGCGAAAATAGCTACGAGATGTCCACCCACCAGGCGAACTGGATTCGAGGCGACCGAGTGTGGGATGAAGAAGACGATTGCTACTGAACTGGCAATAGCTGCGACGATTGCTCCATTCGTGAGAGCATCTTCCGCTATCAAAACACCCATTAGTGCTAATCCCGCAAGGATTGCCTGACCGATGTAGATCCTTGGCCTGTGCACGAATCTCGCATCGATCCAGCGAAATAGCGGATGATGCCTGGCAGCATGTAATCGAGGGTGTCGTTGTCCGAAATCCGGTTGTTTGTCTCTCATTCGGGAGTGCGTTGTTGTCGTGAGTGAATTTGAAATCACATTACCGATAACGAGCCCGAAGGGTCATCAGAGATTAATCACAGAGTTCACTGATTCGTGTGAACTAATTTGCTAAGTATGTGAACACTGACTAACATATGCGTACTCGATTAATAATCGAGTACCAGGGTATATGGCAACAAGAACACGTTTAGATCACGAAACTCGGCAACACCAGATTGTCGAAGCAGCTCGCGAGTTGATTGCGAGCGGCGGTGTTGACGCGCTCACTATCAGGGGAATCGCATCTAAAGTTGGAGTAACTGAAGCTGCAATTTACCGACACGTTGCCAGTAAAGAGGAAGTTCTTCTCCTCCTGATTCAGGAAGTAGAGGAATCTCTGTTCCAGGCAATTTCAAGGGCCACGCGGTCTGACCGTCATGCACTTGACCGTCTTGAGCATATGCTCCAGTTGCACGTTTCCTATGTTGAGCTACGGCAGGGGATTTCATTCGTTGTAATCGCCCAGGCTGCTCAATTTGAGGAACCGAGGGTTCGCTCCGCTGGTAAGCGATTGGTTGAGAAATACCTTTCACTTGTATCCGAAACGATCTCTCAAGGCATCGAAAGAGATGAAATAGACAGAACAGTTTCACCAAGTGCGGCAGCAATGATCTTCTTCGGGATGATCCAGTCTGCAGTTACGCGTTGGTTGTTCGATCCATCGGCACATCCGCTGAGTGAAAACGCCGTTTCACTCTGGGCTCTGTTCCGAACTTCGCTCGAATTCTCTGACGAAGACGCTGATCTTCATAAGAGTGATAACGGGGGTAAATGATATGTCCGTAATTACAGTAGATGGCCAAATTGGCGCAGGTGCACCTGAACTGGGTAAGAAGGTCGCCGGTATGTTCGGCTTCGAGTATGTCGACCGACTGGCATTGCCTGGATCGTATTCACAAGGTTTAGTGGAACAACCAGAAAAACTGACGGACCGGCTCTGGTCGATCATTGAGCGAGCAGTATCCGGTTTTGCTCTCGGTAACGCAGCGGGAGACCCATACTTCAACGTTCCTCAAGAGCTTCTAATTCCGCTCACGTGGGATTCAGATGGTCCTTCCGCTGTTCACTCGACAGCCGAGTACATGCCAAATGTCGAGCAGGTGTTTGAACAAGGAAAGGCCGTAATAGTTCACCGGGCCGGATGTGTTGAAGCGGGCGATCGTGAGGCACTGAAAGTTGGTCTGTTCGCTTCCTGGGAAGACCGTATCCAGCGGGTGATGTCTCGTGAAGGGCTCAAAAACCATGCTGCAGCTGAAGATGCGATCAAGCGTCGAGAGCAGCTTCAACACGAGTACTTTGGCGACGTACACGGCGTAAATCCTGAAGATCGTAGCCTGTACGACATTGCGATTGATACGAGCGCAGAGGCAATACACATTGCATCGATCAAAGTCGCTCGATTTGCACGTCAGAGCATGGTGCTCCAACCCGCCTAGTTCTCCATCTGAACTTCACGTAATTCACTACTTGCGACCACAGTCGCGAGCTATAGTGTGTTTAGAGGCGTATTGGAACATTTTGAGAGGGCTGCAAATCTAGATGCTGACTAAGCTTGCCAGAGAAATCATGACCTCACCGGTTATTACGGTTACGGCCGACACACCGGTATCCAAAGCTGCGGCGATAATGCTCGAAAAGAGCGTCGAACACTGGTCGTAGTTGATTCAGACGGTAATTACGAGGGGATGCTCTCGGAGTCTAGATACCTGCCAGAAGAAAATGTCATCCCATACATGCGCCACACGGTGCTTCGAGTGTTTGGCACTGAGCTTGGTGACCCGGAAAACATCGAAGAGGTCATCCAAGAAACTCGAAACAAGCCGATTGGAAGAACCTCAAAACTGTCTCACCTGATGCGCACATCGCTGAAGTTGCGAAGCTAATGGTGGAAACGCGGGTGCATCACCTCACAGTCGTGGATAACAACAAACCTCTAGGAATGATCTCTCGCCACGACCTACTAGAGCTTTTCGCAGCGGCTGAAGGCTAGTTTCCTGCCAGCGCGATTTTGCCTGCGTTGATGTCGCTGGTGAGATCGCTTAGGTCTTTCGGGCTTTCAACGCTCGTCCACATGTTTTCGGATTGGTAAGCAGAAAGCTTTCCTTCTTTGGCCAAATCCTGGAACATGGTCGTCTCGTGATCTCCAATGTCGGGCAGTAGTGGTTCGATTTGGCGGTCGAACAGGTATATCCCCGCGTTGATCCAATAAGGCAAATGCCCTTTTTCGATGAACTGGGTTACGGTGTTGTTTTCGTTGGATTCAACAACACCGTACTGACTTGGATAAGGAACCAGCATCATCGTTCCCATCGCGTTTGACTCGGAGTGCAAGTCGAGAATCGGTGCAATTGGTTGATTGGTGATCACATCACCGTTGGCAACCAGTACCGGTGTTGACTCAGCAGGTACTTGGGCAAGCCCTTGTTTCAGTGCGCCTCCGCGTCCGAGCGGGGATTCTTCGAAAGAGTAATGTGCAGTGATGCCATAACGCGATCCATCACCGAAGTGATCTTGGATCATCTCGCCCTTGTAACCGCACAGGAACACGACGTCAGTCACACCTTGCGAGACCATCCAGTCGACCTGGTAGCCAATGATCGGCTTGCCTGCCACTTCCACGAGTGGCTTTGGACGGTCGTCCGTAAGAGGCCTGAGGCGTTCGCCTCTTCCTCCAGCGATGCTGAGAGCGAAGAATTTTTCAGTCATCAATACCCTTTGGTTCGAAAGTTCTGAGAGAGGGTATCAGTACCCAGTCCTGAGTTCGAGTTGCCGAAAATCCTGCAATTGAACGATTCTTACTAATCTAGTCGGTGATTGAAGAAATGATTCTGCCTAGCAGTCCCTGCATGTTCCGGCGATCTTCGACTTGTTCAGGTGAGTCGAATGCGCCCCTTGACGGATAGGTTCCAGGGGATTGAACAACTATCAGGTCCAGGCTTGGGCAAACGAAAATGTGCTGATTCCCGGCACCGCTCGCGGCAAAGCAATCAGCAGGCAATTCTGGCCAAACTTGAAGCTGGTCGTTGCACCAGAATCCAAGGCCGTAAACATGTCGGTCGACAGGCTGGTTCGTCAGGATTTCATCTGAAACCCTGGTTGCTTTTTCTATCCACGCTTCGGGAACAATTTGTGTTCCGTTCCAACTGCCTTTGTTCAGCCAAAGCAAACCGAGTCGTGCCATGTCACGAGGTGTCATTTCATACCCGGTGTAGTAGCCGAAGATGTCTTGCCTCGCCTCGGGGTGCATATCGAAGTTGTTGTACTTCCATCTCCATGTGCCACCAATAGGATTTCGGACCTTCCATTCTGTGAGAGTCCCAAATCCAGCACCTCGTTCGGGATCCGAGGTTTTATACAGGTTGTAAGCCGATGCCACCGCATGCGTGAGGATGTTCATACCGAAGGTCTGGTAGTTAAATACCTGACCTGGCGCTTCACCTGGCTTCATGTAACCCGAGGTGTTCCCGATAAGTTGTTTGAACGTTATTCCTTCGTTTTCCGGGAATACGTAACGACCTTCCTTGGGACCCTGCCCTGGGAGAACATCCATCAATTCCGGGTAGTAGTCGATGACTGGATCATTTTCCGACTTGATTACACCTTCATGTACAGCAATCCCCAACACCGTCGAGAAAGTTGATTTCGATGCCGATGCTTGCCGTGCTTTTTCATATGGATCAGTTCGAAAACTCCACTCAGCAACAATCTTCCCGAATCGTGCAATAAGAATTCGGTAAGGTCGAGTTCCCGCGTCCATTGCCTGGTACTGTCCAGCATTGGAAAGGATCGAGCGATCCATTCCCACTTCTTCGGGTTCTGCCAACTCCCAGTCTTTGCCAGGAAAAACAGCCAGTGGTTTGTGAGTCACCTATGAATTCCTATATATGCGCTAAGTCGAGGTCTATTCGAATGGCTTCGGAGATGGCGTGCAATCGGTTTCGATTTACGTCGCCCGGCTGGAATGTGTTTGCGACAAATGCAACAGAAACGTTATCGTCGATGCTCGCCCAGCCTGTACAAGTGCCAAGCCCGCCATGTCCTACCGCTCCCTTATTGTTCGACGCGTATTGATTAGGTGGTTCAGACGGTAACCTGATCCCGAATCCTACTCTTGAGTAGTTTCCGCTTCCTGAATCGTTGCCCTCAGCCTGGAGAGACGTGACTTCTTCGATTATCGACGCAGGCAACCAGGCTACCCCGTTCGTTGTACCTTTTCCTGAGATCGCTGCGTAAAAGCGAGCCGCGTCCATCGTTGTTGTCATCAACGAACCGGCAGGAAGTGTCACCTGGGACGTCGTCAGCAACCTGGAGGATTCAACCATTTCGGGTTGCTCCCAGTTTTCTCCGTTTTCTAACGGAACAACCCTCCATAAATCGCTGGGTTCTATTGTGAATGCAGTTTGTCGCAACCCGAGCGGGTAACAGACTTCCCGGTTGAAGCACTCGTCGAATGGAAGACCTGAAATTCGAGACGCAATTTCTGCCACTAACCATCCGAAGGTGCGGGAGTGATAGTGGACATAACTGCCAGGTTCAGTTGCAGGAGTCATATCCTCCAGGTGGTTGATCACTCGACCCCAATCGATATAGTCGTCGACCGGGATTTTCGAATGGTCTGCGAGTCCCGCTGTGTGGGTGAGCACATGACCGATAGTGATTCTGGATTTGCCCCTGACACCAAATTCAGGCCAGAACTCTGCGACTGGAGTCTTCCACTCAAAGTGACCGCGGGATTTGAAACGCCAAAGAACAGCGGCAGCCAGCGGTTTGCCCATCGAGAAGACGTGCCACAAGGGATTTTTTACAGCATGTCCTCGACTGATGTCGAATGCCAGCTTGCCGTTTGCGAAAACAGTTAGAGAGGCCGCTGTGTGCAGACCATCTTCAAACTGTTGGGCAAATCTTTTATTTGTTTCAGTGAACTGCATTTCGGTCTGGAATGTGTCTACGAAATAAGGAAGTGCAATGGAGCGATAGGAGTTCGGTTCGTGACCGGATAACCTGCATCGTCACGGGGATTAGAGCATCGACATAGATGCACCTACTGTACATAAACAAAACTAACTTACAGCGAGGTTTGTGATGCCACTCGGTCAAGCACCAACGAAAATCACTCCAAATAGTCTGGACGATTACCTTGAAATAATGACTAAAGCCGTGTTCCAGAGCGGCATATCCTGGAGCGTTGTCGAAGCAAAGTGGCCGGGAATAAAAGAAGCATTTCTCGACTTTCAAATCGGTGGAGTCGCTTCTATGGATGACGCCGCAATCGACGCCCTTGCAAATGACACCCGAGTTATCAGGAACCGTCGAAAGCTTGCTGCCATTCGTCACAACGCTCGTCGAATGATCGAACTTGACGAAGAGCACGGCAATTTCACCAACTACCTTCGGTCACAACCAGATTTCTGGTCACTGGTGAAGGAATTGCGGAAGGATTTCAAATTCCTCGGAGAGATGGGTTCTTACTACTGGTTGTACGTAGTCGGTGAGGATGTGCCACCGCATGATCAGTTCGAAGCTGAGCGATCGAGAAAGTGAAGCTTTAGACGCCGCTTAATGAACTTATTCCTCTGGTAAAGTGACGGTCGTAATCGAGGTTGGCAATTTCAGGAGCGTTTGGCTCCCACTGCCGACACCAAAACAAGAACGTACAGGATCGACCGTGACTACTGAAATTCGAACGAATGCAGATGGGCTGGAATTCAAGCAGTTTGGTAAACGCCTTCGCAAAGTAGATGGTGGCGACAAGGTCACCGGGGCTGCGGTATTCGGGGCCGATTTCACTGCGAAGGGGTCCCTGCACGCAAAGATCGTTCGAAGCCCTCACGCACACGCCCGCATAGTTTCGATCGATACATCAGCAGCCGAAGCTCTTCCTGGTGTTGAAGCCGTATGCACCGCCGCTGACTTCCCGTCCGATGTCACTGGTGACGTTGACACCGGTGAGGTTGAAATCGGAATTCAGTTCCTCGCGAATCTCATTATGGGGCGCCGCAAGGCTCTATTTGAAGGACATCCAGTCGCTGCAGTGGCTGCAACTGACGTTCACATTGCGGAAGAAGCAGCCCGGCTCGTAAAAGTTGAGTACGAAGTGCTTCCTGCGGTAACCGATCCGATCGAAGCGATGTCGCCAGACGCGCCTCTTCTTCATGAAGGTCTTATCGCTACCTCGCTTTCGGGGTCGGCGGACGAGCCGAGCAACATTGCCGGTCACATGGAAGGTGGCAAAGGTGACGTTGAGAAGGGTTTCGCAGAATCCGACGCAATTGTTGAACGGACCTACCGAACCTCACTGGTTCACCAGGGTTATTTGGAGCCAGAAGCAGAAACTGTCCACTGGCACGACAACGGCAGGATTGAAGTTTGGGCTAACTCGCAAGGATCGTTCCCACTTCGACAAAACATGTCGAACTTGCTCGGAGTGCCAGCAAGCAAAATTAAGGTTGTTCCGCTCGAAGTTGGTGGTGCGTTTGGTGCCAAGAACACCCCGCGAGTGACACCTATTGCTGCAATTTTGTCCAAGAAATCAGGCAAGCCAGTCAAGATTGTCCTCACACGAGAAGAAGTTCTGAAGGCAACAGGTCCAGCTTCGGGTGCAGTAGTTACTGTAAAGATGGGTGCCACCAAAGACGGCGTAATGAAGGCTGCTCAGGCGCGGCTCGTGTTTGGCGCGGGTGGGTTCCCGGGATCGCCTGTACTGCGAGGCATGCAAACTATTTTCGCTTGTTACCAGCCAGAAAACTCCAAAGTCGACGCTTACGACGTGGTAACGAACGCTCCTCGAGTGGCGGCGTACCGAGCTCCGGGAGCTACGGTAGCCACATTCTGTGGAGAGTCGACAATCGACGACCTTGCTCGCGAAATCGGAATGGATCCGATGGACTTCCGCATTAAGAATGCAGCGAAGACAGGCGACAGTAACGTGGACGATGAGGTTTACTCACGAATTGGCATTGTCGAAATGCTCGAAGCCGTAAAGGCTTCGGATGAGTACAACAAACCCCTACCTGTGAGTTCCAACGGCTTTCCTGTTGGTCGAGGTGTAGGAATCGGTTGGTGGCCCTGCGGTGTTGAGATTTCTTCAGCTCGAGTTTCGGTCCAGCACGATGGTGGTGTTGATGTGACGATCGGTGCAGTAGACCTTCACGGAGTTCGAACGGGAAGTGCGCAAGTTGCCGCAGAGACCCTCGGAATAGATGTTGATGAAATCTACGTTCACACCGGAGATACCGAGAGCATTCCGTACACAGGTAACGCTGCCGGATCCCGAATCACTCGTACGTTGAGCCAGGCAATCTACAAGGCAGGAGTGGCAGTCATCGACCAGATGAAGGCAAAGATGGCTGCGAGGTTTGGGGTTGACCCTGAATACGTCGAGTATGAAGACGGCAACTTCTTCGCACGTGACAACCAGGACACCAAGGTTCCGTTCAAACAGGCCGGGTCACTTGTTACTAAGAACGGTTCGAACATTGTTGCAACTGCCTCAAATGATACTGATATGCGTCCAGCGAACGGTTACGCAATGTCAGTCGCAGATGTGGAAGTCGACCCGGACACAGGTAAAGTCCAGCTACTCGATTTCACAATCTTCCAGGATGTTGGAAAGTGCGTGAACCCGACGCAGGTTGAGAATCAAATGCAGGGCGGAGCTGTTCAGGGTATTGGCTGGGCACTCTCCGAGGAGTATGTGTTTGATGACCAGGGTCTAATGCGAAATGCATCATTCCTGGATTACCGAATGCCAACTGCACTGGACTTGCCAATGATCAACACTGTGATTCTGGAAACGCCTGCTGATGACGGTGCGTTCGGAATACGAGGCGTTGGCGAGCCGCCAATCATTGCTCCACCGGCTGCGATCGGGAACGCTGTGTACAACGCGACCTCGGTACGAGTGACTGAATTGCCAATGAGCCCTGAGCGGGTATTCATGACAATGCA
>JAYQWG010000032.1:0-21176 GCA_038150225.1 Chloroflexota bacterium
CGGTACGAGTGACTGAATTGCCAATGAGCCCTGAGCGGGTATTCATGACAATGCATAGGGACAAGTAACCAGACGGGATAGGGCCACGTAGGACTGCCTAACCAAAGCGCCGCGCATAGGATTAACGCCCTCAAAGGCATTTCCTCACTTGCGAAAGGAAATTTTGGATGCACCTTGACCGGTCTTCGAAAACCAAAGATTTGCTGACAGCGCTGGGGCACCTGGGTCAAGCTCAGGAGCGTGGTGCTGACGAGCGCGTCATTTCTGAGTTGACCGAGCGAGTTGAGGATGCGAAAGAGGAACTGAGCCGGTTCCTCTCGAAATCAGCCTAGCTACTTCTGCCTGTAAATCTCTACGCCGACTGATCTTGCGCGCCTCACCGCTCCCGGCTTGGTGACCTTTACGCGTGTAGCTTGAGCCAGCGGGTCTGATAGGCATATATCGGCAATGTTTTGTGCCAGTGCTTCGACTAACCCAAAGCTTGAGCCTTCGACCATATCGATAACGGCCTTGGAGATCGTCCTGTAATTGACGGTGTCCTCGATCTGATCTGAGTTGCCAGCATTCGACAGGTCGGCTTCGATCTCGATATCAACAGATATCCGCTGCTTGGTGAGCCGCTCCCACTCGTTGATCCCGATGATGCAGTCGAGAACCAGGTTGTCGATTCGAACAATGTCGTGTTGTCTAGTCATGTGAGTTAAGTGCGTAAGACTGGATTCTGATTAGTAGATGTGACGTCCACCGTCGACGAAGATTGATTCACCAGTGATGAAGTCGTTGGAGATGAGCATCATCATCGCTTGAGAGACCTCTTCAAGAGTTCCCATGCGATCTGCTGGGCCGAGGTCGGTCTGGATCTGGTCTCTTGGTCTGTTCACCGGAATATCCGATGGAGGCAGGATGGCTCCAAGAGAAATTTCGTTTACCTGGATGCTGGGGGCCAGAGCTACCGCTAGAGATCTAGTGAGACCGGAAAGTGCTGATTTAGACACTCCGTAGGCAAACCGCGTCGGCCGAGCAGTGCGCCAATCGTTCAGGTTGATTATTTTTCCTAGGGAATCAGCTGGCAGTGTTCGACTCATCCCTTGAGCCAGGAGAAACGGTGCACGTGCGTTTACTGCGAAGTGCCTGTCCCAGAGTTCGACATCTGTTTCATTGAGTGGGACTTTTTCGAATATCGAAGCGTTGTTAACGAGAATTTCGACCGGGCCGACGCTGCCAACAACTTCGGTCACCGCTCGTTCAATTTCGACAGGGTTCTCAAGGTCAGCCTGAACCGTAATCGCATCAGTTCCAAGATCTCGGATGAAAGATGCAGTTTCTTCGGCATCGTGACCAGAGTTGCCGTAGTGCACGGCAACTCTGCATCCGACCTCGCCTAGAGCAATCGCAAGTGACCTGCCAACCCGTTTTCCTGCGCCCGTGACTAAGGCAACTTTGCCGCTTGGGTCCACTGATGATCTCGTTTACTACTGCTGCACGTGGCTGAAGAATTCTTCTCGAGTTGAAGCATTCTTCTTGAACAAACCCCGTAGCGCACTCGTGGTCATGATGGTATTCGGCTTCCGTACGCCTCTCATCGCCGCACAGAGGTGTTGAGCTTCCACAACGACTCCTACGCCGGTTGGCTCGATTAGGCAGTCCATGATCGCCGCTATCTCTTGCGTCATCCGCTCTTGCACTTGCAGTCTCCGAGCGTACATCTCTACCAGGCGCGGAATTTTTGAGAGGCCAACTACTTTCTGGTTCGGCAGGTATCCGACGTGAGCCTTGCCGTAGAACGGCAGCAAGTGATGTTCACAAAGTGAATAGAAGTCGATGTCCTTGACCACGACCATCTCGTCGTATTCGACATCGAACATGGCGTTATTTAATAGCTCCATCGGGTCAGTCGCGTAACCCGAAAGCAATTCGTCGTACATGTTTGCGACACGTTTTGGCGTGTCGGCTGTTCCCTGGGCATCTACACCATCTCCAACAACCTGGAGCATCGTGGATACGCCATTTGCGATTACGCTTTTACAGCTGCTGTCGAGCAAGACACCAGGTTCAAATTCGAACTGGTTTGAGTCTGTGGCAGGGATGTCGAGTTCGGTACTCATAAACCAACGCTTCCTTGGAGCAGATTGTTTTTTTGCAAACAATTAGATGCACATCGATATTACGTAGTTACGCACCAATGCTAACAAGCGGGTGTAGAAACCGATTAGCCTGGCTATCCGCCGGAGATGGCGGTTACGAAGTGGACCTCGACATCATCAGAGTCGAGTTTCTGGAGCAAACCCCGTCGGGTTGCGGTGTGCCCGACCACCGCTGCCAGTCCTGGTTTGAGCGCATCATCTTCGATTAGATGCTTCTTCATTCCCGGGTAGGCAGCTTCGAGTTTTTCTATCAACTCGCCGAGAGTATCGGCGGGCATGTCTACCTGCTCTACGCCGCCTGCGTATTTACGCAATGCGTAAGGTAGGAAGACTTTTGCCATCCCTATCTCTCCGTAGAACAGGCAGAGCCTGAGTTAGTCGTTTAGCGTTTCGAGGATTCGACCCGGCTTTACAGGCAGCTGGTACTGGCGCTTGCCAGTTGCTCCGTAGACGGCCTGAGCAGCAGCCGAAAGTGGTGGGCAGATTGGAACCTCACCGACTCCACGAACACCGTAAGGGTGCAGCGGGTTCGGTACTTCAACCATCACCACGTCGATCATAGGCAGATCGAGTGCTGTTGGCATTCGGTAGTCGAGGAAAGATTTGTTTGCCATCGAGCCGTCTTCAGTGATGAAGTACTCCTCGTTGAGTGCCCATCCAAGTCCCTGTACAACACCACCCTGGATCTGGCCTTCTGCGTACTGCGGGTACACAGCTTTACCCACGTCCTGGAATGCTGTTGCACGGACTACATCAGTCTTTCCGGTCGCAAGATCAACTTCGAGGTCAACAATCTGAACACCGTACGCATTACCAGCCGAAGCCAGGTTTACAGATGCGGTTGCAGTTGCAGGACCACCAGTTGGATCGAGCTTGCCAGCGAGTTCCTGGATACCGATTGATTCACCTTCGGCAGAGAATGTACCGTTTGCGAACTCAACCTTGCTTACCTCGGTCTCCCAGAGGTTTGCAACACGGTCCTTCAGCTCATCAACGAGCTTGTGAGCTGCGTTGTAGGCGGCAAGACCAGTTGTGTAAGTCGTTCGAGATCCACCGGTTACTCCTGTGAATCCAATCGAGTCGGTGTCAGGGATGCTTGGGTGGAAGTCTTCTACCGGGATTCCGAGAACCTCAGCAGCCTGCATGGCGATGGAAGTTCGAGTTCCACCAATGTCGGCTGAACCTTCGTTTATCATGACGGTACCGTCGTCCTGCAACATTAGGTCACAGGTCGACTTACCACCACCGTTCATCCAGTAAGCGGAAGCGACTCCACGCCCTCGGGCTTTACCGGCAGGGGCGTCACCTAGTGGTGAGTTCCAGTGCTCGGAGTCCTTTGCAGCCTGGAGGGTCTCCTCAAGACCAATCTTGATGAACTGAACTCCGTCACCCCGGCGAGTGCCTTCTTTGGAGGCGTTGTCGAGTCGGAACTGAAGCTTGTCGAAGCCCATTTCTTCACAGATTTCGTCGATCACACCTTCAATTGCGAACGCAGCTTGAGGTGAGCCAGGTGCGCGGTATGCCGCAGACTTTGGCTTGTTCACAAGTACGTCGTATCCAGTGATTCGAGAGGCTGGCAAGTTGTAGCAAGCGAATACACAAATTGCTGCAGCACCAACTGCTGATCCCGGGTATCCGCCTGACTCAAGCATGAGATCGGTCTCAGCTGCTGTGATCTTGCCGTCTTTGTTGGCACCGATCTTCATTCGGATCTTTCCGCCAGGAGCAGGTCCAGTGGCTTCAAAGATCGAAGGTCGGTCCATAACCAGCTTCACCGGTCGACCACCTGATTTTCGTGAGAGAAGAGCAGCGATTGGAGCGAGGTAAACCTTGGTTTTTCCTCCGAAACCACCACCAATTTCAACGTAGTTAACTTTCACTCGTGATTCAGGAACACCGATCATTCCTGCGGTCTGAGCTCGGACTCCGAACGAACCCTGGGTGGATGACCAGCAAGTGATGTTTCCGTCCTGTCCCCAAACTGCGGTCGCGTTGTGCGGCTCGATGTAACCCTGGTGGATCATCGACATCTCGAACGTGCGCTCGATTACGGTGTCGGAGTTGGCAAATGCGTCTTCTACGTCACCGAACTCGTGTCGGAAAATCTTCGCAACGTTGGTGTTAGGAACATCTTCACCAAGGTGGTCACCAACGAGGGATTCCAGAATCACTGGAGCGTCGTCTGCCATTGCCTCGTCAACGTTCTTGATCGGCGTGAGTACTTCGTACTCGACCTTGATGGCGTCTGCAGCTTCACGGGCCGTGTTTCGGTTGGTTGCTGCCACAGCTGCAACCACGTGACCACGGTAATGAACCTTATCATCGGCCATGATGTTCGACTGGTCGCGCTTGAGATTTACGACGTCTTCACCGGTTGAAACTTCACGTTCTTCCGCTTGAGGGAAGTCATCGTGAGTCAGGACAGCGAATACACCTGGCATTGCCTCGGCAGCAGATGTGTCGATGCTCTTTATTCGAGCATGAGCGTGTGGGCTTCGAAGAACGTCACCCCAGATGAGTCCAGGAACTTTTACGTCTCCGCCGTACACGGCTCGACCGGTTACCTTGTCGACACCGTCGTGCCGGATTGGGCTACCGCCAACTACGTTGTAGTCAGATTTTGGGTCGTAGGTTGTGACCATTCGTTTTCCTCTATAGGACCAGGTTTTGCGATCCGAAATATTGAGTTAAGTCTGTTTCGTTCAGTAAGCAATCGGGCCGGAAGGCTGTTTAAAACCCCCGGCCGTCTTGCCTGTTAATTCTTGTTTGCGCGTCCGTCCAATGCGGAATTCCTGACTATTTCAGTGCCTCCAGGATTGAACCTGCATTCATCGGAGTGCTGTAGAGACGAACTCCAAGTGCTTCCTTGATGGCATTGGCTATTGCCGCAATTGGTGGGCAAATCGGTGTCTCACCAACACCACGTACACCGTATGGGTGCAGAGGGTTTGGAACTTCTACCAGGACAGTCTCGATCATTGGAAGGTCGAGGATTGTTGGCATTCGGTAGTCGAGGAAGCTCGAGTTTGCCATCGAGCCTTCATCGGTCATGAAGTATTCCTCGTTGAGTGCCCATCCAATTCCCTGGACTGCGCCACCTTGCAACTGGCCTTCAACGTATGAAGGATGAATTGCAGTTCCAACGTCCTGAATCGCTGTGTAACGGATGACATCAGTCTTTCCGGTAGCAGTGTCGATTTCAACGTCGACGATGTGCATTCCGAATCCGTCACCTGCAGATTCGAGGTCAACACTTCCGGTCGAAGTTGCTGGACCACCAAGATCTGCAAGTTTCTCTGCGAGGTCTTTGAAGCCTATGGTCTTCTCAGCTTCTGCTTTAGAAGAGAACACGCCGTCGTTGAAATCGACGTCTTCAGGAGAAATGTCCCACAGAACACCAACTCGTTCTTTCAGAACGTCAACCAGGTTGTTCGCAGCAATCCAGCACGCGTAACCAGTCGCGTACGTGGTTCGCGAACCACCGGTAACGTCGGTGTAACCAACTGATTCGGTGTCTACCACCTGAGGTCGAACGTCGTGAGCCTGGAGTCCAAGAACTTCGGCAACGTGCATTGCCATTGATGCTCGAGATCCACCAATATCGGTCGAACCTTCAGTAAGAGTGACTGTGCCGTCCGCGTTTACTGCAAGGTTCGCTGACGATTTGAGACCGATGTTGAACCAGTAACCGCTGGCGATACCACGACCACGAGTCTTTCCTTCTGGCGCATCACCAAGTGGGGATTTCCAGTGGTCAGAGTCCTTAGCGGCCTCGAGAACTTCTTCCATTCCGATCTTGGAGAAGAGAACACCGTCACCACGTCGGGTGCCTTCACGAGATGAGTTGTTGACGCGGAATTCCATCGAATCCCAGCCAGCCTGTTCACACAACTCATCAACTGCTGATTCCATTGCGAATGCAACCTGGGGAGAACCCGGCGCACGGTAAGGAGCAGTCTTTGGCTTGTTGACCACGACGTCCCAACCATCGATTCGCGTGTTTGGAATCTCGTATGGAGCATATACACACATTGCTGCCGGTCCGATCATGGCACCAGGGTTGGCACCTGCCTCGAACCAAATGTCAGCTTCGGCAGCGGTGAGCTTGCCGTTTGCGTCTGCACCCAGCTTGATTTTCATCTTTCCGCCAGGTGTAGGGCCGGTGGTTTCGAACACAGCCGTTCGTTCCATGACCATTTTTACCGGTCGGCTGGAGTGCTTGGAAAGCAAGGCAGCGATCGGCTCAAAGTAGACAGGGATCTTTCCACCGAATCCGCCACCGATTTCCATCGGGGTGACCTTCACACGTGAAACATCAACCTGGAGGATTCCTGCAATCTGGGCTCTTGCAGGGAATGCACCCTGAGTGCTCGTCCAGATCTTGATGCGGTCCTCTTCGTCCCAGAACGCAGTTGCGTTGTGTGGCTCGATGTAACCCTGGTGAACCATCTGCATGTCGTATTCACGCTCGATGGTGTGGGCAGCTGATGCCATCGCACCTTGAACATCACCAAATTCGTGACGGATGTGCTCAGCCATGTTGGTGTTCGCTACGTCTTCACCGAGGTCGTCACCAACCAGGTCTTCGAGAATTACCGGGGCATCGTCAGCGAGTGCATCTTCAACATTGGTAACCGAAGGTAGTACTTCGTACTCAACGACAACCTTACGAGCAGCTTCTTCACCGACGTATCGGTCGATAGCCGCAATCGCTGCGACAGGGTGCCCTTTGTAGAGAACCTTGTCCTGTGCCATGAGCTTGTTAGAAGCCCATTTGAAGTTGACGTTACCTTCACCAAGGTCAACCAACTTGCTCGGAGCCTTCGGCATATCTGCGCCTGTTATGACGGCGAATACGCCGTCCATGGCTTCAGCTGCTGATGTGTCGATTGATTTGATTCGAGCGTGAGCGTGTGGACTACGTACACAAACTCCCCAAATCAGCCCGGGAAGCTTGGTGTCTCCACCGTAAATCGCTCGACCAGTTACCTTGTCGTAACCATCGTGACGGATTGGTCGTGTTCCCACAACCTTGTAGTCGGTTTTTGGTTCAAATGTTTGGACCATCGTTATCTCCAGACCCAGTGGTGATGCGAAAACTGCCGACTCACTGTCGGCAGCAATCCGGGGTTGGTTTCTTAGCTGTTGGCTGCCTTCTGTACAGCTCGAACAATCTTGTCGTACCCAGTGCAGCGGCACAGGTTGCCTGCGAGCCAGTGTCGAATTCGACCCTCGCTCGGTGACGGCTCGTTGTCGAGCAGTCCCTTTGCAGCAACCAGGAATCCTGGTGTGCAAATTCCGCACTGGAGAGCAGCTTCTTCAAGGAATGCCTGCTGGAGTGGGTGCAAACCTTCTGGGGTTGCCATTCCTTCAACAGTGTTGATTTCCTTGCCGTTTGCCTCAGCGCCGAGTACGAGACATGAGTCAACGATTCGACCATCGAGGTTTACCGTGCATGCACCACAGTTGCCGTCGAGACAACCTTCCTTGGTGCCGGTGAGTCCGATGAGTTCTCGGAGTGTGTCGAGAAGGCTCATGTACGGAGGTACGAGAATTTCGTGCTCCTGACCATTGATAGTGGTCTTGATATGAACCTTGCTCGGGGATGATGTAGTCATTGGTTTAGCCCCTTGCCCGCTCTACGGCCTGGTTGATCATTCGAGCGGTCAGAACTTCGACGAGCTGCTTACGCTGCTCAACAGTTCCACGCATGTCGGTGATTGGAGTTGCAGCTTCCTTTGCAAGAGCTGCAGCTGCGGCGATCGACTCTTCGTTCACAGGCTTACCAGCGAGGCTGTCGCCAGCTGCCGAAGCGAGGATTGGAGTTGGCCCAACCGATGCCAGAGCAATTCGAGCGGACTCGAAGTTCTGACCGGACGAGTCGAGGCTTACCGAAACTCCGACAGCAGCAACTGCGATGTCCATTTCGTTTCGAGGAATAAATCGAGTGTAAGCAGCACCGAAATTGTCGCCTGGCTTCGGAACGGAAATGCTAACCAGCAGTTCGCCCTGACCAAGCACTGTGCGGCTCGGGCCCGTGCAGAAGTCCTCAACAGCAACTTCGCGAGTTCCGTTAGGACCGGCAACGTGCGCCACTGCGTTGTGAACGATCAGCGGGCAAATGCCGTCTGCTGATGGAGCTGCGTTGCACAGGTTTCCACCAAGTCCGGCTCGTGACTGTATCTGGATTCCGCCAATGATGGATGCACCGTCAACGATGCCAGGGTAGTCAGCAGCAATAGTGTCGTTTTCGTAAACCTGGTAACTAGGGACTCCAGCACCAATGCTGAGTCCGTCGTTACCAACCTTCAAGTCCATAAGTTCTGGAATGTTCTTGATGTCAACGACTGCATCAAGCTCCCAGACGTTGGCTCGAGCTTTCACAAGCAGGTCGGTACCACCTGCGAGCGGTCGAGCTCGATCGCCGTGTTCGTTTAGCACAGCAACAGCTTGGTCAACCGTGCTAGGGGCAACGTATGCAAACGGGTGCAAGCGCCCTCTCCTTTCGCGTGATAGTTCGGAGTCCGAGTTTGTAATTCGGCTGTGAATTACTGATCGGAAACTCTTCTCCGGGCTGGCTTCTCGGGTCCTGTTGTCAGACCTCCCGATGTGAGCGCGCTCATTATGCCCACACAGGTGGTCTCTCGCAACTCAAAAATGGCACTTAAAGCCAATAAGAGTGATATTGGAAGCCAGTTCGACTTCCACATCAGGTCGATGTAGGTTCCGACATAGCTGACCGAGGGGTGGTTCCGAAGCCAAAGTTCCTCAGCAGGTTTTGACCAACCAGCAGTGTTGCTACAAGGGTCGCGGACGCACCGAATGTCATCGCGACCGGTGCGTCAAAACGCTGTGCGAGTGATCCCATCAAGAGCCCGCCAAGGGCAGATGCACCCCACGTGAGCTGATTGATACTCATCACCCGACCGCGAAATTCTTCGTCAACGAGAGTTTGGACAACTGTTGTATTCATCGTCCCGAGCACAACTTTAAAGCCGCCCATAATTCCGGCGACCAGCAGTGCGATCTCGATCAAATCTGCTTGAGCAAAAGCAAATTGAGTTAAGGCGACACCTACTCCTGCGACGACCAGATACAGGGCTGGTCGTACACGTTTGCCGATCAACGTGATGGCTGTCGTAGCTGTAAGCCCGCCAATTCCGGCACCAAGCAACAACTGTCCGTAAGTGTCGGTTCCGCCGAGGAATATTTCTTGAGCGAAAACCGGAAGTAATGTGTCGAATGACGATCCGAACAGACCAAAAGTTATTCCGAGGGCGATGACCATCGCGATGGAGCGTTGCTCTTTCAGATATGTGAACCCTTCGATCAATCCACGCAAGGGACTGATTTTTGTCGACTTAACCTTGTGACCCTCGGGAGTCATCATCATCAAAGTGACGACGGTCAAGGCGTAGGTTGTTCCGATTATGTAGAACAGACCTTCAAGTCCCCAAGCCGAAACCAAGGGGTCGAATAGCATCGGACCCACGATTGCAGCAGTTCCAAAAACGATCGAGTAGAGAGAAATTGCACCAGCGAGGTGTTCTTTCGGAACGATAGTTGCCACCATCGCTGAACGTGAAGGAATGTCGAACGCCAGAAGAGTTCCTGTGATGCTTGAGATCAACAGGACGTGCCATGGCTCGACGATTCCGCTCTGGATGAGCACGCCTGTACCGAAGGTGACAAACGCGAACATCAATCGTGTGAACCTGACGATTCTCAGTCGGTTGAATCGATCGGCGAGAACCCCGCCCCACATTGAGAAGATGAGAACTGGAGCGAGGTTTGCTGTTGCCACCAACCCGAGCATTACTTCGGAGTCAGTAAGGGTTCTCATCAGCCACAGACGACCGTAGACCAGCGACCACATTCCGATGTTGGAGAATGCGGCTGCAATCCAGAAAAGGCGGTATTCCCGGAACTTGAACGCTGAGTAGCTAGTCCCGCTCAAAATACTCGTTTTCAAACGAGATGTTCCGCCTGATTGGGATTGGGGTCTTTCATGCGAAAGACTTTACACGTTTACATAGGCCCGAGGGGTTCACCGAGAGCATCGAGCTTGCTTCCACCAATCAGGTGGATATGCAAGTGGTCTACTATTTGACCCGCATCGACACCCTGATTGACCGCCATTCGGTATCCGTTGTCGTCGATACCGAGTTTTTTAGCGATACGAGCTCCTGCACGGAGCATGTGGCCAAGCAACTGTTCGTGTTGTTCAGTCGCGCCGGTCAGATAAGTAACGTGTTCGCGAGGAACGATCAACACGTGAACTTTCGCTACAGGATTAATGTCGTTGAACACATAAACCTGATCGTCTGAATAGACCTCGGTTGACGGTGATTCGCCATGCACTATTTTGCAGAACAGGCAGTCGGGTTCACGCATCTGGTTTCGCTCTTCCTCGGCAGTCCACCAAATTTTGTTGTCTCTCCTCAGAGGCCTAACAATCTCGACAGATTGTGTTTATGGAACGTTGAATCTCCGTAGTCAGTTTTCCAGGCTATCGCCCGCCGAGTGAACAAGTGGAGGTCGTGTTCCCACGTAAATCCAATTGCACCATGGTTTTGGTGAGCCTTCCAGCAGACTTCTGGAATTTTTTCGCTTGCTGCGATTTTCGCGCGGCTTACGTATTCAGCGGAATATGAGTCCTGTGAGGATGAAGATGCGGCCGCGTAAACAAGGTGATTTACCTGTTTCACCGTCGTTGCCATTTCTGCCAAATAATGTTGGATTGCCTGGAAAGTGCCGATTGGCTTTCCGAACTGTTCGCGCGATTGTGCGTACTCAGTAGTAACTTCGACGACTTTCCGTCCGAGTCCCGCTAATTGAGCGGACCTCGCGACAGCGCCTAAGCTAACAAGGTCGGACATCGCCGACTTTGCCGATTTTCCAGTGGCAACAACGTTAGATGAGGCGACCGCAACCTCGTTGAAAGTGAGGTTTGAGATAGAAATACCAGCGGTTGATTTCAGCGCGGTTTTTGAAACTCCCTCGTTGTTCCAAATTGGAACGAGAATTACGGCTAGTTCATCATCGATGGTCGCTGACACAAGTGCGTGTGTTGCCAGGTTCGCAAAATTTACGAAACGCTTTTCGCCTGTGAGTACGACGTCTGATCCAGTCGATGTACCTGCTACGAGAGGAGTCGAAAGATCCCAGGACGCATCTTTTTCGACAACTGCAGGTGTTATCAGGACTTCACCGATTGCGATTTGAGGGAGTAGTTCGGATTTAATCTCGTCGTCGGCGTATTTATCTAGAACGCTCGAAGTGATCGACGATTCTACGATTGGAATTGGAGTGAGTGCCGCACCTGCTTCCTCGACTAAAACGATCAGGTCCTCGAAACTAAAACCAGTGCCGCCGAACACTTCGGGAACGGTAAATCCACTCCAACCCAGCGCAACAGCTTCGTCCCAGAGTTTTTTTGCGGCATCTTCATCACCATCAGCAACATTTCGGACAATTTCTACACCCGCTGAAGTGGCAAAAAAATCTCTAGCCGTTGAACGAATCAACTCTTGCGTTTCTGAAAGTCCGAAGTCCACGTTGTTTACTTCACTTACTTACGAGGCAGCGCTAAACCGCGCTGAGCGATGATGTTTTTCTGGATTTCGGTGGTACCGGCGAGGATTGGACCTGACGTGTAAAAGAGCCTCATTTTGAGGAATCTGCCCTGTAGTTCTGAGTCTTCAGAGCCGGGTTCAAGGGAACCGTACATTCCTAGAAGTTCGAGACCGTAGTTGAGAACGGCGACATAGGCTTCGGTTGCTGAAAGTTTGCTCATTGATGCTTCAGCAATGGGGATGTCACCTCGACCCTGTCTCCAAGCAACGTCGTAGCACATGAATCTGGCGGATTGAACTTCAGTGTCGAGTTCTGCAATTTGACTACGGACATCCGAGTACTGGCCTGAGAAATCTATCGGGCAGTCGTCGTTGGAAAGCCATTCAACAATTTCATTAAGTGCCCTTCGTGCCCAGCCTACGTAGTCAATTCCTGATCGTTCAAAATTGAGAACAGTCATACCCACGCGCCAACCATCATTGAGTTCACCAACAAGGTTTTCTTTCGGAACTTTGACGTTGTCGAACACGACCTGGTTAAAGCTGTGACCACCTGCCATGTTGATAATCGGATTTACCTGCACTCCGGGTGCGTGCATGTCGGCGAGTATCAGGCTGATTCCCTTGTGAGGAGCTGCTTCAGGATCGGTTCTTACGAGCATGAACATCATGTCGGCGCGGTGAGCAAGTGTGGTCCAAACCTTCGTGCCATTAACGATGAAGGTGTCGCCGTCGGATACTGCCCGAGTTTGAAGTGATGCGAGATCTGAGCCCGAGTTTGGTTCCGAATAGCCCTGGCACCACTGGAACTCACCGTTCGCAATTGCAGGCAGGTATTTGGCCTTTTGTTCGTCGTTTCCGAACCGCATCAACGTTGGACCGATCATTCTTGTGCCAAACCGGTCGTGTCCAGGTGCGCGCCGATATGCCATTTCTTCGGCGAAGATGGTGTTCATTAGTGGAGACGCATCAGAGCCGCCGAACTCGGACGGCCAACTCATTACCAGCCATCTGTTATCTGCTAGGCCACGTCGAATGTCCTGATAAATCTGCCAGTGATCGTCACGTGATTCGTCTGGGGGGCCATGCCAGTCGGCAGGAAGGTTTTCGTCCAGGAAACGACTGAGATTGGAATGAAACTCAGATTCTTCGGCGGAATACTCAAACCGCAATTTTCACGATTCCCTGGGACGTTGAGTGTTTCGGAGTATTAGCTGCGAACCGACAGACAAGTAACCGTCTTCACAATGCCTGGAATGCTGTGCATGCCATCGCTAATGAGATCCCCGATCGCCGGGAGATCGTCAGCTTCCGCGACGGCGATTATGTCGTACGGACCGGTGACCGTGTCTACCGCTGTCATAAGCGGCATGCTTTTCAGCGACTCGGATACTTCGTTGGTCTTACCAACAGCTGTTTCGACGAGGATATAAGCACGCGTTGCCAACTCACTTCTCCGTTACTGATTGGCACTGATTGCGGGAATCGTATGCTCTCGCAATCGAAAATGTCAAAGCCCACCAACGTCTTTCAGACGTGGTGAACTTACCGTTCTACATAGGAACTTCGCCGTGCCGGGCAGAACCGAAGGACCGTCCGTCAGTATTCACAGTGTTGTAAGTGCCGGTTCGTCGATCGGTTTGTGCGGCCCTGGCAGCTTCAAAGGTCAGTCGCGGTGCAGGGGTTGATTGCGTCTGCGTGACGGGGCCTGCGTCTGCAGTTCGCCTTGGAGTGAACTGAGTAGGAGCTGACTGTGAAGGAGAATCGAGTAACGGACTTAGACCCGATCGTGATTCTTCAGTTTCTTCAAAAAATGGGAAGTTTGAGCTAACGGCGAGCAAGGTGAGAATCGTGACCGATGCACCACGTGGTGCGTACATACCGGTCTCCCACTCGCTAATCGTTTGCTGGCGTATGCCGATTTCTTTTGAAAGCGCAGTTTGTGACAGGCCAAGGTGGGTGCGTAGAGCACGGATGTTGTCGGCTTGCCACTTGAAATCGGGTGGAGGTGCTTGTCTTGTCAACATGACTAGCAAGCTACGCCCAATTAATTTCGCAGCCCAAGCGTTTTTTTTACACGCTTTTGCAAATTTTTAGTCGAATTTCAGCAGAGCTTCGAATTTATCGACCGATTCAAACGGACCTACGAGAGACATGACGAGATTTTCTGACTTGATGACTCGCTGCGCCGCTCGTTGGATATCAGCCTGGGTGACGTTCGAAATCTTTTCGACAACCTCGTCTACCGATTCGACTTTGTTTCGAACGAGTTCCTGGATTCCAAGGAAGCTTGTGACCGCCCGGCTTTCTTCCATTCGGAGCATAAGCCGACCGGTGGTGAGTTCACGCGCTTGCGTCCATTCCTTTTCGGTTACACCGTCTCGAAGCTTTGCAAGCTCGTTCACGATCACCGGTATGGCTTCCTCGACACGTTCAGGGTCTATTCCTGATTCGACCACGAGAGCGCCGCAGTCGCTGTAGAAATGAGCTCCGCTATGGATGTCGTACGCCAGGCCTCGTTGTTCTCTCACTTCTTCAAAAAGTCGGCTACTCATCGTTTCACCGAGGATTACTGACATGAGTGCAAGCGCGTGGCGATCCGGGTCATCGTTCGCGAATGTTGGCAGTCCAATCGCAATGTGAGCCTGTTCGGTAGGTCTATTTTCAAACGCCACTTTTCGAATTGGCTTTTTGGGCTCGAATGGGAACATTGGGAGGATTTCGCCATCGTGCAGTCCGCCCAGGAGATCGGATATTTGTGCAACGACTTCGTCGTGCTCAACGTTTCCTGCGACAGCAATGACTGTGTTCGACCCAACGTACTGAGTATTTAAGTACTCGAGCATTGCTTCACGTGATATAGCGTTGACCGAATCAACGGAACCAGCAATGTCGCGTCCCATTGGTTGATCGGGCCAAAGTAGCTCATCAAGGAGCATGGAAGTTCTGGCTGCCGGCGAGTCGTGCGATGCTCGAATTTCTTCGAACACGACATGCTTTTCCTTCTCAATATCCTCGTCCTGGAAAAGAGAATTTAGTGTCATGTCAGCGAGCAGATCAATACCGTTCTTGTAGTGAGGTTGGGCGAGCCGGCACCAGTATCCGGTGACTTCTCGATCGGTGAAAGCGTTGATGCTGCCCCCGACACTCTCGACTACTTCGGAAATCTCACGTGGTGTTGGTCGTTTCTCAGTTCCCTTAAAGAGCAGGTGCTCGAACAGGTGAGAAGCCCCAGCAAGCTCAGGAGTCTCGTATCTAGATCCTGCCCCGAAGAGGAAGATGATGCTCACAGCGTTCGTGTGGCGGAAGGTGGAAGTGAGGATTCGGAGTCCGTTAGGAAGGACGGTGCGCTCAAACGCGCTCGATACAAGGTTCTGAGATTCTGCAAGTGCCAAACGGCCGGTCTTTCTACTGCCACCAAAAAGTATGTTCGGTGTTCAAAAAGTCGTGACGATCAAGACTAAGTGGGCTACTTGAGTTGGTCAAACGAACAGGCACGCATGACGACATATGCACAAATCGAGAATCAACATATTCTCGTATTTAGGTTGGACCGGACGAATAACAATGAGTCGGTGATGGATAGAATCCTTCGTCATGACGCATGGACCCGGCGCAGCATCCGGGACTGAACCAACATCGAATATGGATCCGGCGAACTCGGTTCGGCGATCTGGCGCGTCCTCAAATATCCAACGTAGCGTGATGGGGATGTCGACACGAACAGCGGTGTTGCTGGCGTTGATTCTTATCGTTGCTCTCGGGCTAAGGCTTTACGGGATCAACTGGGATCAAGGTGGTCTGTTCCATCCAGATGAACGTGCGTTCCTTTCGCAGGTTTACGACCTTGAAGTCCCAGAAGGGTCTGAATGGCGCCTGATCTTCAATCCAGAGCAAAGCACGCTCAATCCTGGTTCTTTCAACTGGGGAAGTTTGCCCCACTACGCACTTAAATCAGTTCAGTACTTGCTGGCACCTGCCAAGTGGATGGACTTATTTGAGCTCCGATACGCGGGGCGTGCTCTTTCGGCGATATCGGACACTTTCACGGTACTGCTGATATACCTGATCGGAAGGTTCGCGTTTAGTAACCGAGTTGGATTACTCGCTGCCGTACTTGGTGCAATAGCCGTGTTGCACGTTCAACTTGCACACTTCTTTGCTGTCGATTCGTTCATGACGACGTTTATTGTCGCCACCGTTTATTTCATGTTGAAAGTGGCAAGAACCGGACGAACTTCAGATTCCGTGTGGGTCGGGCTAATGTTCGGGTTAGCGATGGCGACCAAGTTTTCGGTTTTGCCGTTGGCACTCGGAATTGGGGTTGCGTATCTCGTTTTTGCCCTGTCTCGTAGCGGGGACAGGTTGGACATTGAGTCTGGTGCCTCAGGCGAAGCCAGAAGCAGACAATCGATAGCGTTTACCAACCTGGTAATAGCTGTTGGGGTCACCATCATTGTGCTGGTGGTCACGCAGCCATACATGTTCCTCGATTTCGGAACCTACGTAGACAACATATCTACACAGGGGCAAATGGTTCGACGTGAAGTCGACTTCCCATTCACCCGCCAGTACGAGGACACGACTCCTTATATCTACAACATTGTTCAACTTGGAACCTGGGGTCTTGGTCCTGCACTCGGGATTACGGTTTGGCTTGGATTGCTTGGAGCCATCGCCGCTGGATTGTTAGCTCAACGCAAAGTTGATGTTGTGATCCTGGTCTGGGTTATTCCGTACCTTGCCATCACTGGTTACTTCGATGTGAAGTTCATGCGGTACATGCTGCCCATACTTCCGTTTTTGTTGATCTACGGGGCAAGAACACTCTGGTGGATGTTCGAGGTAATCAAAGCACTTTGGCCAAACAGGAGGGCACTGCAATACGCACCTATTGCGCTCGTACTTCTCCTAACCGTGCACTACACGTTGTCGTTCATGAGCGTTTACGCGGGGCCACACCCATTGAAAGACACGTCGTTTTGGCTTCGTGACAACGCCGTTCCGGGTTCGGTAGTCGTTCAAGAGCATTGGGAAGAAGGAATTCCACATGTTCCTGGATTGCGCATATACGAACGTGCGGAACTCTATAACGATGAATCGCCTCAAAAATTTATTCAACTTTCCGAGAGACTGGCAGGCGCCGATTACTTTGTACTGCTGAGCAACAGGCTTTACGCAACGATCCCAAGGCTTCCTGAGCGTTATCCGGTCACCACAAAGTTTTACGAAGAACTGTTTTCTGGGGGCTTGGGTTACGAGCTGGCTCACGCATCGGGTCGATACGTAGGAGGTCTCGGAGTCGACTATTACGAGGACCCGTTCGCAAGGGTAGATTTCGCCGCTCCAAGATCGTTCGATCAGCCAAGCGGGGGGCTTTTCACCGCTGGGTTCGGCTGGGCTGATGAAAGTTTTTCGGTCTACGAGCATCCTCAAACTTTCATTTTCGAGAATGTGGGAGGACTATCTCCTGAGCAATTCCGTGAAGTGATTGGTGCAGATGAATCTGGAAGCAGTACACGAACTCAGCCTGAGATCGGACTCCTATTGTCGGACGAAGGACGTGACGTACAGCAGTCGGGCGGTACATGGACTGACATCACTTTCTTACGTTTCATGCCAGACTGGTTGACGCCAATATTCTGGTACCTGGGTACACAAATCTTCGCTCTGGCAGTGCTACCTCTCGCCTACTTCGTTTTCCGATCATTCCCTGATCGTGGTTATCTCCTCTCAAAACCCCTTGGGATGGTGTTTGTATCGACTTTGACGTGGTTGTTGGTCAGTTCCGGACTTGTCAAATTCCACGCTCTAACCGTGCTACTGGCAGTAATGCTGTTAGCTGCCCTTTCGATGCTTGTAGTGCGCAGGTCAGGCGACGAGATCCTGAATCACATAAGAGCCAACATCCGCAGGATCTACTGGTACGAGACCCTATTCTTGCTGGCGTTCATCGGTTTCCTGTTTCTTCGAGCCGCTAACCCTGACCTCTGGCACCCGTGGAAAGGTGGAGAAAAGCCGATGGACTTTGCCTACCTCAACGCGGTAGTGAAGTCGTCGATTGTTCCGCCATACGATCCATGGCACGCTGGTGGGTATCTCAACTACTACTACTTTGGCCAATTCATGGTAGCGAGCCTCATCCGATTCACTGGAATCGTGCCATCGGTTGCCTACAACCTTGCAGTGCCCATGCTCGCAGCGATGACGGTGGTAGGTGCTTATTCGATCGTCAGCAACTTAGTTGAGTTGAGCCTTCGAGCAAAACTTGTGCCCGCATGGACCAGAAAAGCCCCGATTTACTTTGGCTTGCTTGGGGCGATTTTCGTCACCGTTGCCGGAAACATTGATGGATTGACTCAGTTGATACAGGGATGGGTGAGGGTCATCTCGAACGATTTGCCATTTGGTGAGTTCGACTTTTGGCGCAGCTCAAGGATGATGGCACCTGACTCGAAGGGATTCGAGATAACCGAGTTCCCGTTCTTTACGTTCCTGTTTGCCGACCTTCACGCCCACTTGATCGCAATTCCAGTTGCAATCACTGCTCTCGCAGCATCCATTTCGATGTTCTTGAGGATCGGCAGGAATCGACCGATCAAGGAATCTATCGGTTCCCTGGTAACCATTGGAATTCTCGTAGGTTCGCTCCGAACGATTAACGCATGGGATTTTCCAACACAGTTGCTCCTCGCTGGCGGCCTCGTCACTGCCGGTTACCTACTGACTCATCAAAGTCCGATTCTCATTAGATTGATCAAGGGTGGCACGGCAAGTTTGTTCGTTCTCGTGGTTGGGCATGTCGTATATCTGCCGTTCCACATGAATTTTGAACTATTCAACAATGGGGTTCTGAGGAGTGAATTCCAAACGGATCTCTGGCGCTACATCACAATCCACGCCCTGTTCCTTGCAGTTATTGCCGGTTGGAGTGTTCTTGTTTGGACCGAGCGCATTCCTCAAGCACTACAGGCGATTACGGTTTCTCCGAGGCCGGGTTCCGGCATTACAGGATGGATCTGGCATATTGTGATTTTGATCCTTGCGACTGTGGTTGCTGCACTTTCGTTCTCAGGGTTCGCCACGATCGGATTCGTAGTTGCAATTGCATCGGTCGTCGCCGCTGCCGGAGTCATTTCATTCCGATCTGGTGTTGTTGGCTCTCGGTATTCGCTGGCTCCAACGGCAATGGTGGTGATGGCACTAGCCATAGCTGCAGGTGTCGATGTCTTCACAGTAAAAGACGACATTGGGCGGATGAACACCGTGTTCAAGTTCTACTTGCAGGCTTGGACGCTCCTCGCTTTAGCTTCAGCCTACTTTGCCTGGGTCTTGTACGACTCAGGAAAGATTTCATTCAGGCGTGCGTCGGTGCCTAGAAGTGTGTGGCTCACAGTCGTTGCTGTGTTGGCGATTGCGGTGATGATGTACCCGATCTTTGGTACCCGATCTCGCAACCTCACTCGATTTGAGTACTCAGGACTTGGTCTAGATGGCACGGACTACATGGAAACAGTGGTGTATCAGGACCACGAAGGTCCACTGGTTCTCAAATACGATCTGGATGCGATCGAGTGGTTGCAGGAAAACGTCGAAGGTTCGCCGGTGGTGATTGAAGGCCTTAGCGATCAATATCGCTGGGGAAATCGAGTTTCGATCTACACGGGACTGCCAGCAGTGATTGGTTGGGACTGGCATCAGCGTCAACAACGAGTTGGTTACGCCTACACAGTTTCACAACGAAGGGCTGAAGTAGATACGTTCTTCAACACAACTGTTCCGATTGTTGCGATCAACACGCTCGACAAGTACAACGTCAGATACGTCTACGTTGGCGAGATGGAACACAACAAGTACGCGGCGGCAGGTCTGGAAAAGTTCTCGAAAATGGAACCTCTTGGACTAAAACAGGTGTACCCACCTCTCGGTTCAGAGGTTGATACACCTGTCGTGATTTACGAGTACATGTCGCCAGCTAAAACTGCCAGCAACTAGGGCGTTGTTAGTCCTCTGGAACGATTAGACCGTAGTCGTTGTCGTGACGTCGGTAAACGACGTTTATATCGCCAGATGCCTTGTTCCTGAACACGTAGAAGTTGTGTCCAAGAAGATCCATTTGAGCCGTCGCGTCCTCCACTGACTCTGCGTTCATGGTGTGCCGTTTGGTTCGGACCAGTTGACCGTACTCAAGTTCCTGAACGTCAGGCTCTTGAGGGTCTTCGAACTCGATCTGGGCAAGCTGTTCAGCAACTGCCTGGCTCAGACCACCTGGGGCACTCTTTCGACCGTGCTTGTCGAGCTTGGTCTTGTACTTTCGAATTTGCCGCGTGACCGTGTCGGATACGCCATCAATAGCCGTGTACGGAGAATCCGCACGAGTTTCACCTCGTATTACACCACGATCCATCTTGATCGTGACTTCGGCTATGAACCGATCATCTTCTTTCTTGGTCTGCTCTTTGCGGATTTGTAGATACACCGGCACCGTATCTTTGAATCGTCTGTCGAGGATGCTGAGTCGCTTTTCTGCATATCCTCGGATTGCATCGGTCAAAGTGGTGTTGTTAGCGGTGATCGTGAGTTCCACGGAGCCCCCAATCGGAAAACTTATCGACGCCGTTTCGGTTGCAGATATTTATCTGCTCCGGCACTGATATTTTAAGGCTCTGAGCCATCAAAGGTGCTGAGATCGGCGTGATAATTTCCTCTCTCAACCGAGTCGTAAATCAACTCGTTGAATTAGTGTTTCCTTCTTCCTGTGTTAGTTGCGGAAGAGAAGGTGAGTTACTGTGCCACATTTGTCTCGCGGAGTCGAGCCTAGTGGCCGATACAGCATGCCGTATTTGCGCAGAGCCTATGACTGCCTCGGGCACCTGTTCAAAATGTAGAGTTGAACCTAAATACATCGACCGTTTGTATGGTTATTACCAGTACGATTCGCCAGTCGGAGAAGCTATTAGGGCCTTCAAGTTTGACGATATTCGAGCGCTTGGACCAGTGTTTTCTGAACTGCTCGATGTGGAACGCTTAAAACGGGTAGCGCCGGATTTGGTTCTCCCCGTGCCGTTGTCTCGATCGCGGATAAAACAGCGAGGATTTAACCAGTCAGAAGTGTTCTCTCGGCACATCGCCGCACTTCTGGGCATCAATCATGAGCCGAGATTGCTTTCCAGGACTGAACAAAAGATTCCTCAGTCACAGCAGCAGTCGGCGCGCTCCAGAGCGGCATCAGTATCCGGGGCCTTTACAGTGAACGAGCAATACGTTGACGAAATTGCGACCAAACGCATCCTCGTGGTTGATGACGTTCACACCACGGGCAGCACAATAAACGAATGTGCCAGAGTTCTAAAATCGGTTGATGCAAGTTGGGTTGGTGCCGTGACGCTTGCCGTTCAACCAGTTGGAGTTATGACTGAATGACGTTGAAAACCGTGATGTTCGATATGTACGGAAC
>JAYQWG010000033.1:0-21146 GCA_038150225.1 Chloroflexota bacterium
GTTGAGTCGCTGACAATCACGTATCAGTACGAACAGCCTCACTACCCATAGGCATGTTTTCACCCCGCGAATCGCCTCGATACAACTGACAGTTTTATTGTCCTAGGTCTCCTCTGACTATCCCAAAAATATTCACAAGCTGTCGTCATGAGAAAGGTGTCAACACCTTCGGATTAACCGGCAATTTGTGGTCCCGGACGAGGCAGTCGAACCCTCACAGGCGTAAAACCAAGTGCGTTTGAGACCAACCCCTCCGTAGCCCTATGTGAAAACTTTTAAGTGGTGTTTTGTGATTTTAGGTTCACCACTTCACCAGGCGTCATCATGATCTTAGGACCATTCTTTAGAAGCCCGCCTAATCATAGTTAACTGAAAGAGGATATCTCTCGAATTCGATTTTTTTGACGTAAGTGATAAATGCTTTAGCTCGTCGAAATTCACGAAAAATTGCAACGAAAGTTTTCAGTTATCAACTAAATCGTTTGTGGTACGGTCTAAAAACGAATTTTTTCGCAAATATGAGAAGAGATTTCTAAGGAGAAAAATAATGGCCTCTAATCTGATTTTAGGCCGGAGCCTTATGGTTGGAATGATCGTAGGTTTTGCCGGTTGGATCATACTTGGCGCACTAGCTGAATTTCCGGACACAGCTGACTCATCAGCTATGCTGTCTGGGATAGGTAAAAATCTCGAAATTTCACAAATAGTTGGACTTATTTCGACTATTGGATTCGTTACAGCAATATTTAGCTTTATAGCCCTAATCAACAAGAAATTAGCTAACACTGCTACCGCTGTAATAGGTGGTGGACTGCTTCTTTTTGGGGCTGTTGGCGGTGTTCTTGAGATGGGCTTGATACTTGGTGGAGCTGACGCATTCGGTGAAAACGCTGTTGTCGGAAGCTCTCTTTACAGTGCTTCTCAGGCAATCGGCGCCGTGACAACTTTTGTTTCGGCAGCTGGATTTGTACTCGTAGGCTTGACTGCTCTCAAGGGTGGCCCGATGGAGAAAATTCCTACATTAATTCTTGGCCTTTCTGGATTAGTTGGAGCGATCATTATTTTGGCTATTGGTTACGAAAGCATGGCCATGATGGTGTTCTACTTGGGCCTCTTGGTTGGATTGGTGTGGCACGGTTGGATTTGCAGCAAGGAAACTGACTAGTAGTTGTCCTAGCTGGCCCACTTTTTCTAAAAACAAAAAAAGGGAAGTGCCTTAGGCACTTCCCTTTTTCAATGTGGTCGGCAATCAGTGACTGTTTGATCACATGTAGGTAAGCGTGCGCTGATCCTGTAGGTGGTTTATGAAACTGTCAGGAAACGAGTTTTATAAGCTGGGTTAGGTTTGGTGCCGAAGGTGGGAGTCGAACCCACACGGGTGTTACCCCAAAGGTTTTTGAGACCTTCGCGTCTGCCATTCCGCCACTTCGGCTCTAGGGATCCGGCGCTCGCATCATGTGCCGTGTGGCGAGTAGCAAAGCGCTCGTATGGACGTGCGGACTCAGTATT
Source organism: Chloroflexota bacterium (assembly GCA_038150225.1). Taxonomy (GTDB): domain Bacteria; phylum Chloroflexota; class Dehalococcoidia; order Lucifugimonadales; family Lucifugimonadaceae; genus Lucifugimonas. Next base: position 1,510 of record JAYQWG010000033.1, read on the forward strand.
CTAGCGATGATTCGCAGTTCCGATACTACGGGCAACTGGCGGTTTGGGCGAATTTGTGAACCAGCGCGTTTGATTTGAACGCAGAACATCGTACATTTACGGCAATGAGCGAAGAATCCTCACCTCAACGAAACCTGAAACTGTCCAAACCGCTAGCAATCATAGATGTCCAGTCGACCGGGCTCGACACTGATACAGCGAGGATAGTGAAGCTGACAGTGCTGAAGCTGAATCCCGACGGCACCGAGCACATCCGGTCGGTGATAGTTAACCCCCAGGTTCCTATTCCGCCCGGTGCTTCGCAAGTGCACGGTTTGACCGATTTAGATGTGCAGGATAAGCCGGTTTTCAAGGCTTACGCACGAGCGCTCGCAGATCACCTAGAGGGGTGCGACCTTGCAGGGTTTGGAATTGAACGGTTTGGTTTGAGGTTGCTACTGGCTGAATTCGAACGGAACGGTGTCGACTTTTCGATGACAAATCGCGTTGTCTTGGATGCGATGACAATTTTTCACCGTTTAGAGCCTAGGAATCTGGATTCGGCATACAGACGATTTGTTGGTAAAGAACGTCCTAGGTCGGGTGACGAATCTTTGACTGCCAGAAATATTCTGTCAATTCTTCAAGGCGAGGTCGCTAGCCATCCCTCGATTCCTTTAGAGCCGCAGGCATTGAGTGATTGGGCGAAGGGGATTGATTCGTCGAGAGCGATCGACGGCGCGGCGAAGTTCGTCTGGGGTGAAGAAGGCGACGCACTGGTGAACTTCGGGAAGCATACAGGTCAGCGTCTGGTGGATGTTGTCCGGGATGACAAGGGATACATCGACTGGATTTCGAAGTCCTCGGAGTTTGGACAGGATACTCGTAAGATTGCGATGGATGCGCTGGAGGGGTATTTGCCGGAGCGGTAGTAAACCTCTGACCCTTCGTCAGCTTCAGTATGAAGTTGTTGAGTAGATTAGGGCGATGAGTGCTTGTACCGAAACTGCCATAACCCTGGAGATATTTGCGGCAACCTGGCGAAGCGTGCTCTGTCTTGAATGCAGATGCAGCAATTCCACGCATGTTGTGTAAATATAAGGCTCGCTCATATAACGCATACACCGGACCCCGAGATGCAAGACTTACCAGATTCTTACGGATTGGTCATTTCACAGAACGTGATGATCCCCATGCGGGACGGCGTTCGTCTTGCCACCGATATCTATCGACCAGCGGATTCCAACGGTGACCCATTAACCGGAAAATTTCCGACGATTCTTGGTAGGACGTCCTACGATAAATCAAATCCGGTGATCTGGATTGAACCGGTCGCACGTGCATTCGTGGAACGCGGTTACGTGGTTCTACTTCAGGACCTTCGCGGTCGTGGATTTTCTGAAGGCACGGGAGATTACTTCCATACTGCGAATCAAAAAGAAGGACTCGATGGCTACGACACCATTGAGTGGGCAGCCAGCCAGAAGTGGTCGAATGGGAAGGTCGGGATGGTTGGCGCTTCTCATGGCGGGATTGTTCAAAATATGGCTTCACTCTACCGCCCACCTCATCTCGCCGCACTCTGGGTAGATGTTGCGCCTACCAATGCATTCAAGTGGGAAGTCAGGCAGGGCGGTGCGATGGCACTGCACATGTATGGTGCCTTGTATTTACACGGCTACGACTCGCAGGAAATCCAGAATGATTCTGTAGCGATAGAGCGAATCGAACGAGGGGCCGAACAACTCAGCAAGGAAGTTTGGAGGCAGCCGTTCATGCCGGGTGAAACTCCGATCGCTGCGGTACCGAATCTAGAGAAAGTCCTGATGCATTATTACCGGGACGGTAAGTACACCGAGTGGTGGCAACAAGAGTCACTAAACCACGAGCAGCACTTCGGTCGAATGGCGGATATTCCGGCGGTATACAGCTCCGGTTGGTACGACCCATTCGTAGCGGAAACCTCAGAACAATTCGCTCATATGTCGAGGCAAAACGAGTCTCCACAGCGTCTTGTGCTCGGACCTTGGAATCACGTGGCGATGCGTGGAAAGGGTGCGTCACATGTAGGTGAAGTTGAATTCGGAGAGGAAGCCAACTGGGGTGACAAAGTTCTGAACGAGCATCGCTTCCGCTGGTTCGACCGATGGCTAAAAGATGAAGCGACCGGTATAGAAGAAGATGCACCAGTGCGCATTTTCGTTATGGGTGGTGGAACAGGTGAAGTTGATGCGAACGGTAGGATCGATCATGGCGGCAAATGGCGCTTCGAACACGAATGGCCGTTATCCCGAACAAACCAGACTAAATTTTATCTGACTGAAGATGGCGGATTGGAGCAGACGAAGCCCATCGCCGACGCCGCTAGGATCAGCTGGATTCACGATCCAAACAATCCGGTTCCATCAATCAGTGGGAACGTTACAGGCTTTTATGAATGGCTAATTCTTCCCGACGAAATCGATGCCGCCTACGTTCCTCAACGAGCCAGGATGAAATCATTGATTCCAGATGGACCACTTCATCAGGAAGAACGTGATTACACGGTTGTTGCTCAGGATCGTCCTGCCAATATGCCGAAGTTGTTATCGGAGCGAGACGACGTAATGGTGTTTCAGTCAGCACCTCTGCAATCTGACGTGGAAGTGACTGGACCTATTTCGGTGAAATTGTGGGTGTCATCTGATGCCCCAGACACTGACTTTACCGCTAAGCTACTGGACGTTTACCCCCCGAGTCAGATGTACCCGAAAGGTTTTCATTTGCCATTGGCAGACTCGATTAAAAGAGCTCGGTTCAGAAATGGGTATGAACACGAGGATTTCATGGCACCTGGTGAGGTTTACGAGCTCGAGATAAATCTACCTCCAGTGTCGAATCTATTTGTCAAGGGGCATAGGATTCGGGTTGATATTGCGTCGAGTAACTTTCCTAGATTCGACGTCAATTCGAATACAGGCGAACCAATCGGAAGGCAAACTCACGCAAAGTCTTCGCGTAATAGCGTACATCTAGGGCGCAAGTATTCCTCGCACGTGGTTCTACCAGTAATCGAGACCTAACGGAAGGCAGAGTATGGCGCGACTTTCAGATTACGAAATTTCTAAGATCCTTGAACAGAACCCGGAATGGGAAGTGGTGGATGAGGATGGAATTAGCAAGCTTGTTCAGAGGTTTGCTTTCCGGAATTTCATCGAAGCCCTTGAGTTTTCCAACAAGGTTGGGGCCCTTGCAGAAGATTCAGACCACCATCCGAAACTGGTTGTTGAGTGGGGCTCTTTAGAAGTCTGGTGGTGGAGCCATGACGAAGGTGGGATGGTTCCCGCCGATGCCGAAATGGCAGCAGAGGTCGATCATCTCTTTGCCGAACTTTAAGAACGAGCTTGCGCGTTAGATAACTTTTCGATTACCTGAACCAGTGCCTGGTGACCTTGCGACTGCGCATCAGGACCTTCCGCTTGTAACGCACGGTACATTTGCGCCACTAGATTCGTAGCGGGCAATGCCGTGCCTGTTTGAGCACCGGTTTCTTCCGCCAGTCGAAGATCTTTCTGGATGTGTTTCACCATGAAGCCAGGGTCAAAATCCCCAGCCAGAATTTTCGGTCCGAGTGTGTCGAGATGCCATGACTGGCCTGCGCCTTTACTGGCCGCCTGAAGAAATGCTTCGAGATCCAGCCCGGATTTCTTTGCCAATACGAGAGCTTCTGCGATACCAATCAGCGCGGTTGCGCCAAGTATTTGATTGGCAATCTTGGCGGTGTGACCAGATCCTGTTGGTCCCAGATGCGCGACGTTTCCGCCAAGCACGTTGAGCACTGGTAAAGCTCGTTCAAAGGCACCAGCATTTCCACCTACTAGAATCGAAAGGGATCCGGCTTCTGCACCGATGACGCCACCCGTGACTGGTGCGTCGATGAATTCGACATCTTTTTCTTTTAGGGCATTTGCCATCTTTTTGCCGGTTTCCGGTGAGATGGTCGACATGTCGATAACTACTGAGCCTGATCGAACCCCCTCGATTATTCCTCCCTGACCGATGATTGCAGCTTCGACATGAGGTGAATCTGGGACCATCGTAATCACGATGTCGGAATCACTTGCCACTTCTGCGGCAGAGTATTTTGCGGTTGCACCGAACTCCACAGCTTTGGCGACAGTTTCAGTGTCTAGATCGAAGACATTTACCGAATAACCGTCTTCCACCAAATTCCGTGACATTGGAAGTCCCATCATGCCGAGTCCGACGAATCCGATTTTTTCTTTTCTCATGCCTGATTAATCCTTAGGGGAATTGCGTGACGGTAATTTACCGCCATTTTTGTACGAATGCCGCCGTTTGTTTTTGGGTTTTGTGACTGACTATGTATACGACGTACCGCCGGTTTGGCCGGAGACCGAGTTCACATAAATTTTCTCTGCTCGTCTTTTCGATTCGAGTTTTCGATCCTTCAAACTCATATGTAATCCCGAATTTCGTTGGTTTACCGATAGCGGTTTTGGTTAGTACGACTTTGTAGTTCGTGTAGGTATGTTGCTTAGATGATGGTGGCGAAGTCGGTTTGCTAAGGGTGCCTCCGAAGGAAAGAGATTTGTTGCTTCTTGTTAATGTCGTTCAATTTGGTGAAATTGCGTAATGACCGGATGGCAGACCCATAGCTGAGCGATCAATGCACTTATACTCCGACGGTTCATCGGATTTAGCTGAATAATGCTCTGGAGGAATCGTGGCAAGCCGCACAGCAGACCGTCCGAATATTTTGTTCATCCTCAGCGATGACCAGGGACCGTGGGCAATGAATTGTGCTGGTACACCTGAGCTGAAGTCGCCGAACCTGGACAGGCTTGCCGAATCCGGAATCAGGTTCGAGAATTTTTTCTGTGCGTCACCGGTTTGTTCACCAGCACGGGCATCGATATTCACCGGACAAATGCCATCGCAGCACGGAGTACAGGACTTTTTGCGGGCGGGAAACTCGACCGAGTTACCGGAAGACGGCAAGACGATCAGGTATTTGGACGGTCGCACGTCTTATGTCGAGCTGTTGCGAGATGCTGGATATGTGACCGGTCTGAGCGGTAAGTGGCACCTTGGTGATTCGTCTTCACCGCAAGTTGGCTTTGATTTCTGGGACGTGTTTGCTACTGGATCAGGTGACTACTACGACTCGCCAATGTTCAAAAACGGTGAGGCTTATAAAGGTGACGGCTACGTTAGCGACGTCATTACCGATAACGCTATCGGCTTTCTCGATGATCAACTTGGGTCTGAGTCTCCGTTTTCGCTGAATGTGCACTTCACTGCACCTCACGCACCGTGGGATCGGCATCAACATCCCTCGGAACTCTACGACGATTATTTCGAGAACTGTAAGTTCGAATCGGTTCGCTGGGACCCCGTGCATCCTGACCACCTAGAAAAGAAAGGTTCTTCAGGAAGTGTTGGGCAAACAGCCGAGCAGAGACAGGCGATGCTGAGCGGGTACTTTGCTGCGATCACCCAGATGGACCACAACATTGGCCGATTGCTTGACTGGCTTGAGGCGAACGATTTACGTGAGTCGACAGTGGTTGTTTTCACGTCGGATAACGGGATGAGCATGGGGCACCACGGTATCTGGGGGAAGGGCAATGGGACATATCCGCCAAATATGTTCGACACCGCAGTTAAGGTGCCAACACTGATGTCGATGCCCGGATTACTTCCGCAAGGTGTTGTTAGTCGTGAGCTACTGAGCCATTACGACTTCTTTCCAACGCTAACGACCCTTGCTGGGGTTGTTGTTGATGATGACGTAGAGCGACCGGGTACTAGCTTTGCGAGGCTGGTCGATGGTGAAAATCCCGGAGAGATGTCACCGGTGGTGGTCCATGACGAGTATGGAAAGACTCGAATGATTCGTACGCAGTCTCTGAAGTACATTCACCGATACCCGGAGGGTCCCCACGAGTTTTACGATCTGGCGAATGATCCAAACGAAGTCAAAAACGCTATTGATGACGTTGCTTTCAGGTCGATTATTCGAGCGATGCGGAAAGACCTGTTCGACTGGTTTGAGCGTTACTCAGAGCCTGAGCGAGACGGATCAAAACAGGACGTGATGGGTAGGGGCCAACTCGATGTAATCGGCGGAGACGAAGAGCCGTTTGCACAGGACGTTGAGTTCTTGCTGCGGTAATTCAAAAGAGGAAACCTCTGGCTCGTTAACTGACAGGGGCTACTTTGGGGAGAAGAATTTGATCAACACTTTGCTGCTCGGCGGAAAGGGAACCATCGGTTCTGGGCTTCGGACGTACCTTCCAATGTTGGACTCCCAGTACTCGGTTACATCAGCCGATCTCCCGGGTAGTCCCGACAAGGCAACTCATCCCGACGCTCACCGGCAGTTCCTCGATCTAGACTTAGCGAATGACGATGCTGGTTTGCGCGAGGCATTGAAGGGACGCGACCTGGTTGTTTATCTCGCGCGACTGGATTCGCTAAGCGACATGAATGCAATGACCGACAGGGTGTTCTGGGCGATCATGGACGTCTGCCCTGAAGCAGTAGTGATTGGCTCCAGCTCGGTTCATGCGACCGGCGGGGCCTATTACGGCTACACCCGTGAGGACAATTCACCGATCGCCAATAGACGGTTCGATGAAGTGAATCCCTGGCCCGAGCCGTTGTCAGTAATGACTGAGCCGTGTCCGACAGGCGATTACGGCGTCGAGAAAGCCTATGTTGAAGCGTGGTGTCACCGGCTTGGCGCGCACGGGCAAAGTGCAGTTGCCGCTCGATGGGGTGGGATCAACGAAACCAATGGTCCCAAGGATGAAATCTCCTATTTCACCGTCTGGTGTCACCAGGAAGATTCCGCTCGATTCGTCGATGCTTGCTACAAAACTGCTCGTGCTGGAAAGCTTCGCCCGAGCGCTCATTACTACGTAATTTCCGACAACAAGTACAACATCTTCGACATTGAAACAACGCGCCATGAGATCGGATACGACCCCCAGCACGACGCTGAGAATCACGTTCTGTAAGAAAGTGTTCCGCTCATCAGCGACCTACCAGAATGGTTGATCATACGACCTGAGCTTAGGTTAAACGAATCTGAGGTACCGGCGGTTGAAGTCCTGTACTCAAGACTTGTCGGTCGTGGTGATGGTGGGCGAATTGAGTATGACCGTCATCAATCGGTCTGGAAGTTCCTCAGCTACATCGGTGAAAAGTACCCACTGCTTTTTTCTGGGCTGGAATAACCTTCTGAGTGACTAAAAAATATGTAAACAATATCATGTAACTATTTACATGTAATAGTTGTCATGTATTGTTGTCTTTGTAACGAAATTTTGATTACTGATGACTTCTATTTCACCAACCTGGACATTTCTCACTAACCACACGCACACGTTGCTGGTCATTTGGCGGCAACCTGATGTTCGTGTTCGAGATATTGCCGAGCAGGTTGGAATTACCGAGCGGGCAGTAATGAGAATAATTCGTGAGCTGACTGACGCCGGATTTATTTCGATCACTAAACAGGGTCGTGAAAACCGCTACGAAGTGGTTAGCGATCTTCACCTAAGGCACCCGCTCGAAAGGAACCGTACGGTAGGTCAACTACTCGACGTTCTTTCGAAAGGTGAACCTATTGTGTCTGGTTAGCACTCTAAGGTTTAGACGGATCCTTGAACGTGGCTGAATTCAAATAGTTCGAAGCACACATTTAAATAGTTCTCAGGAAATGAGACTTGCAAAATCGGGATCGAAAATCTCAGAAGTAAATCTCAACAACGTAGTGGTTGCTGTTCAACTGAACTATAAGCAGGTGGGAACAGACTCACCGATGAGGTAAATGTAGCTCGGCTCGGATCTTCGACCGGGACTCAACAGAGATGAGTATCGAATGCAATACATGGTAGAACTTGAACACAGAGCTGAGTCCTGCATCGCCGGAGATCCAGCTGGCATTCACGCTCGATCATTCGCCCAACTCACCGATTATGCATCCGAAAATGGACTAGAAATACTGGGTGGTTGGTTATTCCCAGTCGGGCATCGAATGTGGTTCATCGTTGACGCTGAAAATGGACACGATGTGCAACAGCTTTTCTTCGATGCCAAGGTTCACTTGTGGAGCTCAATCTCGGTCAATCCGGTGAACGACTACGACTCTTTTCTCAGGAACATCCTCTTGCCCGCACAGTAGATTTACCTTTCGGCGTTGTATCAGGAAAGAACCCACCTGAATGCAAGTGATGTAAAAACCCCGATCACATGATCGGGGTTTTTTAACTTTTGTCCGGCTCTGAAAGACTATGACTACGGTTTGATCTTGAGACCATCACTGTCTTTGAAGTTACCAGTTGCAATCAGAATTAGGTCAATCAAAGGCCATATACCGAAGAATCCGCCAAAGGTCAGAATGGTGAGGATTCCAGTACCGATCTTGCCCACATAGAAACGGTGAACACCGAGTGCTCCTAGCAAGAAGCACAGAATCAGCGCTGCGACAAATGACTTAGGGCTCGCATTGACCGAGTCTGGCGGTGCGAACTGCCTGACCCCGCAATTCGGGCATATTTCCGCGGCTGCTCTGATTGATTCCCCGCAAGTACTACAGAATTTGTTCGCTATTTGTTGTGTTGACATAATTTGATCGCATCCTACTTAGTTGGATCTTGAACCTGACCCATCCTATGCGTCCATATCGGATATTCTGAATCGTACACGACTACGGTATGTCCAACGAGAACGAATTAAGTACACCTAAACTACTGTCCGGTGGAAATCCGCAGATTCCGAAGGGTGACGGCGACTAGTACGTACAAGCGTACATATCCGCCATGCCATCGTGGAAGCAACGCGTAGGACAGATTATCGACGATCTTGTGACCCTAATTTTGCCCGATGTCCGCAAGTCTGTCAGATGGAATTCACCGTTCTATGGAATCGAAGATTACGGCTGGTTCTTGAGTTTTCATTGCTTCACGAAGTACGTGAAAGTCACCTTCTTAAATGGATTATCTCTTGAACCTCTGGCTCCAGGCAGTTCGAAACATCAACATGTTCGATATCTCGACATCCGGCAAGATGACGAAATAGATTTAGACCAATTACAAAAATGGATACAACAAGGTTCTAAGGTGCGCGGAGAAGACCTTTTTTAGCTACTCTCCTTGGACGCGGCGCTGTTGAGCGTGCGCACCAGCTCTATCTTGATCATGGTCTGGGCGCACGAGACGATGCTACTGCAATGCAATTCCTAATCCCGGGTTGGGAGTTCGACAACAAGCGGCCTGCACTGGTGAGGTAGCAGGGTTCTGTAATTCCATCCAGATAGGGATTCAGAGCAATTAATCCAGATAGACCGTACGGGTGAACTTCAGGATTCTCGCTCCGACATCTCGTTTTCGCAGAGTTGTTTTCAGCCGTCCCAGCACTCAGTGTTCTGTACGTGTATAGAGTAAAAAACTTGTTGGCTTTGCTTTACGTCGAAACCAAGAATGCGTGCTTTGTAAATGCCTTTGGTCAAACCGTCATCTGTTTTTATGCTTGCTCGCTCCCATACTGATTTTCCGGATTGACCTGCTGCGAAAGTAACACCGTCAGGGTTGACTAGATGTATGTCTATATCGTTGTGCCCCTGATCTGATCCCTCTGGCCACCATATTGCTGACTGAATCCCGCATGCCCCCTCAGGAACGTCAAGGTTTACTGTGACAATATCTCCTGTGTTGTTTAATTGAGCAGTCCCGAAACTGAGGGATCCATTTACAAACATTTTTGGCCGGCCGACACCTTCAATGTTAAGGGTCGATATGTTGGGTTCAACACCAATGTAGTCGTACGAACCTTCCCAGAAAGTTTGGTTTTCTCCGCTGCCCAGAACTGCTGCGTAAACATGCCCAGGTGAAAGCCAGGATGCAAAGTTGCTGGCTAACTCTAAAAAGTTGTTGTAAATCTGAGCCATCGCAGCTATCGAGGGGCTAGCTGCACTTGTTCCACCGAACGAACCAGTAGCGGTGTCGTTGTTCGCTCTTCCGGTCTCCCAGTTTGTGTAACCAAGGATATCCGGCTTGTATCGTCCGTCTGGCGTAGGGCCACGGTTCGAGTAGGAACAAATATCTGAACTGACTCCATTTGAATTACAGGGAGGATCAATTTCATGAGCTCCCACGGCTATCGCTTTGTGGGCTCCACCGCCCACACCCCCGAATGCAGGCTCAACCATTTGAACGCCATTCTCGTCGTTTGCAATTCCTGGAGTCCGAGTGACGTTGTCATCACACGCAAAGTCGTTCCAGCCGACATTAGATGGTGGAGCTTGGAAATTTCCAGCACTGCAAGCGCTGTTACCTGACGACGTGAACACACCCATGCCTAGATCGTAAGCGTTGTCAAAATCAGGATTCATTGAGTTCGACCCGAAACCTCCATAAGAATGATTTGATATGAGGCTTCCTTCGACAATGGCTTTTTGAATTGCTCTTGAGGTACCCAAATAGGGAGTCGAATTTTCTTCAGCATTTGGAGTTGCGGGATTCGGTAAAGGACTCGCTTTCCATACATCAGTTGTAACTCGAGTAATCCCACGTAATTCAGAGCTGATGTCATCCGAACCACTGATACCCGCTTTGATAGGAGTGCCATGTCCGTTATTGTTCACGGCAAAATCCATAACGTTGTAGTTAGGGAAATTGGTGCCAGGTGCACCATTTGGCGAACTACCGTCTCCCCAGCAAGTATCTCCTCCGTTGAAACAGTCCCCCGAGTAGTCTCCCACTTGGTCATCGACCATGTCATGAGTCAGGCGAATGCCGCTATCTATGACTGCAAGAACTCCCCAGTCCAGATTCAAGCTTTCATAAGGTGTTGTGCGGAGTTGCTGCCTGACATCAAGCATGTCGTTTGCAGCATCACCGTCTGGGCCTTGAGCGATTACAGCTTCCTCATTCAGGGAAATGTTGATCACATGATCCAGCTCAGCCAGAACTTTTACACTGTCTAGCGCGACGGTAATTATCGGAGTATTGGCAATCCACGGAACGTACACGGTGTCGAATTTGATCTTCCCTCTAAGAAGTTCTCTGAATTCATCAAATTGCCCCTTTCTGGCATCCTTGATCTTCTGGATTTCAACCTGTCTTACTGCATTGATCTGTTTCCACTCATCGCTTCCTCTTTTGGCATCTTTGAATCTGGGGAGTGGACTCAGGTCTAAGTCATCTCTCAGGTTTACGACGATATCAATGAGTTCATCCGGATTTCCATTTTCAAGTTTGCTTCGCAGCGCAGGTGAATATTTTGGTATTTCAACAGTAGGCGGCTGTTCACCTTTTGAATAAGGAAGAATCGCTCCAGTAATGTAGGTGACTACAGCTATTTCACTTACGATGCGATCAGGTACACCATCGGCGGATGGTGTATTTACAAATATTCCTTCGAACCCGGCTTTACCCGAAACGTCTTTCCCGTTCAGTTTTCCTAGCGCCATCCATGCCGGGTTACTGAATTCCATCGATTGTTTTATAGATGCTTCGTCGATTTCTTCCGCAGGATCGCTATCATCCGGTTCTCCGGTTACATTTCCTAAATCTACGGTTGATTCGGGAGTTCGCTCAATCTCATCATCCAGCGCCTCTAATGTCGTTTCGGCTGTAACTTGTGTTTGTGTCTCTCTGATCTGTTCTCCGTACTGCGCTTCGAAGTCCTCCTCACACCCCATAAAAATTACCGCTACTGAACACAATAAGATTAGTAGGAATCCTCGAAAGGCAATGTAGTTTCTCTTAATCAGCAAACTGATTCTCCCGAAATAGAATGAAATTCATGTAAGTGCTGGGTGTGATATCGACTATTCGCAGAATATAAGGTGATTAGGTCAACGACGACACTATCAGACTAGTCTTTACCCCTCGCTTCTAGAGCGATTACACGAGAAGCCCCAGAATGGGTTTAGATTTCGTTACTTATCTTTTCTCAGTAAACGATTTATTTCAATTACACGTTTGTGATAAAGGGAAAATATACATTGAACCCGAATTTGTTATTACGTAAGAGGTGAATTAGACGAATCCTACGAACATTAGTTCCCTTGGAGAGGAAACGATGCAATTATCTAAATCAACGTCCTGGGGACTGATCCTTGGTGGGTTATTTACGCTATTCGGATTCATTGCAATTGGTCTGGTGCTGGGCCTGTTGGAAGATGATATTGCCCCAGCTGATGAACTCAAGGCAATGCAGGACAATCAGTTATTTGTGGGCGTCATGACAGTGCTGATTGTTGGCTTGTTCACATACTTGGCAAAGTCGTTGCTAGAGGTGGCACAGGCAATCAAAGTTCCAGATGGATGGTACGTGTACCTTCGTATGCTGGTTATAGTGATGCTAGTTACTCTATTCGTCGCCATAGCTCCTGCGCTGATAGTCTCTGAAGAAACTACAGAGGATAATTTTGTAACACTTAGCCTAATGGGAGAAGCGGTCGACGCTGTTCAGATTATTGCTGGAGGTTTTGTATATATCATTCTTGCTGTTTTCGCTCTGAAAAACGGTACCGGCAATAGAATCTTCAGGACTCTCATAGCCCTTCTTGGTCTGTTCGCTCTACTGGATATTGTCGGCGTGATAGGGCCTGCTAGCGAGGCAGATGATTTCATAGGGTTTGTTGTCTGGATTTTATGGAGTGTTTGCTTGGTTGGAATTGGGATACAGGGTCTTACAACCAAAGAAGTTTGAGCGAGCATAATTTAAAAAGGTCCCTGCGTCGCAGGGACCTTTTTTGTTTCTACTTTTCACACTAAATATTTTCGAATCCGGACGTGCGATCAACAACTAGTACTCAACACTTCGCAAGACTCTTCAGGTTGCATTTAATCTCCCATGACAAACATCGCTGTTGAATTGCTGCAATCGATTTAATTCGCGCTATTGGAGTAACTAACAGAAAAGCCCTCACATTTCTGCGAGGGCTTTTCTAGTTTAGGTTCAACTGGAGCGGAAGACGAGATTCGAACTCGCGACCCTCTCCTTGGCAAGGAGATGCTCTACCACTGAGCCACTTCCGCATCCTTTGAATTTACCAAATGCTTTACTAGTTGGCGACAGTTTGGGGGGTTATTGAAATTGTTTTTGTTTGATGAGTATCGTAGTTTCCAAACCCATACAACTCCGAAGGTCACTCCATAGTTCGACTTTGTACAGCACATGCTTTGGTAGGTATCTCATTGACCCTTCTACAAGATCAGGTTGAAGGAGGTGTCACTCCGCTACTTTGATTAGTTGTTTGCCGAAGTTATCGCCCCGCAGTAGACCTGCGAACTTTGAAGGTGCGTTTTCGAATCCTTCGACGATATCTTCCCTGTACTTGATTTGGCCTTGTTTGATCCACTCGGCAAGACGTGCACGTGCAACTTCGTGATGGCGTTCAAAGTCGTAGACGAGGAATCCTTGAACAGTCGATCGGGTCCTGATTAAAGCCCAGAAGTTTCGAGGTCCCATAGGGGTTTCTGTTGCGTTGTACTGAGAGATTTGACCGCAAACGGCAACTCGTGCCGAGTCTGATAGATTCGTCATTACGGCGTCGGTCACGGGACCACCGACATTGTCGAAGTAGCAATTCACACCTGCTGGGGCCAGGCGTTGCAGCTCGGCGTTAACGTCCTGGGTCTTGTAGTTGATTGCCGAATCGAAGCCCAGTTCATCGACGATGTAACTGCACTTTTCATCGCTTCCTGCGACACCAATTACGTTACATCCAGCGATCTTGCCGACCTGACCGACGACCCCTCCAACAGCACCAGATGCAGCTGACACAACTAGAGTGTCACCGGGGTTAGGTTTGCATACCTCGAGTAGTCCGAAATATGCAGTGAGTCCGGGCATGCCGAGAACCCCGACTGCAGTAGAGATGGGACCAAGCGAGGTGTTCACCGGCTTTGCAACATGACCCGGCACAATGCCGTATTCCTGCCAGCCAATGCCGGCTCGAACAATGTCACCGACTGAATGAAGCGGCGATTCGCTCGCTTCAACTCGTCCAACGACTTCGCCGACGATTACATCACCGGGTTCGACTACCGTGGAGTAGGAGGGGCCAGGGCGCATTCGACCCCGCATGTAAGGATCGAGGGACAGGTAGAGGGTTTTTACGAGGACTTCGCCGTGCTTCGGAGCAGGTATTGCCGACTCTTTGATGGCGAAATTTTCACTTGTCGGCTCGCCGTTCGGATAGCTCGCCAGAGTCCACGCCCTGTTTACTCCTGCCACGGTTCTTTTCTCCTGTTATTTGGTGATCGAAAGATTCCCGAATTCATCGACTTGAACGCTCCAACCGGGATGAACTACTGTTGTGCAGTCCGGCTCTTCGACAATCGCAGGTCCTGAGAATTGCGCACCCGCGGGGAGTTTTACCCTGTCATAAACAGAAGTGTCGGTTACGCCGTTCGATTCCGAAAAATAGACGGGACGTGTTCCCTTTAGGGCGGGTGACGGGTCATCGCTGGTAGTTTCCAGCTTTTTCATATTTGGTCGGGCGATTTTGCCGACCGTCGTTAGGCGAAGGTTTACCAGTTCGACCGGCTCGTCCTGTGCCCTGAAACCGTACGCGGTTTCGTGCGCATCATGGAACGATTCGCAAAGTTCGTCGAGCCACTGCTGGTCGATGTTTTCGCGATTCGGAGCAGGCACACTCAGCTCGAAACTCTGACCCCAATAACGCATTTCAACGGCGCGCTCGAAGACTGGTTCACCTGACGAAGATGCTGCTGACTGGTGAGCCTTTGCTCCTTCGTTTTCGAGTCGGGCGAAGTGACCTGCAATATCGGCTGGTTGAACTGAATCTGCCCGAGCTATGAGGGTCGCAGAACTGTCCATTCGGACATCGGTTACCAGCAGGCCCAGAGCAGAAGCCGTGCCGGGTGCGAGCGGGATCAGGACGTTCGGGATGCCCGCTTGCTCGGCGAGTCGGACCGTGTGAGCAGGGCCTGCACCACCGAAACCGATCAACATGAAATCACGAGGGTCGTGTCCTCGCTGAACCGAAACCAAGCGCAACGCGTTGACCATCGCCGTATTTGCGATTTCAACGATGCCGTGTGCCGCTTCTTCAACAGATATTCCTAGCGGATCGGCGCACCGGATTTTGATAGCGTTCCGGGCCCCTTCAAGGTCGAGTTTCATGTCACCGCCAGCGAAGTAGTCGGGATCGAGTCGACCCAGCACGAGATTCGCGTCGGTGATGGTCGGTTCCGTGCCGCCCAGTCGATAGCAAACGGGACCGGGGTCAGCACCGGCTGAATGAGGGCCGACTCTCAAAGCGCCTCCTGAGTCGACCCATGCAATAGATCCGCCACCCGCTCCGATTTCTACGAGGTCAACAACTGGAGTTCGGATTGGGTAACCGGAAGCTCCCCCAAACGCGCCAGTACCCGCTTGAGCCGCACCACCAACGGAGTAGTCCTTAGTGACGTTCGGTCGTCCGTTTCGGATGAGACTCGCTTTTGCGGTCGTGCCGCCCATATCGAAAGAAATAACATCCGGGCTGCCGAGAGATGTTCCAAGTGCCGCAGCGGCGACCGCTCCAGCTGCGGGGCCAGACTCGACCATGAACACGGGTGCATCTGATGCCGCTTCGGCAGGGTAAACACCACCACTAGACTGCATTACTAGAAGTTCGGACGTAACTCCTGATGAGTTCAGCTTTTCTCGGATTGATGTTAGGTACGTGCTGACCACCGGGGCAACGGATGAGTTGATTACCGTTGTTGAAGCCCGGAGGTATTCACGGAACTCTGGAACGACGTCGGAGGATAGTGAAATTGTGATGTTTGGAAGCTTTGCTCTTAGCAGTTCACCGATTCGTTGCTCGTGCGCAGGATTTCGGTAAGAGTGGAGCAGGCAAACCGCTACTGCCTCCACCCCGGTTTTGGCAATTTGTTCGACAACCTCTTCGACCACCGATTCGTCCAACGGAGTGATGACTTCACCCTGGGCGTTGAGACGTTCTGGGACTTCATAACAAAGCTGTCGAGGGACGAGTGGTTGTGGCTTTTCAAATTGCAGGTCATACAACGAAGGACGGATTTGTCGTGCAATCTCAAGCATATCCCGAAATCCTTCGGTCGTTATGAACGCCGTGGCTGCAGTCTTGCCTTCGATGATGGCATTGGTTGCAACGGTCGTAGCGTGAACGACGTGCTCGATTTCGGCGGGGTCAATATTGCCGTGGGTCGCGAGTAATTTCTCGACCGCAGAAATGAATCCTGAAGCAGGATTTGAAGGTGTCGATAGCACCTTCGAAGTTGTTACCTCACCGGTTATCGAGTCGACCAGCGTGCCGTCGGTAAAGGTGCCACCAATGTCGATCCCGACTCTGAAGCGGGCATCGTTGAACGTGGTCAATTCGAATCTCCTGATCGTGCAAGTTCGGACCGTTTTGCCCGCGTGGCAAGCTCATCGATTTCGTTTGTTGAAGCGTTGATGACAACGCCGTAAAGATCGACGGCGCGCTGATGGCTGACTTTGCCGCCGACGACATCTCGAAGTACGAGGTCGGGATCTCGTTCCAGAGGTGACCCATATCCGCCTCCCCCCGGTGTTTGGAAGCTGACGGTGTCACCGGGTTTTAGATCGACTACGCACTTCGAAGTGAGTTCTTCTGCTTCTGCATCAGGGTTGAGAACGTAGTAAGCCTTGCGACCATCGAGTCCGCCAAAAATTCCCTGCGGACCGGTGATGTCTCGATCCGATAGAACCGTGAAAGTCGCTGGGTCATCCGGGAAGTGGTAGTCGCGTCGCATGCCGAGTCCACCCCTGAACTTCCCGGGACCTTCAGAGTTTTCTATGAGCGACAGTCGAGAGACCATCATTGGGAAGTGAGATTCGACTTCCTCGACCGGTGCATTTTCGGTGTTTTGGCCGTGCTGCTGAACAGCATCGGGACCGTCAGAAGTTGCACGCGCACCATATCCGCCAGCGAGAGCCTCGTAGTTGCAGTGGTACTCACCGGAATCACGGTCGATGATTCCGAAGCCAGCTTGCGCCATCATTGCCTTCGTTGCTGCGGCGATCTTTTCCGGCATACCCGGTGCGAAGGCGCGGAAGAGAAGATCGTTCACTCGGACTTGAGTCTCCCATCCTCCAACGACGGGGGCAGGGTGTTGGGCATGAACGACTGTGCCCGCGGGAGCGTTCATTTCGATATGTCGATAAAAACCGACGTTCACAGGCATGTCGGGAGACATAAGAGCGCGCAACGCGTATGCGCATGCTGCGAACGTCATCGCTTTGGTCGAATTGACCGGAGCGCGTCGTTGTGGATCGCATCCTGCAAAGTCGAAAAATACCTTTTCACCGTTGATCGTAACTTTGGTTTTGAGGTTTACCACCTCGTCGGAGAAACCGTCGAAGTCGAGGAATCCTTCGGCTTCGTAAACGCCATCTGGGATAGCGGAAATTTCTGCTCTTGTTCGTCGATCTGTGTATTCGACCACCGCTTCGACGTAGTGGTCGAAGTCGTCTAATCCATACTTTTCGACCAGCTCTGAGACCCGCCTCATACCAACCGTGTTTGCGGCAACCTGGGCTCGGAAATCTCCCGACGTGACACGCTTGGATCGGATTTGTGCGAGCACGAGTTTGAACACGTCATCGTTGATCTTGCCGCCTTTGACCAGCTTCACCGGCGGGATGATGATTCCTTCCTGGAAAATCTCCTGGAAAGGACCAATTGAAGCTGGAGCCCCACCACCTACGTCGACGTGGTGTGCCAGCGACGCGACGTATCCGACGAGATCACCATTCGTGTAGACGGGGCCGAAGACTGTCACATCGTTGAGATGGGATCCGCCACCGAAGGGATTATTGACCACCAGCATGTCGCCGGGTCCGAGATTTTCTTCGCCGTAAACTTCGAGCGAAGTCGGGATTAGCTCAACGAACGAACCGAGGTGAACCGGTTGCGAGAAAGCCTGCGAAATTGGGCGGCCTTTCCGATCAAAAAAGGCGCATGAAAAATCCTGCCGGGTTTTGACATTCGTTGAATAAGCCGACCTGCGAAGCGCCGCCGCCATCTCTTCGGCAACCTGCGTTAGAGCAGACCGGACAACCTCGAACTGAATCGGGTCTATACGCCCATTTTGACCGTTGTGACTATCGGGCACGTCGTAGTTCCTCGGTTTTTTTCTGGTCGATTTGCCCGTCCGCGTTTATCGAAACACCGTAACGTTCTGCAGCCCGACTCGCGGAAATTTTGCCCTGTTGGACGTCTGAAAGAACTTGTTCCGGAAGGCGTTTGAACGGATCGCCGTATCCACCTCCACCAGAAGTTCGATAACTGATCACATCGCCTGGCTGGAGTTGCACGGTTGTCTTCGAGGACAGGTGAGTTTCATCGCCGTCCTTGATGATTGCGTAGACGGATGTGCTGCCGCGTTCTCCCCCGAAAAGTCCGCGAGGTCCGGCTTTGTCTCGATCGGCAAGGATCGTAAACGTTGCTTCCTCCGGAAACTGGTAATCGCGACGTAGACCGAGACCGCCCCTGAATTCGCCGGGGCCTTCGGAATCCTCTACCAACTCGTAGCGGGTAATGCGAACCGGGTAGTTACTTTCGGTCTCTTCAACCGGCGCGTTTTCTGTGTTCTGACCGTGGGACTGAACAGCGTCGGGTCCATCAGAAGTTGAGCGTGCCCCGTATCCACCGGCAAGCGTTTCCAGGAAGCAGTAGTACTCGCCGGTTTGTTTGTTTTCACCGCCGAATCCAGAGTGGCATTGCATGGATTTTGTGCCCGCACAAACGGCGTCGGGAAGGGCAGGGGCGAGCGCTTCGAAAATCAAATCGTTGAGGCGCACATGGGTTTCCCATCCTCCGACAACCGGGGCGGGATGAACACAGTTTGTAACTGTTCCTTCAGGTGCGAAAACATCGACATATCGATAGAAGCCGTCGTTTACTGGAAGGTCACGATCCATCAACGCTCGAAGAGCGTAAGCGCAGGCTGAAAAAGTTTGGGCGTAGGTCGAATTGACTGGTGCTCGTCGCTGCGGATCGGATCCGGTGGTGTCGAACCTAACCCCGGAATCATCAATAGTGATTTTGACCTCGAGATTTACGACGTCCTCGGTGAATCCGTCATTGTCGACGAAGCCTTTGGCAGAAAATTCGCCGGTTGGAAGTTTCGCTATTTCTGCTTTGGTCCGGCGCGCCGTGTACTCGATGATTTCGTCGATATAGCTGTCAAACTCGTCGAGACTGTAGCGGTCGATGATTTCGCTGATTCGTACTGCGCCAGTTCTATTGGAAGCGATCTGGGCACGGAAATCTCCGGCGGTTTCTCGTTTCGACCTGATTTGCGACAGGACGAGCCGGAACAGGTCATCATCGATTTCGTTTTCCGCCACCAGTTTGATGGGCGGGATGATGATGCCTTCCTGGAAGACTTCTTTGAACGCACCAACTGATGCGGGAGCACCACCGCCAACATCGACATGGTGTGCTAGGCACGCCGTGTATCCAACCAGTTGGTCCTGCCAGAAAACAGGACCAATCAAAGAGATATCGTTCAAGTGAACCCCACCGCCGTATGGATCGTTGGACAGGATCATGTCACCAGGACCGAGGTTCTCCGGACCGTATCGATTGATTGCGACCGGAACGTGCCTGACGAACG
>JAYQWG010000034.1:0-14106 GCA_038150225.1 Chloroflexota bacterium
ATGGAGGATTAAAGAACATCGGGAGGGGGTAATCCCCTCCCGATGTTCAGTTTGTCACCAGTTTGGTGGAGCTTGGGAGACTTACCCTCCTACCTCACCAGTGCAGGTCGCTTGTTGTCGAACTCCCATCCTGGCACCAGGAACTGCATTGCAATCGCATCGTCACGTGCGCCCAGTCCATGCTCAAGATAGAGCTGGTGCGCACGCTCGACAGCGTCCACGTCCAAATCGATGCCTAGCCCTGGCCTTGTCGGCACCTTGATCTGCCCGCCCTCAATCCTCAATGGATCTTTCGTCAGTGCCTGACCGTCCTGCCATATCCAGTGCGTATCGATTGCGGTGATATCGCCAGGTGCCGCCGCGGCAACATGTGTGAACATCGCAAGTGAAATGTCGAAGTGATTGTTTGAGTGTGATCCCCAGGTGAGACCCCAGTCGTGACACATCTGCGCAACTCGAACAGAACCTTGCATCGTCCAGAAGTGCGGATCTGCAAGCGGAATGTCAACTGACTGCAGCATGACCGTGTGGCCCATCTCCCGCCAGTCAGTAGCGATCATGTTCGTTGCTGTGGGAAGACCCGTCGCACGGCGGAATTCGGACATTACCTCGCGCCCGGAAAACCTGCCTTCGGCGCCGCACGGGTCTTCGGCATAGGCCAGCACATCGCCCTTGCCTTTGCAGAGCCTCACGGCGTCATCGAGCAACCACGCTCCGTTAGGATCGATGGTAACCCGAGCCTCCGGAAAGCGCTCTGCCAGCGCAGTCACTGCCTCGATCTCCTCTTCTCCTGTTAGCGCGCCGCCTTTCAGCTTGAAGTCATAGAAGCCGTAGCGTTCCTGCGCCGCCTCCGCCAACCTCACGATCGATTCTGGCGTCAACGCTTCTTCGTTCCGAAGCCTGAACCAACTGTTGCCAGCATCGGCTTCGGACCGGTAATCGAGGTCTGTCTTGTTGCGGTCTCCGACGAAGAACAGGTAGCCAAGCGCGTCGACTGCATCCCGCTGCTTGCCCTCGCCAAGTAGTTCGGCAACGCTGAGGCCGAGGTACTTGCCTAGCAAATCGAGCAACGCCGCCTCGATGGCCGTGATGACGTGAACCGTCGTTCGAAGGTCAAAGGTCTGAGCGCCCCGACCCCCCGAATCAAGGTGCGCATAGCGATCGCGTATAGCGTTAAGAGTGCCTCGGTAAGCGCCGATCTGGCTGCCAACGACATGGGCGGCACACTCCTCAAGCGTGTCCTTGATCTGTTCGCCGCCAGGGACTTCGCCAACGCCGACGTTCCCGGTCTCATCTTCGATAATGACAACGTTGCGAGTGAAGTAAGGACCGTGGGCACCGCTCAGGTTGAGCAACATGCTGTCCTGTCCAGCCACAGGGACCACCCGCATTGAGACAGCCTTCGGCGAACCCAGCGTCGCCGCATGGACTCCGTTGTTAGATCCTGTTGCGCTCATCGATTCGGACACTCCTACTTCGGCAGTTTTTGCGAAAGATGGAGTCTATCTGGGAGTTGCTGCCGAGGCGAATGAGTCGGCTGGCCGTACGCCCTCGTCGGTCCGGGTGTAGGTTGCGACCGTGGCATCCGATGCACCGACCAACCTGGACATTGCGGAGCAGCCCGCCCCAACCCTGAGGGCACTCAAACTACCTTCCGCCTTCCCCTCTCTCAGCAACTAAGAAGTGATGCTATTTTGCCCCGCCCACTAAGTTCTGTCAGGTCTCAGAACTACTTGCTCTCGGGCTGTGATGGCGAACGGCTATACGACGTCAAACCGAATAGCAACCGACCCAACCAGAGTGACAGGTAAACAATCCCGACGAGAACTGGGACTTCGATCAGAGGACCAATGACGGTTGCGAAGGCCTCGCTGGAACTTATCCCGAAGACTCCGACAGCAACGGCGATTGCCAGTTCGAAGTTGTTCCCAGCTGCTGTGAAAGAAACCGCAGTGGTGTCTTCATAGCTGAGTCCGACACGCTTCGACAGGAAGAACGCAAGGGTAAACATCAGGACGAAGTACGCTACGAGTGGTGCCGCAACTCTCGCTACATCGCCAGGGGAATCGACGATTCGGTCGCCCTGACTGATGAACATGATCACGATGGTGTAGAGAAGCCCGGCTAGGGCGAACGGTCCGAGACGCGGTACTACTCGCCCCTCGAACCATTCCCTGCCTTTTCTTCGTTCCAGCAAATACCGCGTGATCACCGCGAGAACAAACGGGAATCCCAGGAACAGCAGAACGTTCCTGGCTATTTGCCACATCGAGATGTTGATAGATTCCGTGTCCTCTCCTAGCAATCCGGGTAGCACGGTGAGGAAGAAATAGCCGAGCACTGAGTAGAAGAAAATCTGGAATATCGAGTTGAGTGCGACCAAGAGCGCGGCTAATTCCTGGTTTCCCTTTGCGAGCATGTTCCAGATCAGAACCATGGCGATGCAGCGGGCGAGACCGACCATGATGAGACCGTTCCGGAATTCCGGATGGTCGGGAAGCATCACCCATGCCAGCCCGAACATGAGAAGCGGACCAACCACCCAGTTCAGGAATAGAGACAGAGACATCATCCTGGGCTGTGCGGTAAACCGGACCATACGGCCGTACCTGACCTTCGCGAGGATCGGGTACATCATCCAGATCAACCCGATGCCGACTGGAAGTGAGACGTCAGTAAACCGGATTCGTTCAAGATCATGCTTCAGGTCCGGTACAGCGTTGCCCAGCAACACACCGATTGCCATAGCGAGAACAATCCACAGTGGCAGGAATCTATCAAGGGTTGACAACCTGCTCGCTACCGGTGCGTTGTCCAGTCCTACCTCACTCTGCTCAGCCATTGAAAATAGCGACCTTCCTTGAATGGACCCAATGCAGATGGATCGATTCCGCGCTCGAGCGCCTGGTTAAGCGATCCGTTTGCACCGTCGACGCAATGAGCGTGTCTGTTTGATCCACGAAGCATGTCGTTCAACGTAAGACACAGAGCCTTCCGAATCGAAAGAATTTACTGCTCGTCAAAGTGTAGCTAAACCCTGGACGTCGAGCTCGGATCGTTCAAGGGAATGTATTCGTCGCGCTACGAATTTCTGGAATCCGAGAGTCATTTCACTGGTAAAGTGGAAGATCAGAACTTGTCGCCGTACTTTCTATCGTTGGCTCCGGGCGGACATTCGTCCTTGGTCGCGGATGACGCTCCGTTGTGGGGCGCTACATGGAGCCGGGTATTGGACGGTTTCCTTCGACAGGCTCAGGACAGATATCAGTCCTGACACCATTGCCTCAACTGAACGAAATCGAATGAGTTCCGATTGCTACCCCTCTTCCGGGTACACCGGTTCCTCGAAAGGGTAAAGGGGGATTCGACGCCGGTGGTATTCGAATGTTTCCAGGTCGGCGGTTGTTACTCCAGGTGTGTTGACCAGGATGATTTCAGAGGCGATCGGCTGGTAGGCAGGTCGAGGTGAGCTGACTCCCTTGGCGACCACTATCTTGTAGTCCTCGGGATGAACTCCCATTGAGTACATTTGCGCCCGCGCTGTGTTGCCAGATCGGTTCGAGGTAAGAAGCAGAGTCTTTCCATCGGTTGTGTCGAACCGAACGCGCTTGCCATCGTCGTAAAAGCGACCCCCACCGTGAGTGGGTCGGGTTTCTTCGTACGGTCCGTCGTCGATCTTGTTGACCACACCGACCACCCGAATCGGCTCACCGTGCATGTCGTCGGTCGTGCCACCAACATCAAGCGAAATTTCTGCGCCAACGCCAGCTTTCACACATGCCTCGACGGACTCTGGATCGTAAAGACTTTGAAGATATCCATCGATCCCCATCTCCATGGCAACTTTCAAAATGTGAGTTGAATCGGCAGAGGATCCTCCGCCAATGTTGTCGCCAACATCCATTAGAACGACTGGACCCAAATGTGAGTGCTCAGATTCCTCCATCTCAGGCAGGGCAGAACCGTCAGTTGGCACAAAATTTTGTGCACCATCAGGTTTAGGTCCTTTATAGATTTCAAGAGCGGATTCCAGAGCTCCGCGAATCGTAGACACCGGTTTGTTTAGATCGGCGCGCTTCGGCCAGGCTCGTTCAGCCATGCCCTTTGCCACCGACTCGGCAAGATCAGGATCGTTGTCTGTAATTGCGATCCAGGACATCCCCATTTCATCAACGTCGGCGTACGGGTAGCCCTCGGCGATTGATGTGTCGAGAACTCCGTCGATTTCGTTAGAAGCAACACAATCGTCGACAAGTCCCTTCATAGGTTCCTGACCAGTGAATTGCTTGACGATGTTCACAAGCATCGGGGGCATTTCGATGAACTGGGTCGGCTTAATTTCACCTTTAGCTGTTTGATAAATCAGCTCTGCGGTTTTCTTGCCTCGGAGCTTGGCATCGAGGTGCGGGCAGGTCCTCCAAACGATACAAACGTCTGTGTTGGCGACCGTTGCTTTCGACACATTGGCGTGCATGTCGAAGGTGATACCAACCGGAATTTCTGGTCCAACTATTTCTCGCACAGCGCGGGTGAACTCCCCGTCCATGTCAGGGAATTCCTCCGACACGGCAGCCCCATGATTTGCAATTAGCACTGCGTCCCACGGACCGTGGTCTCGCAACATCCCGAACATTTCAGAGGAAAGCCGGTCGTAGGCGTCCTTCGTGATCGTTCCTATGGGACCTGTGCGGGCGTACATCAGGGGCACGATTTCAAAATCAAGCTCCGCGGCAGCTTCGACGTACCCGGCAATTGTGTACTCGGAAGTTGCGAACCGATCGAGGATTTGCTGTCCGCGTTCGATGATTCGCTCTTCGAATGCTTCGTAAGTTGCTGGCACGATCGAAAAGGTGTTTGTTTCGTGCGAAATGCCTAGTAGTGCGAATCTCAAAATATTTCTCCGAGGGCTGGATTGAATGAGGGCGATGATAAGCGCACCGACTCAGTCGTTCACGCGAAAACACGTGAGATTTACGTACATTCGGACTTCACACAGCAACAGTTTTATTCGGTTTCCCAGTGCATAAATTGAACTCTATACCGGTGTTTTGTTCGGGAAACTCCGCGACGGTCGCATCGAAGACCTTCCTCGTATCCATAGGAGTACACTTGCGCCGGAACCCGAAAATTGGCCATTAGTTCCTGCGCGATTCGCACTTTCTGGCCAATAGAGAAAGGCAGCCCTTATCAGGCATGACCCAGACCGTACCGTCAGAAAAAATTCGCGAGCGCAGGAACCGACGAAGTACCCGCACCCGAATTACTGACATAGGTCCAACGGGTGCCGGGGTTGTCTGGCGAATCACCTTAATTACGCTCCAGTTCAAGTGGCACTTCGCAGGTGCTGCACTGGCCGCCGTATTTTCCGCCATCATTTTCCTGTTTATTCCTCGATTGCTCGGTGAGGGAGTCGACCAGGCATTCACGCTGATCCAAGAAGGCGACTTCACCCGGGGTGAAATTGAAGACCTTCTCTGGCGAACCGCGATATTTGTGGTGATCTTCGGATTCTCACGTGGAATATTCGGGTTTATCCAGATGTTCCTAGGCGACACCTTGAGCCAACGAGTTTCAAACCGTCTGCGAATGATCTACTTCGATCAACTACAGGCACAGAGTTTCAGTTTTTACGACTCAGTTCACACCGGGCAGTTGATGTCGCGTGGACTTTCGGACATCGAAGGCGTGCGGATGTTTGTCCAGACCGGATTGGTACAGACGTTCCGAGTCGCTGTAATGGTGATCGCTGCCGCTGTCTTTATGGTCATGATCGACTGGCAACTAGCACTTATTAGTCTTGGATTCGTACCGTTCCTCGTGTTTCGAAGTGCCCGGTTACGGCTCCAGTTGAGGAAAACATGGCGACAAATTCAGGATGCACTCGGTGATCTGACCACCACGATGCAAGAGAATCTTGCGGGGGTTCGAGTTGTCAGGGCGTTCTCGGCACAAAAATTTGAAGAAGATAAGTTCGATGTAACCGCTCGCGAGGTGGTCGGGCTCCGGCTTGAAGCTGCGCGGCAACATGCGAAGGGTGGCGGATCAATTTCGTTCGCATTCCTGATCGCGTGGGCAGCGCTACTGTGGCTGGGTGGGATGAAAGTGATCGACGGTCACATGACCGTTGGTGAACTTACGCAGTTCTTTGCATTTCTCGCACTCCTTCGATTCCCGGTGCGAATGATGATGATGATCGTGAACTCGACCGCCCGTGCGACATCAGCAGGTGGTCGGATTTTTGAAGTGCTAGATCTGCCTTCCAAAATTGCCGACGGTGCAAACGCCCAACCGCTCGAGGTGACCAACGGGGTTGTTCGATTCGACAACGTTACTTTTGGCTATAAGGACGCTCCCGCGTTGAAGGACGTGTCTTTCGAGGCAACCCCAACCCATTCGATCGGAATTGTTGGTCCACCGGGCAGCGGAAAATCTTCGATCGCCAATCTCGTTCCACGTTTCTATGATCCGGACAGCGGCGAAGTGACCATTGATGGAACGCCAGTTGATTCAGTTACCGTCGAATCAGCACGCAGAGCGGTAGGGCTTGTTGAGCAAGACCCGTTCCTTTTCGACGGTTCGATTAAAGACAACATTCGCTACGGCGACCCGTACGCCGATGACGAATCCGTGATCGAAGCCGCAAAGGTCGCTCAAATTCACGATTTCATTTCAAACCTACCAGAAAGCTACGAGACGATTATTGGTGAACGTGGAGTTGGTCTGTCTGGCGGGCAACGTCAGCGAGTTGCGATTGCAAGAACGCTTCTTAGAAACCCGAAGATTCTAATCTTCGACGACTCGACTTCAAGCGTCGACGCCGGCACTGATGCACGGATTCGAGTCGCACTTGACCAAATGCCTGGCGACCACACCGTGATAACGATTGCGCACCGTCTCAGCTCACTCCAACGCTCCGACGAAATACTGGTTCTCGAGCGCGGATCGGTCGTGGAGCGTGGTTCTCACGACGAATTACTGGCTAGCGACACTCAGTACAAAGCGTTGTGGGAACTGCAACAAAAAGAAAGCCTGGGTTTGAGCGAATAATGTCGACCGTTTCAGGCGAAGGTAACACTCGCGAACACTCACGGAGGCGACCCGCCAACGTAGAGGAAGAGCACAAGCAGCTTCATGAGTCTGACGAGGAGATGTTCAGTCAGCTCGACTCGACTGTTTTCAAGCGCTTCTTCTACTACTCACGTCCGCACCGTCGCAAAATGCTGATTGCACTGATCGCGGTGATCGGTTTCACCCTCGCAAATCTTGCTACCCCGCTGATGGTGAAGATTGGAATCGATAGTGCGATTACGACTGGTGACACTGAACTGCTCGCGATAATTGGTGTCGCAATGCTCGCCAACGCGGTCCTGTACTGGGTTTCGATGTATTTCCAACGGGTATTGATTTCTGAAGCGGCACTCGAAGTTTTGTATGACATACGCGCCGATATGTTTTTGCAGTTGCAACGATTGGCGTTGTCGTTCTCAGACAAAACTCCCATTGGCTCGTTAATGGCGCGGATGTTCGGTGACGTCGGTGCGCTTCAAGAGATGCTCGAATCTTCAATTGAAGTCATTGGCGACGTGCTGACTCTCGTCGGCATCATCGTGATTATGTTGATTCTCGACTTCCAGCTTGGGTTGATCGCACTGGCTACAATGCCACTCCTGTTGATCATCCGGTTCGTATGGCAACCGTTCGCGCGCAGAGCGTTCCTTGTGATGCGTCGCAACTCTTCGATTGTTGGCGTGTATCTCGACCAAAACGTGTCAGGGATTCGCGTTGTTCAGGCGATGAACCGACAGCCTGAAAACCACGGAGTTATGAACGGCAAAGTTGTGACGTTCTTTTGGTCTGCTGTCAGAGCGGCTCGACTTGGCGGAATTCTGATGCCATCGGTGGAGTTGTTGACCGGCATCGCGCTTGCGGTCGTTATCGTGATGGGTGGAGCAAGGGTTCTTGACGGCACCCTCGAAGTCGGTGTGATGATCGCCTTCTTGCTCTACGTGCAAAGGTTCTTCGAGCCGATCCGAACCCTGACGATGCACTATGCGGTTCTGCAGCGCGCTGTTGCTTCGGGTCATCGAATTTTTGAACTTCTCGACATCCCGGTTGAGATCAAAGACAAGCCGGACGCCAAACCGATTGGAGACATAGACGGCCGAGTTGAATTCAAGAACGTGACGTTTGGGTATGATCCTGAGCGCCCGGTGCTTCGAGATATCAACCTTGAAATTGAGCCGGGTCAAACTGTCGCAATCGTAGGTCCGACCGGTTCAGGAAAGACCAGTCTTACAGCTCTTGCCCACCGCTTTTACGACGTGCAGGAAGGTGCCGTATTGATCGATGGAACCGACATTCGCGATGTCACCCAGGAATCAATCGGTCGAGTTATGGGGATGGTGCTTCAAGAGCCGTTCCTGTTCTCGAAATCGATCCTTGAGAATGTTCTGTACAACACGCCCGGTGCAACCGAAGAAGATGCGGTAAACGCGTGCAAGGTGATCGGTGCTCATGAGTTCATTTCGGAACTACCGGAAGGATATGAAACCGTTCTTGAACAACGTGGCTCTAACCTATCGGTAGGACAGCGGCAGCTATTGAGCTTCGCCCGTGCGCTTGTTGCAGACCCCAAAATTCTCGTCTTGGATGAGGCAACTGCAAACATCGATAGCTACACCGAGCAAATCGTCCAACAGGCGCTCCAGCAATTGTTGGCGAACCGAACTGCACTGGTCATCGCCCACAGGCTTTCGACCATTCGGAATGCTGACCAAATTGTGGTGGTGGAGAATGGGAGGATCATTGAGAAGGGCACTCACGACGAGTTGCTTGAATTGGACGGTCTTTATGCAAGACTATGGTCTACGACCTACTCGTCGTTTGATGACATTGCCGACAACGCCGATACCTTGATCGGGAATCCGCAAACGGCGACGTAACTAATCATCGATCCTGCTCCCTTGCCCAGTCACAAATCTCTCCACCACCAGGATGAGTGTCGCACCACTGGTCACAGATCGTTTCAGGTTCGAAGAGTCAGTCGAAGCATTCGAGTTTGCCAAAAACCCCAATCCAAACACTTGCAAGATAATGATCTCGCTCGATTACACCGATTCAAACGAAAGATAAAAGGAAAAGAGTTTTTTGACCGCCACGATTCTGTTACCACCGTCCGAAGGTAAGTCTTCAGGTGGAGATGGCTCGCCACTCGATCTTTCGTCCCTCTCATTCCCAGGTCTTGAAAAGCAGCGAGAGCTGTTTGTTGGTGCCGTGACGAAGCTCGGGTCGAAACCCCGAGTTGCCGGACGTTTGTTGGGTGTCAAAGGAAAGGCGCTTGAACAGGCGATGGAAGAAAATTCCTCGGTGAGTGACTCGGCGACGACGCAAGCGATTAAGCGTTACACCGGTGTCATGTACGACTCCATCGAGTATGAATCGTTGTCGGCGGAGGCTCGGAATGTTTTCGACGAGACAGTCGTGATTTTCTCGGGGCTCTTCGGGCTTGTAACCCCGGGTAATTTAATTCCCGCTTACAAGCTCAAAATGTCGGCGAAGCTCCGCGCTAACAAGGCGTCGGCATTGCACTGGCGTAAACCGATCACAAACTCGCTGAAAAGTCGCGTTGAGGGCCAAGTTGTATGGGATCTGTTACCCAATGAGCACGGTAACGCCTGGGATCCATACGCGACCGGCTACGAGCACCGGTTCACAACGAAATTCCTCGAGCGAAAGTCTGACGGTCAGTTGAAAACGGTCAGCCACTGGTCGAAAGCTCTGAAGGGGCTTCTCGTTAGGCACATCGTCGAAAACATTGTGGAAGCAAGCGAAGTCGAACCCGCAATGAAACTGGCCCAGAAGTTCTCGCACCCTGAAGGTTATGAATATTCGGCTGAACATTCGACAACTGTTGATCGAGAGACCGAAATCATTTACTTAAAAAATTAGGTGCTAGAAGATGCTGTTGTAGTCTGATCTGCCCCAAAAACCTGTACCACTCGATATGTTAGTCCGACGGCCCGCTTTAGCCTGATTAATAATTGATTGTGGAATGTCCCGATAGGGTTGCCGGGATACGCATAGGTATGCGGTTCAGTTCAGAATCTACCTGAATTCCTACAAGGAACCGTCAATGACCATATCGATAACCGCTGGTTTGCCTGAATCGATCGCATTGTTTATCGCCGAATCGATATCGGCTGGGTCTTCGACTCGTACACCATGCATGCCATAAGCGTTTGCCTGTGCTGCGAAGTCAATTGGGTGCGGGAAGTCCATTGCAAAGTACGAATCGGGCTGCTCTAGCGAATTCAACCGATGGTAGTGGTTCATATTCACTTTTAGCACGCGGTAAGATGCGTTGTTGCAGATCACGAAAATTGCTGGAATCTCAGAGTTCACCGCAGTCCACAATGCTTGAACGGTCATGATCGCACTACCGTCGCCAATAACACCGATTGCAGGTTGGTCTGGCAGGCCGAGTTTCACACCCATCACTGCGCCCATTCCCCATCCAATCGCTTGTCCCCTGCATCCGTAGTAGTTTCCGGGAGTCGATGGAGCCAGCGCGTCGAATAGATATCCACCCGTGCTTACGGAGTCATTGAAAACAGCGGAGTTTTCAGGAAGTGCTTTTGCCAACTTGTCGACCATCATTGCCGGTGACATAGGACGCCCTTTGGCAGAATATCCAGCCAGTTCACGGAAGGCTTCGATACGAGCGCCACTTTCAGCGGCCGCTTCTCGACTGCGGACAACTGCGGCCTCAACTTGTGACCCGTTTAGAGTAGAGGACAATGCCTCCGCTAACTGACCCAGCGCTATTCCAGGTGCAGCGAGAATGCCGAGATCAGTCGGCTCTGAACGACCGATGGCGTTCGAATTCACATCTATGTGAATTAACTTAGATTCATCAGCGATGAACTGACCCGGTTGGTAGAAGAAATCTTCGAATACCGGGCATCCAACTGCCAGCACAACATCCGCCGCTTTGACTGCGGCAACTGCTTCCGCTGTGCGCATGTTCAAGTTGCCTTGCCATAGCGGGTGATTGGCAGGGAAGTTCACTGAGGTAGAGCCGTGACCGTAAGCTCGCATACCAGCGAGTTCAGCGACTTTGACTGCTGCGTCAGTACCACCTGTGTCAGCAACCCGGTCGCCCACAATAAGGATGGGGCGTTCTGCCGTTGCAATGAGCTCGCAAGCACTTTCAATAGAACTTGGGTCAGCCGAGGGCAAAATATTTACTTCAGATGAAGGAATCAGGTCGACGTCTGCCACATCGTCAAATGCGTTTGCGGACATTGCTACGAAAGTTGGACCAGTCGGTGCTGTCCGAGCTTCCTGGAAAGCGCGGCGAATTACGGAAGGAACCTGTTCAGCATGGGTGATCTCCGTGCTCCACTTGGCGTAAGGGCGCGCCATGTCTGCAAGGTCTGAACGACCGGGAGCTAATTTTCGGATGTCTTTGTTTCCGGCAGTCATAACCATTGGTGTACCGCCGTACAACTGGTCGATCATTAATGAAAGACCGTTCGACATGCCATTGTCGATGTGAAGGCTGACGAGTGGGACTTTGCCGGTTGAGCGGGCATAACCTTCAGCCAAACCAACAGCGACACCTTCTTGCAGAACCAGCACGTATTCGATCGACGGATACTGATCCATCACTGCCATCATTGGCGCTTCACTTGTGCCGGGGTTACCGAACATGTAGTTCACGCCCTCGGCTTCAAACATTCTTAATAGGGCGTGCTTACCCGCGATCTGTACCAATATTCGTTCCTTAATGTCGGCGCTTGATGTCCCGTGGAATAGACGGGCAGAGTTTAGTCGCCTGATGCAAGCTCGATAAGTACCCGCCGGAGCTTATCTGCGACGATTTCAACTTCACCGTCCTGCAGGTTGAGAGGATCGATCCACATTAGGCTCGGAGGATCTCGATGGTCGGCGGCTGCGTAAATCCTTGGTTGTTCGACTTTCAATAGATCACAAACTTCGATATACCCCGGCCCTCTCCAGTCGTTGTTGAACTCGATCACAGCATGTGGGATGTAGTGGTCATAGTCATGCCTTACCTCAGTCGATATTCCGGGAACCTCCGCTAATTGATCGACTACGAAGTTCATCTGTCGACGGTAGTTCGTCGTTTCTTGGTTCTCATCCATCGACACGAACTCTTCGAGCGCCGCCATCAAACCGGCTACTTCTTCTTTCGACACTTTCTGTGCGCGCGTCACCCCAGGATTCGGGGCGTTGTTCAGGCGGGCGTACTCGATCCATTTTGGATCACCGACAAGGAATCCTGTACTTTGTGGGCCGCGTACTGCTTTACCCCCTGAGAAACTGACAAGGTCCGCTCCTTGCGAAGTGAACTTGGTCAGATTTTCCCGTGGAGGCAGCATCGAAGCGGCATCCACCAACACTGGAAGACCGTAAGAATGTGCGAGTTTCGAAAGTTGACTTAAAGGGACATTCCCCCGGTTCTTAAAAGGAGACTCAAGGTGAACGATCCCGACTGTTTTATCGGTGATTGCCTGTTCGACCTGGTGCAAGTCACATCCGTCAGGAGAACCGACCTCTGCGAACCGGGCTCCTGATGCGAGGTACAAATGGTCGTATATAAAGCGATGACTCTTCTGGATGATGAGTTCGTTTGGCAATCCATCCGTTATTGGTAATGCCTGGATTAACTCCGGGTCATCTTTTGCCATTACTGCGGCCGACTGAACTACGAGTCCACCAGAAGCACCTGATGTAATTGTTGCGGCTTCGTTGCCGGTAAGTTCGGCAATAACTTCTCCTGCTGCAATGAGCAGCTCATCAATCTGAACAAAGCTCTCGCTCATTGCCTGCATCGCCGCAAGTGCCGATTCTCTAGGTCTAGAGCCGCTGTGCTTGGTGTTGGGTCCACCCGCGTTGATTACGGGGACGATTCCGAGACTGTCATTGATGGATTTCGCAGAAGAGAAGTCGATAACAGCACCGTCGAGATTAGCGAAAGATCGCAGAATTATTAGACGCGGGCATCTTACACAGACTTGACCGAGATTGGTCAGTCACCTGCCTCAGGAGACAGCTTTCGGCCTTCAACGGGCTCAACAACGCCGAGTGATCCTGGGTCCTGTTCTAATTCAGGCCATGCCGGTATCAATTGGTGTCGAGTCGGTTCAAGCAGAGCAATTCCTACTGCACCGGCAAGACTGAAGGCTGCTGAGAGTCCGACAGCCCACGCGTACGTTCCTGTTATGTCGAACACTAGTCCGGGAATGGCCCCGCCTAGCGCCATTCCGAGTCCTGCTCCGAGCAGTTGCCAACCGTAGGTGGTGCCGATTGGAAAATGCCCGTAGTACTGACGATTTACGACAGGGAAAGCCGTGCCTTCGCCGCCGTAAGGAATCGACCAGAGGATTGCGAAAACATAGAAGTCCAAAGCTGAATCGGCAGTGAACAGCAGGAACACTCCTACGCCTTGTCCAAAGAAAGATAAGAACATCACTGTCTTGGCGGAGAATTTGTCGGAAAGGATTGGCGTGATGAATCTCGTCGAAACACTGATCACCGAGATCGTTGTCAGGACGCCAGCGGCTGTGAGTGGCCCCACTCCTTTATTGATGGCCATTGGGATAATCCCAACCAGGATGACCGCGTGACCAACGCATCCCAGAAAGTGAATATTGATCAGGTTCCAGAACGCATTGGTTTTGTAGACGAACCGTTGAAACTCTTTTTGAGTCGAAACAAATACGTTGCCTTCGGTCACCAGAGGTTTGTCGCTCGGGAGGGTGCCATAGGCAATACGGTTAGCGTCCTCTGGTGTGTTGCTGAAGTAAATCAGCACGAATGCCAGAATTCCTGTGCCCACAACACCGACGATCACGAAAGCGCTGCTCCAGCCAACTGTCTCGAACAGAACGGCTAGCACTTGGACGACCATCGCTGGTCCAAGGCTCCACGAGACCATCATGATTCCGGTTCCGAGTCCCAAGTGTCTCCTGAACCACGCAGCAACTGCCGGGACAACGGGCACTAAAAGAAGAGCTTGAGCGATACCGAAAACTGTTCCGTAGGCAACGTAAAGCTCCCAGATAGCTGACGTTTGGGATG
>JAYQWG010000034.1:14206-20553 GCA_038150225.1 Chloroflexota bacterium
CCGAAAACTGTTCCGTAGGCAACGTAAAGCTCCCAGATAGCTGACGTTTGGGATGTCCACATCATGCCGATAAAGAACAGTGAGGTTCCCACCGCCATGGTCTTTCTTGCACCGAACCTGTTGCCGAGGTAACCGGCGATCGGGGACGCGAGTGCTGTCACGATCGACATCAAGGCGTAGGCAATACCGATAGCACCTGGAGTCCATCCAAATGACTCGACGAGTGGGTCAACGAGGACTCCGAACGCCATCCGAATTGCTGCACCGACCATCTGGACGACACCGGCAATGGCGACGATCACCCACGCGTAGTGAGCGATCGTGTGATTTCGTAGTCCGAATTTACGGTCGAGCCAGTAGGCGGGATTGGTCATTGCAAAAATCTAGTGGAGAGGACAGGCGAAGATCAGCCCGTCTTCCCACCATTCGCCGTCCTGAAGTTCAGAGACGTTGCCGGATGCCAACGCTCTGTTTTCTATTCGATCGGTGGCCGCCCACGCTCCGAAGTAAATCAGCAAAGCCACAGATCCGATTACAGACGACGCGATCAACCCGTATCCAAGTAACGGTGGACGCGAGATAGCGAATCCTTCGAGTTCAGGAACAGCAGATTTTTGTTTTTGGTCTGTGGCACTGGCCATTCGGGAATCTTACTCGCCGAATCTATGGAATGAACTGTTCTGAGGGTCGAGTTCAGGACAGGGTTGCGACTTTATGAGCGGCAATCCAATCTTCATCCAGTTCGATTCCCAGGCCAGGTCCGTCCGGGACTTCAAGATTTCCATTGGCGTTTCGCTCGAGTTGATGAGTTACTCCCCATTGGTGAACTTGTTCAGGTCGCCAGTACTCGTAGTAAGTGCAGTTCATCGACGAAGCAATGATGTGTAAGTTGGCTGCGTTCAGGGCCGAGTTGCCGGCAAGTCCAACTTCACAGAACTTGTTGAAGCCTTCCACCATCGACATTTTCTTTTTGAGTCCGGTAATGCCCATTTTTCGAACAGTTCCACGGATCAGACGAACCCTGTCGTCATGGAGAAATTGAGCCGCCTGGTGGAGCAAAAAGCCCGCAGTGTCGCTCATGTTTAGCGGAGTTTCTAACCGGTTCGACAACTCCTTGATCGAATCAACATCGTGAACCGAAATAGGATCTTCGAACCAAAAGTAGCTGTTCGCGTCCAGAGCGTGGCCAACGTACAAGGCTTCTCTGAATGTATAACCGTGGTTTCGGTCGAGCATTAAGACCATGTCGTCACCAACAGCTTCCCGCACCTTTCCCGCCATGATTGCAGCCTGGCGGTAGTCGAGCGGACCGGGATGAATTTTGTAAGCGGTGAAGCCTTCGTCTTTTAGCTGAAGTGCTTCACCTACGAAGCCATCGACGTCATCGTGCCGGGGAGGGTAGGTCGCGTAAACAGGGACTTCAGTTCTTGCCGTCCCGAGCAGTTTGTGGATGGGCTTACCGACTTCCTTCCCCTCGACGTCCCACATCGCTACATCGACAGGTGCCCAAGTTGGTTCGATTACGGTGCCGTGTCCTGCAATCACAGGCAACTGACTCCAAAGCCACTCTCGATCTGACGTGTCCCTGCCGACCACGTGTGGTTTTAGCTGCTTGATTATGGAATTCATGCTCTGGGTCGAGTCGCCGCCCTGACTCCCGACGAAAGCATGACCTTCAATCCCTTCATCGGTCGAAATCCTGAGAACGCCCTGGGTTGTGGTCCCACCAAGGTCAGTACGTTCATCTTGGACACGTACTGCCGGTGCGGTTCGTTTAATTACGTCGATGGTCAGGTCAGTGATTTTCATGTTTTTTCGAGGCTTCTTAGGTGAATTTCGTACTGGTGGGCACATTCCCGCAATTACATCAATAGGGCGATTCTCCTAGTCGGACTAGAAGTTACACGGTTTCCAGTGAGGGAGGTTACAGAGGAAGATCAGTTAACTGATCGCCAACAGCGCTTTCAGTCCACTCTTAATTCAGACAGGGTACTCAATGGCACATTGGACAGACGATCCGAAGATTCACGCATTGATGATGCATCTCGGCAAGATCGGCAAGCCAACTCGTTCGGCATTCGTTGCTGATCAGGTGAGCCAGATCATGGTGAAGATCGAGCCACGTATTGCTGAACACCAGGCTGTCACAAAAGACATCGATGCGCTTGAGGCAAATTATGCCAAGCTGACCGACCTGATCGAGAATAAGAAGCGTCATGCTGAAGGCAAAACAATTGAGTTCGAACAGGCCAAGGCCGATCTGCTTAGCCAGAATCCCAACGCCGACGTTCAAACGTTCAACAAGGACCTGCGACAGGCTCTCAATGACCTTGAAACCGACTTCCAGAAGGCAATGGTTGACGTTGAAGATGTCAAGCAGAGTCTGCGAGTGAAATTGTCTACTCGCAGAGGACTTGAAGACCGAATGGAAACCTACCGTAAGCAGGTCTTCAAGCACATTGACCAGCTTATTAAGGCACGACAACAGCAACAGCAGCAAAAATCTGCCTGATCCTCGTCGAATACAACGACAAGCTAATCTCCAGTAAGTAATCTAACGGCACCGGAATTCCGGTGCCGTTTTTTGTGTTTGGAGGAAACGTTGACCCCGACCCAGCTACCCGCCGCTGTGGAAGACCAAATTGATGTTCTGGCTAAACAATCGATGGACACGGATGAAATTCCGGGGCTTTCGATAGGGATCGTTCGCGGAAACGAGTTAGTAGCTCATTACGGTTTCGGGACTACATCACTCGGTGCAAATTCTCCCGCTACACCTTTAACCGTTTCACGGGTCGCTTCGATTACAAAGACTTTCACTGCGACAGCGATTCTCCAACTTCGTGATCTAGGGCAATTGGAACTGGATGATCCGTTGCTTGTTCACATGCCGGATTTCACAATTGCCTCAGCTTTGGGTGGGGCATTGGAAGGTGTGACGCTACGCCGATTGATGACTCACTACTCCGGTTTGCGTACTGAACATCCGCTGACCGACTGGGATACCCCTTTATTCCCTCATGCAACGGATGTGCTAAACAATCTTGCTGACATCGATGTCGTTATTCCGCAGGACAGCCAGTGGAAGTATTCGAACCTCGCGGTGGCGTTGTTGGGCCAGGTCATCGAAATAGTCAGCAACACTCCTTATAAGCAGTACGTCGAAGAAGAGATCATTCGTCCCCTGGGTCTCAAGAACACATATTTCGAACCGAAATCTGACGATCAGAATGCCTTGAAAGCAACTGGCTACAGCCACCCGGAACCGGGGTCAGATCAATTACGCGAGGCCCCATACGCATCGCTAAAAGGTATTTCAGCGGCCGGTCAATTGCACTCAAACGTAGAAGATCTCGCAAAGTGGATGAGTTTTCAATTCACATCAGGTAGAGCAACTCATCCAAGCAAAGTACTGGCGGCGACAACTCTCGCTGAGATGCACCGACCCTACAAGTTGTCGGATGACTGGACCCTCGGACAGGCTCTTGCCTGGCGCATGGTTCGCAGGGGCGAGAACGTATTCCACAACCACGGTGGGGGTATCCAGGGTTTCGCATCGAACGTCGTATTCAATGTTCCTGGTCAAACAGGAGCAATCGTGCTCGCCAACATTTGGCCGGCTCCAACGCCTTACGTTCTTGCCGAAGACATTTCCGAACTCGTCTTGAATGAACTGGGACCGCTTGAGCAATCAAGTGAAACGAATCTCACAGCCGTGACTAACGACGTTGCACGAAAATACATCGGTCGATACTGGGCGGAACCGGGGGCATATGTCGATGTTGTTTATGAGGAAGGTGAACTGAAACTGGGCGCACCAAGGGAAGGTGACTACACACTTCATGGACCTGCCGGATTGCAAATTGACCCTGTGGTAACAAGTGAAAACTCATTCCGAGTCGTTGGGAACCGGGGAGCAGGCGAACTGGCGGAATTCAGTCTTGGCAGCGATGGAAGTGCAAGTGAATTCCGGCTGGGTGGATTTCTTTACCGGAAGGTAGACGAGGAATAATCATGGGTAAAGTAACCGAAATCGCCGACGGCTTCATCGATGTAGTAACGAAACACGGCCCAATCGGGGCGACTTACCTCGGGGTTCCGGGCTACGACGATATTCTCGACGATTTCTCTCCTGACGCAGCGAAAGCCGCCATCGATGATTTTTCAGTTTCTATTCGGGCAATGAAATCGGCCGAGCCTGAAAATGATCGAGAACGGATGTGCAAAGAGACGTTTCTCGATGAGGCTGAGTTGAGCGTTAAGCAGTTCGAGGCGCGTGACCATCTGCGAGACATAAACGTCCTGTTCTCACCGATCCAAAACGTCCGACAGGTGTTCGATTTGATGCCGCAAGACACTTCGGAAGCGTGGGAGAACATTGCTTCGAGACTCGAAGCGATCCCTGGGTCACTCAGTGGATACCGAGAAGCACTGAACGTCGGGCGAACGGAAGGACTGGTTTCATCGGTTCGGCAAACCAGCGGATGTGCAACGCAATGTGAAACATGGTCGGGGCAGGGTGGCAATCAACCGTTTTTTAATTCGCTCGTTGACGCTTTCGAGAACTCCGACATTGCTGAACCTAGGCTTCTGAAAAGACTGCAAGCGGGAGCGAAATACGCGTCAGGTGCCTACGCCAAAATGGCGGAGTACTTGCGCAATGAATACCTGAAGGACGCAACACCGGAGGATGGGGTTGGACGAGAGCGTTACGCGCTTTCTGCTCAACGGTACCTCGGGGCAACGATTGATCCCGAAGAGACGTATGACTGGGGTTGGGAACAACTTGCCTGGGTGCGATCCGAAATGACCAAAACTGCGGAGAGAATCAAGCCCGGTGCATCTATCCGCGAAGCAGTGGAACTACTTGAGTCAGATCCTGCTCGAATGATCGTCGGAGACGACAAGTTCAAAGAGTGGATGCAGAACCTGCAGGACGAAACGATTGCCGATATGGATGGTACCCACTTCGATATCGCTGAGCCCGTCAGGACCATCGAAGCTCTGATTGCTCCTCCCGGCGGGGCTTTAGCTATGTACTACACGGGTCCATCAGAAGATTTTTCTCGTCCCGGCCGCACCTGGTATCCGACCGGCGGTAAGAACGAATTCCCGATATGGCGCGAAATTTCCATTGCCTACCACGAGGGAGTCCCTGGTCACCATTTCCAGATTGGTACGAACGTCGCCATGACCGAAGAGTTGTCCAGGTATCAGCGACTGTTAGCAGGAACATCCGGATACTCGGAAGGCTGGGCACTCTACGCAGAGCGACTCATGGGAGAGCTCGGATATCTCGAAAACCCCGATTACTACATGGGGATGCTTGACGCACAGGCTTTGCGCAGCGTCCGAGTTATCGTCGACATCGGCATGCACCTTGGGTTGAAGATCCCCGCACACTCTGAATTTCATCCCGGCGAAGTTTGGAACGCCGACCTCGCACTGGAATTTATGAAAGAGCGGGTTCACTTCCCCGCAGACTTTGTCGCTTCTGAAGTCGATCGATATCTTGGAATTCCAGGGCAGGCGATTAGCTACAAAGTTGGTGAGCGGGTCTGGCTCGAAGCTCGCGAAGCTGCGAAAAGGAAGCTTGGCGGCGAGTTCGACCTCAAAGCATGGCACAACCACGCGCTAAGTCTGGGACCCATGGGACTCGCACAAATGAAGCGCGAACTGGCTGGGTAACTCAGCACCTCCCTTTGATCAGTTCGCATCCGACCATCTGAAATTCATTCAAGAAACAAGCCCGGGTAAGAATTGCAGTTACTAATCACAGACGCAGCAAGGGAAAACCTTCAAGGTCGAGAACGTCCGATCGCCCTCGATTACCTCGCTGCCATGGGCTGAGGTGGTCACGCCTCGGTATCGGTCGATACCTACGCTCGTAAGTCGAACATTTCCGCCTACCAGCGCGTCAAAGACAAAGGCGTTGAAATCCTCGTCTCGAAAAACCTGGTGTCGAAAGCTGCGGCTGTACTGATCGAGCAGAAACAGTTCTTATGGTTCAAGTGGTTGACTGTGAGAGCGCAACTCTACGGACACTTCACCTGAAGTCACTGATTTGCCTTCAGTCTGAAGGAAGCAGTTGGTTCTGGATAGCGTTCGTCCTAAACGTCGATCGCCATTAGCTCTTCGGCATAAATGACCTGTCCGCCGTAAACCTCTCGGATGTCACCGAGCCCCTTTTCCAACGGACCGTGCTGAGAAATATGCGGTCCCATGTGTACGAGGATCAGTTTCTTCACTCCTGCTTCTTCAGCCATTCGAGCTGCACCAGTGGTTCCGCACTGACCGGGAGCTTCACCGTCTTCGTCCATGCATTCCTGATCGTCCCAGCACATGCA
>JAYQWG010000035.1:0-19386 GCA_038150225.1 Chloroflexota bacterium
TTTGAAGTAACGCAAGAACAGCTTGATTCAGCGGTCGATCAGCTTGATGCAAACTCCAGGTCCGCATTTGAAAACGCGGCAGACCGGGTTCGCAAATTTCAAAGCCGAGGCCTTCCAAAAAGTTGGACAGACGGAACAGGTAAATTTGGTGAAAAGGTAACGCCACTTCGATCTGTCGCAGCCTATGTGCCCGGCGGTACGGCTCCGCTTGCATCGACCGTGATCATGACGGTTGTTCCGGCAAAAGTAGCAGGCGTTGACGAGGTGATCGTCGCAACACCTGCTCCTGGTAGATCTCTTCCACACCCTGCGGTACTCGCTGCTGCGCGTATTGCCGGTGCGGACAGGGTTTTCAAAATCGGTGGCGCACAAGCCATAGCAGCATTGGCGTACGGAACTGAAACAATCCCCAGCGTTGATCTAATTTGCGGACCTGGAAATGCGTGGGTCACAGCAGCCAAAAAGCTCGTCTACGGTGATGTTGGAATCGATGGTCTGTACGGACCAACTGAAACCCTGGTAATCGCGGATGAAAGTGCTGACCCAAGATTTACGGCTGCCGATTTGATCGCACAAGCAGAGCACGACGTTGTCGCAATGCCGATTCTCATCGCGCTTTCCGATGAAGTTGCTGACGCAACTGAAAGGGCAGTTGCTGAGCAGCTGGAAAATCTACCAAGACGGGACACTGCGCGGTCTGCGTTTGAAAATCGCGGGGTGATAGTTGTTGTTACCAACGAAGACGAGGCCGCAGAGGTAGCAAACGCTGCAGCCCCTGAACATCTTTGCATCCTCACAACGAATCCTGCAGAACTCGGTGAGAAGATTCGAAGCGCTGGTGGCCTATTTATTGGTGAATGGTCGGCCGAAGTGATGGCTGACTACGTGGCTGGTCCGTCTCACGTGATGCCAACTGCAGGTACCGCGAGATTTTCTTCAGCCCTCTCAGTTAGGGATTTCGTTAGAGTGACCCCTGTTCTGAATTTTGACAGCGAAACGTTTATAAAACTTTCGAGCGATGCAGAATTACTAGCAAAGCTCGAAGGTCTGCATGGACACGCTGCAGCATCAGAACACCGTCGCCGGCACTTAATCGGCGAATAAGTATCCAAGCGTACGGGGATTCGAATGCCTGGAATCGAAAATTTAATGCGTCCTCACATGGCGAAATTCACTACCTATCACGGTGTGGACCCGTCAGAGAAGCTTGCAGAAGACGCGGGTATAAAACCCGAGGATGTCATCCGCCTCAACGCAAACGAGAATCCATATGGAGCGTTGCCAGAGGTGTCTGCGGCATTGAAAGACATTCCGCTGCATCTGTACCCTGACCCGAATCAACGTCGACTTCGGCAGGCATTAAGCGAGTACACAGGGCAACCAGTTGAACGAATCATTGCGGGAGCTGGCGGAGACGAAATAATCGATCTGCTGATGCGGTTATTCGTGGATTCAGGCCAACTA
Source organism: Chloroflexota bacterium (assembly GCA_038150225.1). Classification (GTDB taxonomy): domain Bacteria; phylum Chloroflexota; class Dehalococcoidia; order Lucifugimonadales; family Lucifugimonadaceae; genus Lucifugimonas. The sequence goes on from JAYQWG010000035.1 coordinate 1,465, forward strand.
GTGTTGGACTGCGAGCCGACGTTCGGAATGTACAGCTTCGCAGCTAGATTGGCAGATGCCGAGATTGCGTCGATTCCACGTAACGGGAATTGGGATCTGGATATCCCCGCGATGCTGAACGCAATCGATGATCGCGCTCGAATCGTCTTCCTGGCTTCTCCTAACAATCCGACTGGAAATCTACTTACCGAGTCGGATGCACGGGCACTTCTCGAAACAGGAGTGATCGTCTGCGTAGATGAGACGTATTACGAATTTTCCAATTCTTCACTTTCGAGGCTTCTGGAGGAATACGAGAACCTCGTGATCCTTCGGTCGTTCAGCAAATGGGCCGGAATTGCTGGACTCCGAGTGGGATACGCGATCGCCTCAGAGAAGCTTATTTCCCACCTGATGGACATCAAACAGCCGTACAACATCAATATTGCCGGTGAGACGGCAGTTCTGACGGCACTTGCCAACAGGGAGTTATTGCTCGAACGCGCATCGTCACTGGTCTCACAACGTAAGCGTATTGAAGAATGGATTGATGGCACAGACGGCATTTCTTTTTATCCGTCCGAGGGTAATTTCCTACTGTGCCGATTCGACCACCTCAGTGCAGAGGATGCGTACGTCGGATTGGCAAAGCACGGGATTTTCGTACGCCGATTCCCTCAATCCGTCCTGGAACATTCCCTCCGCATTAGTGCTGGAACTCCCGAACAAACAGACCGGCTTATCGACGCTCTTCAAAACGTTGTAACTGCCGGTTAGCAGTCTGTAGCATCGTTACTAGAACGATTGCTTCCACTAACAAAGGCAGATAAATGGCAGAAGCGAAACCCCGTATCGCCACGATTGAACGTGAAACGGGTGAGAGCAAAATTTCAGTCACCGTAAATCTTGACGGCACCGGTAAAACAGAAATCGACACACCAGTAGGTTTTCTGAAGCACATGCTGAGTCAGATTGCTCGGCACGGCTTGATCGATTTGAAAGTTACTGCCAACGGCGATTTGGAAACCGGTACTCACCACACTGTTGAGGACACTGCCATTGTTCTTGGAAGAGCAATCGACCAAGCGCTTGGTGACCGCAAGGGAATCGTGCGGATGGCAGATCGAACCTGCCCGCTGGACGAAGCACTAACACACGCTGTCCTCGATCTATCAGGTCGTGGATATGCCGTGATCAACATCGGTATCGACAACAACGTCGGTGAGTTCCCAGCTGATCTTGCACGTCACTTCTTTGAAGCAATGGCGGTAGAAGGCAGGTTCTGCCTGCACATCCGAGTGCTTTCAGGACTCAATGAGCACCACGTAATTGAATCGGCTTTCAAGGCCTTCGCTCGTGCCTTGCGAGACGCTTCGGCAATCGATCCTCGCAACCCTGAGGGTGTGCCGAGCACCAAAGGCACCCTTACCGACTGATTCAGTTCGAACTAGACAGTTTCTAGTTCGAACGAGTAGGTCTCAATAACCGGGTTCGCCAGAAGCTTATCGCACATTTGCTGAACGTCGGCTTCGGCTTTGTCGCGATCATCGCTGTCGAGTTTTACTTCGAAGTATTTTCCTGCTCGAAGTGACTCGACAGAGTCGAAACCCAATCGGTCCAACGCCCGCGCAATGGTTATGCCTTGCGGGTCGTTTACAGTCGGTTTCAGTGATACGTGCACTTTTGCTAGGAACATCTAGATCTCTCTACCAGGAGTTACCGGTCACGCTCTCAGGTGCCCGGTCCTTGTACTCGTCAATGAAACGTCGGATTTCTTCTTCATCGAACTCGTCGAGGTAAAGATGATGGCGCCAGGCAGTAACAGCGATCTTGTTAGGAAGCCTGTCATCTGGAGAAATAATGAACTGGCTGTGACTTCGTGGAACGAGGTCTGAAAGCTGCTGGATAAGCTCAGGGCATTCCGTCTCACAGTTGTAGTGCAAACCAATGCCGCCGTGCTCGAGATTGTGAATTGTCACTTCGTCAGGGAGTGGCGACTGATATCGCCCCCATCGGGCAGGGGAAGGAACACCTGCAGCTGTTTGAGCGGCGAACCAGTGGGGTCCAGACGTCGCAGGGACAACTGAGTATGAACCTGAGTAAGGCTGGAACTCGTCAATGTGACCTCGACCATCGTCTGGATCTACAGGGATGTGTCCACCAGTGTTTAGACCACCGCCATTCCCGCTATTTTGATCCGGGTTCAGGTTTGGTGAAACTACAAGCGCCGCAATAAACACGATAGCGAAGATGATTCCGCCAAACATGTATAGAGAACGTCGACGACGCTGTCTGGCGCGACTCCTGACCCGACGTTCTTCACGGATCTGACCTTTTGTCATTCCTCGTCGACTTTCGGGACGAGTTGTAGCTTTACGTTTATCTGCCATAGGTTTCTGTATGCCTCTTTAACGAGGCGTTGTGGTTCGTATTTATCTACAGTACCAGCGTCCCTGCGGACAGTCTTCGGTACGATTCAAAAATTTCGTTCTTGTGTTTGAGATTTACATTCGGAACGTACTACGGTCGGAGTTGGATTGAGGATCACTTCAGACGATTGATGCCTCGTCGATTCCGACTCGCTCAAATATTCGATCAACATGTCCCAGATAAAAGTTGTAATCGAACAAAGCCTCTAGATCGTCAGCTGAGACTTTCTCCGCCACCACCGGATCAGTCTTGATCAGTTCTCTAAAGTCCAACTCTTCATCCCAGGAGCGCATGGAGTTGCGTTGAACCGCGTCGTAAGCGTCGGTTCGTTCAACGCCATGCTCAACCAGCGCCAGCATCACTCGGGGAGAGAACACCAAGCCACGAGTCGATTCGAGGTTGACCATCATTCGATCTGGATAAACGACCATGTCTTTTATGATCCCGGTCATCAAACTCATGATGTAGTCGAGCCCTAACGAAGCATCAGGGAGAATCATTCGTTCAGCCGATGAATGGGAAATATCCCGTTCGTGCCATAGAGCGACGTTTTCGAGTGCTGTGATGGAGTGTCCCCGGATTAGTCGGGCCAGACCGCAAATCCGCTCGGAGAGCTCTGGATTTCGCTTGTGCGGCATCGAGGATGATCCCTTGGTCACATAGCCGTGCTTTCCGAACGGTTCCTCGACTTCACGGACTTCAGTCCGCTGTAAGCCTCGAATTTCTGTCGCCATTTTGTCGAGGGTCGCAGCAATTAGTGCCAGGACTTGAACATATTCGGCGTGACGGTCTCGCTGGATCACCTGGTTGGACACAGCGGCAGGAGTGAGATCGAGTTGCTTGCAAACAGATTCCTCAATTACCGGTGGAACAGAAGCAAATGTGCCCACTGGACCCGATAGCATACCGACTGCAACGCGATCTCTCGCAGCTGATAAACGAGCACGGTTACGAGTCATTTCAGCAAACCACAACGCCAATTTCATACCGAAGCTCATCGGCTCAGCATGGATACCGTGTGACCTGCCAATACACGGCGTGTTTTTGTGTTCTAAAGCCCGGACTCGCAACGCTTCTAGTAATTCCACAAGACCGCGATCAAGCAAATCACAAGACTGCGCAAGTTGCATGCTCAAGGCAGTGTCTTTCACATCGTTCGAGGTCAACCCGTGGTGGATCCAGCGCCCTTCGGATCCCATACTTTCACCAACGGCTCGAGTGAACGAGACAATATCGTGCTTGGTCTCATCAAACCATCGGTCATAAGCAGCTCGATCGAATTTCGCGTTCTTTCGAATTTTTTTCATGTCCGCCGCTGGAACGACGCCTTCATCCGCCCAAGCCTGTGAAGCGGCAATTTCGACATCGAGCCAGAGTTTAAATGCATTGTCTTCCGACCAAATGGCACTCATTTCGGGCCGGGAATATCTTGGGATCACTTCAGCGTTCTTCTCTGTTTGTCGTAATGGTCTCGTTGATGTAATTGATCACGGGTCTGAAGTTGTCATCGAACTCGTGGAACGTTATCTCTTTGGTCTCACAAAACTTTTTCAATCGCCCGGTTGCAAATAGCGTTACTTCTGCATTGACCGCTACACACGAGTCTCCTGCCAGTCCATCGCCAATAAAGATGATTTCGTCATCAGGATTGTCGCGCTTCAGATCAGAAACTACTCTGCATTTGCACGTAACCCAGTCTCCTAAACAACCGTCTTTTGTCCCGGGTGAATTCGCAGAAGGGTAATCGTATCGGAACGGTGGTAAACCCGGTGACTCAACTTTGACTTTTCCGCTGTGAACTTCGAGGTGTCCAAGACCTGTTTTCGACAGTACTGGATCGACATAAAAATCCAATCCCGCAGTCGCTATGACTGATTTCCCACCCTGGTCTTTTATCGAAGAAATTAGCTCGGGTGCCCCAACCCTCAACGTGGCCTCTATTTTTGCTGCTGCTGCGATCTCGTTGATATCGACTTCGAACAAGTCGAAACACTTTTCTTGATATTCCCGGAAAGTGATTTCACCCACAACGTAACTGGAGCGTATTTCTTGGACGGCTATTTCATCGGTGAAACGCCGAAAAAGCTGCGTGGCAACGTTCACACGCGAAAGTGTGTCGTCGAAGTCAATTACCGCGTGTACGACCATTCATCTTTTTAAAGAGCGCGCTCGGCAATGTCGCGCCTAACGCGTGCCCCGGTGAACTCTATAGCGTCTACGCCCTTGTAAGCGGCCTCGCGTGCCGATCTGATATCTGCACCTGACCCAACGACGCCAATCACTCGTCCGCCAGACGTAATTAGTGAGCCATCCTCAGCTAGGGCAGTGCCTGCGTGAATAACCACTCCATGTTCGCTTGCATCGTCTGTTCCGGCGATTGGGAGACCAGTCTCATACGAACCTGGGTATCCGTCCGCGGTCATGAATACGAACGTATACGCATCATCAGACCATTCAACTTCGATGTCCGACAAACGACCTTCAGCAACAGCCATACACACATCAACCAGGTCGGTTTTCAGACGGGGCATGAGAATCTCACACTCTGGGTCACCGAACCGACAGTTGAATTCAATCACTTTCGGCCCTTGCGGTGTGACCATCAATCCTGCGTACAAAACACCTGTGTACGGGCTGCCTTCGGCAACCATGGCGTCTGCCATCGGTTGTAAAACCGTTTCCCGCACAGTTTTAGCAAGATCATCGTTCCAGAACTCGGGAGGGGTGTAAGAGCCGACACCTCCTGTGTTCAAACCGGTGTCGCCTTCACCAATCCGCTTGTAGTCGCATGCTGCCACTTCGTTGGAAACGGTTGATCCGTCGAGGAATGCAAAAACGCTAACTTCAGGACCGGTCAGACGTTCAGCCAGCAGTATTTCTGTTGATGCATCACCGAACGCTTTGCCGTCGAGCATTGCTGAAATGTCTGCAGTCAGCTGTTCATGAGAATCAGAAATCAAGACGCCCTTACCGGCCGCGAGTCCATCGGCTTTAACGACCAAGCTTCCTTCAGGTTTACCGAGACCATATTCAATTGCAGTTCCAGAATCGGAAAATGCCACTGATTCAGCGGTTGGGATTCCGTACTTGGTCATGATCCCATCAGAGAAGACCTTTGAGCCTTCCAAACGTGCCGCACTTGCGGAAGGGCCAAAGATTTTCAGACCTGCTTCCTGAAAACGGTCGACGATACCGTCCACCAAAGGCTGTTCAGGTCCAACTATTGTCAGATCTACATCGCGTGATTGCGCTAATTCGAATAACCCGTCGACGTCTTCAGCATTGACTGCAACGTTTTCGCCGAACTCTGCCGTTCCCGCGTTACCTGGGGCAATTAGCAACTCAGTAACTTTTGGGCTTTGAGCCAGCTTCCAGGCGATTGCAAACTCTCGGCCGCCAGAGCCGATTACCAGTACTTTCAATTTCTTACTTTCGTCCGATGTTGAACGTAATTATTTGAACCGCTTCTTATTCCCACTCGATGGTTCCTGGTGGTTTGCTGGTGATGTCCAGCACGACTCGGTTCACTTCTTCAACTTCATTCACTATTCGATTCGAAATCCTGGCAAGCGTGTCGTACGGCAAACGTGCCCAATCAGCGGTCATGGCATCAGAACTGGTCACTGCTCGAATAGCAACAACGTACTGATAAGTCCTGAGGTCTCCCATCACTCCAACGGTTTGGGTGTTGGTGAGGACTGCAAAAGACTGCCATAGTCGATCGTAAAGACCATCATTTTTGATCTCGTCAATCACAATCCAGTCTACGTTACGAAGGATCTCGAGTTTCTCGTACGTCACTTCGCCCATAATTCGGATTGCCAGACCGGGTCCTGGGAACGGTTGCCTGTTGACGCTCTGTGGAGAAAGTCCTAGCTCGGTGCCTGCACTTCGTACTTCGTCCTTGAACATGTAGCGAAGTGGCTCCACGAGCTTGAGGTTCATACGCTGTGGAAGGCCGCCAACGTTGTGATGGGTCTTGATCTTGTGGGAAGCTTTTGAGTCCGCGCTGGTACTCTCGATAACGTCCGGATACAAGGTTCCCTGTGCGAGATAGTCGACTTCGCCGATTTCGTTGGCTACTTCCTCGAAAATCTTGATGAACTCTTCACCGATGGATTTTCGTTTGACTTCCGGATCGGTGACACCTTTCAAAGCAGACAAGAATCGTTCAGTTCCGTCTATGAACTTCAGATTGACTCCAAGTTGGCTGGCGAAAACTGTTTGGACTCGTTCTGCCTCTCCTTTTCTCATCAGGCCGTTGTCGACGAAAATACATGTCAGACGGTCACCAATGGCCCTATGGATCAGAGCTGCAGCCACGGTTGAATCGACACCACCTGAGAGGGCGCAAATAACTTTGCCGTCTCCGACGCGCTGTTTGATGCGGTCTACTGCCTCTGAAACGAAGTTTGCAGGTGTCCAGTCACCTTCACCACCACATACTCCGTAGACGAAGTTCTTAAGAATCTCTGATCCTTGTGGTGTGTGGGCAACTTCTGGATGGAACTGAATGCCCAGGTAGTTACCTTCCTCGTTACCCATCACCGCGTAAGGAGAGTTTTCGGAGTAAGCCATTGATCGGAAACCAGGCGGTAGAGATTCAACCCTGTCTCCATGACTCATCCAGACAGGGACTTCGTTATCCAGTCCCTCAAATAGCGGGTTGTCGGCACCGTCTTTGTGGATCACTGCGTGACCATATTCTCGCTCGGTTCCTGGTTCGACTTTTCCACCAAGTTGGTGGGCAAGAAGTTGCATTCCATAGCAAATGCCGAGAACTGGCACTCCAGCTTCGTACACCCACGCCGGCGCCATTGGCGCACCTTCCTCATATACGGAGTTGGGACCGCCGGAAAGAATGATCCCGATTACATCTTGTTCTTCCAGAATTTCAGCCGTGGCATCATGCTGTACAAGTTCACAGTATGTGTTCATTTCACGAACACGCCGGGCGATCAATCTTGAGTATTGGGATCCAAAATCAAGAATGACAATGGTCTTCATCCTGCGCTCTACAAGGGGAGAAGTACCTGTGACTCGATCTGCCTGTGCGATCTCTAGATAAGTACCTACTTCGATGTCGTCAGAAGTAGATACTCGGCGGGATGCGTCGTCGGTTGGGCGCTCTGTCATTCGTGCTCCAGATCTTTCGCGATATAGGCAAACGCGGTGCGTAAGAATCGACTTCGAAGCACCCATCAAAAAACGTGCTTCAAATTTACATCTCCCCGTGGCGCGAGTCACTCTTGATTTTGGGATTAATCACAAGGGGACACCGGTTGGTATTCGGTCAATTGTGAATACCATTGAATAGCGATGAATCACGACTCTCTAAAAACCTCTCTCTTAGAAGCTGCGCAAGCTATAAAAGACGGTCAACTAGTGGCTTACCCAACCGACACTGTTTACGGTCTGGGTGCTGATGCAACAAACGCCGAAGCAGTTGATGCGGTATTTACAGCGAAAGGGCGTAATCCAGGCACTCCGGTTCCGGTTCTGATCTCAGGAATGAGTATGGGACTCGAACTAGTTAAAGAGCTCACGGAGAATTTTGAAGTGCTGATCAACGAGTTTTGGCCCGGAGCCCTGACTATAGTGGTCGAAGCGACAGAATCTGTTCCCCCGGTTGTCACCGCTGGAACCGGAACCGTTGGTCTCCGCATGCCTGACAACAAGGTGGCGGTTGAACTTATTAAGATGAGCGGAAAACCGATTACTGGCACCAGTTGCAATCTGTCAGGTGAACCACCCACGAAACACGTCGATGAAGCGCGGAATCAAATGGGTGACTCGGTTTCTGTTTATGTGGAATCCGAGTGCGGTGACAGCACTGCGCCAAGTACCGTGATTTCGCTCGTAACCGAACCACCTACCATCTTCCGATTAGGTGAAATTGCTCGTGAAGATATCGAGAACATCATCGGACCGGTTGTACTCGCATAAACGTCAACAGTTACGATTGAACCCAACATACCGCCAATCACACGGAGAAGCATGACCTTGGCTCACACGCCGTTACCGGGTCTGACCCAGGAACATACCGATGCGTTAGAAGATGCGATGAAAGACTTCGTGTCCTCGCGTGATCTTCCGCTCTATCAAATGATGGCGTTCCACCTTGGCTGGGTTGATCAACAAGGTGAACCAGAGGTTTCTCCACCTCAGGACCGATCATTCGGGCAACTCGTGTTATCAACGACTATCGCGTTGGGCGGGAAAGCTGAAGACGCTATTCCGTACGCTGTTGCGATTGAACTTGCTCGTAATTTCATGCTTGTTCACGAAGACGTCCAAAACGCGAACACAGAAAGAGGAGACCGACCGACCATCTGGTGGTCGTGGGGGCCTGCCCAGGCGATCAATACTGGTGATGGCATGCACGCTCTCGCCAGAATGGCGATTTTCGATCAGATGGAACGTGAATCGCCCGCCAGTGATGCGAAATTGGTCTCAGAAGCTTTACGGACCTTAGACGAAGCGGTTCTTCAAGTGTGCGAAGGTGATTTTCTTGAAATTAGTTACCAGGAGCGAGCAAACGTCACGATTCCACAGATTCTAGAGGTGGCGTCGAAGCAAGGCAGGCTACTAGGTGCGTCAGCCCGCCTAGGTGGACTCGCAGCGTGCGTAGACGACTCAAAATTGCCTGCTCTTGAAGAATTCGGATCGACCATCGGGAAAGCGCTGATACTGGCGAGTGATCACCATGCCCTGTGGGCTGCAAACGATTCAGAGCGATCAGAGGCTGAACGCGGGCGACTCCAATCGAAAACGAAATCTGTCTCCGTAGCTCATGCCGTCGAAAACACGGATCCATCCACCCGGCGTCAAATTGGCGAGTTGTTCATGAAACGTGTGTTGGACCCGGCAGATGTATCGCAAGTTGTCGAACTGCTTTCTAAGACCGACAGTCGGGAATTTTCGGCAAAGTTAATTTCAGACTTGTTGGACGAAGGTCACCGGCATCTCGAATCATCCGGGGTTTCGACTGAGTTTTCCGAGTCGGTGAGTGATTGGATCGCCGAGAAAGTTTCTATCGAATAATGACTGGTAAAACGGTTTCGATTCGTGATCTAGATGTCGCTGGCAAGTATGTCCTCGTGCGAGTTGATTTCAATGTGCCAGTACGGGATAAGAAAATCTCGGATGACTCACGAATCCGCGCAGCTCTACCGACCATCAACCACCTTCGCAATTCCGGTGCAAAAACTATCATTTGCTCCCATTTTGGCCGACCTAAAGGGCAAGTCGTAAAAGAGATGCGCCTCGGCATAGTCCGGGATCGACTTGAGAAGCTCTTAGAAATTCCGGTCCTCGACGCAGGTGGACCTGACGGCAACGATCCGTATGACCGCACTCGAAAAATGTCCAATGGTGATGTTGCGCTTCTGGAAAACCTGCGGTTCACACCTGGCGAAGAAGCAAACGATGATGGATTTGCCGTAGATCTCGCAAAGCTCGCCGAAATATTTGTCAACGACGCCTTCGGGGCAGCCCATCGAGCGCACGCATCTACGGCAGGCGTTGCAAATCACATTCCCTCAGCAGCGGGGTTTCTGATGGAAAAAGAGTTGGAGATGCTCGGTGAGGTGGTGACCAATGCAGAGTCTCCATCGATCGCGATCATCGGTGGGGCAAAGGTTTCCGACAAAATCCAGGTGTTACACCACCTGGCATCTAAGGTCGACACGATTCTCATTGGTGGCGGAATGGTCGCTGCCTTTTGTGCTGCGCGCGGATGGTCGAGTGGAGCGGTCGCACTCGACGAAGCAGAAATATCTGCCGCGTCAGAAATCCTGGCACTCGATACCACCGAGATCGTTGTGCCTACCGATGTGACCTGCGGATCAGAATTCGCTGAATCAACACCTGCTGAAGTCTTCGGATCAGACACTGTGCCGGCTAACAAGTTGATATTGGACATCGGACCGTCTTCAGCAGAGCAATATGCATCGATCATTTCTTCTGCCAAAACTATCGTTTGGAACGGACCGATGGGCGTGTTTGAGTGGGACAGTTTTTCAAATGGATCTCGAACAGTTGCTGAAGCAGTCGGTCAAAACTCATCGTGCATTTCGGTAGTCGGTGGAGGATCAACTGCCGAGGTGGTCAGCACCTACGGAGTCGCAGACGCCATAACTCACGTATCCACTGGCGGTGGTGCATCGCTTGAATTCCTCGAATGCAAAACTCTGCCAGGTGTCGCGGCACTCGATACCTACAAATAGATCTTTTCGATCAGGAGAAATAGTTGGTTAATAGAGTCCCGGTTATCGCCGGTAACTGGAAAATGAACACCGATCTATCGTCGGGAGTTGAGCTCGCGCGGAAAATCGCGGAGATCAGTAACGGCGTTAGCGGCGTTGAGAAGGTAGTTTGTCCACCATTTATTTCGCTTGGTGCAGTTTCGGAAGCCCTGAGCGATTCCGATATCGGGGTTGGAGCACAGAACGTTAGCGCAGAACCAGATGGCGCACTGACTGGTGAGGTCTCCGCCTCGATGCTTCAGGGCGTTGCCGACTACGTGATAGTTGGGCATTCGGAGCGGCGCGCCAACTTCTCCGAATCCTCTCAGGACATTGCGAAGAAAGCGATCTCTGCTTCCAACAGCGGATTCACTGTAATCCTGTGCGTAGGTGAAGATCTCGGGGTTAGACAGAGCGGTAACGCCACAGAATTTGTTTCTCAACAGTTGAATGAGAGTCTGCAAGGGTTCACAAATTGGGATTCACTCATTGTTGCGTACGAACCGGTATGGGCTATTGGAACCGGTGAGGCGGCATCTCCCGAGCAAGCAAACGAAATGGCGAGTGCGTGCCGAAGTGTGGCGGATTCCTTGAGCGAAGGAATTGGTGATGCAATTCGTGTTCTATACGGCGGCAGCGTCAAATCCTCGAACATAGATTCGCTGATCAGCGAGAATGATATTGATGGTGCACTCGTTGGCGGAGCCAGTCTCGATGCCGATGAATTTTCCAAGTTGATCGCATCTGCAGCTGGAAATTAGCCACCGACGATGTCCGGCCAGAAAAAGCTCCTTGCAATTGTTGGGCCAACCGCGTCCGGTAAGACATCTCTTTCAATCGAGCTCGCGAAAAGATTTCATGGCGAGATCGTCAACGGCGATTCCCGCTTGTTTTACCGAGGTCTGGACATCGCGACAGCAAAGCCAACTGCTGATGAGCGGCAGGTTATTCCTCATCATCTGATCGACATCCTAAGCCCAACCGATGATTTCAATCTCAAATCGTTCGCTGAACTTGCCCATAAGACAATCGACCAGGTCACTGCCAGAAACAATCTCCCGATTCTCACAGGTGGATCTGGGCAGTACGTGTGGAGTTTGCTTGAAGGATGGGACATACCTGAAATATCGCCGAACGACTCACTTAGAAATGAGCTAGAGAACCAGCTAGAACGGGAAGGAGTCGAATCTCTTGCCGAACGGCTTTCCGAATTGGATCGAAAGGTCGCAAAAATGACCGACCTCCGCAATCCTCGTCGAGTAATTCGAGCAATGGAACGTGCTCTGAGCGATTCCGAATACAGTCCGAGACAGAAAAGTGCAGAACCACCATACGATTCGTTAATCGTGGGCTTAACCGCAGACCGTCCGGTTCTACACAAACGGGTGTCCGACCGACTTCAAAAGATGATTGATACCGGTTGGGAACAGGAAGTCAGAAACTTAATCGACTCCGGCGTTCCCTGCGACTCGAAGTCGATGAGCGGCATTGGTTATCGGCAAATGGCCGGATTCGTGAAAGGCGACTACTCGCTTGATGAAGCGGTCCGGCTCACGAACGTCGCAACCAACAGACTTATTCGTCACCAGAACAACTGGTTCAAAGCTGGGGACACAAGGATCCGTTGGTTCGATAACAGCACTGGCGGTGATGAATTTGTTGAATCGGTCGCAGAATATGTGTCTCACTGGATGGATGCTGAATAAGGTATTCCATCGACACCAATCTCATTTTTATCAATACAGAACACTAAATATGAGACAACGTCTCGTCGTGGATATCGAGTTTGATTCACAATAGAATCCACAGGTTTGAATTTTCTATTAAATGCGTTCGGGAGAAGAAATGACCGTAGAGTTCGCCAAATTGCACGGTGCGGGCAACGATTACATCGCCATTGATGGGCGAAACATAGATCGCGACTGGGGGAAGCTCTCGCAGGAGATGAGCCGACTCGCGTTTGGAGTCGGATCCGACGGGATTGTCCTCGTTCAAGATTCCGATGTAGCTCAAATCAGGATGCGGGTTTATAACCCAGACGGTTCCGAGGCCGAAATGAGCGGGAACGGAATCAGGCTGTTCGCAAAGTTTGTGATCGATCGAAAGATCGCTATCCCTGAGAATGGCGAACTGACCGTGGAAACCGGTGGTGGCGTTCGTACCGTTTGGCCGACCATGGAAGGCGAAAAGATGGTCGCTGCTAAGGTAGCAATGGGTGTCCCGACATTTGTGCCATCAGAAATCCCCGTAGATACGAACAAGATCGACGGGGCAGACATCGTCAAATCGTTCCCAATCCAGGCTGGCGACCGGGAATTGAAGGTCACGTGCCTGGCAGTTGGAAATCCTCACGCTGTAGTGGTCATGGACGATTCTGTTGAAGATTTTCCGCTGGTAGAAATCGGTCCGAGTGTCGAAAACCACGAATTGTTTCCGAATCGAATCAATTTTGAGATTGTGAACGTGATCGATCGTTCCAAGATTCGTGCTCGCATATTTGAGCGAGGGGCAGGGGAAACGATGTCGTCTGGTACAGGTAGCACCGCATCAGCCACCGCCGCCCGAGCTCATGGATTGGTCGACGACGCAGTCGACGTGATGGTCGATGGTGGGGTTCTACGAATTTCCTGGGATGAAACAGGTGAGGCATACCTGGAAGGTCCAGCGGTCGAAGTATTCACGGGAGTGTGGCCCGACTAGGACATACGCATTACAACAGCTACCAATCACCACTCTCGAAACACGGAACAAAAAATGAAATTTGCACAACGCGTCGAAAACCTTCCCCCATACCTGTTCGTCGGAATATCCCGAGCGATCGCCGAGAAAAAAGCGCAGGGAATTGACGTCATATCGTTCGGAATCGGCGATCCAGATATGCCGACCCCTCAGCCAGTTTTGGACGCACTGATCGAAGGATCAAAAAAACCGGCAAACCACCGATACCCCGAGAGTGAAGGTCTTCCAGAGTTCCGTGAATCTGTTGCCGCATACTACAAGCGACGGTTCGGTTTAACTCTGGATCCGGGTACGGAAATCATCAACTTGATCGGAGCAAAAGAAGGCATTGCCCACGCTGCGCTTTGCTTTATTGATCCCGGCGATATTTCTATCAGCCCGGATCCTGCTTACCCCGTTTACGAGATCGGAACAATGTTTGCCGGTGGTGAAACGCACTTCGTTCAACTGAAGGAAGAAAACGGGTACCTGGTCGATTTCAACGACATCCCGACCGATGTCGCAAAAAAGGCTAAAACCCTCTGGATCAACTATCCGAACAACCCAACTGGTGCGATCGCTCCACTCAGCTTCTTCGAAGAAGCGGTTCGATACTGCAAAGAGTTCGATATCGCCCTCCTTCACGACGCGGCTTACACCGATGTCACATACGACGGTTATGTCGCGCCGAGCGTTCTGGAAGTCGATGGGGCAATGGACATCGCAATGGAGTTCGGCTCGCTTTCTAAGACTGCAAACATGACCGGTTGGCGTGTTGGTATGGCGGTCGGAAACCCGGACATGGTTAATGCGCTGATGCGAGTGAAGTCGAACATCGACTCTGGTTTGTCGCAGGCGAACCAGGAGATGGGAATTGCAGCGCTGGATCTGCCCACCGAGTGGTTGGATAACAACAATGAGGTATATCGCAAGCGTCGCGACAAGGTAGTCTCAGTCCTGAACGAGATCGGTGTGCCAGCAGTTGCCCCCAAGGGTGGTCTGTACATCTGGACTCCGATCCCTGAGGGATACACATCAGCCGAATTTGCGCAGAAACTCCTCGACGAAGTGAATGTCGTTGTGACGCCAGGAAACGGATACGGACCTGGCGGTGAGGGATACATCAGACTGTCCCTTACAATTTCAGATGATCTGATCGATGAAGGTTTACGCCGGTTGTCCACATTTAGTCTGGACGCTCGGTCGTAATCAACTCGTAGGAGTGTTGCGCAGGGAATACCTGCCAATATGCCGAAAAAAAAGACATATTCCACAGGACCGTTCAGAGAACGAGCGGTTCTGGTCGGAGTACGAGTGCGGTCGCAGCAGGATTACTGGTCACTAGACGATTCGCTTGCTGAGCTATCTGAACTGGCGCGAGCGGCCGGCGCGAATCCTGTCGTGCGTTTCACACAGACAATGAACTCGCCGTCACCGACCTACATTGGTCGCGGCAAGATCGATGAGTTACACCACACGATCAAAGAAGAGCACATTGATACTGCAATCTTCGATGACGAACTTACCCCGTCTCAGCAGAAAACACTGGAAGACAAACTCAAAGTAAAGGTGATCGACCGAACTGCGTTGATCATTGACGTGTTCGCTCAGCGTGCGCGCAGCCGAGAGGGTCGACTCCAGATTGATCTCGCACAAACTGAATATCTGCTTCCAAGACTGGCTGGCCAGTGGTCTCACCTTGAACGACTAGGTGGTGGAGTCGGAACCAGGGGACCTGGTGAAACCCAGATTGAAACTGACCGCCGACTTGTTCGCCGCAAACTCTCTCGTATCAAGAAAGAACTTGAGCAGGTTCGATCACAGCGAGAGCAACAGCGTCGCCAACGAACTCGCGGTGACGCTTCAATCGTTTCGCTCGTTGGATACACCAACGCTGGAAAGTCCGCCATTTTCAACAAGGTCACTTCATCGAAGGTGATCGAACGAAACCAGCTTTTCTCAACGCTAGACACCACGACCAGGCGGCTGTTCTTGCCGGACGGCACGTCGGCTACGATCTCCGACACGGTTGGGTTCGTCCACAAGCTTCCACCAATCCTGGTCGCCGCGTTCCGAGCAACCCTTGAGGAAGCACTTGAAGCAGACTTGCTTATTCACGTCGTGGATATCTCAAGCCCGTATGCACTGGAACAAATCCAGGTTGTGATCGATCAGTTGGACGACATGGGGATAGGGGACACACCAAGAATTCTCGTTCTCAACAAGATCGATCTTCTGGTTGAGTCAGCCGATGAGCCTCTTAACCTCGATATCCTGAGCGACGTCGATATTTCAATGTTTGAACGCGTGGTAACAACGTCGGCCGTCAAAGGCTGGGGACTCAGTGAACTACGCGAGGCTATCGAACAGACAGTCCCGGCTCCTGCAGCACCTGCGTACTCCTAAGTCACGTCCGAGCGTCGCCTGAGGTACGCGGCAGGGCGGTAAGAATTTAAAAACATATCACGTCGCACTATCATTGTTATGTCAATTACAGTTGTTTGATTTCAGAACAAAATAGATTTCGATCATGAACTCCCCTGCAACTTTTGTGGGTTAATGCACATCGAAATTCTTTGTCTGAGCGTATCCTTCATTTAAGCAAACATGTTTGAGTGCCTTCAGAAGCACATTCCTACCCATCAACTCTCGGCATCAATTTCAATGATTCAACTTCGCTTCAACAGCAAGTCCGTGCTTGTCGCACTTTCGCTAATGGCAGTTTTCGCCGTCATAGTAGCGTGCGGTGATTCTGACTCAGATCCGAAAAACCGAAACTCTGGACCGATCATCCTCGCAGACGGCACGATAGCGACTCCGACACCGCAACCCATCGCAGACGAGCCTGCAGCTGTCCCTGACGGCCTCCAGATCGTCTGGGAGGCTTACTCGATCCTCGTGCGTGAGTATGTGGTCCGGGAAAAAATCGACCCAGAGGTTTTAGCCGAAGCAGCCGTTATAGGGATGTTGGATGCACTTGAGGACCGTTACACGTCCTATGTGAGCCCTAAAACGTTCCAGATCGATCAGGATGTATTTCAGGGAAATTTCGGTGGAATTGGAGCCCAGGTTGAGGCTGCACCTGATTTGAACGGTGTAATCATCACTCGACCGCTCCCAAATACTCCTGCGGAGAATGCTGGTATCAAAGCTGGTGACAGGATTTTGGCGGTTGACGGCGAAGACGCTACAGGTTGGAGCGTGATTGAAGCCGTGAACAAGATCCGTGGCGAGCGCGGAACGCCGGTTGTGTTGACGGTTGAACACGTCGGCAGCCTTGATCCAGTTGACATAACAATAATTCGAGACACCATCGACGACCCGAGTGTTGAGGTCCGAATGATCTCGGATACTGAATACGGACGGGTCAAGATTTCTCAGTTCACAGCCGAAACTGCACGTGAGGTACGTGAAGGCGTGGATGAACTAATCGCTGAGGGCGCAAAAGGCATCGTCCTCGATCTCCGTGGAAACCCCGGTGGCCTTCTTTCAGCAACAGTTGATGTGGCTTCTGAATTCATCGACGAAGGTCTTGTTACCTACGAGATCGACTCTCGTGGCGATCGTGATGACTGGAAGGTCAAATCAGGAGGGAACTTCCTCGAGTTGCCAATGGTCACATTGGTCGATAAGTTCTCGGCAAGTGGATCCGAAGTTCTCGTTGGAGCTCTTCAGGACCACGGACGTTCTGTAGTTATTGGTAAAAACACCTTCGGTAAGGGTTCTGTAAACCTGCTCAGAGGTCTGTCTAACGGTGGTGGCGTCTACCTGACGATTGGTCGATGGTTCACTCCGAACGGTCGATTGATCGAAGAAATTGGCATTGAGCCTGACGTAGAGATCGATTTCGATGCTGGCGACGTCGGTAATAATCCACAATTTGCTGAAGGTGGCGATCCTCAGATCGACGCGGCTGTGCAGCAGTTGAACTTCCAGTTAGGTCAATAACCGGCATTCCCCTGCCTTCATGGGCGAGAGATTGGTATCACTCGTAATCGTTATCGATTATGAGAAGATTCAACTTGCGCTTAATTCCGTAGACTTGAAATGAGATGGCAAAAGTCGACACCGAAAAACCCCTGGCAACTAATCGCCGGGCGAGATACGACTTCAACATCCTGGAAACTTTTGAGGCTGGGATGGTGTTGCTTGGCTCGGAAATAAAGTCTGCCAGAGCTGGGCGAATGAATATTGCCGAAGGGTACGTTTACATTCGGAACGGTGAAGCGTGGCTCGAGAACGCCAACATTGCTCATTACGCTCCTGCGGGTGAGCACGGCCAACACGACCCGATGCGATCGAGAAAACTGCTTCTCACCAAGAAACAGCTCAAGTACCTCGATGAACAGGTGAACCAAGACGGACAAACAATCGTCCCTCTACGCGTTTATATAAAGAACCGCGTCGCCAAGCTCCTGATCGGTCTGGCAAAAGGTAAGCGCCAGGTTGATCGCCGAAACACGATCAAAGCCCGTGATGCCAAGCGTGAGATAGACCGAGCGATGAAGCAGCGAGTGGTCTAAGCCTCTTCGCGCACTGTCATCCTGAG
>JAYQWG010000036.1:0-18046 GCA_038150225.1 Chloroflexota bacterium
TCTGACTGCTGAACACAATCCTCCAAACCTCGAATAAACTGCGCCATCGAAGATCATTTCGGTGGCGTTTTCGTTTAACGAGGTTTTTGAACAGCTATTGAGCGAACGCCATTCGGCAAAAATCGAGTAGCGGAGAATTCTTAAAAGATGCGAATTGGAATCATGGGTGCCGGTGGAATTGGAAGTGTGGTTGGCGGACTGCTGTCCAAGGCAGGTCACGACATCACGCTCATTGACCAGTGGCCTGAGCACGTCGAGAAAATTCGTAAGGACGGACTGATCGTCGAGACTCGTACTGAGGAACACCTCACACACCCTAAGGCTATTCACCTACACGAGCTCCAACTCGAAACCGAGCCGTTCGATGCTGCCTTCATTGCGGTCAAGTCGTACGACACGGAATGGGCGACCACGATGATGTTGAACTACGTCGATCCCGACCACGGCGTATTCGTAGATTTCCAGAATGGGATTAACGATGCACGCATGGCAGAAGTTGCCGGAGTTCACCGGTCATTAGCGTGCATCATCACGATTAGCGCGGCGGTATACGAGCCAGGTCGAGGACTACGAACCGATGTGAACGTACCTGGCTTCAAAATTGCAGAACACGATGGTTCCGACACAGCACGGGCTCGTGAGCTGGTCGAAGTGATGAACGCTGTTGAGGAAACTGAGTTTTCAGATGACCTCTGGGGCGAACGTTGGTCGAAGTTGATGGTCAACTGCATGAACAATGCTCTGTCCGGCGTGACGGGGCTGGGCACGGCGGCTGTACGAACCGAAGATGACACTCGAAGGTTGGGAATCCAGCTTGGTGCTGAAGTTGCACGGGTTGCTAAAGCCCACGGTCAAGAACTCCATTCTGTACTGGGGTTGTCACCTGAAGCAGTGATAGACGCCGCGGAGGGTCGAAACGTTGAAGATGTAGAGGCGGCACTCCTGGAAACCGCAAAGAAAGCCGGTTCGGGCGGAGTACCGTCGTTCGGTCAGGACGTTCGAAAGGGTCGCCGTACTGAGATCGACTACTTGAACGGTTACGTTTCAGACATGGGGCGAAAGGTTGGAGTGGCAACTCCGTTCAACGACAAGATCGTCGAAATAGTTCACGACCTCGGAATCGAATTCACTGGCGATTTGAAGCACATCAAGCCGATGATCGACATGCTTCCGTAACCATCAGTCATCCGTAAATTGTTGAAGCGCACTATCCCCCTTACTTCGACAAGCTCAGCATAGGCTTAAAACTCTCCCTAAGGAACGGGGGAGATAAAGGAACGAGAATGTCATTCAGGATTGCTTTGGTTGGTGCCGGCGGCATGGGACGTCGGCATGCACACGGTTACATTGAGCTTCGAAAATATTTCGACACGGTCGAAATGGCAGCGATTTGTGATCTGCACGAAGATGTAGCCACAACCGTCGCCAACGAAATCTCCGACTCAACTGGGTCACGACCGGACATCTACACGGACTTCAGCCATATGCTCGAAAAGGCTGATCTTGACGGTGTGGCGATTGTGACGAGCACGCCAATGCACCACCGCTTCGCGATCCAGGTAATGGAAGCCGGACTTCATGTAATCACTGAAAAGCCGATGGGTCTAACGCTCAAAGCGTGTCGGATGATGCGAGAGGCATCCCAGAAGTACGGCAAGGTCATGGCGGTCGCTGAAAACTACCGCCGTGATCCGATGAACCGCTTGACCCGAGAACTCATTCAAACAGGTGCAATAGGAAATCCCTACTTCACGGTCGATATGCACGTTGGAAGCTCCGATGGCGCAGTAATGCACTCGACAGTTTGGCGAGCTAAGAAAGAGCAAGCTGGCGGTATGGTGCTGGACGCAGGCGTGCACAACGCCGATATGTTGCTGTACTTGATGGGACCAGCGAATTCCGTGTTCGCGGAAACCTCAATTTTCGAGCCGAGCCGAAATTTACGACCAATGAGTGAAGTCGCTCCAACCCTGGCGGCAATGTACGACCACCGACGAGAAGACGGGTACTCGACCGGAGACGAGGTCGAACAAACAGCGGTCGATACAGCGTTTGGGGTTATTCGGTTCGAATCAGGTGCCATTGGCCAGCTTTCGATGACCGACACATCGCACGGTCAGAACGTCGGAGTTTCAACTGTGTCTGGAAGCGCCGGGACTCTTTACCGACCCCGCAGCCGATCAGGTGAGTCTCCAATCATTCGCCGTAACGACGGTTCCGAAATCACCGGCGATGCACTGCTTGATCTTGTGCCTGAGTTCGAGCTGGATGATGTGACTTCGAAGCTGTGGGACGGCGCTCGAAGACTCGGTTCGTACGAAATGCACTTCCGCACGATTGACTCGAAGATTCTTGCTTATGAGTACCTCGACATGGTTAACGCCGCTGAGTCTGGCGGACAACCTGAAGTTGGCCCGAAAGAGGGCATGGATGCGCTGGCGCTTGCGTACGCGCTGATGGAGTCGGGACTGAAGGGTGCACCGGTGTCAGTTGACGATGTCGCAGAGGGTCGAACTTCAGCTTTCCAGGACGATATCGACGCCGAGATGAACATCTAAGTCGCGGGTCCAATTCTCATGCCTGAAAACACCAAAACACTCGCCGTCTATTGCTGGTCGCCCCACGTACAAGCTGAAGGCGTGAACGCTGTACTCGACAACTTGCAGGAAGCGGGTGTGAACACGGTTTCGACTACTTCGTATGTTTCAGAACCAGCAGGTGTAACCGAACTAGGACCCGGAATCAGGCGAGACCCCCCGGAAGACGGTAGGCGGGGAATGGACCGTATCGTTGATCGCCCACTATGGGGTAAGCGAGAGCAGTTTTTGCAGACCGGTCCTTCATTCGAGCACGACCGATCTTTGTACGAAAACTGCGTAGCTTGTGCCCCTCCTGAACCGAACACTCTGACATCGTCAAAAGGTCACGTTGTTTCAGATTTCATCGCCGAAGCTAAGAAGCGCGGTATGAAGGTTTACATGCAGGTCGCTCCATCGGGTCGACCGGGAACTAATCCCGACGCGCCTCGAGGTGCGCTCGATCTTGAAACGCCTCGACTTCCAAGCGGTGATTCGCCCGGCGAGCGAATAGTGAATTTTCCGCCAATAGCCAGCACCAATCTGCACAGGTTCAATACCGCCCTAGTGAAGGATGTTCTGACCGCGTATCTACAACTCGATGGAGTAATGCTGGACAGGATGGAGCAGTCGGTCTATTCGTTCGACGATGCGTTCGTCGATTTCGGACCTTACTCACACCAGTTCGCTAACGAAAATGCGTTTGATTTCGAGCGAATGAGAAGTGCTGCTCAATCTGTGATTGACGGACTACAAAATGTCACTAATGCAGATTTGCTCCCGGCGCAGCAAGCAGGTGGAGTTCCCTATGCCTTGATGGCTTCGCTGCGAGCTAATCCTGCCATGGCTGAACTCCTGGAGTTCAGGGCGGCGATAACCCGAAGTTACCTACAGAAATTCCGAAATGCTGCAGATTCAGTTCGTGATGGAGTAGAGCTGGTACCTGCGACATTCCCACCGCCAATTTCGTTACTGACGGGTGTTGATTTTGCTAAGTATGCCGAGCTTGCAGATGCAATGATGATCAAATTCTTCACGATGTACTGGCCGCTGATTGTCACGTACTGGACTGAGTCTCTTACGCGGGTGAATCCAACGCTTGATCCGGGTTTGGTGGCACGCGCGGTCTCGAACGCGTTCGACATGGAAGACGATCCTTCAGCAAATCTCGATGACTATGTGTTCCCGGGACCGGACGACGCTCACCGCGCGGGAACTGATGCCTAGATCAGGAAGATCAAACAGGCGACCTCAGAGGCTCACGGCAAATCTGTTTTGCCGTCAGTTCACGCATACGGACCAATGGACGACGTTGAACGTCGATGGCGAATTGGATGGGAAGCCGGTGATAGCGGTATGTGGATCAACCGCTACGGATACTTGTCAGCAGAAAAGCTTGCGCTGCTGAAACGGGTTACGCAGAGCTAGCTAGTGCGCTCCGCATGCATGATGCGTGCTACTTGGAGTGGTTGAGTATGGTATTTGAAGTTTCCGAAGCCGTTCGCAGTGAAAATTGGCTCAATTCTCTCCGGCTAGCGTGACTCCCAAATGATGCGGAACAGGTTCTGTGACGTTTGAAGCTATCCGGGACTGATTCGCATCATCAACCGCACCAGCTGCCAGTGCGCTCGAAATCCCAGTCGAATTAGCTTCGCTGTAGGCACAATGAAATCGTGTTTCACGACCGAACTGCCGACTTCCAGTTTGCCTCTGGCTGATTTTGCAACTTTTTCTAGATCGATCAGTTTCGGCATATACTAACCTGCCATGAGATCTAACTCGCCATCTAGATCGCCAGTTTCTTCGGCAGGCATGTGGATTCAGTTGATCTTGTGAAACCCGTTGCGGTTGCTTTTTTCCCGTGCAACGTCGAGATACGAAGAAGCAAGATCGATCCCAACAATTTCTGCGTCCGGAAATCGCTTTGCGAGCGTAAAAGTAGAAATGCCGGTGCCGCAGCCGATGTCGAGAATACGGCGGAACTCCTTGCCAGAAGGCAGGATGTTGATCATCTGACGCTTCCACCACAAATCCATACCGAGAGTCGCCATGCGGACCATACGGTCGTAACTATTGGCTGTTTCGGAGAAAAGCTCGACTAAAAGGGACTGCTCAGGATGCTCCAGCCCGTTGCGCCTATGGTTCGGCCCAGATCTAGATCTAGCCATCACTTAACTTAACCACACGATTCAGAGGAAGCTAAACCGGAAATTGTGAAATTAATCTGGTGAAGCGGAATCGCCGAACTCAGACTTCAAACGTAATAGCTCATCTTGCGTGAGTGACCCGTTCAACGCCGCGACGTTCGCTTCGAGGTGTTCGATACTTGAAGTACCCGAGATCACGGTTGAAACGGCAGCCGGTTCAGCAGCGAACTTGTAACCCTTCTCAATAAGAGTGGCAGAGTCACCATTGGAAAGCCAGTCGAGCGCATTTCCGCCTGACTCCTGCCCCCATTCGTCCATGCGTTCTTGAAGCTTGGCTTCGCGGGTGAGGGTCAGACGCACCGGAGCCATGTTAAGAATTCCGGTCGAGCTGGACTCTGCAAGTGGCAGAGCCCTTTTTGCTGCCCACTGGTTCATGATTCCGTACTTCAACATCACCGAGTCCCAAACGTCGGGATGCCGTTCCATGGCTACCGACATTCCTTCGTGTTTGGGGTCCATCGTCAGCATTTCGGTCACACCGAGGAATCGAGTTTTTCCTTCAGCCTGAAGCTTTTGCATTACAGGTACAAATATTTCGGCTACCTGGTCGTAGTGTTCCGGAATCACTCCGTGAATTTGGAAAATGTCGACGTAGTCGGTGTTTAGCTTTTGAAGACTGGCTTCCAATGATTCGATCGGAATATTCGGATCGGTCACTGGTCCTGAAGCCGGACGGTAAGTCCACTTGGTGGCAATCAGGTATTTATCCCGCTGATGTCCTTCAAGTGCCTTACCAAGTAGCTCCTCGGCTTTACCGTACGCAGCAGCTGTGTCGAATAGATTTATACCGAGATCAAGCGCTCGCGAGATGAGGGCCTTTCGACCCTCATCGTCTACTCCTGTTTTTTGTCCGAACTGTGATGGTCCCCCAGTGCCGTAACTCAGGAGTGAGACATCGACACCGGTATTTCCTAATTTTCTGTATTCCAACTTTGATTAGTACTCGAGAATTGCGCGACCGAGGATCTTTCCGTTTTGCAGGTCGTCGCAAGCTTCGTTGATTTGGTCGAGGCTGTAGCTCTTGGTTACGAGCTTATCGAGCGGGAACTTGCCTTCCTTGTGGAGTCGCAAGTACATGTTGAAATCCTTGTCAGGATAGGTAGCTCCGAGCGAACCTCTGTAAATTCGCTGGTGGAACATGAAGTGTCCCGGCCAAATGGTCATTTCAGGTCCAGGCATTCCAATTAGAACGGCAGTTCCACCAATGTTGTCGGCACCTGAACCACCACTTCGTGTGACCGGCAATATTTGCTCGTTCGTAATGCGAAGACCAATTGCGTCAAATGCGTAGTCAACACCGCCGTCGGTCATTTCGATGATCGTTTCTATTGGGTCGACTTTTGAAGCGTTGACTGTGTGTGTAGCGCCGAACTGCTTCGCAAATTCGAGTTTGGAGTCGTCGAGGTCTACAGCAATTACCGGGTATGCCTCCAAGATAGAAGCCATCTGGATGGCAGACATTCCGACTCCGCCAACTCCGAACACGGCAACTGATTCTTGCGGTCGGACTTTGGCTGAGTGAAGAACCGCTCCTGCACCAGTGAGTACTGCACAACCGACGATAGAAGAAAGATCTTTCGGAGAGTCATCGGGAACTTTGACGGCGTAACCACCCCAGACAATTACGTCCTCACCCCATGTGTACGTTGGGCCCTCGAGCGGCTCTTCCTGCCAGGTTGCGCCTCCTGCTGGTGGCTTCCAACGACCTTTCACTGGCTCCCGTGGGACCCAGGTCACAATCGCTGCGTCGCCTTCCTGAAGATGAGTAACGTCTTCTCCAACCTGGGTGACGACACCGAATCCCTCGTGCCCAAGAAGGCTCGGGGTTGGAGTGTCTGGATTGTGCATCTGGTGAAGCTGCGAGTGACATACACCTGACGAGTAGAGTTTCACAACGACCTGGTCGTCTTTTGGATCTGGAATATTGATCTCATCGACCACGAGCTCTTTGCCGTGACCAACGTGAATGGCTGCTCTACTCTTCATCTCTGCCAGTACCTCTAGCTTGCGTGTTTGCGGTGAGTTTCGTTGCGATTAAAGCACCCGAAACCGAACTGGAGCGCAGTTTAGCAGGGAGATGAGCGGGGTTGTGGTGTTGATTATCCGCCGAGCAGGTCGGTCAGGCTGATTCCACAGGTAGTGAGTGCGCCCAGCATGCTGAAATCAGTTGCGACAGTTCCGTCGATGATTCCCTGCATCGTCTCTTCACCGAGTTCAGCTACCAGGCATTCCAGTTGCTCTGGAGTGAACGGCAATTTTTCCGGTTCCGGAGTAACGAGGGCGGAAGTTGATGGTGTTGGTGTTGCGGCCGGGACTGGCGTTGGCAACCCTAAACCGCCCGAATCCTGTATTAGATCGTTCAAGTCAATTCCACAGGTTCCGAACGCACCGAGCAGTGAAAGGAAATCAGCTGGATCTACGTCCTGTGTACCGGTCCCAGTAGTCACCCCGAGTAGTTCCTCAAAGTCGATTTCACCGAGGAGACAAGTGATCTGTTCGGTGGTCAACCCGGTTTCTGCGAGCATTTCATCGGTGATGACACCACACTCAATGAAATTAGGGAATAGGTCGGCGATCATTGCGAAGTCTGCAAACTCACCAGAGCCGGCTTCGATAATTATTCCGAGCTGAGTTGGCGGAATGCTGTCAATTGCACACTCCATGGCGTCGATTCCGCCAGCTTCTGAGAATCCGTATTCATATGCACTCGATTCAAGCGCAGCGCGTTCCTCGGAATCCAGGCAGAAGATTCCCTGGAACAGGGCGAACAGCTCAGTTGGCTCGGGACTGTTGGAGAACGCGAGTTCTGCCGTTATGAGCGCAGTCTTTTCGTACGCACAAGCGACCGTCGCATCGGAAAGTCCACCAGCCATGAAGGCGAGTTGAGACAGAATTACCGTTTGGGCAGTTTCGTCACTCACACAGGTGATAACTTCTTCAATTTGTGAGTCAGTGAGTGCCGCGGAAAACTTGTCGCCTTTGATCAGGTGCTCAAACGAGGTTTCACCAACTGCGTCAACGGCGCATTTCACTTCGGATTCTGGCAAAGAACTGATGAACAACGCAGTTTGGGTTACTGGATCGACGTTGATCAACGGCACCGGTGTTGGAGTTTGTGTGGCAGTAGGTGTCGGAGTTGGCGTGGGTGTAGAAGGCTCGGATGAGCTACAGGCAGCCAGAGCCACAGCGGCAAAGACCGTGAGTAAGAGAAAGGTGATTACTTTTTTCTGTCGCACTTATCCAGGCCCGGATTCAGATGCCGTGTCGATTCACTAATTCTATTAGTGGAGGGCTAGGAAAATATTTAGGACTTTCTTACGGTTTGCTGAGAGTTTCCAACGTAAACCTATTCGGGAAGTCCGAGTAACTCTCGCCTGAACAGGCTCAGTGCACCCATTGCCGCCCGCTGGCGATCGGGGCCGCCGCGCCCGGCTGAGCGGACATGTCGGGTGCGTTCTCCATCTGGACCGGATACAACGATGAATGTTTCGCCGCGTCCGAGGTTTTCAGTGCGCTGGTCGCCTTCTTCTGCACCGTGAACGGCAATCCCGTAGGTTGAGCCAGCGGTCTTCTTTATTGCTCTTGCCAGTGCCGCAGCTCGAGAAGCTCCGTCTTCGAACGGGGGTGTTTCACCACCACCTCTAGCAATCTTTTCCAGAGCCTCATTCGAGTTGACGATAGCGCTCTGGAGGAAGCCCGAATTTGCCGCGTTTTGAACGGCAGCTGCTACGGAACCTCCACTGAGATCTTCACAAGTAGCAACCGTGGCATTCTCTTCCTTAATAAGGTCGCCCACCACCGATTCAATGGTTTCGTCGTCGATGGCAAAAATGTTGTCACCTAGTAGCTCTCGGACTTTCGCGTCCACGCCGTCGATTAGTTTGTCCGCTTCTTCGACACTCTCTGCCAGTGCAGCAATTCGAACATCGACCTGTCCTGGATGAGCGAGAACTCCGACGGTCGGATTCTTCGAGTCAGCAATCAGGTGCCCAATCCGGTCATCAACTGCGCTTTCACCGAGATCAGCGACCTTGAGCACCCGGTAGTGAATCATCTGGGTGAGGCCGAATTTTTCGCGCAGGTATGGAATGACTTCGTTTTCAACGAGCCACTTCATCTCAAATGGCACACCCGGCAAGCTTATGGTTACGCCACGGTCGGTTTCAACAATGAAAGCCGGGGCGGTTCCGTTTGGGTTTTTAACAACAATGGCTCCGCTTGGGATTTGTGCTTGCCGCTCGTTGTTCTTCGTAAGAATGAACCCGCGCTTCTGGAATCGTTCCCGAAGCTCTTCAAGCGATTCAGGGTCAGTAACGACCTGTCTTCCGGTGACGGTTGCGATTGCTTCGCGGGTGAGGTCGTCCTGGGTTGGGCCAATCCCGCCCCCGGTAATAACAACGTCCGAGCGGTCAAGTGCCCGGTCAAGGATGTCGACCATGCGGTCCATGTTGTCGCCAACAGTGGTCTTGTAGAACAGGTTCACACCGTTCTCAGCCAGTTTCTGGGCTACCCACGAGGCATTCGTATCCACTATTTGCCCCAGTAGTAACTCTGATCCGATCGAAACGATTTCCGCGTTCATTTTTCTGGCTGTTCCTTTTTTGTTGAAACCGGAGTGACATGCGTGTTGACGTTATTAGAACAAGTGTTCGATAATAGAACAATCGTTCTAGATGAACGCCAGTCCTACAAACGAGGTCCGCATGAACTCCACTGCAGCCGCAATTATCACGCCAGCCCAGCCCGTAAAGCCAGTGTCTTCTCTATTGAAGAGTGAGTCTGAGGCGGTAGATCGAGCACGTGAAGAACAATTGAACGGTGTTTGGTCTTCGGTGATCAAGAGCGTGTCGGGTGGTGAAGGACGGACTATCACCGTCGATGTTCATGAGGATGAAGACATGCAGCAAATCCTTACCCGATTACGCATGCTGGTCATTTTTATGAACCGGTCTGATGGTGCGGTTTCAGCAACGATAACTCCGTCATTTCTCAATGACACCTACCCGGCAATGTTGTCGCTGGTAAAGAGCTTTGAGAAGTCGGGTATCGATTGGAAGCCCGACGGTCCTCGATCGGTTGCTGTGGGACAGGCAAAACACCGATTCGTGAGCGTAGATATGCCGGTGGCTGACAAGAGTTCGGCTCCAAATTCTCTTGTTGAGGTAGTAAACGCTCACCGGGTTGATGCGGGATGGTACGAACAGCGCGTTCGCCACCGCACATCTGCTTTGAGGTTGACCGTGGTTATGTTCGGCACCCCTGATATTTCCGACTCTGACTACTCACGTTCGATCTATAAACGTGAGCGAGCCCTGAACCTCTCAGGTAGGCCTCGTGGAGTCCACATTGATAGGCATTTCGACTGGTCGAATACGGCAGTCGTATAGCCCCTAACTGCTGATCTACCCATCCCTTTCACATTTAGGAGATTTCTTCAATGGTAATGACGCTTCCCTCCGGTCCTGAGCGACTGGCTACAGTTCGATCTGACACCCTTCCTGAGAACACGCGCTACAAAGACGATGGTTGTGATGTGTCGCAATCATGTCTCGATTGCCCATTGAGCCTTTGCAAGTACGACGATCCGGGTTGGTTGCAGCGTGAGAGTCGACGAACTCGAGATGACGAGGTTTACCGTCTTCGACAGGAGAAAGTTTCTGTCGCTGAGATTTCGGAGCGGTTCGGAATTAGCACTCGTACCGTTCACAGGATCGTTCAGCGCGGCGGGGCTACACCTATGAGTTCAGCAGAAGAAGACCAGGGACCTACGCTGAGCTTGCCAGAGTTGGCTGAGAAATCTTTATTCCGCGTGCGTACACCGCTGCCAACTATCTTCGGGAGCGGACGAGCGACGTTTATCACGAACTAGGAAGTCGTGTCGACCTGGCTGGTTCCGCTGACCAGTTCGCCAGTTGCCTGGTAGAGCGAGCGCTCGACGATGTTCATGGCGCGGTCTGCAACACGTTCTACATTGTGACCTACCCACATCAGGTAGGTCGCGCGTTCCGCGTTGTCAGGATTGCTCTTTACGAGTTCCATGAGATCGGCCTGAACAGTTGAGTACAGATCGTCCACCGCATCGTCTTCGTTCTCGAGGTCATTTGTGATCTTACGAACGGTTTCAGGGTCCCTTGAAATGAACGCTTCGATTGAACGCTTGAGCATGTTGACTGCCATGTCGCCCATGCGAGGAATGTCGATAAGTTCCTTCAGAGGAGGCTGGCTGCCCATAGTCAGACTGATTTTGGCGATACCTTCTGCATAGTCGCCAATTCGCTCAAGTTCACCGACGATCTGGAGAGTGGCGACGATTCGTCGAAGGTCACTGGCAAGTGGCGATTCTTTACGGATCAACTCAATGCAAGTCTTTTCGATTTCAAGTTCGGTCTGGTCGATGCGGTCATCTTCATCGATCACTTGTTGTGACCGTTCGATGTCGCGGTTTTTGAGTGCGGTAAGTGCACCGTGGATCGCCTCCTCGACTAACCCGCTCATTAAGATCAAATCGGATTCAAGCCGACCCAGTTCTCGATCAAATTCGGCACGACCGTGTGGACCCAGATTTCCTTGTTCAACCATCCAGTTTCTCCAACCTGTCTGCTTATCCGATTCGACCGGTGACGTACGCTTCGGTGCGTTCGTCTTTGGGGTTACCAAATACCTGGTCATTCGTTCCGTATTCGATTAGTCTGCCGATGCGTTCTTCACCCGCCATCATCACTGCTGCATAGTCAGATATTCGAGTTGCCTGCTGCATGTTGTGAGTAACAATGATGATCGTTACTTCATTCGACAGTTCCTGAATCAGTTCCTCGATAGCGATCGTCGAGATCGGGTCTAGAGCTGATGCAGGTTCGTCCATCAGGACGATTTCCGGGTTTACCGCAAGTGCTCGCGCAATACAGATTCGCTGTTGCTGACCACCGGAAACGCTCAAGCCACTGTCGTTGAGTCGGTCTTTCACTTCGTCCCAAACAGCAGCTCGTCGTAGGGATGTTTCGACAATCTCGTCGAGATCATCTGTCATGCCGTTGATACGAGGTCCGAAAGCTACGTTTTCGTAAATGCTCTTAGGGAACGGGTTTGGCCGCTGGAAAACCATTCCGATTCGGAACCGAATCTCGGTCGGGTCCACATGGTCGGAGTAGATATTCTCTCCGGCGAAGTTGACGGTGCCTTCAACAGATGCTGCCTGGATGAGGTCGTTCATCCGGTTGAAGCAACGAATGAGAGTGCTTTTTCCGCAACCAGAAGGACCAATTAGAGACACAACGCTGTTCTTAGGTACCTGCAGCGAAACATCTCGCACCGCGGGGGTTGTTCCGTAAGTGACCGACAGGTCTTTAGCTTCGAGCACTGGTTCGATGTCGTCGAACGTCAGAATGTTCTCGGACGAACCGGCCTGCGAAAGCATATCGGTGTTATTTACGGTCATTAGCGGCTCCAGCGGGTGGTTGTCAGATCAGCGATCAGAGTAACGGCCCTTAAAGATAATCCGGCAACGTTAACAGAACCTTTAACGTTTTACTAATCGACATCAATTGCAATAGCAGCGGTTGCCCAACCGAACTTGGTACCTCGCATACCGTGACCGTCTTCAGGTGAATAGAACTCCCTGAAATCACGATATGCAGCTTCTTTTGAACGCTCGGATATGACCTTTGCCTGTTCGATGTATCCGTTCTTTACAAAACCCCGAGCCAGCAACCAGTTGAGGTTCATACAAAGAGGACCCCGCCAGATCATCGCTTCGCCGTCCGGGTCGTAAGAACGTTCTGACGCTGCGACGCTTGGAATCGGGAATGGTCGCCAGAAATGCTGAGAGTCGGTGACGTACCGTTCCATCACTGTGGCATTCCGATCAGTTGGATTGCCTTCAAGCATAAGCGGAAATATCGCACCGACCGACAACGTATCGTCGACTGTATGATCGTTGCCGTAGAGGTAGGTGTAGTGCTGTTTAGTCTCGCTCCAGCATCGTTCGTTCAGAGCGGCAGTAGTTTGCTGTGCAGTTTTCCTAGCTGATTCGGCTTGTTCAATTTCGCCGGTAGCGTCGTGCAATCTTGCCAACGTCGACATTGCGTCCGAGTAGACGGCGTTCATGAACGGGTCAATGACCACGAATCGATTTCGCTCCAGCAGGGTTCGGTAATCGAAGCCTTTTCCTCGAACGATGTTGTACCAGTCGAGTTTTCGGTTCTCCCAGAGGATTCGAGCTCGACCAGGGTTCTCTACTCCCAGGGCCCGATCGAAAGATGGGTTGTTATCGGTTCCTGCTTCATAAGGAGAGACGATTCCAATCAACCCGATGTTGTTGGGGTCACGATCGGACTTCAACCAGTCGTAAAACTTTCTAACAGGTGAAAGGAATCGAGTGAGAAGAGTGTCGTCACCGGTCTTCAGCCAGAGCTCTTCAAGTGCGTGGGCCAGAACTGGAGGCTGAATCATTCCAGAGTTACGCGTTCGCCACTCACCAAGGCGGCTTTGACCGTAAATCGCGCTCATAAACGCGCCACGTCGACCCCAGTAGGTTAGATGTCCAATAAAGCCGTTGCTTCGCTGTGGTCGCAGCAATGATTCAAGCTCGGAAACCGCCATGTTCGGATCCATACGCGCAAGGGCGATGATGTGAAAACATGAGTCCCATAACCACTGCCAGTGATACCTGCCCCACGACGGAATTGAGTAGTCGTACTCGAACTTGTAATAGGGATCGAACCCGGACCTTCGGTTGGCAATAAGCCTGTGCAAGGCCTTCTCTTCGAGCGAGCCGTCGGGATTGGGGTCTACGGTGCGTTGGTATTGCATGACTGGCGACAAAGTTTATTGACGACCAATACGAATGTCATTCTCGTTGATAGACTTAATAGCAGTTCACACCCACTTCACCTGATGACCTCAAATTCTCCCGAAGCCGCGCCTGTTGAAAACGGCGCGCAAGAAACAACCAATCTCCCTTCGATCCTCAATCTTTCGCGGAAGCGATTAACGAGTGACATGCTCGAAATGGGCGAGAAGCGCTTTCGCGCCGATCAGCTCTGGCGGTCTCTTTATGCTGAGTGTGCCGGGAGCTTCGACGAGATGACGACGCTCAGCAAAGGCTTTCGACAGAAGCTTGCTGAGAAATATTCGATCTCTCCGCTCGAAGGAGTGATGTCGCTGACATCGAAGGACAAGTCGACAACCAAGATGTTGTTCCGACTTCATGACGGCGAGCTGATTGAAACGGTATTAATGCGATACGCCCCGGACGGGCATCGACGTAATCGCAAAACCGCCTGTATCTCAACTCAGGCAGGTTGTGCGTTGGGATGTACGTTCTGCGCTACCGGTCAGCAGGGCTTTCGAAGGAATTTGACCGTCGGTGAAATCGTTGCCCAGGTGATTGCGGTCGAACGCATTGCCAAAGAAGAAGATTCGGAAGAAATCGAGAAGGGCAAACGCACCAAAGGTGAGCGCCAGGGCGTCACGAACGTTGTGTACATGGGTATGGGTGAGCCGCTCGCCAACTACCGCAATACCATCGCTTCAATCCGAGTAATCAACGACGGCCAGGGATTGAACATCGGTGCTCGTCACATCACGGTTTCGACAGTTGGTCTTGTCCCGCAGATTTTGGAACTCGCTGAAGAAGACATTCAGATCAATCTGGCAATTTCGTTGCACGCGCCGGATAACGCCACCCGTTCGCAAACGATGCCGATCAACCAGCGATACCCGGTTGAAGACTTGATCAGGGCTTGCAAGAAGTACGCAAATATCACGAATCGAAGAATCTTCTTCGAGTACGTGCTGTTGAAAGACCAAAACGACTCGATCGAGCAAGCTCAAAAACTTGGACGACTTCTCAACGGTTTGCACTGTCACGTCAACCTTATTCCCGTAAACCCAACTACAGACGGCCCGTTCGAACGGACAGATTTGACCAACGCCAAAATCTTCCAGGGCGGGTTGAAGCAGTACGGAATCCCATCGACTGTCAGAGTCGAAAAGGGAATCGACATCAACGCCGGTTGCGGTCAATTGCGCACCAGAGTTGTCGACGACGCCCTGCAAGTCTCCTAAAGCAAGAATTCTCCCTGTAGAATCTCGCCGCGTTTATCAATTTGAATTCACGACGTGGAGAAAATCTGCATGACTGGTGCTGCCTGGCCTGAGGTTTACAAGAAACTCGGTGTATCCCCTGTAATCAACGCCCAGAGCTGGGTGACTGCCCTCGGTGGATCGCTCATGCGCCCAGAAGTGCTGCAGGCGATGGACGACGCTGCACAAGTCTTCGTCAATATGACCGACTTGAACCGTGCGGCTGGCGAAGTAGTGGCTCGAGCTTGCGGAGCGGACAAAGGTCTTGTGACTTCAGGTTGCGCCGCTGCCCAGGTGCTAATGGTTGCAGCTTGTATGACCGGTCAGAACGAGGACAACGTAGAACAGTTGCCCGACACGACCGGCATGAAGAACGAAGTAATCCTCTTTAAAGGGCAGCGCAACCGTTACGACAAGTCCTTCGTTACTCCGGGTGCCACGTTGGTTGAGTTTGGTTCCGAAACTGATGCAACTGTTGAAGAACTCGAAGCTGCGATAAACGAGAAGACGGCTTGTATTGCGTTCGTTGTGGCTCCTTTCCTGCCGACCGGTATTGGACTGGAAGAGACAATTCGAATTGCTCGTGAGCACGACGTTCCTGTGATTGTTGATGCTGCTGCCGAAGTTCCCCCCAGGGCAAACCTGTCGAAATTCATCAATATGGGTGCCGACATGGTCGGGTTCAGTGGCGGAAAGGGAATCGGCGGTCCCCAGGCAACCGGACTATTGGCTGGAAACTCCGACCTCATGGAAGCCGCATTCATGAACTCTCTCAACCTTTACGCCTCAGTTGCAGGTATTGGACGACCAATGAAAGTTTCGAAAGAAAACATCATTGGACTTGTAACCGCGATCGAGCTGTTCACCGACTCAGATGAAGCATCGGAGTGGGCAGGTTGGCAGTCGAAGGCCGAGTTCGTGTTGGAATCACTTAGCGGCATTCCAGGTCTCCGAGTCGAACTTGAGGACGATCCATCAGAGCGACAGGGACCACAGCCGGTTCTTTACTTCGAAGACGACTACGACGGTCCGTCGATCGATGAGATCAAGAAGCAACTCGAAGCCGGCGATCCCGCGATTTACGTTGGTGGCGGCGGAGCCAGGCAAGAGATCAACATCGTCATGGTCAACGTTCAGGACGGTGAGGAAAAGATCATCGCAGATCGCCTGAACGAGATACTTCGGTAATTCACGGGAAATTTCCAGTTCCCACATTACAGGCAACGAAATCGTCTACTGAATCTAGTGACGGTTAACCCACACGTCCCTCGTCGAAACGATTAATCCCTCGACGCGCCCGGAACATTCGTAAATCCGTTGGTTTTGTAGCGCGGAGCAAGAAATCAGTCGTCTTATTCCCTTTGAGTTGAACTGAAACCAAGTTCACACCGCCAACCCACATTCGCCTTATTACGTACACACGGTAGGCGTTGATAATTACCGCGTTCCACGGATAAGACTCCGTAGTTTCCACGATGTTGCCATGGTGCCAGGGCGACATATTTTAATTTATCCGCTAGGTCACTGCGTAATAGCAGGCAATCCCGGATACCTCGCCAAATCGAGGTAGTTGCACGACACAGCGGTACAAGTAAGGGGTAAATATCCAATGGTCCTGAAAAGGTCCCGGCACCAAAGAGGTATTACCGGTCTCGAGACAGCGATCGTATTGATTGCTTTCGTGGTTGTAGCTTCTGTGTTTGCATTCACAGTGCTTTCAGCCGGTGTCTTCTCTTCGGAAGCCAATAAGCAGACAATCCACGCTGGTCTTAAAGAGACCCGTACTCGACTTCGACAAGCAGGTTCAGCGTTTGCATTTGCTGGAAAAGTCGGATCGACCGATGCGGTTCACAAGATTGTGTTCATCGTGTCCAACTCACTTGCGGGTGAGCCCGTTGACATGACCGCACCGTTCTCCCACGACGATTCTGGCACTGATCCTGACGTTGTTCCGGGCGCTGCTACCGCGACAATCATTGCCTACGCCGATGAATCTCAGCGTTTGAGCGATGTGCCGTGGAGCGTCAACTTCATCGGAAATAACAACGGTGACAACCTGCTCGAAGACGGTGAGAAAGCAGAAGTTCACGTGTGGCTGATGGATCGTATTACTGGAACTTTGATTACCAGTAACGATTCGATTGCCTACATGGACGGTGACACCGCCAATGGTGGTGGTGATAACGGAATATCTGCTTCCGACAGTCTCGTCGTCAAAAGTACGAGGTTCGTGATCGAGCTAACACCTCAATTGGGTGCTCCGTTGACGATCCAGAGGACAGTTCCGCCTGGATTGCGCAACGTGATGAACCTGAACTGACGGGAAAGTAATTTGTAGTACCCGTGTTCGTCCCGGCCGGACGCAGCATGGGGCGCTAAGGCCTAGAGCCCGCCCCGGGAACACTTATTGCTAAACCCCTCGGCAGTTCGATTCGTCGAAGGGGCGGTCTAAGCCCAAATAAAAAGGGTACTCCCAGAACCGGAAACTGGGAGTGCCCTTTCGCGTCTTGAAAAAAAGAGCTTTTAGTGACGCTGAACTGGAATACCTTCGAGCAAACCTGCGTCGTGCATTTCATTCCACTCGTCAAGGAACGTTGCGTTCCATTCGTCTGTCAGGTGGCTCTTCATCATGTCTCGGAAAATCGGCCAGAAGACGATGATTCCGTCAGCACCGTCAGCGAGCGCGAGTTCAGCGGTCTCAACTGATCGCACAAGTGCCGCAGTAAGGAATGGACGGTCGGCCCAGCCATCGAACATTTCGTGACAGTCACGAATCAGCTTTGTTGGGTCGCCGCCGACGTCCTTGAACGGCTCACAGAATGGGAGGACGTGAGTCACACCCGCCTGGGCAACGGCTGCTGCCTGATTCAGAGTGAATACGGTGGTGCAGAAGGTAGGAATACCCGCCTTCTTCAATTCGGAAAATGCGCCAAGTGCGTAGTCAGTGGCAGGTATTTTCAGGATGATCTGGTCGGACATCTTTGTGAAAACCTCACCGACATCGAGAAGCTCCTGAGTTGAGTGGCCATCAATTTCGATCGCTACCGGCTTATCGGTGATATCGAGGTACCGCTTCGTTACCTCAGTTAGCTGACCGTATTTCTTAACCATGTCGTTCAGTACGACGGTGTTTGTCACAATCCCGGCTGCACCTCGGTCCATCCATTCGGTGAGATCTTC
>JAYQWG010000037.1:0-17897 GCA_038150225.1 Chloroflexota bacterium
GATCATCACCGAATTCTTCGTGCAATCCCGCTGCCGCACCGTAAACACTTGCCCTCACGTCTTCTCCCATAAGGAAAACCTTGGAGTCGATTCGCATTTCTTCGGCGATTCCCATACCGAGAGCTTGCATGAACATTTTTTCCGACATTAGTTATGATCCAGATTCGTTGAAAGTTTGGTTTGAGCGGTTTTAAAGACGGGCTAGACCACCGGCATTTCGCCAGCGAACATGTCCTCGTATAACTCTGACTCACCCGGCGGTGGACTGTTGCGTGCGAACTCTACAGCTTCGGCAGCAGCCTGTTCCTCTGCTTTACTGACAGCGTCGCATTCCTCCTGAGTGGCAGTTCCACTATCGATGATGTTTTTTGTCAGCAACACGATTGGATCACGCTCACGCCATTCATCCAATTCATCGTCAGTTCGGTACTCGGCTTTACGAATCTTTTCGAGGCCGAGAGAATGCTCTTCGAATCGGTATGTGAGTGCTTCAATCAGAGTCGGACCTTGCCCGCTTCTTGCACGTTCGACTGCCTGTACGGTTGCTTCATACATTGCTATTGCGTCCTGCCCATCGACTAGCACACCCGGCATGTTATAGGCCTGCGCACGGTCAGAAATATGTTCAACAGCAACAGTGTCCTTGAATGAGGTAGTGACTGCGTACTGATTGTTCTCGCAGATAAATATGACAGGCAAGTTCCATACTGAAGCGAGGTTCATTGCCTCGTGGCAGGCGCCCTGGTTGCTTGCACCGTCCCCGAAGAAAACAGCCGATACAAAATCTTCACCCTGGAGCTTTGAAGCCAGGGCAGCACCTGTTGCAACTGGTACTGATGATCCGACGATTCCTGATTCACCGAGAATCCCGACAGAAAAATCTGCGAGATGCATTGAGCCGCCCTTACCTTTGCAGTAACCATCGATCTTTCCGTAAATCTCTGCCATCGCCTTTTTGAGATCGGCACCTTTGGCGATTGGATGTCCATGTGATCGATGGTTTCCGGCAATGTAGTCGGAGTCGTTCATCGCTGCGCAAGCTCCGACAGCGACTGCTTCTTCACCGATGTACAGGTGTGCGCCGCCGATCTCTCCGAGCTCGTGAACTTCGGCAACTTTGAGCTCGAAATGTCTGATCCTCCACATGCGTTCGAGCATGAGCATTAATATTTCTTTGGATATTTGAGAGACCATATCTGCCTAGCTAACCTCTAGCTTCTGTTTCACAGTATTTAGAACATTCTGAGCTATTTCGATTGCTCGTTCGGAATCCGTTGAGTCATAGACATGCGCCGGAACCGAGTTGCCAATTACATCAGGATTCCTTGACCCGATGAAGTATTTGTCGAGCAGTACTGCGATTGTTTTCACGAAATCGAACGATGGATCGAACGCCATCGCATCCTCGCAAAGGTCTGCGAGCGACTCTCCCCAGACCATCTCTGCGCCTCTTGCGTATAAGAACGCTTTCACTGATTTAGCCGCGACCTGATGAGTCAAAAAACAGGCAAGTGCATGTCTTGATTGTTCGGCGGTCATCTTGGCTGATTCAAGATCGTGATCAGCCTGAGTGATCCACGCGCTGAAGGGCTTTGAGTAGTCGGTCACCCGTAGATCCTATCACCGAACGCCGCTGCTTCTCTCAACATCGGATCAGACTCGTTGGTTGAATCGAATTCTCCACTGGTAAAAACGAAGAATTCGGTGCCTACTCTCGGTCTTAGGTGAGTGGTCCAAAAATCTGCTCGCCGATGCTTAGCTACATCAGTTTCCTGCACAACTAGCAGATTCAGCATCGTGTCCGGACCAACTTTGCCTTTCGCAAAATCTCCAACCAAATACATCTGGGTCATACCAAGTCGAGGCATCTCGTCAACAAGGCGTTAGAGTTCAGCTTCTAACATTTGCTTTCGCTGGACGCCAAAGCCGAACATCATAGGCATTGGGTTTGCACTGACTTTCTACGTAGCTGAGGTATTTCAACGATGCTCGGACCAAGGTCGAGCCAGTTACCAACCTGGAACGTGTAATTGGTGTGTTTTATTCGGAAATGGACAGGAATCGATAGCTCTTGCGCAGCGACACAAAGAGCTTGGAGCTGTGGCTCGTGAAGCGGATTGTGTTAAGAATCTACTGCGATGTAGTTGTACTCGTTGTCTCTGCTCCAAATGTCTTCAATCTGGCTCTTGGTGGCGTTCCACGGAACCTGAACACCAATAGTGGTCAGTCCCTGTCGTATCCGCTGTTTTAGGTTTGGTTCGTTGGCCATGACGAAAGCTCTGCTCCAGCTCAAATTTGGGCTGTCAATCGGGAGAAATTAGTGCAACGTGCAGAACTTAGCACCAGCCGACCCCGGTGTCACCGGTCGGGCCAGAGGTGTTCTATCGGCATCCGAATTCACGTAAGCTGCGCTCGAACTGAGTGAATGTGAATCTCTAACAAAGTAGAAAGAGAAGGATCATATGTACGTCGTTAGACGCTGGTACAAAACTAAACCCGGACAGGCTCGTAAGGTTGCGACCCTGGTTCACAAGCAAGCCCAGGCGTACCACGACGCAGGTCAGCGAAGTGAATTTCGAGTTTCCTACAACGGGTATACGCTGCCTGGAGAGCAGGACGTTGTTTGCCTGGAGTGGACAGACGAGGCATTGCAAACGCCTACCCGTGAGGGACACGCTTTGCCGCAGGGCGCATTGGATCTGGGCGCAGAGGTTCGCTCGCTGATCGAGAGTCAGCGCATCGAATTTATGGAATTACTCACGCCTGCAAAATTCCAGGATTAAGAACTCAACGTTTTCTGGTTTTGATTCCGCCAACGGCAACCATTCCCAGCCGAGGAACCTCGACCCGGAGGGAGCGGTCCTCGACAGAAACCTTGCCACCGTTGACTTTGAGTACATCCGGCTGATCCCACGAATTCGCAGACTTAGGAGAATCTCCAGATAGAACTTTGCTGTTCTCTGCACCAATCAGTAGTAAATCCGAGATTTCGACCTCGACGTGGAGTTCTTGTTCTATAGATCGATTCACCAGGAACAGCGAGAGGTCGCCATCTTCGGGATCGTATGAGGCAGAAACATCGAGAAAAGGAACTTCACCGATGTCTTCCACCTCGTAGGTTTCGGAGATGACTGAAGGAGTCAGCGACAATCCGCGCGTCATTTGAGAATAGAGCTGGAACGGGTAGTAGATACTTTGGTGGAGCAATCCATCAGGGCTGGTGAGTATCGGGGCGATCACGTTCACGATTTGCGCCAGGCAGGCGACTTTTACCAAATCAGCTCGGCGAATAAATGAGTTGAGGAATTGAGCGCATACAAGTGCATCCTCAAGGTTATAAATTTCTTCTAGTTGAGTGGGACCAACCAGCCATTCGCCGTCTCGGTTCTTTCCACCTCTTTCTCGGTACCAAACGTTCCATTCATCGAAAGAGAGATACACATCGTGTTCACTTTTCTTTAACGCTTTGACGTAAGAAAGTAGCCCTGAGTAGTCGTCCAAAATCTGATCGACAACGAGGCCCTCCGAGAGATACGCGGGGGTGTCATCCGCTGTGTTGTTGGCGTAGCGGTGAGCTGAGACGTAATCGATATCCTCCCAACAGGTCTCGAGCACGGTGCGGTCCCACTCCATGTATGTAGGCATAAAGCGACCTGAGGAACCTGCCGCAACTAATTCGATTGTCGGGTCGATACCCTTCATCAGACGAGCGGCGTTGCGTGCCTTGAGCGCGTACTGTTCGGCAGGCATGTGGCCAGCTTGCCACGGTCCGTCCATTTCGTTTCCCAGGCACCACATCTTCACGTTGTGCGGTTCCAAATTTCCGTTTCGTCGGCGCTCCGCCGCCCAGTAGGTTTCCGTGTTGAGGTTGCAGTATTCGACAAGCGCAGCAGCTTCACTTGGCCCAAGAGTGCCCAAATTCACCGCCAGCATCGGATTAGTGCCAACTTCCCGAGACCAATGTATGAATTCATCGGTTCCAAATAAATTTGGCTCGGTTGCCTTCCACGCGAAATCAGGGAACCCTTTACGTTTCGACCCCACTCCATCTCGCCAGTCGTAATTCGATACGAAATTTCCGCCCGGGTAGCGGACGAAAGGCATCTGTAGATTTCGCATCGCCTGGACGACATCTGTTCGGAAACCATCTTCGTTTGAGAGCGGACTATCCGGATCAAATACACCGCCATAAATCGCCCGTCCGAGGTGTTCGAGAAATCCGGAAAATATCCGGCGATCAATCATTCCCGCATTGAAATTTGTATCGAACCGTACTGATGCTTCCAATTGAATCTCCAGGCAGACAATTGTTAGTCGCAAGAGTTTAATGTCGAATTCGATACCTGTGGGCTAATGCGAACGTGATTAAGCCGAATTTGTACGGTCACAAATCAGGCGAGACAAACCGTCATTTCAGTGAATTTGGGCGTAATATCCGCTCGATCCCGATTTGGGACGGTCACGAGAGAGTTCGAGAGTACGAATGAGTAACGTCAAAATCCGAGATATCAAAGTCATCCTCACCGAGCCGGAGCCAGGCGCGCGATTCACCGTCGTGAAGATCGAGACAACCGAACCGGGCCTTTACGGTCTTGGTTGCGCATCACTTCGAACTCGTCCAAAGGCTGTTAAGGCAGCCATTGAGGAGTACCTGAAGCCGTTCTTGATCGGAAAAGACACGAAAGACATCGAGGACATCTGGCAATCGGCGCACGTTTCTTCGTACTGGCGAAATGGCCCGATTCTCAACAATGCTTTGAGCGGAATTGACGAAGCACTCTGGGACATCAAGGGTAAGATCGCTGGCATGCCTGTGTACGACCTTCTTGGTGGTCAGGCACGTGAAGCAGCAGCTGTTTACGCTCACGCTTCTGCGGCTTCTCCTGAAGAGGTAGAAGACCAGGCCTGGAAGTTCCTCGAGGAGGGATATCACCACATCCGGCTTCAGGTTGCCACTCCGGGATTTGCAACCTATGGAGCGTCCGGTGGAGAAGGTCGAGATCGTGACCCTCAGGATGGTCCGAAGTGGATAACGAAAAAGACTGCTACTTTCGATGACCGATACGGATACGCCCAGAACACCGGCATTTTCGAACCGAAGCCATACATGCGCTCAGCAATAGCGTTGCTCGATCGAATCCGAAACAGCCTGGGCTGGAAAGTTGAACTCCTGCACGACGTTCACGAGCGACTGCCAACCATCCTTGCAGTCGATTTTGCAAAGGAAGTTGAGCAATTCAAGTTGTTCTTCCTCGAAGACTTGCTTCCGCCGCACGAAACGCACTGGTACGAACGGGTACGTGAGCAGTGCTCCACACCACTTTCGATTGGTGAGATTTTCAACAACCCGCTGGAAGTTGTTCCGTTGATCCACGGAAAGCTGATCGATTTCATTCGAACTCGACTTTCTCCGATCGGTGGAATTACTCCAGCCCGAAAGTACTCCGCGATGGCTGAACTCATGGGGATTCGAACCGCATTCCAGGGGCCAGGAAACGTTTCACCAGTAGGGCAGGCGGCTCACTTGAACGTCGACCTGAGCATTTCTAACTTTGGAATCCAGGAAGAAGCGATTTACAGCGACCGAATCAAGGAGATATTCCCTGGCTCACCTGAGATTCGCGACGGATACATGTGGTCTAACGGTCAACCTGGACTCGGTATCGACATCAACGAAGAACTCGCAGCGAAGTACCCGCACAACGAAGAAGGTGGCGGCCACTTCGACAACGTGCGACGAGCTGACGGCACGGTCGTACGGCCGTAGCAAGGTCTTCAGACGGAGTTATCAACAATGAAACTTCTTGGACTTGATCACCTCGACATCGTTGTAAGTGATATCAAGACGTCAATTGAGTTTTACCGGAAGTACGGGCTTCACCCTGAAGGAACCGTAGATGGCGGTGAAACGGTGTTCCTGTTCAATGGCGACGAAGAGAATCCTGTACGGGTTGAGCTACACCAGGCACAGCCAGGGCAGGATGCGGGGATCGACCACATAGCCTTCAAGGTAGACGACCCGGCCGACGCTACGAAGGAAATCAAATTCCTTGGTGGCGTTGAATTCCTTTTCGAACCGTTTGAAAACCAACAGTCGGGACGCACAATTTCAAATGCGTATGATCCCGACGGTGTCCAAATCCAAATCGCGAAAAAGACTGGCTCTGGAACGTACAAGAACTGGGAATAAGATGCCTCAACTCAGTGCGGGAGTAGCGCGGGCGGTGGTCACACCGCCGGTGGGCTACCACATGGGACAGTGGGGACTTCGTAAAGGGCGCTCCGTCTCGGTCCACCGAGACTTATTGTGCCGGACAGTCGTGCTTCAATCGGCAGATACGACGGTGGCGGTGATCGCTCTCGATATATGTGGGATGCACCGAAGCATTTCCGACACGGTGTATCGAAGAATCAACGCTTTGACTGGTGTGTCGCAAGGGAACGTTGTTCTTAATTCGAGCCACTCTCACACGGCGCCCGACTTCCTTTTTTCTGTTCCGGACGAATTGGGACCGTATTCATCGGTGCTCGCCGACACCATTGCCGGGACTGTGCGAAACGCACTTCAGGATTTAGAGCCAGTAGAAACCGGTTACGGAAGTAGCTCGCTCAGAGGCTGGGGAGTCAATCGTCAGTACCCGGAAAGAGAGATCGATACTTCATTGCACACACTGAAGATTCAGTCAGTTGCCAGCCGTGAAACCAAAGCGCTATTGGTGAACTACCCGCTGCACGGTGTTTCGGACGGCGGTCAGTATCTAAGTTGGTCCGCTGATTTTCCGGGAGAAATGTGCGCCAGCATCGAATCAGCACTTCCCGAAGCTACCGCACTGTTTATTCAAGGCGCGGGTGGTGATATTCATCCGTTCGATTGGTGGTTCGGGAATCGACAGTCAGAACATTTCCACACCCATGAAGACACTGCAGCTCTCGGCAAGGCGTACGCTGATGTCGCACTGGAGCTGGAATCGAGCATACAAACATCGGAAGTTTCGTCGTTGAAGACTTCGTCCATACCGGTTGTCTTACCAAGAAGAACCGTTGAGTGGACGGTTGAGCAGGCACAACAACAGCACGAAACGTTGGTGGCGAAACTAGGTCCTTACACTCACGACACGTGGCCCGAAGGAACGACCACTGCCAACGCTGCTGAGCTGTTCCCAGAACTCTACGAGATAGGTCGAAACGAACTCACTCTCGCTGAATCCCAGGTGTTGCCCGGTGTCGAAGTGAGCGCTTCCGCTATTCGAATTGGTGACACAGTGATTTCGTCGCACCCCGGTGAGATGTTCAACGAGCTTGGCGTTGATATTCGAGCGCGCGCTGGAACGAATGTACTAGTGGCCAGTTATTGCGGTGAATACATCGGTTACGTTTCTACTCGGAATGCGTACCACGACACCGCCGGGATCCCCCTCGACGAAATCATCGATATGAAGCAATTCAGACGTTATTACGGCACCACGACCAGTCCGTACGCGCCTGAAGCTGGCGAAATGTTGGTGGATGCAGCTGTTGCTGCAATCCGAAAGGTATGACGGAGTAATTCCAGATTGAAAATTCTGTTACTGGCTGAATTTGGAAAGCCTTACTACCCGGCGATAGTTGAAAAATACCCTGGCATCGAGTTCGTTGAAGCGTATTCGAACAACGAAACACTGAATGAAGTTTCTGACGCGGATGTTGTCTTCGGATACCTCACTTCAGAACAGTTTGAAGCTGCTGGCTCGCTGAAATGGATCCAGACTTTAGATGCGGGTATGGAAGGTCTTTTTGGTGCGGTTCCGCAAATAGCCGACTCAGATGTGATCATTACTAATTCCAGAGGCGCAGGTGCCCCGATGATTGGCGAGCACGCTGTGACGCTCATGCTCGCGTTGTCGCGACAGTTGCCACGTTTCGCTGATGATTTTGCCAACAAGCGCTGGGATCAGGACGGCGCACTTCGAGTGGTCGAATTCCTCGGCGATAAAACGGTCGGCATCATTGGCTTCGGCAAGTCGGGTAGAGAAACCGGCTGGCGCGCCAAGGCCCTGGGGATGAACGTAATCGCACTCGACAAGCACCCGATTGACGGTGAACCGATCGTAGACAGGGTTCTCGGCGAAGGCGATCTAGATGAACTTCTCGCGACGAGCGATTATGTTGTCGTAACCGCACCATACACCGAAGGAAATGCCTACATGATCGGTGTCGACGAGCTGAAGAAGATGAAAAACACGGCGCGACTTATCGT
Source organism: Chloroflexota bacterium (assembly GCA_038150225.1). Classification (GTDB taxonomy): domain Bacteria; phylum Chloroflexota; class Dehalococcoidia; order Lucifugimonadales; family Lucifugimonadaceae; genus Lucifugimonas. The sequence continues at coordinate 8,237 of JAYQWG010000037.1, forward strand.
AACGTCAAGGGGACGACTATTCGACCATGATGCGCTAATTGATGCCTTGAAAGACGGCACAATTGCTGGGGCAGGACTGGATTCAGTGTGGCCGGAACCTCATCCCGAAAACAGCAAAATTTGGGATGCGCCAAACCTGATAATTTCACCTCACATTGCCGGCAACGCCGAAGTTGAACTACTTGACCGGCGCACGGTCGAGATTTTTGAGGACAACTTGGAACGATTTGTGAACGGACGCTCAATGATCAATCTCGTTGATCGTCATTTGCAGTACTAAAAGCACGAGGGCTAAATGCGATTTGCTTTGATCGGTGTCGGTGATATTGGCAGCCGGTACGCCGGAAAAATTGCCCTGGCAGGACATGAAGTGTTATTCATTTCCAGGGGAGAACGGTTGAAGGAACTCCAAACTTCAGGGCTGCGAATCGGGGACGGTGCGCTTGGCGACGCGTTTTCCATTCCTGGGGTCGATGCAACAGATGACGTCGAGGGACGAGATCCGGTCGATGTAATCATCGTCGGAGTTAAGACCTACCACCTGCCGGAAGCCGCTGAGCAGGTAAAACCGATTGTGGGTCCAGACACACTCGTAATCCCCCTGCAAAACGGTGTAGATGCGCCAGGGCGAATAGGTGATGTGGTCGGACGTGATCATATGCTCGGTTACGCTACCTACAGCCCAAACTACATTGGTGAACTGGATGGTCCGGTCAGCGACCGACTTCGAAGCCTACACACGGTCCTCGTCGATGCTGGTTGGAACGTAGAGACCGCCGACAACATCTGGCAGCCGCTCTGGACGAAGATGTGTGCCTACGCGTCTTTCAGTCCGTTCATAGTCGCTCGACTCAGCCCGGGAGACTCGTATCGATTCGAGACGTTGCGGGAATTGCACCAGCAAGCTTGTGAAGAAGTCGCAGTGGTTGGTCAGGCTGAGGGTTTTGAAATGTCGGCAAAACAGCTTGTCGACTTCGCACAGGTATTTCCGAATTCGAAGCAGTCGATGACGAGAGATTTAGAGAACGGACGACCTCTCGAAGTTGAAGATTTGATCGGTAGGGTCGTCCAAGCGGCCAACGAGCACGGGATCGATGCACCGGCAATTACATCCTGTTACCAGTTGTTGAAGCCGTACGAAAACGGATCTATTCAGCAAACGAACATTCAATAGCCAAGACTTAGAAATAAATGTCCATTAGCCCGCTACGCAATGTAGATGGCATATATGCAACCGATGTGCCTGTAAACAATCTTTCCGATCTGATGCGCGTTCTCGAGACAGATAATCTTCTGTTCACAGCCGATCTAATGGCAACTGCAGCGAAATATCGGACCGAAAGTCGTGGAAGTCATTACAGGGAAGACCACCCTGATTGTGATGATGCTGACTGGAACCACAACGTGTTTTGGAAGGCTGGATCGGACGGAAATCCGTCACCCACAGCAGGCAAATACCGACAAGATCCAGAAGTCGATCAACAAGTCATTATTACTCAGTAATCCCAGTCGATTTTCCTAGATTTGACCAAACTCACCGCCGCTACAGCACACTGCTGCCGAATACAGCGCTAGAATCCCGCCGAATTAAAGTCAGCTACATAGAGGTAGTTTAAGAATGCTGAAGCACTTTCTGGTTCCAGAAGCCGACCAGGTACTAGTAAGCGAAGATAAAGCCAGGGCTGGAACTAAGGCTGTTTTTGAGAAGATGGGCTTGCCCTCCGACGAAGCAGCGTCGTGCGCCGACGTCCTGCTCACGAGCGATCTACGAGGATGCGAGAGCCATGGTATTTCTAACATGCTGCGGAACTACATCGCTTCGTACGGATCGGGTGCTTACAACCCACGACCAGATGTGAAAACCGTACGCGAGTCAGCCGTGAGTGCCACCTGGGATGGTGATCAGGGTCTCGGTATTCATCTCGGCCCAAGAGCCATGGAATTAGCAATCGACAAGGCGCGGGAGTTCGGTATGGGGGCGGTTGCAGTGAACAACACCGCTCATTTTGGAATGCTCGCCTACTACGTTCTACAGGCAATTGAACAAGACATGGTCGGTATGGCCATGGTTTCTGCTGGAGGTGGGGCACAGGTCCCTACCAACGGAGCCGAGCCAGCTTTCGGGACACAGCCAATTGCCTGGGGAGCACCAGCCAAAACAATGCCTCCATTTGTGTTCGATGTCGCTACTACGCAGGTCGCAGCGAACAAGCTGGGTCTGACACGACGCATTGGTTCCAAGATAGAACCGGGCTGGATCGCGGATCTGGACGGAACACCGATCATGGAACCGGTCAACGTGCCAGAGCAAGGAACTTACTGGATGCTGCCGTTTGGTGGGACACGGGAAAACGGCGGTCACAAAGGCTATGGCTTTGCAACGATCGCTGACATCATGGCGGGGATTCTTTCAGGGAACGGTCCTGGATTTATAGCTGACCGTAAGTACTCGTTCTTCGTCATGGCATTCAACGTTGATTCATTTACTGACGCAGACGAGTTCAAGGAAGATATGGACAAGCTGCTGAAGAAGCTTGCCAACACAAAGCCAGCACCGGGTCACGACCGGGTTTATTACGCAGGCCTCCCAGAGCATGAGGAAACCGAGATTCGCAAGAAAAACGGCATTCCATATCACCGAGAAGTAGTTGACTGGTTCAACTCAATGAGCACCGAGCTCGATCTCGGATTATCGATGCCGTAACCGATCTTCGTAAAGAGCCTAAATGACTGACTCCCGACTCAAAGTACTTGTGACCGGTCTCAACGGCGTCGTTGGTACTGCGATGCGTCCAGCCCTCGAGGAGCGCTACGAACTATTTGCTCTTTCGAGGTCAGGTGTGAGCGATTTACCTTCCGACCGCGTGTTTAAAGCCGACATTGCCGACCTGAACTCTCTCATCGAGCCATTCGCAGGCATTGACGTGGTTGTAAACCTTGCAGCCGCAGGAGGCTTAAGTGACCCCGACGGAATGGACGGCAGCTGGGATCGGATGCTCAAGTACAACATTAAAGGTTGTTACAACGTGCTTGAAGCAGCCAAATATGCTGGTGTGAAACGAGTCATTCTTGCCAGCTCAGGAGCTACGTGCAACGGTTACGAACTAGAAGAACCGTACCGGTCACTAGTATCAGTCGAAGATGTGCCGCTTCCCGAATCGTGGGACATGGTGTCCGAAAATTCTGAGCCCAAGCCAATTTCGCTGTACGGCGTTACGAAGCTGTTTGGCGAAGACTTGGGACGTTACTACGCACTGACATCTGATTTATCAGTTATCAATTTGAGAATCAGTAGTACGGGGCGCGAGAACAAAGCTGGACTAGGTAGGGGACAAGCCAACTGGCAAAGTCATCGGGATTTGCAGCAACTGACGGTTAAGTGCATTGAAGCACCTGAGAGCATTAAGTTCGATATTTTTTGGTCGACTTCGGACAACAAAAAGCTGTTCCGTGACAACTCAAGGGCTAAAAAGGTACTTGGGTACGCTCCGCAGGATGGCGTGCGCTAGCCAAAGAATGCAACGCACACCGCTCTTCATGGAGTTAGTCGTTTAGTGACTGGGAATGAGTCAGGAGATCGATCAGGTCCTGATCATCCCATCCACGGGTTGATACCGCTGGCCTCGAACATGCGCCGGGCTGTCTATTGAGAGCCTTGTGGAGGAATTCCCACGTATTGGCCTCAGCGAGATCTACTATGTAAACCGGTTCTACTTCACTGCCAAAGTTGATACCAGTTTCATATTCTAAGACGATCACTGGCCTGACGAGAACTTTCTTTAGGCTGAGAGTACACTCTCGCGGTTCGTCCAGTTACTAGTGCATGGAGCAAATTTTGGTAGACAAACTCAGAGTCGGAGTCATCGGTAGTGGTGGCATGACCCAGAACCACACTCGCGGATACTTGCGATCCGGTTCTTATGAAGTCGTTGCACTTGCTGATCTCAGCGAAGAGGTGATGAAGGAATACGACGAGGAGTTTGCGGAAGCTGCCGATTACCATCCCCAGCATTTCACCGACTACCGAGAAATGCTCGAAGTAGCGAAGCCCGACATTGTCTCAGTCGGGGTTTGGCACACAGGGCACGCTCCGATGACAATCGCCGCTGCAGCATCTGGAAGCGTTAAAGCGATCCTGTGTGAGAAACCAATGGCTGACTCTCTGATCGCAGCGCAGAATATGCTGATGGTCTGCGATCGCTACGACGTCAAGCTAATCATCGGTCATCAGCGCAGGTTCCTTCCGGCGTACACACTCGCACGTCAGTTGATCGAAGACGGAGCAATTGGTGATGTCCGATTGATCACAAGCGTCGCAGGTGACGGTCTACCTAACTACGCATCGCATCAGACCGACATGTTCCGTTACCTGCTAGGCGACATTGAGTGCACATGGGCGATGGGGAACGTTGAACGCGAAACCGACCATTGGGAACGTGCGACGCGAATTGAAGATAAAGCCCTCGCGCTGTTCGGATTCGAGAATGGTGCGCAAGCAATGATCGTTTCTGACTTGACCCCAGTTCGCTGGCAAGGTGCCAGGATCTACGGATCGGAAGGCATGATCGAAATGACAACCGACGACCTCCACCTGATGAACGGTTCAGCAGCTGGCTGGACACATCACAAGCCTGACGGTGCATTTTTCAAGTACGGTGCAGACCGATTTGAGTGGGTCGAAGGCGGAGCAGGGCAAGCCCGGGAACTTGCTGACTGGGTGAACGGTACAACCGACTACCATCGAGGAAATGGTGAATCTGGCTACAAGGCGTTGGAAATGATTCACGCCGTTTATGAATCAGCCAGAACTCACACTCAAGTTGATCTGCCGATGAAAACACTCGAGAACCCGCTCGATCTCATGATCGATGATGGACACTTGCCAGTTCGATATCCCGGAAAACACGACATTCGCGCAAGCCGACTCCGCGGGGAAAACCTCGGAGCCGACTCTGATAACAATTAGAGAGCTTTAGAAGCGCCTATTTAGGCCATTGGATCAGTTCAACCCGGACGTTGTCAGGGGCGCTTACCCAACAGAACCTTGTTCCGTCTGGAAGCTCGTTTGGTCCATCGACCAGTGGTGCTCCCACGGTGGCAAGTCGCTCGATTTCTGCGTCAATGTCCTCGACGTCGAACCCGAAATGCTCCAAGCCAAGGTTCACGCCAGAGTCACTTGAAGGGAGAGTTTGACCATCAAGCGGTCCCGAAATGTTTACGGGAACTCCGTTTGCTGAACGGCACTTGATGAACCGATCACCAGTGTGCCGGGTGGAATCGTCCACGATCTTGAATCCAAAATTGTCGACCCACCATTTGGCGATGTTTTCCGGGTCATTCGATTTCAGGTGGATGTGATTCAAGTTGTACATGCGGTACTCCTAACAGGCTGATGATTGGATCAACTTACGCTTGGTTTGTTTGGACTGCTTGTAGGGTCGCTCTGGCATATCCGACTGTATAAGCAAACCCGGTGTATCCCGCTCCGAACCCGTCGGTCGGGAAATCCTTGTCATGGTCGATGACCGGAGGGTGCTCCGGGTAGAGCATCCTCCGGTACTTTTGTCGGACGAGTTCCTCCATCACTGCGTACATGTTCACCTGACCTTCGTCGAGGAACACTTCCGTGTACTTCTCGCCAGGTATTTCGGTGATGACGTTGCGCCAGTGAACGTGATTTATTCGATCCAGGTCTCCGAAATAACGGGCGACTTCGACTGGATCTCCTCCAAGCTCGCGAGTTACACCACAGTCGAAAGTAATCCCGTTGGCAGTGCTGTCGACAATACTGACAAGCTTCTTCCAACCTTCAATGCTGCCCATTATTTGTTCGGAACCACGGCTAATCGGGGCAGGTGGGTCGTTTGGGTGTAAAGCGAGTCGAACACCTGATTCTTCGGCAGCGGGAATGACTGCCCTTAAGAAGTAGGTGATGTTGTCCCACATTTCATCTGCGGTGTGCGCACCTTCTTCTGGCAGGGGAGGCAGGTCTTTGATCTTTTCGTAGTCGAAAGCATGGTATTCCGAGCCGCCGCGACCTTCGACGTAGTAGTAACCCTCGATTATTCGGTGGGCATACCAGTTGTACTCAACTACCGGAATCCCAAGTTGACCGGCAACTCGTACTGATTCGATTACCTTTTCGATTTGCTCATCACGGTCGGGCTTTCCATATATAGCTTTTGGGAATCCGGTGATCATCTTGATTCCCATTTTGATCCCATGTTTTTCGAGCGCTCTGACGTCAGCGCCAAGACCGTCGAGTGTCCAAGGAAGTTGATTTTCACGCCCGAAATTAGTGTTCGAACTGCCAGCTCCTCCGCTGGAGTGAACCGTCGTAATGCCTAACTGCCGCACCCGCCGCAGAGTCGCGTCGGAAAAGTCGGCTACCGATATTCCAATTTTTGGTCCATCAGGTAAATCAGTCATCTAAGAATCCTATTTCCAGAGTTTGTTGATCGCCTCAAGGCAGTCTTCGATCATTTGCTCCGCGGCACCTGCCTCAAACGGGGCGGTGGGGCCGACTTCGTAGCCACCCTCCGGGTAGGCATAAGCCATGGGGAGGTATCCGTAGTAGCCGTTTGAATAGCCGGAGAATAACGTCCAATCGGCGGGCGATTTCTCTTTGACAGCAACTCCGATCTCGGCAAACGGTTCGACTGGAATTGACACCAGCGCGGTGTTGCCAAGTCGAATCACCTGGATTGGTATTTCCTGTTTGTCGCCACCACGTCCAAACGTTTGGGTGTGACGTAGTAGTAGAGTTTCTCTTTTCGCTGGAAAAGCGGCTTTTTTGATCTCTTCCTGCGAACCACCAGATTGCCTGACGTTCTCCAAATTAGCTTTGATTGAGTCGTACTTTGCCTGGACCTCAGATTCAGGTGGCATTTCCTTAATCGGAAGCGAAGCGGTTGTGTTTAGCACTGTGAGAGCATCGTCAGGCTCACCAATCTGGTTGAACGAATAAATGCCGAGGTCTGCGCCTGAAGGGAGTATTTCTTCGAGTTCTTCCCCGCGTGGAACCGGGTCGATGTTGAGGCGCACTCGTGCCGCCTCGATTCCCAGTTGTTTTCCAAGCTTGTGGTAGACAGAGAGATCGCCTGTAAATCCGTCGATTGGCCCCTGGTTGCCCGCTGCACCCTGGAGGAACAAGCATGTTCCCCCGACGATGCTTTCGACCGTTTCTCTCATGGGACCAGGGTAATCAGGAGTGATCAATTTATTGTCGGGACCCATGATTGTCGGGTGACATGCGTAATTGACGAGTGTTGCGACCGGGTTTCCATCTAGATCATCGAGCGCGGTTACGAGGACTTCGTGATCCACAAATCCGTCAGGGTTTCGACCGGTAAATACATGTCCATCACCGCTCACGGGGCGTCGGTTGATGTTGATCTCACAGTGACCTGAACCAGACTCAACCCGCACGTCGACTATTTTCGAAATAGCCTGTGCAACGGCTTCGGCGGATGCAGGTCCCATCGACTCGAACCACGGCTCAACCAGTTCCGCTCCCTTGACAATCCAAGACAGACCTTCGATTGGACCTGAATGAGTGTGGGTGTATGACACCCGCTGGTTGCTTGCCGGGATCTTTGTCCGAGCCGTTACCGCTTCCCGTATGAGATTGTCGTATCCAGTCGCCAACATACATGTGTCTATGTCGAGGATGGCAATACGCTTGGCGGGATCGGTGTTACCGGAAGGTTCCACCACCATGGCAGTGATGGTGAGTGGCATATCGATACCTTCAGCCACCTCATGCGTTTGCGCACCCCATCCTGCGTGGGCGATTCCGATTGGTGGGGTTATGTCGACTCTGGAAGTTCCAGCCGCGAGCATTTCAACTCCTGAGATTTTTTGGTTGTGCGTACCCGAGGGTTGTTGCCACCCGGGCACTTAAAGTTGGCTTTTGGATTTCGAACCCAGCTTGGCTAACTTGAGTAACCCCATGCTTTAGGAGCGATTCCATCTATGTGAGTTTTGACATCAATGACTGCAGGCTTGCCTGAGTTAATCGCCTGGTCGAGCGCACTTTCGAATTCGCTCGGCTTGGTGACGGTAATTCCAAAACCACCCATCGATTCAGAAATCTTGGCGAAGTCTGCGTCTGTCAACTTCCACAACTCATCAGAACCAGGAGTGACTCCTCCGTAAACGTTTTCGTTCAAGGCTCGTTCCTGGTTCAGCGAGGCGTTGTTGTTCACGACGGTAACTGTATTCAGGCCGTAGCGAAGTGCGGTGTCCAGTTCCGGGAAGTGGTACCACATTGCACCGTCCCCCGCGAAGGCAATTACTGGTCGGTCTGGAGCGGCAGCTTTCGCACCGATTGCTGCAGGGAATGCCCAGCCGAGCGATCCTGCGCACCGGATGTAAGACTGATCAGGGTGGGTCAAATCGATCATCGTTCCTGTCCAGATGCCTGAGTGACCTGTGTCTGAAACGAGAATCGCATCGCTTGGCATCGAGTCAGTAATCTCTTTGCAAAGTCGTTCAGGTCGCATTGGTGAGTCATCTGAATTCCACAGGTGATCGACACTTTGCTTCCAGTCCGAAACATACTTTTGGGCGGTAGATACCCAGTTTGCTCGTTCTCCCTCATCGGTAGGTGAACCGACTTCAGAAACGGCCTCCAACATTTTCTTGAGACCTGCTTTTGCGTCGGCCATTAGACCAACAGAAATTGGGTAGGAGCGTCCTAGTTCCGCCGGGTTGATATCCATTTGGACAACCTCAGTACCTGGGCGAGGCAAGGTCCACTCTTTGGTCACCTGGCCACCAGTGTGGCTACCAACGAAGAACACAAGGTCAGCTTCGGCCAGAACCTGGTTGGCACACTCCCTTGAGTAAGCGCCCGGTACCCCGATCGCAAGCGGATGATCATGCGGGAACGTTTCTTTCGCGTTCAGCGAAGTTGCAACCGGAACATTCAGCTTTTCAGCGAGTTCCCGTAATTCACCGCGGGCTCCTGAGGCTGTAACGCCACCACCAGCAACTATGACTGGCTTCTTTGCCCGTGCAATCGCCGCTAACGCCGCGTTCACAGATTCAGGATCCGGCTCTGGGCGGAAAGGCGGCAGGCTGGAGAATTGACCTTCTATCGCAAGGTCGAGATCGGCTTCATTGCCGACGATATGAACACCATCGATACCTGCAAGGTCCAGATGAGTTGGTCCAGGTGTTCCGGTTGTTGCCTCTCGGATAGCTTGCCTGAGGAACATTGGAAGTTGGTGTGTTTCGTGAACCACGCTCGAGTACTTGGTAACCGCACTGAACGGATTCGAGTGGTCGACTTCCTGGTAAGCATGTCGGTCTTGTTGTTCCTGTTTGAGCCGACCTGTCAGCGCTACGATTGGAGCACACCCCAAATAGGCGTCCTGGAGACCGGCAGCGAGGTTGTTTGCTCCGACAGACTGTGCTCCACAGAAAGCGACCTTCCCGCTAACCCGGGCATAACCGTCGGCCATGTAAGCGGCTGGCTTTTCACTGTGTGCCATGACTCGCGTAATACCGAGGCGTTCCAACTCGGGCATAGCGTCGGGAACAATCACCGGCATAAAGAAGAAGTGCGTAACACCGTGACCATGCATAGTTTCTGCGAGGAAACGAGCGCCGGACATCTGACTCATACGAAACACAAACCTTGCTGACTAGTTGAGAT
>JAYQWG010000038.1:0-17810 GCA_038150225.1 Chloroflexota bacterium
TTGGCAAGATCGGTACTGTTACCTATCACGATTCCTGCTATCTCGGTCGCCACAATGGCGAGTTCGGGGCGCCACGCGAAATCATGAGTTCGATTCCAGGTCTAAACTTCGTAGAGATGGACCGGAACAAGGAACGTTCATTCTGCTGTGGTGCTGGTGGTGGTCGCATGTGGATGGAAGAAGAGGGCGAACGCGTCAACCATATGCGTACGGATCAGTTCATCGAAACTGGTGCTGAAACCGTCGCAGTGTCATGTCCTTTCTGCATCCAAATGTTCGACGAAGGAATCACTGCCAAGGGTAGAGAATACGACAAGAAAGCCGTCGACCTAATCAGCATCCTCGACCAGGCGACTGAGTAGCGCTTGTTGCTCGCGGGATTCTGTCTTGATCGGATCTAGCTTTCGCCAAATTTCTGCGCCTTTTGACACAACTTCCACTGCGATCATCATTCGCACGCAGGTTAGGACAAGCGCGTTTAACAGTTGTTCTCCGTTGGCTTCTCCAACCACTGGTAGGTTGTGACCTAGATCCAGCCCAGCGAGAAATCTCATCAAAGGGAACAGTGGCCCCCCTTTGTCCGTTCATGGTCATGTAATTGTCTATCAACCATCCAATACCAGGTACAGGGATGATCAGAAGTAAGTTGTCCGAATAACGCTGTCGATCACACACTTACAGGATCTAGTAATCGAATCCGGCATATCACAATAGAAATACGCAGAGTTGATGACGAAAACTCTCGATGGTGCGCTCATCCATCCAAAAAAGCGAGCGTAGGTAAACAAACCGACCTACAGACTCGCGCTTTGGGGTGGCAACTGCTAGCATCATCTTCACCACATGGCACGTAAGAACGGCACCGAGCAGAAACAACGGCCCACAAGCACATCAGCGTTTGGAACTAATGGACGTTACAGTCACGATTCGTCTGAGTACTACGCTCGTGCACTACAACCCGAAGGTCGCGAACTGTTAGATCGATCGGCGGAGCCAGAAAATGCCCTGCCCGATTCAGCGAAAAACCATTTCTTCAATCACTCAAGCGAGAATATGACTGAGATCCCTGATCGCTCGGTGCATCTAATGGTCACGTCGCCGCCGTACAACGTCGGTAAGGAATATGACGATGACCTGAGCCACGAGCAGTACATGGACCTGATCGGAAACGTTCTCAAGGAGACGTTCCGAGTGTTGGTCGATGGAGGACGCGCTCTAGTGAATGTCGCGAATCTCGGACGCAAACCATATATTCCGCTCCACTCGTTCATCATCGAATGCGCAGCCAAAGTCGGCTTCTACATGCGCGGTGAAGTGATCTGGAATAAATCAGCAGGCGCTGGAAGTTCCACCGCTTGGGGTAGTTGGATGTCTGCATCAAACCCAACACTAAGAGACACTCACGAATACGTGTTGGTCTTCCAGAAACCACCGTTTGGACGAGCTAAACCCGAAGGTCGCCAATCGACCATTTCAAGAGACGATTTCCTCGAGTTCACAAAAAGTGTGTGGGAATTTCCACCACAATCGGCGAAGCAGGTCGGGCACCCTGCACCGTTCCCGGTCGAGTTGCCAAAGCGAGCGATCGAGTTATACACGTTCTCGGGTGAAGTAGTTCTCGATCCATTCATGGGGACCGGTTCGACTGCAGTTGCAGCATTGCAGTTGGGTCGTTCCTATGTGGGCTACGACCTTTCGAGCGAGTACATCGAGATTTCAAAAGCCCGGGTCGAAGCCCAGGTGAGTGGTAAGAAATTTAAACTCCCTAATGGTGCGAAAAAATGACTCTAGCGCCGCGCACCTAAGTCGTGCGCAATGCTTCCGTTGGGGAAAGCCGTGACGCTCGCATCGCCGGATAGAGTCCAGCTACACCACCTATGATCAGCGCTGCACCGAATCCGCCTAAGATTGCCAACGGCGGGATGAGAATTGACCAGTCTTTCACCTGAGCATAAATAGCGGTCGCAGATATTCCCAGTACGATTCCGCCAATGCCTCCCAAGGCCGCCAGCACCAGGGCCTCACCCAGGAATTGAACAGCTATGTGTCGCCTGGTTGCCCCCAAAGCCCTTCGTAGACCAATCTCACCGCGCCTTTCAAGCACAGAAATGACCATTACGTTCGCGATACCCACTCCGCCAACGAGCAAGGCGATGGCGCCAAGACCTACGAACAGTGTGGTGAGTGTGTCATCGGCAGCTTCCTGCGCCTCGAGAGCCTCGGTCGGTCGATCGACTTCGACCTCTTCCGGGAACTGAGGATTGGCAGTCGATGCCAAAACGGTCGTTACTTCGTCGATTTGGGCGGGATCGACCCGCACTAATACGCGTGAAGGCGGGTTTTCATGGCCCAAGAAATCCTGGGCGGCGGTGTGACCGATAAGCGCAGCTCGATCCAGGTCGGGCGCCAGTTCAAATTGTTCAAGTATCCCGACAACAATGAATGTTTCCTCGCCCAGTCGAACGGGCAGTACCCCGGACACTTCACGTATCCCGAGCCGCTCAGCAGCAACTGATCCTAAAACTACATTTGGTAGAGAGCCTTTTGCATCATCAAGCCAGGTACCGTCCGCAACCGATCCCGCCAGCACTTTTAACAACTGAGAATCTACTGCTTGAACCGTAATTCCACCGGTTTGACCTGAAGGAACATGCTCAGTCCGATAGACACTAACCCCATCTACGAAACTAATCATGCTCGTAGCTTCCACAGGACCTATCCTGGCGATCATGTTTGCAGCTTCATCCGGCAGATTACCGCTCCCGCGCCCGAACCCAACGTTCGGCTGGACTGTCAACAAATTAGTCCCCAGACGCTCGAGTCGTGACAGGAGCTCGGACTTCGAAGACTCGGAAAGTCCTAGGATCCCAACTATTGATGCAATTCCAATCGTTATACCTACTGCAGAAAGAGCAGCTCGAAGTTTTCTAATCCTTACGCCAACTGTGGCAGTTCGCATAAGGTCACCAAAACTCAATCGGTTTTTTGGAAGACGCCCCATAGTCATGAGAACATCGCGGTGGATATGTCTGATTCAACTTTCCCGTCCCGCATCGAAATAACACGCGGGAAGCTGTCGGCGATCTCTGGATTATGAGTAATCACAACGATGGTTGTACCACCTTCGTGAAGTTCTCTAATCAACTCAACAACGGCATCGCTATTAGCAGTATCAAGACTGCCCGTTGGTTCGTCGGCCAGAACAATCGCCGGACCGCCTATGATTGCCCGGGCTGTAGCAACGCGCTGCAACTCTCCTCCAGATAATTTGGTCGCGACCTGATCCTTTCGGTGTGTCATACCTACTCTGCTTAGCTCGATTTCAGCAAGTTCCCGGCGCTCTTTCCTGGGACGACCCGAATACAAAAGTCCATCAGCTACGTTGTCCAGAGCCGACATTCCGCTCAACAGGTGAAACTGCTGAAACACAAACCCGATGTGGTTTGTACGTATCGAGGACAGCTCTCCATCTGACAGTTCGGAAATCCTGTGGCCCGCCACCTCGATCTCACCGGATGTTGGTCGGTCTAGTGTCCCCATTAGATGAAGTAAGGTCGATTTGCCACAACCCGACGGCCCCACTATCGACACAAGTTCGCCAGCTTGAACTTCGAAACTCACTCCTTGTAGAGCATGGACTGGCGGATCAGTTGGATACTCTTTGTGAACATCGTTGACCCTTAGAACTGATTCAGTCTTGGGAAGCGTGGTCACGGGATTACCACTCGATCGCCAGGAGAAAGTTGATCGGATGAGATTTCGATCATCCCGTTATCTCCAAAGAATCCAACCTCGACTGCAACCAGGGCGATTTGTCCACCACCAAGGTCTTTTTCAACTGCGAATCCGCCTTCCAGGAGCGAAAGTAAAACCGAAACCGGTACAGTCATGACATTTTCAACCGAGTCGGACACAACGATCACGTCCACAGGTGCTTCATCTAAACCGTCAGTACTTGTTTGATCGCTGAGCTCGATGAATACCTCAAACGTCGCTCCGCCTTGCTGAGATACTGTTGCGGTTTGTGCCACGTACGTTACAACTGCTGGGACAATTGTCGAGTCCGGAAGTTCAACCGTAACCTCGTCGTTTTGTGCGAGCAGACCTTGTTGGTTCGCAGGCAGGTTCAACCTGACTACCTTGGCCGAATGACTGACACCGACGATCTGTGAGTTAGCACCAACCAAGGTTCCTTCAGTAGCGATCTGTTGGGTAATCCTCACCGATCCTGGCAAGAAAACAACCTCTCCAAGATCGATGATCCCATCTTGTTCCATACCCATCATATGTTGGAACTGCTGAACAGCAGCATAGGTAGCGGAATCGTAAATCCCGTCGGCTTTATCTACGAGTCCCAGGTCAAGCAATGTAGATTCGAGTTGGGCGATATCTGCACCCCCGGCCGGAGATCCCGTCGATACGGTGAGCAAGCTTCCTCCGCTTGCTCTTGCACCCAAAGTCGAAGACATGTTGGTCACCTGTACCGCACCGGGAAGAAATATCGCTTCGTTTAGATCAAGTGAGCCATCAACTTCAAGACCGAGATCCATCTGCAACTCCATAACGGCAGTCGTGGTTTCCGGGCCGAAAATACCTTGCTGTGGAAAAGAACCTACGGACGCGTATCCGAGAGCTACAAGTGATTGCTGAAGTTGGACGATGTCATCCCCAATCAGATCTTCAGTAAGCTCGGTGTAAGACTCAACTGATTTATCGAGTTCTGATGTGGCTCCATCTACAAGAACTTGCTGAGCATCAATCAGTTCGTCATGAGCTTCTTCAGCAAGTTCACGAGCTTCCCAGGACTCGGTGATTTCCGCCAATGGACATCTAAACTCAAGCTTCGTTGACGATTCATCGCAGCCGGTAAGCACTGGGTAAGGTGTGAGATGCATCCAAACCCAGACCACTGATTCATTCCATGGTGTGTCAACATCATCCGACGGAGTTTTGCTCTCGGCGAGAGCGATGTCGAAGACTGCGTCGAAGCTCGTTCCCCAGTCATCCATAATCGCATCCGGAGACATCTCTCCGTGTGAGTCAGGAACTACATCGCCAAACCACCCATTGAGCTGATTCAAGTAATTGAACTTAGCCTCATCGAGTTGTACCTGCGACTCAGCAACCGCCTCGTCTCTTGCCTCTTTAATTTCATCAAGATATTTTTGCGCAAGTTCAACATCTTCTTGCGCAAGTACAGCCGATTCGGTGATCGAAGCTTCCTCGAGCACTCGATACATCGGAGTATCTCCATAGAGGAGGACCACTGGGCGCTCATTAACCTCATAAATGGTGTCGCCCTGTTGAAGAACGTCACCTCGGGTAGGCAACCAGGTGACAATTCCTGATGCGGTATTTTGGACTGCGATCGCATCTTCACCCATCACTATGTCGCGGAAGGCAGGTGTCGTCCCGTCAAGCAATACAACGGGCTGATTGTCAATCTCAAAGATCGTTTCTCCGCTTCCAATCTCCTCACCAGGATCCGGAACGCTCGTAACGGTTCCACCAATTCTGGTTTTGATCGGGTCATCCTGGATTGATCCAAGAGTTCCGCCTAGAGAATCCTCCTGGATCAAATCCCCCAAGGCGATTTCAAAGAATTCAAGTGTGGCGTTGCCGGCTTCATTTGAATCTGAATCGGACTGTGAAAATACGACCGCTACAACCACAATTCCAGCCGCAAGGGCAACTGCAACAACCCCAAGCCATACCCGGCTGAATCCGCTCTGATAACGCCCCAACAATGGGGATTTAGTAACTGTGCTCATATTGAAAAGCCGTTTCTTCTAAGTAGGAATAAAAATCTGTATACGGTTTTCGAAACTATTGGGTCAGGCGCCCGTCAAAGCCGCCACCAACTCCGCCACCGCCACCTGGTCTTGGGAACGCAGGCGCTGAGAAATCCCCACCTTGCCTGCCACGATTTTGTTGCCCGCGAGGACCAAATACACCGCCACATTCGTCAAGAAGCTCAGCGACTCGAGGGTCATCGAGGTCGATATGTTCTCGCAGTTCGAACTGCCATTGACGCAACGTCTCTGTCGTCGGATCATCCACTGTCAAACCAGCCTCGCGGAGGCAAGACGCCACTTCGACCATTTGGTCTGTCAACTCGGTTAGGTCGGGGGAGTCATTCCTGAAAGTCAGCCCTTCTAAAATTTCTCTACAGTTCTCCATGATCGACCGCAGCTGATCTCGATCTATATTCGCGTCGATTGCGATACTCGGGAGTTGCACGTTTCCGTCAGAATCAACTGTAGGATCTGCAGCTTCCAAACCCTCGTCACGGAGACATTCAGCGAACGAAAGCGCTCGGTCCTCGTCTGTCAGTTCGCCGTTCACTTCTGCCACAGCTTCAGCCTCAATGGTGGGTTGATCAATCAACGAAGCAACTCCGCTGTCTTCGGTGCCGCACGCGGCAAGAATTAGGAAGACAAATCCGAGAACTGGGAGAGATATTTTTTTCATTTTGGTTTTTATGACTGTTCACTTGTACCGAATTTGTTACAGAAACGATTGTTGCCTGTGAATATCAACAAATTGTGTAGAAAACTGTTTAATCCAAAGGTCTGGGCGTGCATCAAATCCCGATGCGTCGAGCCTCCCGGTAAAGACCAGTGCCACCCAGTCACCAACTCTTTTCCTGATTCGAACCCGAAGGTCTCAACCAGTAAACTGTTTGGACAATGACCCGCACGCTGAACGAACTAACTTCCGAAGAACGTGAACACGTGATTACGACTGTCCATTTAGAGGCGCAGGAAGCTGGTTGGTCTCAGCTAAGCAACTCCCGTAAGTCGGCACTCTACTCTGCGTGGGAGTCACAGTTCGACCTGACTCATGCCACCCTGAAAGACAGCATCATGAAGGGATTCGATGCTGCCCAGGGGATTCCCAAAAAAGCTGAAGCCGAAATCCAGCAGGAAGTCACAGGAATCCTGACACTCGCCGGCATCAACGTAATCGAACAAGCACAAATGTGGACAGGGCGGGAACGTGCAGATCTTCTGATTGGTTACAGTTCGAAATTCCCAACCCATGTAGTGGAAATCGAACGCGCCGACTCGTGGTCAGAAGGATTGAGACAAACCCTTTGGTACCAGGCGGCTATATTCCAGGCAGAACGCAGACACGTGCTTCCAGTGCTACTCCTGTTTGGAAATACTTCTGCTGACCGCTTCGAGCAAATCCTTGCCACTTGCGACCACAACCATGTCACTTTATGCACGCACAGGCTCGAACTCGACGGTGATTTAGAGACTGAATATTCATTGAGTACCCTTATCAACGGCAGCGAAAACCCGTAATTTGAGTTTGTAAGCACGCGCAGATTAGCAGTCCTTAGAATCCAATAAGTAAAAGTTTTCGCACCCTGAGCATTTAGAGGTCTCTGATTAACCCGATCGAACTATTCAACCAAAACTCTGCGCTGGTCGCGATTCCCGGCATTCTCGTCATTTTGATGGCGATGTTGCCGATCAAATCGTGGTCTAAACGCATCCCGCTTTACGTCGGCGCAGGCGTGATTGGTCTTGTCGCCGTCCTGGTACTTCAACCTGGCGATTCAAATGTTGCAAGCGAAGTTGAAGCTCAAAGCTTGATCGCTTCTGGCAATCCAGTGTTCGTTGAACTCTTCTCGAACAACTGCTCGGCTTGCCTCGCCTCCCAACCGATAGTCCGAAGTCTCGAAGATGAAATGCCTGCCGACACCGAAATATTGAAGTTGAACGTTCAAGACACGCATGCACGAATGTTCATTCGCGAGTACAAGGCATATCTCACGCCCACGTTCGTTGTACTCGGTAGAGACGGTGAAGTGATCTGGAGGCAATCAGGCGGACTGCTCAAAAAGGGCGCAGCGCTAGAGGCGCTTGAATCAGCCTAGTCGCGCCTCTACAGCTTCTCGCGTAGGACAACCGGACATTCCTACAGATTCGATGCCAAGTGCAGCCGCCGCTGAGGCATAAGCCCCCGCATCACTGATCGACTTGCCTTCATAACTCGCGAGGGCGAACGCAACCGCCCACGTGTCTCCAGCGCCGGTAAGATCGACTAATTCCGCAGGATTCGCCGCAATTTCGGTACAGGTGCTGTCGCTTAGAACCCGCGCCCCACGCCCACCGTCGGTTACACATAGAACGTCACAGAGCTTCATCAACTGTTCTTCGCTCATATCCTGAAACTCGAGTTCGGAAATGGCAATAATGTCCCACTTCTTGCCTCGTGGAGGCGGCAGTTGCGCAGCGTGAGTTATCGCTCCATCTGGTCCCCAACGACGTAGCCAACCCGATGGCACCAGGCAGGAAAGTTCGGGTTCGAACCAGTTCACACATTCAGTCGGAAGTTCGTGCAATAACGGTCCGACAAATAAAACCTTGGGTTTTCGCCAATCTGCTGGAATCGAGTGCTCAGGAATCCTGGCACCTGATGCAACAAGTACCTGGGTACGCTCTCCACCGTCGTAGTAATTCGCGAAGGTCGCGGTGTGTTCGCTCTCGATAACTTCGACATCGATTCCAGTCAAAATTTCTTCAACCGGATAGTCAGCGTCAACGGAAGTGACGACGCCAGATTTGTAGCCGTGGTTTCGAGCCGTCAGTGCAGCGTAAGCACTTGCGCCTCCAGGAATGTGACTGGACGGGGCACCGTCATCGACTACGTTGATGTCGAACGACAAGTGCCCAATTGCAACAAAGTCGGGTGAGGTTTCGGATTCGGGATTCGTCATTTCACGAAAAGGTTACGTCGCGAATAAGGAATGAAAAAGCCTCGCCAGTTGGCAAGGCTTATCCGATTTGCGATTCAAAATGCCTACTTAGGGAAGATCACAACTCGACGCTGGTTACCTTCGCCCTCGGACTCTGTCCGGACATCTGGATGATCGGCAAGAGACATGTGCACAATTCTGCGCTCGGCAGGTGACATTGGATCAAGGCTGTCCTCTCGACCGCTGGAAGCCACTCGACCTGCAGTACGTCGAGCAAGTCGACGCAGCATTTGCGATCGACGCTCCCGGTAGTCCTCGACATCGATGACCACATAAGCCTTTCGACCGAGCTGGCGGTTCGTGACCATACGCACAACGAACTGCAACGCCTGTAGCGTTTCACCACGTCGTCCAATCAGCAGACCCGCGTCCTGACCTTCAATTTCAAATGTCAGCGTCTTAGGATCGTCTTCGTCTTCACGAATGTAAGTGTCAGCAACGACTCCCATTGCTCCCAGGAAGTAATCGATCAATTCTGCGACAAGCTGCTCAGCTTCTTCGTCACGACCTTCGATTTCTGGTTCGTCCGACGGAGCCGAAGTAGCTGCTGGAGAAGATTCGTCACGATCGTTTTGGCGTCGGCCGTTACGACCTCGACCCCGGCCACGGTTTCGATTGCCTCCACGACCCCGACCGCGGTTTTCACGTTCAGTTTCCCCAGACTCGGAAGATTCTTCCCGCTCGCCGTCTTCAGAAACGGCGACTGGAACATCTTCATCACTCGACTCGCTGGCAGCTGGTTGATCGTCACGACCACCACGTCCTCGTCCACGCCCCCTGCCGCGACCTCGGTTGCGTCCACGACCTCGACCGCGTGCTGGTCGTTCCTCAGCAGTCTCAGAAGTCTCTTCTGAAGACTCGTCAACTACATCGTCGTCATAGAGCGACTCACCAGCAGAGAGAAGTGCTACCTCAATCTCAGCTGGCTCACCACCAAAACCTAGAATTCCCGAACGGCCAGGGTTTACAACCCTAATGTCGACGTCTTCGAGTTCGGCGCCCAGTTCGGCGAGAGCGATTTCTGTCGCTTCGTCGACCGTCTTTCCCGAGAACTTCCGTGCTCTGGCCATTATCGTTTGACTCCTCCGAACCCTTTGATGAGTTGGACGAATCCTGGTTCAGAGCAGCAAGTTGTGCTGCACGTGCCGCTTTACCTTCAGCGGAACCGAGGAATGAACGTCCAAAGAGTTCGATTGGTTGCTTGCCGCTGACGTAGTACTGAATAACTACACCAACGATGTTTGAAAACAAGATGTAAACCGCAAGACCTGCCGGGAACTGCCAGGTGAACGCACCGAACATAATCGGCATCATCCACAGCATCATCTGGTTGGTCTGGCGCTGTCGCTCGTCAGTAGTCGGGTTGGTCGTCATCTTCTGCTGCAGGAACATTGAAGCTCCAACGAGAACCGGCAACAGGAAGTTGTACGGGAAGATCGCAACGCTAACGTTGTCGATCAAAGACATCCCGATGAACTGCGAGTTGAATGGAACGGAGGCAATAGCCGGGTTCCATGCATAGAAAAGACCAGAAAGGTTTGCGAGACCTTCCGGGGTTGGTGGCATCGTTCGAATGATCGCGCGGTAGAAACCGATCCAGATTGGCATCTGGATAATCATCGGACCAAGACATCCGATCGGGCTTACACCAGCCTCTCGATACAGGGCCATAGTCTCTTGCGACATTTGCCGTCGAGCGTCACCGGACTTGCCCTTGTACTTGTCCTGGATCTTCTTCATCTTCGGCTGAATAGCCTGCATCTTCTTCATCTGGTTCGTTTGTCGAACCGTCAGAGGGATCATCAACACACGGATGATGATCGTGAAAACGATGATGCTGATACCGAAGTTGGACCCGAGGAAGTGATACAGCAGCGCCAGGCTGTTGATCATCGGGCGCATGATTATTTCGAGCCAGAGAATACCGAAGATTTCCATCTACGAAACCCTCCGTTCGCTCGAATGGGCGCTCGTTCGGACGGATGGGATTAGTCGCATCGCGCACCGTCCTTCAGATTCACACAACCTCGTTGATTCGTATCGGCAAGCGAGTACCACTTCAGATCGCCGTTTAAGGTGTGCACATACAGGTGGTCACCTGAAACGAGTGGAGTTGTCTTGACCCTTTCATCGGTCACAAACACACCGAGTTCTCGACCGTCGATTACAGATACGACCTGGACATGCTTCTCACCAGAAGGGACAGCGAGTGCTCTTTCGGTGATGTCGCCGCGCTGTCGATCAAACAGGGCTGGCGCCGCAACAATTTGACCTTCGATCTTTGTCGACCAGTTTTCGTTTCCGGTCGCCTGATCCACGGAATGGACTGAACCATCTACTGCAGCGACATAAACGGTGTCGCCTTCAACTACAGGTTTCGCCCAAATCCAGGCTCCAGCATCGTATTCCCACTCACCACGTGAATTGTTGAATGACGATGTTGGTTCAGCAGTCTTTCGGTAGTCAGAATCAAACTTGTAGACCTTGTTACCGAGTGTTCCGAAATAGACGAGTCCGCCCTCTGCATGAATGCCACTAGCGAGGCTATGATCGTCTTTCCAGGTCCAGAGAATTCGTGATTCTGGGTCGCCAGTGAACGAATCCGAGTCGGAAACGTCTACTGCATAGAGAGTTCCTGCCAGCGTCCCGACGTAAGCCGTAGTGCCGTCCACAGCGACGCCGGTCCACGCGTCACCATCTAATGGAAGTCTCCACTTGAGGATCGAGCTGGACCCAGGCGTTGCGTCAAGGGCATACAAATATCCGCTAGCCCCATCCGCTTCGTCGTTGATAGCTGATGTAGCAACGAGAATGGTTGAGCCGGAAATGCCGACGTCGCCGACGAGCTTGGTATTTAGCTCGTATCCGTCTTGACCCCAAACAGAGTTTCCACTGTCGAGTGAAACAGCGAACACCTCACCCGAGCAGCTGTCACCAGTACAGTCATAGCCAGTGCCGTAAACGACGTTTCTAACCTGCTTCACGGTGCCATAGATAGAACCAAGGCCGTCGCCTGCCGGATATTCAAAACTGCCTGAGAGAACGTTCGCATCTGTGTCGAACCGAACGACTTTTCCGTCTTTGTTACCGACGTATATGTTTCCGTCGATCTCAGTTGGTGATGACCAACCACCTTCAGGCTTCAGATCGTTAATACAACCGGTTGCAACCAACGCGAAAACCAGCAGTCCGAGCAATGCTGCGAACTTCCTTATTCCCCGATTGGTTCGGGTTGTTTTTTTAGTTAGCGGTGGCGTAACGAGCCTCCGGATTAATCCAGCGAATGAGATTCGCTGGAAATTGGCTATTAAGTGTTGTGAGTCGATTTTCCAGGAACGGGGTCGTATCCCCTGGAACGTCCCGGGTGGCATCGTGAAATTCGTTTTAGACCAAGCCAGGATCCCCGCAACGCCCCGTGTTCTTCAATCGCTTCAGCTGCGTAAACAGAACATGTCGGATCGTAGCGACACTGACCGGGCCAGTACGGCGATATTGCCAGCTTGTAGAACTTGATGATTCCTAGTGGAAGCGCTTTCATCTATGCACTACCTCTGGAATGGTCGTCGATCACGTTCAGTCGTTTCAGCGAACGTCGCAACCCGCTTTGAAGTTCAGAGAATGATGCTTCAGCAGCTGCGGGTTTGGCGGTGAAAACTACGTCCCAACCTGCATCTTCAACGAGTGACATAAATGCGTCGCGCATACGTCGCTTCACAAGGTTCCGTGTGACTGCGTTGCCGACTTTCTTGCTGACTGCGAGTCCTACGCGTGATGAGTTTCCATCGCTTCGGATCGCAATTACGTTGGCCATGTGATTACCCGTTCGCTTGCCACGCGAAAAAACCCGCCGAAACTCTGCGGGCTTTCGAATTCGGTTGCTTACGGGGATAGACAAAAGTTACGGCTCGTCTAAACGGCTAGCCGCAACCTGCCTTTGCCTCGGCGTCGCGCAAGAACGGCACGTCCGCCTCGGGTGCTCATGCGTGAACGGAAACCGTGAACACGCTGGCGTCGTCGAGATTTTGGTTGGTAAGTTCGCTTTGGCATTGTGGTGGCGGGAAGGCCGAGTCAGGAAGCCCTGGGTATTGTTGAACGATTAGGGCGCTTTACGACTGTAATTCGGCGACCAAATCGTGGGTGATTGAGCAATCAAGTTTAAGTTGGGACGCATCTTGGTGTCAAACGAATTTTCAACTCAAATATTTGCGGTCTAAAAACTGGATAACTATCATTAAACGATTGTCCTTCTAGCAAGTGAACTGTGGGAAATGGCACTTCCAAATCCCACGGAGTAAGGCGAATATGGCGACGACCTCTGAAGCACCCCAGCAGGCTCAAGAAGAGCAACAAGTACTATCGCTGAAAGAGGCGTTCCAGACATATGTAAGGCAAATGCCGAAGGACGCGAAAAAGGCTGCACAGCCTGAAATCGCAAAGTTTGTACGCTGGCTGGGTGGAGAGCGGTTGATCGACACGATCCTGCCTTCCGAAATTGGTGAGTACAACGAGATTTTCGGTGCTAAGACCGCTACCAGGGACGCTACTGAGCGACTCAGCACGGTCAAGTTATTTCTCACATTCCTTAAAAAGAAAGGGCACATCGAGGTCAACCTCGCGCAGCACCTTCGCCTTAGGAAGTCACGCACCACTGCTTCACGAGCAGCGGTTGTAGTAAACCCGACTCGAAGCGTCCGCTTGACACAGAGCGGTTACAACCAGATGACCAAGCAGCTTGCATCGCTCCAGGAAGAGCGAGTACGTCTCACTGAAGAAATTCAGCGTGCGGCCGCTGATGGTGACGTTCGTGAAAACGCACCTCTCGATGCAGCACGGGAAGCCCAGGGCATGACCATGGGTAAGATCCGTGAGATTGAGGCAACCCTCAAAGTTGCGGTGGTTATCGACCAGAGCGAAGAAAACAAGGGTCGAGTACAAATCGGTTCGAAGGTTTCTCTGGAAGAGACCGATTCTGGGAGAGTTGTGAAATACCAACTGGTTGAGCCTAACGAAGCAAATCCGCTCGCTTCGAAAATTTCAATCGTGTCTCCTGTAGGTGCTAGCATTCTCGGACGCGAACTTGGCGACTCGGTCACAGTGAAGACACCGAGGGGCGATCAGGTCTACAAGATCACCGAAACCTCGTAGATTCGAATCTTCTATTCGGCTAACCTGTTACGTGCTCACACCACTTCATGAGTGAGCACCATTTTCCTGAGCCCGCTCGTTCGCGCGCTCATCACAACTAAATTGGGAACACATCAAACCGGAAGGGCGCATCTGCGTTGGCAGAAAACTTCACTTTTACCCACTGGGTCATATTCAACGTTGTTCTAGCGTTCCTTCTAATTCTCGATCTAAAGATCCTCACCCGTAACTCGCGTGAAGTGAGTATGAAACAGGCAGCCTGGCTGACCGCGTTCTGGTGGGGTGTTGCAACCGTTTGTGGAATATGGATTTTCGCTGAAGGTTCAACCGACCAGGGAATCAACTACGCGACGGCGTTCGTTGTCGAAAAAGCATTAAGCGTCGACAACTTATTCGTATTCCTCGTCATATTTACCTACTTCGGTCTTCCCGACGGGGCACGCCTGCGAGCTCTGTTCTTCGGAATCATCGGTGCACTAATTGCAAGAGCCATATTCATCGCGATTGGACTCAGCATCATTAGTGCCTTCTCATGGGTGTTGTTCCTCCTCGGAGCGTTCCTTGTGTACACCGGGTACAAAATCGCCTTCCTCGGTGATACCGAGGTGGACCCGGGTCAGAACCCTGTTGTCAGGCTCTTCCGACGATTCATGCCAGTTACGAACGAGTACCACGGGCATGATTTCTTCACACGTCTACCCAATGGTGCGAAGGCGGCTACTCCGTTCTTGCTGGTGATTCTGGCTCTCGGAACAACCGACATCATTTTCGCAATCGACTCGATTCCAACTGTGTTCGGTATCACCAAAGACCCGTTCGTGGTTTGGACGTCCAACGCGATGGCGGTGCTGGGGCTCCGTCCGCTGTTCTTCCTGCTGTCAGGCCTCGTGGCAATTTTCAGGTTCTTGCAATACGGACTAGCGCTTGTTCTGGTACTTATCGGTATCAAGATGGTGCTTGAAGAAGCTGCTCACACGTTCGAGTTCCATCTGCCAGCCGTTATGGAATCACCGTTCCTCTCGCTGATCGTGATTTCCTCGATCTTTACCTGCGCAATCGTCCTCTCGAAGCTCTTCCCTTCTTCGCCAGAAGACGACCCTCACGGACTCGCATCGAACTAGTTCCATGACAACCATCACCCGTCCTCCAGCAATGTCGAGTTCAACTTCCGACCTGGAAGCGGAGCTAAAAGCCGCGGTTGGGGGTGAGGTTCGGTTCGATGCTGTCACTCGGAACATGTATTCGACTGATGCGTCGATATACCGAATCGAGCCGATTGGTGTCGTAATTCCTCGAAACGCGGACGATGTGTCGGCCGTCCTGGAGATAGCGCATAAAAACGGCGTAAACGTCCTTCCTCGCGGCGGCGGAACCGGGCTTTCCGGACAAACCGTCAACGAAGCGATAGTTCTCGATTTCTCGAAGTACATGTTCAACGTGCTCGAGGTAAACAAAGAAGAGCAGTGGGTTCGCACTCAGCCCGGAATCACGATCGATGATCTAAACCGGCAACTCAAGTCATACGGGCTATTTTTTACGTCCGACCCGAGTACCTCATCGCGCGCCAACATTGGCGGAGCAATGGGTAACAACTCGTGCGGTGCCCACTCGATCGTGTACGGAAAAACTGTCGACCACGTGCAGGAGATGAACGTCGTTCTCTCTGACGGTTCACAAACCGTCTTCCAGGAGCTTTCTTCCGGCGTTCTCGACTCAAAACTGAAGTCAGGCTCGCTCGAAGGCGATATTTACAACAAGCTTGCTGGAATAGCGCAAAACGCAGCATCACTCGTCGAAGAGCGATTCCCGAAGATCCTGCGCCGGGTCGGTGGTTACAACCTCGATCTCGTCCAGAATCCCGAGCATCTCAACCTCGCGAAAATCACCGTAGGTTCCGAAGGGACTCTGGTCGCCGTAACATCGGCGAAGCTAAACATTGAGCCAATCCCTAAAGTAAAAGGACTCGCAGTCCTTCATTTCAAGGACATCGGCTCTGCTATGGAAGCCACTGTCGCCACCCTGGAGCAGGATCCAGCTGCAGTCGAACACATTGGTGAAATGATCATCACCCAGGCACGGCAATCGCTGGGATTTGCTCGAAACCTGACGTTCCTCGAAGGAGACCCGACCGACATCCTGGTCGTCGAAATGACCGGCGATTCCGCTGCGGAGGTCGAGTCAAAACTCGACCGACTGGACGAGCGAATGAAGACCGGTGGTCGCCCATACGCAACGACTCGACTCATGACTGCCGCAGAGCAAGGTCAGGTTTGGGCGATGAGGCAAGCTGGTCTCGGGTTGATGATGAATATCGAGGGTGACGCGAAGCCTCTTCCGTTTGTCGAAGACACTGCAGTTTCGCCGGAGCGTCTTCCAGAATATGTAAAACGGTTCGACGAAATCGTTCAGGCAAACGGAACAGAGGCCGGATACTACGGTCACGCCTCTGTCGGTTGTCTGCACATCCGACCCGTGGTTGACCTGAAGAACAAAGAGGGAATGGGCCGCATGGAGAAAATTGCAGACGAGATTTCCGATCTCGTTCTGGAATTTGGCGGTTCTTTGAGCGGTGAGCACGGAGACGGAATCGTTCGTGGTGCGTGGGCCGACAAGATGTTCGGTTCCGACCTTGTTGGTCAGTTCAAGGAAGTAAAAGATGCCTTCGACCCGAAGGGCATCATGAACCCTGGAAAGATCTTCAACACCCCAAGCATGACCGAGAACCTTCGGTACGGGGATTCCTACAACACCTTCAACCCGCCAGTGAAACTCGACTGGTCGGCTGAAGGCGGATTTGCAGCCGCGATCGAGAAGTGCAACGGTGTTGGGGCTTGCCGAAAGGTTCACGCCGGAGCGATGTGCCCGTCGTACATGGCAACCCGGGAAGAAATGCACACCACTCGTGGACGTGCCAATTCGCTGCGAGGTGTTCTCTCCGGTGCCCTCCCTCGTGAGAAGCTTCACTCCGAAGAGCTGTTTGAAGTCCTCAGCCTTTGTGTTGAGTGCAAATCATGTAAATCCGAATGTCCGTCAAACGTCGACATGGCGAAGATCAAGGCGGAATTTCTCAGCGGATACAACGACAAAAATGGCATCCCGTTCTCGACTCGTCTCATTGGTAACGTCCATGCTCTGAGTGCCCTGACAGTTCCAGTTGCTCCGATCGCAAACTTTGTCTCAAAGCGAGGTGCGTTCAAGTGGGTCAACGAAAAGCTATTCGGTTTCGATCGTCGGCGCAACTTGCCCCAACTCGTTACACGCACATTTGAGAGCTGGTTCAATAAGCGCCAGTCAAACACAACAGGTTCACGTGGCAAGATCGTTTTGTTCCATGACACCTTCATGAACTTCAACCATCCCGAATCCGGAAAAGGTGCAGTCAAAGTCCTCGAAGCGCTTGGGTATGACGTTCAACTCGCAGATCGCAAATGCTGCGGGCGTCCGATGATTTCCAAGGGACTGCTCGATAAAGCCGCCCAGAATGCCCGCCACAATGTGGATGTGTTGTATGAACACGTTCGGGCAGGCGCAAAAATCGTCGGGTGTGAGTCAAGCTGCATGATGACTCTCAAAGACGAGTATCCAGACTTGCTTGGCGGTGATGAGAAAGCCCGCGCAGTTTCTGCCGCTACGGTCATGCTCGAAGAGCTTCTCGTCGAAACCAACGACGATGGCAAGCAACAAATCGAGTGGAACGACACCCAGCTCGAAGCGAAGCTGCAAGTCCACTGTCATGAGCGAGCGTTGGTAGGAACTGGGGCAAGTTTGAATGCGTTGAACCTGCCACCTAACTTCGATGCAGAGTTGATCGATGCCGGTTGCTGCGGAATGGCAGGCTCGTTCGGGTTCGAGAAGAAGAACTACGAAGTCTCGATGAAAATGGGCGAAGACCGGC
>JAYQWG010000039.1:0-17276 GCA_038150225.1 Chloroflexota bacterium
TCAAGTAGGTATCTGGAACATATTGATCCCGAACCAAGTTCGGGATGACATCTTGGGTTGCGCACACATCGAGAGGCTAAATATCTCTCCGGATGGGAAAGAGGTAGGGATAGGAGACTCCGAATTGTGACCCAAGGACGTGTGTCCGCCCGGAGTTACCCGTCCTCTCCCCTCGGAACGGGGAGATTTAGAGAGGGGGATCGTGCGCTGCCCGAGCTGAGTTACTTGTCACGATCGCAAATAACGCTGGTACCGAGGGTGGGACTCGAACCCACACGCCGTGTTACCGGCCGCGGGGTTTAAGCCCGCTGCGTCTGCCATTCCGCCACCCCGGCATTTATTGAAGGCGTTACATTGTCGCGAACGAGCTAGGATTTGCCACAGGTTTCAGCCGGACTTTGTATAGTCTGGCAGGTCCAATCTTTGAACACGACAAATATTTTTATACATCTCCGGGGGTTGAGTCTGGATGGAGAAATCTCAAAACGCCATTGGGATCATCGGTGGAACCGGTCTTTACGACATAGATGGTTTTGAGGATGCTCAATGGGTGAAAGTGGAGTCAGCGTTCGGTGAGCCGTCTGATGAGCTGCTGATCGGGACCTACCAGGGATACCGTCTCGTTTTTCTCCCCCGACACGGACGTGGGCACAAAAT
This sequence comes from Chloroflexota bacterium, assembly GCA_038150225.1. Classification (GTDB taxonomy): domain Bacteria; phylum Chloroflexota; class Dehalococcoidia; order Lucifugimonadales; family Lucifugimonadaceae; genus Lucifugimonas. The sequence goes on from JAYQWG010000039.1 coordinate 658, forward strand.
TCCGCCCACGGAAATCAATTACCGGGCAAACATTGAAGCCCTAAAACGGGCCGGAGTTGACCGCGTCGTTTCTTTCTCAGCGGTTGGATCCCTCAAAGAGGAACACAAGCCCGGTGATTTCGTGATTGTTGATCAGTACATCGATCGAACATTCGCACGGGAAAAGACTTTCTTCGGGACTGGTTTCGTTGCACACGTGTCAATGGCAGACCCTGTTTGTTCAACGACAGGCAAAGTAATCGCTGAATCTGCGGAAGAGCTGGGGCTCTCTTACTCGGTCGGTGGAACATATCTGGTCATGGAAGGTCCACAGTTTTCGAGCCGAGCAGAGTCAGAGTGGTACCGTCAGATCGGATGCGATGTGATTGGTATGACCAACATGCCAGAGGCAAAGTTGGCACGTGAAGCAGAGCTTGCATACGCAACAGTGGCGATGGTCACCGACTACGACTGCTGGCACGACGAGCACGACGACGTAAGTACTGCTTCAATCCTCGAAGTTCTGCACGGGAACACCGTTCATGCGAAAGAGCTAGTCTCTGCAATCGTTCCAAGATTAGGGGCGCTAGAAGCACCGTTTGAATCCGGTGCGCACACTTCCCTCGAACATGCCATCGCTACCGGACCTGACCACCGTGATCCAGCAATGACCGCAAAGTTGTCAGTAGTAGCGGGACGAGTGCTCGATAAACCTGGCTGGTAGAACCACGATCAATCCTCGTGAACCACCGCACTTCAGTGCCGGAGAGTTCGATGTCCAGTGCAGCCAGTGAACTTTGTGTTTCTTCGACATTGACCGGTCCGACTATTGGGAAAGTTGGAGTTGGTTGGTTCAACAGGTAGGCCAGTGCGACCGTAACGTTTCTGACACCCAGCTTTTTGGCGAGTATTCCGACTCTTTCCAGTCGCACAAAGTTGTCATCGCTGTACCAGCATCGGACGAGCTAAGGATCTGATTTGTCATCCGGATGCGAACGTCCTTCGACGAAGAATCCACGAGCTTGAGAAGACCACGGGAACAAGGGCATTTGGTTTTCGTTGAGCCACTCTTTCGATTCAGCGTCGGAAACAGCAAGACATCCACTCCACGGCGGTTCGATCATTCGCGCAAGACTGGTGTGGTTGCTTAGGACAGTAAAACTCGCCTTGCCCTCACGGGAGGCATAGGCATTAGCTTCATCAACCCGATCAAGGCTCCAATTAGAACCGCCGAACGCTCGAATTCGACCAGCTTCTTTGTTTTCGCTGAGTACATCAACGAATTCACCAACAGGGACATCAAGATTGTCTCTGTGCAGGAAATATATGTCGATGAAGTCGGTCTTCAGGCGTTCCAGAGATTCGAACAGCTGCTCAGTGACAGCATCCGGGTAACAGTTCGGAGTGTGGGCACCCTTTGTGATTACGACCGTCTCAGACCGATCACTGTTGCTGCTCAACCACTCGCCAAAAACAGCCTCAGCATTGCCGTAATGATGGGCGGTATCGAAGGTGTTTCCGTCCTGCGCAACATACTCATCAAAAACTGGCGTAGCACGATCAAGCTGCTGCGCAAAAAGAGTCCCCATAACGATTTGTGAAACGGGGAAGTTAACGTTCTTAACCTTTTCGAATTTCATGCTCTTGAAGTGCGATTTTTCTGGGTTACATCCGGGTCAATAGTGCGAATTCAAGCTGAATTCAAGAAATTCACGAGATTTCGCTGTTTGATTCGTCGCATACTGTGTGCCTCTCCCATGAGTCGTTCAATCACCAACGAGAACTCCCCAAGATGAAAATCACGAAACTCGAATTGATCAAAGTTCCGCCGAGCTGGGTCTGGCTGAAAATCCACACCGACACCGAGATTTACGGTTGGGGCGAACCTTACCTCGAAAACCACCCGGACACCGTAATTGCGGAAGTCCAACGTCTTGAACCGTTCTTGATCGGACAGGACCCGACCCAGGTCGAAAAGCTGTGGAAGGTGATGTACGAGTCAGGCAACGGCTACTTCGGCGGTCCGGTGAAAATGTCGGCAATAAGCGGAGTCGATATGGCTCTATGGGACATCGCAGGTAAAGCTGCTGGAGTGCCGGTCTATCAAATGCTCGGGGGCAAGGTCCACGACCGCATAAAGATGTACCGAGCAACTGGCGGCCAGCTCCCGTGGGTTGTCGAGCCTGGAGACACATACGCGTCAGGTCGAACTTCAAACGCGTCGTTCAAGGACAACGAACCTGAGACGTACAAAGAAGCTGCTCGCATACTCGTCGAGGAGTGGGGATTCCGAGCGTTAAAAGTTCATGTTGGACCAGGTGACGGATTGGAAGCTGTTTCTCAGATCGACGGCCTTGCGGAACGATTTGCCGCCGCCAAAGAAGGTGCCGGATCTGGCGTGGATGTGGCGACCGATATTCACAATCCAAATCCGGCTATTGGCCGTCAGCTGATTAAAGCGATCGAACCTCACCGTCCCCTGTTCATAGAAGAGCCAATGCCGGTCGAACGCGTAGACGCACTGGAGCAAGTCATTGCAGGTACCGAAGCGACGATTGCTGCAGGTGAACGGTGGATGGGCAAGTGGGTGTTCTTTGATGCCCTTAGCAAGGGACTTATCTCGGTAATGCAACCCGATATTGCTCATGCCGGCGGAATCACTGAGTGCAAGAAAATTGCGGTGATTGGTGAGGCCGCTTACGCCAAGCTGGCGATCCACTGTCCTTTGAGTCCACTGGCAATTGCAGCGTCAATTCAGGTAGACGCGTGTACGACCAATTTCCTGGTGCAGGAGCACAACGAAGTCAACGACTCGCGCGCCGATGGTAAGACAGTGATCGGTCGAGGTTATTTCGCCGAACCATTCGTCCTGGATGACGAGGGTTACGTTGCTACACCGGACGGACCGGGACTCGGCGTAGATATTGATCCAGATCAGTTCGAGAAAATTCTCGCGAAGCCGTGGCAGGTTGCACGGGGCTAGCTCTTCGACCCATTCGACCAGCTCAGGGCAGGCAGGCTCGAAATCACAGCATCAGTCAATATATGGCCTTTTGAGACGCGTGGGAGGCTAGCCTCTTAAACGCCAACTCCCTGCCTGAGGATGACCGTGGAGGTTAGGCAGGGAGTTGAAGCTTTAGGAAGCTTTATATTTAGTCCACGAGAGCTGCGTTTCCGGAAACAGACACCTGGGTCAGGAAGGTTCCGTAGGCAGGCACAAAGTTCGTGCAAACTGAGATGTCGCCGTGTCCTTCAATGATGCTGTTCTTGGCCTTGGTAATCCACTTACCCTCACCGTAGATCTGGCAACCAGGGGCACTGGAGATGTGAATCAAGTCGTAATCACCAACAACGGAAACTTCACCTGTAAACACGTTGGTCAGAGTGAACTCACCAAATGCCTTACCCTTCACAACAGATGCGAATGGAAGCGGTCCTGTGAACTGTTCACGGGTCGTCTGGTGTCCGGTTAGGACAAGCCCACCCAACTCTGCTGGTCCAGCAGTGACGTTGATAAGACCGAGACCCTGAAGGTCTTCCCGTTCAATTGTCGTCCAACCAGAGTGGAGATTTGTGTCCATCCCGTGGATTCCAGTCACAGCAACTGACGAGCTGAAAGCGATCAGCTATCGGTCAACGCCTTTAGCCGAAACGGTGCTTGTAACACTTACGAGCGCTACAACAGCAATAAATCCCGCGATAAGTACTGAAATTCTCTTTGTAATCATCATTTTGCCCCAACGACTAAACATATTTCCTTCTAGTCGTGGCAACAAATTTATGGATAGAGGGATTTGGTGCCGATTGTGAAAGGTTTGCAAAAGGTGTGATCGGGTTATTTGAGATGGATTTGACCATTCACCGGGGTGGTTTATCTAGAGTGACTGAGTGCTAAAAGACGTTGATCCCGAATCAAGTTCGGGGCGACAACAGCCAGTTCCCGACCTTGCTGGGGGGATCTTCGGTGTAGTGGTTTGTGGGGTGTCTGCCCTCTCCAACACCTCTCAATCGCAACGTTCACCTATCGCAATTCCCAGTTACAGGTCTAGAATCCCGCCATGACAGATCTGAACGGCACAAATGCCATTGCTGCAGAAGCAATTGACGCACGATACGAACAGCTAATCGCTCTTTCTCAAAACATCTGGGACGAACCTGAGTCAGGATTCCGAGAGTACCGCTCTGCTGACAGGGTATTCGACTATTTCCACGAACTTGGGCTGACCCCGCGCGACAACATCGCGATCACCGGCGTTATCGCCCGAGTTGAAACCGGTAAGCCGGGTCCACACATTGCCGTTTTGGGGGAGTTGGACTCACTCATCGTCCCGGAACACCGAAACGCCGATGCAGAAACCGGTGCAGCACATGTTTGCGGTCACTGCATTCAGATCGGGAACATGCTTGCAGCAGCGACCGGACTAACAAATCCCGATGTGCTGACAGAACTCTCTGGAACAATCTCGTTCATGGCTGTACCGGCTGAAGAGTTCATAGAGATTGAATACCGTGAGGAGTTGAGAGAATCAGGTCAACTCGAGTTCATGGCGGGGAAGCAAGAATTCATCAAACTCGGCGAACTCGACGATGTAGATATTTCTCTCCTGACGCACATCTCTCCAACTGAATCAAGAACATTGCGACCCGGTGTAAGTCACAACGGGATGGTCGCCAAGACTGTTCGGTTTATTGGTCGCTCAGCGCATGCTGGCGGGCAACCTCATCTAGGAATCAACGCACTAAACGCCGCCAATCTTGCAATGCAAGGAATCGCGCTCTTACGCGAAACCTTTCAAGACGATGACCACGTGCGGATTCATCCGATAATCACACGGGGGGGCGCAGCAGTTTCTTCGGTTCCGGCTAACGTAACCATGGAAATGTTCATTCGGGCAGCATCTATCGATGCAATAAAAGATGCCGAACGCAAAGTCGACCGTGCCATCAAAGGTGGTGCAATGACCATTGGAGCTGATGTAGAGATCAGTACGTCACCCGGATACATGCCTTCCAAGTTCGATTCTGAGTTGTCTGATATTTACGACGATTCGGCTCGATTACTCGTCGGGGACGAGGGACTTGGCAGAATGCCACATCGCACTTCATCCACCGACATGGGTGATGTCTCGGTAATCATGCCGACAATGCAGTCATACGTTGGTGGTGCGAGCGGACGCACTCACAGTGACGAGTTTGAAATTACAGATTGGGAATTGGACGTGATAGACGCAGGCAAGGCGCTCGCGTTCACCGTAATAGACCTCCTGTCGAACAACGCTGAAAAGGCGAAGCAGGTGATCCAGAATTTCGACCCCGAGTTGTCCATCCCTGAATACCTCGAAACCCTCAGGGAATTCCAACGAACCGAGCATTGGAGTGCCGAGTAACAGTTGGAACTCTGGATCCTCGCCGCTCTAGGCAACCCGCTCATATTCTCGATTGTCACGCTTATAGACAAACGCGTGCTGTCGGGATTTCAACTTCAGCTACCTAGTTTCAATTTGTTTGTGGGTGGAAGTCAGGGACTGTTTGGTCTGACGGTCCTGTTGTTCAGCTTCCCGAGCGGAGTCGAATTCACGGTAATCGCTCAAGCGTGGTCAATCGGGTTTCTCCAAGGCATCAGCCTGATTTTCATGTTCTGGATGCTGAAACGGGAAGACCCATCCCGCGTGATCCCCGCAATGCAGACCGTGCCGATTTACGTGGCTTTTCTCGCCTGGATCATAATCAGTGAAAGCTTGAGCGCCCCGCAATGGGCTGCAGTATTCCTCGCAGTCGGAGGAAGTGTTCTTGCATCGATCAAGGCATCGGACGCTGCTGGTGCTGGTGGGTTTGTGTTCCAGCCCGTTTTCTTACTGCTCGCAGTTGTAGCCTTGCTAATGGCGAGTTCTCAACTCATAACCAAAGGCATCGTTGACGATCTATCAACTTTGCACATCGTGTCATTCCGAGGCATAGGACTGTTCTCAGTAATGTGGTTGGTCTTCGCTCGTCCGAGTTCCATACGTGGATTAGGAGCGTTCCTCAAGCAGCCCAAACGTGCACCCTGGCTAATCCTTGCTGAAGGAATCATGCCGTTCAATGGTCACTTGCTGATCACCTACGCGATCGGGATTGGACCAGTGGCACTGGTATCTGCACTTGGTGGCGCCAGGCCGATTTTCGTGTTCAGCATGAGCGTGCTCGGAGCATGGCTTGCCCCGAGCGTCATTTACGAACGGTTCAGTCGACGCGACGTACTGTTGAAGTTGTCATCAGCCAGTCTGGTTGTCGTCGCAGTGGCGCTGATTTCGCTGAGCTAAACCAGCTCGAAATCCAGATTTAGTTCAGCCTTGATCGAATCGAACCATCGAATAACTTCCTGGTGGTACGGAATACCGTCGCGCTTACGGATTTCGATTTCTTCTGCTTCAGGAAGACCCGCGTAAACCACTCGATCATGACCAGGCGCAGGTTTGGTGTTCATGAGACCACCTAGGAAGTCGTCCATGTCGTCCTTGAACTTTTCTGGGTCAGTAAATCCGTCGATCTTTATCGCCTGAACGTAGTGTCCCATGATCGTTCGCGGCTTCATTGGTAGCAGAAATCCGGCACCCATTCCTGAAAGAATCGTCGACATGATTTCTGAGGCGGCGGCGAATCCATAGCCCTTATGCGAACCCTGTTCTCGTGTTCCTCCGAACGGCAAGATCATGAAATCGTCTGGAAGCGGCGTTTCTTCCATGATTGGAGCACCATCGGAACCGGCAACCCATGCAGGATCCATTGGTGCACCAATTCGCTGTGCCAAACGTAATTTGTTGCCTGCAACCTGAGTTGTCGCAACATCAAACACAAACGGCGCTTCGTTTCGAGCCGGTGCCGCCCATGCCCATGGGTTCGTCGCGAACTTAACTTCTCCCGCGTGGGTCGGAACCATGGAAAGCGGGTTACCAGCTGTCGTGGTGATGCCGATCATGTCGTGTTCGAGCGGCATCATTGAGTGGTATGCCAACATTCCGATGTGTCGCGAGTTGTGGACCGTTACCGCACCCATGCCGTGCTTTTCAGCCTTCTCGATAGCCATTTCCATGGCCTTCGGAAGGACATGCAGACCGAGACCCTCGTCACCGTCGATATTTGCAGTGACGTCGGTTTCTCGAGTTACTCGCAAGTTTGGAGTCGGGTTAATCTCTTGATCCCCGTACATTTGCACGTAGACCCGAAGCTGGTTGGATACACCATGCGACTCACAACCTCGTAGGTCGGAGGTCATGAGTACATCAGCTGAAAGTGCAGCGTCTTCTGGAGACTGACCACACTTCTCGAAAATGATTCGAGTCGCTTCTCGCATCTTCTCGTGCTGTACGTAAACACGATCTTTTTCCGGTACTAAAAAGCGTTCGAGCATTCGGTGGTCCAGTCGCAACTAATTGCCGCTGAATTTGCGGCTTGATATTTCAGGTAAATCAGAATGAACCTGCTGTAAGTTCAAATCAATAGGTTGATGGAAAACAAAAAGCCCTCGGCCATTACCGAGGGCTATTCGTGAGAGTTATTTGCTGAACAACTACTTGTTTGGTTGCGGAGTAATTCTCAAGTACGGTCGAACAGCGTCGTATCCCTTCGGGAACAAGTTGTCCGCATCTTCGTCCGAAACTGCTGGCAGAACCACAACGTCATCACCGTCCCGCCAATTGGCTGGAGTAGCCACCTTGTAGCCGTCAGTCAGCTGCAAGGAGTCGAGCACTCGCAGGATTTCAGCAAAGTTTCGACCTGTGGAAGCCGGGTAGGTCAATGTGAGTCGGAGCTTCTTATCTGGATCAATGATGAACACTGATCGTACGGTCATCTTGTTATCGGCGGTCTGAATCATGCTGTAGAGATTCGCAACCTTCTGGTCCGCGTCGGCAAGAATCGGGAAGTTGAGCTTTACGTTTTGCGTGTCCTCAATGTCCTTGACCCAACCATCGTGGGAAGCAAGTTCATCCACACTCAGTCCAATGACTTTGGTGTTTCGCTTGTCGAATTCACCTTTTAATCCAGCGACCGCGCCGAGCTCGGTGGTGCAAACCGGCGTGTAATCAGCCGGATGAGAAAAGAGGATGCCCCAGCTGTCGCCAAGGTAGTCGTAAAGATCGATGGAGCCGTCAGTGGATGCCTGACTAAAATTTGGAACGGTATCTCCAAGCAAAAGAGCCATGGGTCATTTCCTTATTTGATCTTGGTAAACGCCCGTTAATCCGTGCGAGTCCTAATACTAATGGTTCAGGTGAAGATTTTTGCGGCAGAAAAAATTGGAGAGGTGCTAACGTCGGCGCGAGTTGGCGTGGAGTCTACGCCTCGACAGCGTGCTTCTTGGCTCCCTTGATGCGCCCACGTTCGTGCTGGCTCAAAATCATCTTTCGAACACGAATGCTGGTCGGGGTGACCTCAAGGCACTCATCGTCCATGATGAACTCAAGCGCCTGCTCAAGCGAAAGCTTTTTGTGCGCATCAAGGTGCTGCGTGTGATCTGATCCGGCGGCCCGCATGTTCGTTGCCTTCTTGGCTTTGACCGGGTTTACATCCATGTCTTGCGGCCTAGGGTTTTCGCCAATGATCATGCCCTCGTAGACCTCGGTGCCGGGAGCAATAAACAGGTGCCCGCGTTCCTGGATGTTGAGCAGCGAGTAGGTGGTCGCAGCACCGCGCCGATCAGCGATCAAGCTTCCAGTTGGACGCGATCGCATTTCACCGTGCCATCGCTCATAACCTTCAAATACGTGGTGCGCCAATCCTGCACCTCGTGTCTCTACAACGAACTCGTTATGGAAGCCAATGAGTCCACGAGCTGGAATGACGAAGTCCATTCGAACTCGACCTTGTCCGTGGTTGACCATGTTGGTCATCTTGCCTTTTCGGTGAGCAAGCATTTGGGTCACTGCACCGAGGTGCTCGTCGTCAATATCGACAGCGAGCCTCTCCATCGGCTCGTGAAGTTTGCCGTCAACCATTTTGGTAACTACTTCAGGCTTGCCGACAGTTAGTTCGTAACCCTCACGCCGCATCGTTTCGACCAGTACGGCGAGCTGAAGTTCGCCTCTCCCCTGGAATATCCACGAGTCAGGGCGTTCCGAAGGAAGGATTTTGATCGAAACGTTTCCGATTAACTCTCGGTCGAGTCGGTCTTTCACCATTCGGGCAGTGAGCTTGTCGCCCTCCTGTCCGGTGAGTGGTGACGTATTTATCCCGATGGTTGCCGAAAGGCTTGGTTCATCAATTCGAATAACAGGGAGTGGGCGGGCGTCTTCTTCATCGGCGAGAGTTTCACCAATCGTTACATCCGGCATTCCTGCGACAGCAATTACTTCGCCCGTACCTGCCTCATCAGCAGGCACACGTTCGAGTCCTTCAGTCACATACAGTTCAGTGATCCTTGCGCGGTCAATTGAACCGTCTACACGGCAGTGAGAAATGAACTGGTCTTTCTTGATCGTTCCCTGGTGAACTCTGCATATGGCGAGTCGTCCTACGTAAGGCGAAGCGTCGAGGTTGGTGACGTGCGCCTGGAGCGGATGTTCGTCGTCGTACTCAGGTGATGGGATGTGACCGAGCAGAAGTTCGAAAAGAGGCTTTAGATCCGTTCCTGGCTGGTCGAGATCCATCGTTGCAACGCCATCGCGAGCGTTGGTGTAAATAATCGGGAAGTCGATCTGGTCTTCGTTCGCATCGAGGTCGATGAAAAGCTCGTAAACCTCGTCGACTACTTCTGCAATTCGTGCGTCTGGTCGGTCGATCTTGTTGATCACAAGAATCACCGAGAGGTTTGCTTCAAGCGCTTTCTTCAGCACGAACCGAGTCTGGGGAAGCGGACCTTCACTTGAGTCGACGAGCAAAAGAACACCGTCGACCATTGCCAGTCCGCGTTCTACTTCTCCACCGAAGTCGGCGTGACCCGGAGTGTCGATGATGTTGATCTTAGTGTCGCCCCAACGAACAGCTGTGTTCTTGGCAAGGATCGTGATGCCCTTCTCTTTTTCAAGATCCATCGAGTCCATTACGCGTTCTTCGAGTTCCTTATGAGACTCGACAGAACCGGACTGTTTGAGCATTGCGTCGACCAATGTGGTCTTGCCGTGATCGACGTGAGCGATGATCGCGACGTTACGCAAATCGTTACGAGAAGTTTGTGTCATCAGGGTTTTCACTCGTCGCAGCGATAAACGTCTGCGCGGCGGTGTCTTCGTTTGGCGACTACTGGAAGTTAGTGACTATCTTTCGAGAATAACATCCAAATACGAATTCGACAGTAAACCTTTGGTTTATTTATTCGATTCGTTGCACCTATCCTGAATTTCGTAGGCAGCCTTCTCAAACGGGTGTGATCGACCTCCGCCGTATTTGATCGACAAAAGTAAATAAACGATCAACCACGGGACCACCAGCCACGTGATCTGATCTCGCCAGTGCTTCGCTTCGTGCTGCTGAATGCACTCGTCATCCCAAACATGCGGTTCGTAAAACACCAGTGGCCAGACAGTCGTGGCATATACCCGGCTTGGAAATGGCGGTGGAATTTTTGGAACACGTGTTTCGATTCGCCAGCCGCGTATTCGTACCATTTCTAACCTCCGGTTTCGAATCTCCTACGATCAACACAGAAAAAGTCGGGCTCTCGGCGTATTATCTGCGAACTCACCAAACAGATTCTCGTTACGGAGCGAATAATGACCGACGCGGTACTTCTCGGCGGAGACCGATATCACGATGTAAACGATGCTATCCAGGGCATTGGACCAATCCTTGAGGCAGCAGGACTCACACCTCACTACACCGACGATTTTGCGTCGATTGATTCCGATCTGATCGCTGGTAAAAAATTGCTGGTTTTCCTACGGGACGGTATGGAATGGCCAAATGGTCACGACGCCGACCCAGAGCGCTGGATGCAACCCCACCAGGAAGAAGCCATCGAAAACTTCGTGCTGGAAGGCGGCTCATTCCTGTTCATGCACAACTCTGCATGGAACTACCCATGGGATGGTCCTTACCGCCGCACCATGGCTGCCTACTATCAGGGACACCCACCGTTTCAGTGGTTTGAAGTAGCAATTACCGACAAAAATCACCCCATTACCCAGGGTGTTGATGATTACGAGATCGAGGACGAACAGCATTTCATCTGGTTCGACAATGATCGAGTAGACCTTTTCTCAGTAAGTCGAGGGAAAGACGGCAAACAGTCGGCATCCGGTTTCTCGCATGAGTACGGACAAGGGCGGGTCGCCTACCTGGCTAACGGTCATAGATTGAGCGTGTTGCAGCAACCGCCAGTCCAAAAGCTAATCACCAACGCGGTCGACTGGCTGCTCAGGAAGTAAGCATCGGAGGAAGTAAATGTCTGTTGAAGTACGTGACGATCGGTTCTCCGCGGTCATTGGTCCGGCGGCAGAGTTAGAGCAGGTGGCGACCGGGTTCATTTTCACTGAAGGTGCAATGTGGGACGCTAGTTCGAAAGAACTCATTTTCAGTGACATGCCGGGCGATATCGTCCGCAAGTGGTCAGAAAAAGACGGCGTTACAACCTTCCGCCAACCTAGCAACAAGCAGAACGGTCACTACTTCGATCTGGAAGGTCGGCTGATTTCTTGCGAGCACGCTTCGAGCACTCTCACCCGCGAAGAAAAAGATGGGACGATCACAGTTCTCGCATCGCACTACAACGGTCAGGAACTGAACAGCCCCAACGACGTAATCGTGAAATCTGACGGATCGATTTATTTCTCCGACCCGACTTACGGACGTATGGATGTGTTTGGTCTTCTACGCGATCAGGACATGGATTTCCAGGGCGTGTATCGCCTTGATCCAGAGTCGGGTGAATTGACCTTGCTGGCTTCTGACTTTGACCAACCCAACGGTCTCACTTTTTCGCTCGACGAAAGCAAGCTCTACATCAACGACACTGACAAAGGCCACGTCCGAGAGTTCGATGTTCAGGCCGATGGAACTATCACTGGTGGCGATGTTTGGGCGATCCCGGAAGGTGAAGGAGAAGGCGCTTGCGACGGCATGAAGATCGATAGTGCCGGAAACTTGTTCACAGCAGGACCTGGTGGCGTGCATGTTTACGCTTCAGACGGAACCAATCTTGGTGTTATTCGTGTCCCGGAGGTTGTCGCCAACTTCACTTGGGGTGATGACGACCTCAAAACTTTTTACATGACCGCTTCAACTTCGCTCTACAGGATTCGGGTGAACATTCCGGGTCGCAGCATTTCTTAGGAGATATTTCATGATCACCCTCCACGTTTACCTGACACCAAAAGCAGGCAAAGGCGAAGAACTCAAAGCAGCAATTGTCGATCCGTGGATCAACACGATGGCAGAGCAACCCGGATTCGTTCAGGCAGCAATGCTTACTCCATTCGGAGACGATAACTCGGAAGACATTGAGGTCGTTTCGTACTGGGAATCGGAAGAACTTCGACTTGAGTGGGTAGCACGACCTATCCACGATGAAGTTTTCCAATCGATCATGGATCTGGCTGCGAATATTTCACCAACCGTGAAAACGGTCAGTCATACCTGGAACGTTTAGCCGAGAGCAGGTATCCGATGGCAAAGCCTCGCGTTGTAGTCCTCGGTCTAGGAGCACATGGCAGTTCGACTGCTTACAGGCTTGCTTTGCGCGGGGTTGATGTAATTGGCGTTGACCAGTTTCATCCACCGCACTCGATGGGTTCTTCGCATGGTCCGTCCCGAATCTTACGGATGGCTTACAAAGAAGGACCCAATTATGTCCCTTTGCTAAGGCGCTCATTCGAACTGTGGCATCAATTGAACCGGGATTTCACAGAGCCATCTTTCGATGTGACGGGTGGACTCTTTATGGGTCCTCCAACGGGTCGAGCAATGACCGGCATGAAATTTGCCAGCAAAGCAGAAGATGTTGAATTCCACTCCCTCACGCCTGAGGAAGTCCGCAAGAAATACCCGTCTTTCCTGATTCCCGACGGATGGGAAGCTATCTGGGATCCAAACTCAGGTGCGATATTTCCTGAGGTTGCGGTTGGTGCTCAACTCATTTTGGCGGAGCGTGCAGGTGCCGATCTCCGTTACAACATGGAAGTGACCGGGTGGGAAGCCAGCGAGTCGGGAGTGACTGTAAACACTTCGCAAGGCTCGATAGAGGCGGATCGTCTGATCATCACCGCTGGTGTTTGGGCTCCGGGGTTACTTGGTGACGCGGAAATACCGTTCGAGATTGAACGAGTTTCACTCTGGATGCTTGAGCCAAAAGCAAACCACACGTTCTTCAGGGCAGGAAATTTCCCGAATGCTTCATTTGAAATCGAAGAAAAGTTCCCGCTCTACATGCAAGCGGACTACGGAACTGGCGTAAAGATTGCGCTGGATCACCACGGAACTCCTACCACTCCTGAAACGGTTAATCGCGAGACAACGAAGGAAGACCACGACAAGATTTTCGAACACATCAGGCGGTTCATTCCTGACCTTGATGGCAAGGTTCTCAACAGCGCGGTTTGTATGTACACGAACACGCCTGACCTGAATTTCGTGGTCGATTTTCACCCCGGCGAACCGAACGTAATCATTGGAAGTGCGTGTTCGGGACACGGATTCAAATTCGCTCCGGTAATAGGCGAAATCCTTGCCGATCTCGCGCTCGATGGTCGCTCGAAATACGACCTGGAAATGTTCAGCGCAACCCGATTCAACTAATGCCGAGATTCGAGTCTCAACTCGCAGGCAAAATGGCGCTCGTAACCGGCGCAGCGAAGGGGATCGGGCGTGGAATTGCAGAAGTTTTGGCCGAACGCGGAGCTGCCGTTCTAGTTGCCGACAAAGATTCCAATCAAGGCTCTCGAACTGTTGAGGGAATTCAATCATCGGGCGGGTCCGCCGAAGCAGTACCGGCAGATGTAACCGATCTTTCCTCCCTCAATAAAGCCGTTAACTTCTGCCTGGAAATGTTTGGTCAATTAGATATTTGCGTCCCCAATGCTGGCGTAATCGGTGCGAACGGGTTCGAATCTCGGATCGATCATTCACAGACCGGCTGGTTGAAAATCTGGGAGGTGAACATGCTTGGGACTGTAAATACGGTTGAAGTAGTTAAACCTCTATTCCAGTCTCGAAAAAGTGGAAAGATCGTGATCATTTCGTCTCAAGGTGGACGCCCTCCTAGGGGAACCGGCGGTATGTAGAAAGGAACAGTCCAACAACCGTACCTGGTTTCAAAAGCAGGGATGATCCAGTACATGCACCATCTCGCAAGAGAACTCGGGTCTTTCAACATCAACGTGAATGCGGTATGTCCCGGCACTTTATGGACAGAAATGTGGGAACAAATCGCTGCAAACCACGCACTCGTGAATCCAGATCTGGCAGAACCAGCACCTCGTGAATTCTTCGACCGAACCGTTGAAGCTTCAATTCCTTTGCAGCGTGGACCTACCCCTAAAGACGTCGGAAAAGCCGTAGCGTTTCTCACCTCTGACGATGCTTCTGAAATCACCGGCCAGGCACTAAACGTCAACGGCGGCGCGGTGATGAATTAGCGCCAACCGGCTTCCATGGCTGACCATCGGCAGGTGTAGTCGGTTTACAAACTAAACAAGCTCGAAAGCCTGACCGCCTCGCTCCTTCAACTGAAGGGAAGTGCACCCTGTTCTCGGGCTTTGTTCGTCGACCTGGTGGACAGTTCTCGCGGCAGAAAATTTTTGTGGTTGTGCAGCCGTTGATGGTCATTGAATTGACTGCTTAGATGCCCAGCCGTTCGATCATTCCACGTACGTAACGCGCCTGTCCGGCGTGTTGCATGTTGTCCTGGATCACGCTGACCAACCGAACTCCAGCTTTCACATGCGGATCGTAGTTTGTGTCGACGATCCGCTCAAGTTCGTCGGAATCGACCTTTTCTAGGTATCCGAGAGTTCGCTCTGCGACACGGTCGTGGTAACCGAGCAGCAACTCAGTTGAAAGCCGCATTGCGGCGACTTCATCAGGACCGTCACCTTGCCCTACAGTCCCGTCATCCAACATCCCGAATTTTTCCGACCAGTCCTCAGTCAGCCATGCCTCGGGGAGTTGAGTTACTGGCGCCAAATGGCTGTCCTGGATACGGGTTAGGTGCCACACCAACCAGGCGATCGAATTTGAGCCATCTTCAGGTCGATACGTCAGCTGGTCAATTGAAAGTCCATCAGCCGACTGGTGAACGATTCGATTAATGTGCGAATAAGCGTCTTTGAGAAGATCGCGGGATTCCATAACCACCTCCTGAGTCAGAACAACTTCACCTCGATTTATTCACGACACACAGGTGAATTTGAATGGTCTGTGAAGTAAAGTCGGGGCATTCAGATAATACGCCGCACATCTTGGAGAACTTTCTTGAAAATCACAAACGTCGATGCATGGGTTGTAGTCCCCGACCTGGGTGGACTGGGTCAGTACCAGGGCGAATGGCAGTGGACATTTGTCACGATTGAAACCGATGAAGGCATTACAGGATGGGGTGAGTCATCCAGTACGCCTCGACATGGTTCGCTCCTCACGGGCGCTGGAGTTAGGGCTGTTCGAGAGGCGCTAATAGGCGAAGACCCTTCGGACATCGAACGCCTCTGGCAGAAGCTGTTCCGTCGCTACACCTACATGGGATCCCGCGGATTTCCAACAACGATCATTAGCGGAATCGACATTGCTCTGTGGGACATCAAGGGTAAGGCGACTGGAAAACCGGTTTACGATCTCCTTGGTGGCAAGATGCGAGATGACATTCGCATGTATGCGAATGCTTGGTTTGGCGGTTGCAGCACCCCGGACGACTACGCCGCAGCTGCGAAGCGTACGGTTGCTGAAGGTCACGATGCCATGAAGATGGACCCGTTCTTGGAAATGCAGCCGTACCACACGATGTACCAGGATGGACAAATTTCTGCTGAAGGTGAAAACCTCGGGTGTGACATCACCCTTGCGGTCCGCGAAGCAGTTGGTCCAGACGTAGAAATCCTGATCGACGCGCACGGTCACTACAACATCCCAACCGCGGTTCGACTTGGGAACCGGCTATTTGACGAGTCACAAATCGGGTGGTTCGAGGAACCATTGCCGCCTGAAGGTCTGGATGGATTCCGGTCGGTACGAAAACAGCTTCGAGCACCTATGTGCACTGGCGAGAGGTTCTTCACTCGCTGGGACTACGCGGCTGTTCTACACGAAGGACTGACCGACTACATCATGCCTGACGTGACCTGGACCGGCGGGATTTCGGAACTGAAGAAAATCGCCACTATGGCTGAGACTTATTACATCCCGATTAGTCCTCACAACGCGCAGGGGTGTGGCCAAATACTCGGTGGCGCTCACGTATCGATGAGCACCCCGAACTTCTACCGACTTGAGCACGCTCTCGATTTCAAGCCAGCGTACGACCGCTACATGACTGAGCCGTTCAACTGGCAGGGTAATAAGTTGATCCTGAACGGCAAACCGGGACTCGGGCACGATCTCGACATGGACGCCGTAAAGGCTGACCTACACCCCGACTGGGAAGCTTTTTAAACAAGAAGCCCCAACGCTTGCGTCGGGGCTTCCCGGATTCCAGAGCTACGGCATATCGAGGACAAATACGTGCACAAACCATGGGAATC
>JAYQWG010000040.1:0-16825 GCA_038150225.1 Chloroflexota bacterium
CAACGGAAAGATCACAATTTCCGACGAAATGAGCACATATCCGCTGGCACATTCGATTTATGATCCGCACGTTGACGTGCAGACTCACCCTCACATAGTCAGGGACATAAATCGTTCGTCCAGTAAATGAAGATCGACTCGCTCGAAATATTCCACGTGGCAATGCCACTGATTTATCCGTGGCGCACCGCCTATGGTGCGGACTACGACATTCACTCGGTGCTCGTTCAAGCCCGGAGTGGTGACCATGTAGCCTGGTCGGAGTCGACTCCATTACAAATGCCGACTTACAGTCCCGAGGGTGCGGCCGGAGTTTTTCTGAACGTCTCTGAATATTTTGCCCAGCGAGTCGTTGGCAAAGAGTTCACATCGGCTGATGACGTGTTAGCCGAACTGTCCATATTCAAAGGCAATACCTTTGCCAAAGCAGCTCTTGAGATCGTTTGGTGGACTCTCCAGTCCAAGATTCAAAACGAACCGTTGCATGCCTTACTTGGTGGTGAACCGAGAGAGGTTCAGGCAGGGGCTGACTTTGGAATCCAGGATTCATTCGAAATGCTTCTTGGAAACATCCAGACCGCTGTCGACGCTGGCTTCCCCCGGATAAAACTAAAGGTCGGACGTGGATGGGATCTCGAAATGTTGAAAGCAGTCAGGTCTGCATTTCCGAATGAGCGATTCCATATCGATTGCAACTCTGGTTACTCCCTGGATGATCTGGACATGTTCAAACAAATGGACCAGTTCAATTTGGAGTTTATCGAGCAACCGTTGGCAAATGATGATGTTCTGGATCACGCTGAACTTGCCCGAAGAATCGACACTCCCATTTGCCTCGATGAATCGATCACCGGACCTAGAGCCGTTGAGCAAGCTCTCCAGGTTGGGGCGTGCAAGATCGTCAACATTAAACCCGGCAGGGTAGGTGGGCTATCGAACGCTGTGCGGATCCATGACATATGCAACGATGCAGGGGTCCCCGTTTGGGTTGGCGGGATGTTGGAAAGTGCAGTAGGCTCAGCCGTTTGTGTTGAACTCGCCACGCTTCCAAACTTCACATACCCCGGAGACCTGTTCCCATCGTCCCGTTTCTACACTCGCGACATGGGGCAGCCAGAAGTTGAACTTACTTCGCAAAACACAATGAAACCTTACGAAAAGGGACTACCTGAACCGGATCAGGATCTGCTCGAAAAGTTCACCGTAAATCGAAAACTCGTAACTTCCCTGAACTAAGCAAACGAAAGAAACTCGATGCCAAATTCGCGCCCGAATGTAATCGTCTTCATGACCGACGACCAGGGATACGGCGATCTGTCATGCATGGGTGCGGAGGACTTCAAAACTCCGACTCTGGACCGCATGGCGAAGAACGGTGCGAGATTTACTGACTGGTACTCGAATAGCCCGGTTTGCTCGCCATCAAGAGCGGCACTGCTCTCAGGTCGTTACCCCGGTAACGCTGGTGTACGGACAATCCTTCGCGGGCATCGGACTGCGACCGGTCTTCCTGCCTCCACTCCCACGCTAGCAACCATGCTCAAAAGTGAGGGGTACAAAACTGGTCTCGTTGGAAAGTGGCATTTAGGACTAGCTGAACAGTCACGCCCGGACGCTCATGGGTTCGATCAAACATTCGGATTTATGGCTGGGTGTATCGATTTCTTCTCGCACATTTACTACTGGGGAGCCAATCGACCGGGCCCGAGCCTTAACCCGACTCATGATCTTTGGGAGAACAATGAAGAAATCTGGCGGAACGGAGAATATTTCACAGAGTTGATTGCCGAAAAGGCAGTTGAGTTCATACGAGACACGGCAGACAGTGAAGAACCGTTTTTTCTGTACGTGCCATTCAACGCTCCTCATTACCCGATGCATGCACCGCAGAAGTACATGGATCGCTTCCCGGATTTGCCGTGGGACCGACAGGTGATGGCGGCGATGATCAGCGCGGTCGATGACGCGATCGCAGCTGTTCAGGACGAGCTTGAGCGCCAGGGCTTAACCGAAAACACCCTCTCGTTCTTCATGTCCGATAACGGACCATCACGTGAATCCCGAAACTGGTTAGATGGTCGACAGGATCCATACTACGGTGGTACTTCAGGTGGACTAAAAGGCCACAAGTTCAGTTTGTTTGATGGTGGAGTAAAGGTGCCTGGCATAGTTCATTGGCCCGTCAAGATTCCTGGAGGTCAGGTAATCGGGACACCTGCAGCTGCAATGGACATCGTCCCGACCGTTCTTGATGCCGTCGGTGCCGGTTCGGCAGGTTATGAAATCGATGGCACGAGTCTTCTGAGTCTTGTTACTAATGATGTTCAGTTAGATGAGCGACCGATTTTCTGGGAGATGGAAGATCAAACTGCTGTTCGGCGAGGTAAATGGAAGCTAGTTCTCAAAGGCCAGTTGGTGGAGGAAGGTGACTCAGTCGCCGATGTTCATCTTTCTGATGTGGAGTCAGACCCGTCTGAGTCGGTAAATCTTGCCGAAAAAGAACCCAAAATTGCCAACGAATTGAAGCAACTTGCTGAAGAATGGCGCGCCGGGATAGAAGCGAGATGGGAACGAGACTACGCAAGTAGCGACTACGAGTACGTCGCACATGGAATGGTTTAGCCAGGATTTTTGAGAGGCAACTGATGGTTTACGACAAAGCCGGAATTCATGATTCGATCAAGAATCAAGGTCACTATCCCGAGACAGATGAAACTCCAACGCTGACCTTGTTCCTCGACGATCTTTCAGACCGGTCGTTACGACGGGTTAAGCAACTTGGCGTAAAGGGAGTGAGTACCGCCAGTCTGGACACTGGTGGACTTGAAACATGGACCGACGACGTTCTACGCAGGCATCTCGATCGAGTCGCTGAGGCTGACCTCGAACTCCGTAACGTGATGTTCAACCCATCTGATCGAGTCAGGTTTGGTCAGGACGGGCGCGACGAGGATATGGAGACGATCATCAACGCCATCAAGGTTGCTGGGCGGCAAGGACTCCCTGTGATGGAGTACAACTTTTACGCCCATCGAATTGTCGAAGGCTACAAAGTTGTTCCCGGTCGAGGTGGTTCGGGGTTGATGGATTTCAATAACGACCGAATCAAGGATTTACCCCCGCTGGTGGGTGAGGAAGCCCATTCACTGGACGAGATGTGGGACAACGTCACGTACTACTTGAAAGCCGTGATCCCTGCAGCAGAAGAAGCCGGTGTTCGACTGGCTTTGCACCCAAACGATCCGCCGGCGCCAATTAGCCGTGGATCGGGTCAAATCATGAGCACTGTCGAGGGTTGGAAACGCCTGTGCGACATCGTTCCAAGTCCTCACAACGGGATTACTTTCGACTGTGGAGTAACTCGCGAACTGGGGCACGATCCTGTTGAAATAGCTCGCTACTTTGGTGAACGAGACCAAATCAACCATGTGCACTTCAGGAACGTTGTTACTCGCACTCCAAACCTCGACTACACAGAGGTGTGGATCGACGAAGGCCAGGTCGATATGTTCGCTGTCATGAGTGAGCTTGTACGACAGAAGTATCCTCGTTTAATCTACCCTGAGCACCCACCACAAAACGACTCTGATACTGAATTCCCGTTCGACGGAATTTCAGCGACCACCTACACCGGATTTGCCTACACGGTCGGCTATGCAAGAGCCATGATGCAGGCAGCAATCGCAACTCAAACTTCGTAGAGTGATTTAACCCAGGGGAAAGAACAATGGTTCTAGAAGCGCCGATGAATAAAAGGATTCAAACCCACGATGAGATCATGGCGCGCCATGGTGAAGGTGAGCGATGGGCTGAACGACTGATTGAAGACGGTCGCAATCGAGCGGTTTGGATATCTGGACCTCCTGGCACACCACCGGATCCACACATCCACCCGGACTTCAACGAGTGGTGGATAGCCCTCGACGGCAGCACTCAGTGGCAGATCGGACAATACGAGCCTGTCCGTTCTTCGTGGGGTGACGTAATCATGGCTCCAGCCGGTTACTGCCACATCATTGAGCCTAAAGAAGGTGTGCAAGCGATCCGGTTTGGCGTAACTCACCCGAACAGTAACCACGACATCAAGGGAATTGCGCCGTGTCGGTATTTGCCCGTTGACGAAGGGCAGTCGTCACCTAACTTGATCCACACCAAACTCAAGGATGTGGTCAGTCGAAACGGTTCTGATTCAAACTGGACTGAAGTGATCGTTTCTGACGACCGAAACTACGGAACTTATATTCACGAAATAGTGGGCACGAGTTCTGACGCCAATTCGCACGCTAAAGAGAATCGATGGTGGGTAGTACTTCAAGGTAGTGTCGAATGGGACATCGAAGGTGAAGGTGTTACGACAGCGAATGCAGGTGATGTCGTCTTCATCGAGTCGGGAAAGATATATTCGACTAAAACCGTTGGTGACGAATCGACTATTCGCGTATCGATCGAGGCTCCGAAGGGGTAGTTATGGAATACCAGATTGAGAAGCTTGCAGCTGAGGAAGCTCTGGTTGGGGAAGGTCCGGTATGGGACGTCGAATCCCAATCGCTGTACTGGGTAGATATTCAGGGCGGCAGGTTCTGGAATTTTGATCCAACGACTGGTGAAAACGAGCTTTTGCACACTGGCTACAACGTAGCGGGTGTGACTCGAAACAGGGGCGGCAGTCTGACAGTCGGTACGTGGGAAGGCGTACAACTCTGGAATTCAGATGACGACTTCAAGTGGTTGTTCCAGGGCGAACATGAGGGACGGCCTTTTAAGCTCAACGACCTGATTGTTGGTCCCGACGGTTCCCTCTACGGCGGCAGCGCTCACCTCGATTCGTGCACGCTTTTTCGCTTCAATACCGACGGGAGCGTCGAAATAATCGATGACGGGCTCGACCTGTGCAATGGTATGGGATTCTCACCGGACCTCTCGACCTTTTACTCCACGGACTCACCACGTCACGAGATCTACAAATGGGACTACAACCAGTCGACTCGAGAAATTTCGAATAAGCGAGTATTCGCGATGATCCCGAGTGAACTCGGAATTCCTGACGGTATGACAGTGGATGCCGAAGGCTATGTGTGGTCCGCGATTTGGTACGGCGGGACTGTCGTTCGAATCGATCCCGACGGCAAAGAAGAACGACGAGTGGAATTTCCGGCCGCACAAACGTCATCTGCAATGTTTGGCGGCAAAGACCTCAACGAGCTTTACGTGACGTCTGCTACGTCAGGTACAGGCAGTACTGAACGCACCGGTTGGGAACCTGCCGGGTTCGATATGAACTCGTATCGCGGCGGTGACTTGTATCGCGTGAAACTCGATATCCAGGGTAAACCTGAGTTCATCACCGACTTCCCGGTTTAGTATCGTCGGTCAGTTTCTAGATGGTAGTCCGGGAATTCTGAATTCCGAAGGCTCGCCGTGCTGGAACGCGTTCCAACCTTTCCACAGACAGCCACGTTCGTTTGCCTTTGCTTGTGCGTCCTGAAATAAGAACCAGCCGAGGTGTTGACCGTCCTGAGTCCATGCAATCCCCAGCCCTTCTCGGATCATTGTTTCCTCGACCGAAACCCCGTCAGAGGTAAACAAATATCGGTGGTTGTCGGCAATCCGTACAGAATCTTGCGGTCCGTGCTCGATTCGTATTTGCGATCCCGCTAACTCCGCAAGCCGCGCTTCCGCTAGCTCCGCACAGTCCTCTGGGTGATCGAGTACGAAGGCTCCGTACATAGATATTTCGCCAAGGTCCGTTCCTAATGTGTTTGCATCTAGCACTTGTTGAACAGAGACGATCTCACAATCGGCACACCGAAGACCATCACTCACTTCAATGGTTGGCGGAGCACTTTCCTGATTCGCACAACCTACGATAGCGATCACCAGAAGCATCGCGGTCAGGAGTGACCTGAGTGTAGTTATTTTTCTAAGTAATCCTGACAAAGCTTTTGCGTGAAGCGGGATTTTCGAGGAGACTCACGCTAGTATCTACGAACTCGCACCGGGGTGCGGGTTTTCTAATTATTTTCAGGAGTTCTGGTGTGAAAATTCTTGTCACATCTGCGGCGTCATCGACAGCACGCGTTGTCGCTGAGGCATTGTCGTCCGATCACGAGGTTGTGCTGACCGACTTGCCCGGTTCCGCGACACGAGATGTGGTTGGGTGCGATTTGAACCATGACAAGGCAACTGATGACCTTGTCGCCAACATTGATGTAATTGTCAACGTCGGCTATGCCGGGCAATCAGGCTCGGACACTGATCTAATCGACTATCACACTCGCAGGGTTTACAACCTCTTGCACGCCGCTTCCGAAGCAGGTGTCGCCCGAGTGATAAATCTCAGTACTTTGAAGTTGTACCAGGATCACGAAGAGAATCTCGTGGTCACAGAAAAATGGCGTTCAGATCCATCTGCAGAAGATGCTGGGCTTTTGGCTGCTCATCTCTGTGAATATGTCGTAAAAGAATTCGCTCGCGACCAACGTATTCAGGCTGTAAATCTTCGACTTGGCTGGCCAATTGCAGCGCAGCTCCCGTCCAGTGATACATCTGCAGTTTCAGAGTCAGCGGTGATTGCTGCCGTGAGATCAGCTCTCACATCTGAGGATCTTGAGCAATGGCAGGATATTCACGTTCAGTCTCACGTCGAACATCAAAGATTCAGTACGAAGAAGGCCGAGGAATTGTTCGAAGGTCTGGCGAAGGAGTTGGCACGATGAAAGTACTGATTCTGGGCGGAAACGGAATGTTGGGGCCCTGGGCGGTGAAGGCGATGAAAGACCGCCACGACATTTTGCTGACCGATATCAACGATCCTCACCCCAACTACAAAGGCGAGTTTCAAAAGCTTTCTGTAGACGACGTCGACGGCGTGGTGAAAGCGGCTGAAGGCATGGACGTGATCATCAACCTTTCTGTGTTGCGACCTGATCGCCAGCTTGCTTTTGACGTGAATACGATGGGCAACTACGCCATGATGACCGCCGCTCGCGAGCATCGAATTAAGCGTGTCATCAACACTGGTCCGCACTACCAAATGGCAGGCATGCAGTATGAAAACTGGGACTTCGATTTGAATCCCGATATGCCGCCGGCACCGGGTACTCGACTTTATGCTCACACCAAGGCGCTCGGGCAAGAAATATGTCGAGTGTTCAGTGAACGACACGGCATCCAGGTCATCACACTGCTGTACTACAACATGAAACACACTTGGGACCTCAGTGGTCTCGAACCCGGTGACCCGCCATATCACCAGGACATGGTCCCTTACAGCACCTCATGGCCCGACTGCGGAACAGCAATAAACGCCGCGGTTGAGGTGCCTGAGGAGCGACTGGCTTCTCGCTGTGAAACCTTCTTTGTTTTTCCTGATCTTCCGCACAGAAAATTCAACAACGAGAAGATCAAGCGGGTTCTCGGATGGAAACCTCGCTATCACGTTGAAGGACTCTGGAACAAAGAATGGCGCACTCCGCCCGACAATTTGGAAGGCGCGTACTAAAGAAAAAGCCCCTGCTGATTCAGCAGGGGCTTTTCATTATCGAAGGTTCGTTGACCCTAAAGGTCTTTTACTTCTGAGGTGATCTTCTCAACTGAGTCTTTTGCGTCGCCGAACAACATCATCGTCTTGTCGAGGAAGAACAGTTCGTTTTGCACTCCTGCGAAACCTGATGACATCGAACGCTTCATCATGATCACGGACTGCGCCTGATCCACGTTGAGGATCGGCATGCCGTAGATCGGACTTGATGAGTCAGTTCGTGCAGCCGGGTTGGTAACGTCGTTTGCACCTATCACGATTGCCACGTCAGTTCGTGCGAACTCGTTGTTGATCTCGTCGAGGTCTTTCAACTCGTCGTACGGAACGTTCGCTTCAGCGAGCAGCACGTTCATGTGACCTGGCATTCGACCCGCAACCGGGTGAATAGCGTATTTCACGCTGATTCCACGATCTTTCAGAAGATCGGCCAATTCACGAACCTGGTGTTGAGCCTGGGCAACGGCGAGTCCGTAACCCGGAACGACGATCACTGACTGTGCATACGCAAGCATTGTTGCCGCATCATCAGCCTGGATGGACCGAACAGGTCGCTCTTCTTCGCCACCTGATCCGCCTGCGCCGTCTTCAACACCGAACCCACCCAACATTACGTTCGCGAGCGAGCGGTTCATTGCCTTGGTCATGATTCGAGTCAGGATCAATCCGGAAGCTCCAACCAGCGAACCAGCGATGATCAGCATGTTGTTGTGAAGTACAAAACCAGTTGCCGCACCAGCTATACCCGAGTACGAGTTCAGCAGTGCGATCACCACCGGCATGTCGGCTCCGCCGATTGGGATCACAACGAGAATTCCGAGAGCTAGAGCGATTCCGGCCGCTATGAGGAAAGGAGTGATCGAAGGATCGATAACTAACCAGACAGTCGAAGCAATCATCCCGATCAGAAGGGCAACGTTGATCACGTTTCTGATTGGGAGCAACAGTGGTCGGGTAGGAACGATTCCTTGAAGCTTTCCGAAAGCGATGAAGCTACCGGTAAGGGTTAATCCACCAACAATTACAGAAGCCATGATCGTGATCGAAACGTCTTCAGCGATCGCCTTATCAAGGTCAATCAGTTTTACGAGTTCGGCAGCAGCAACAACTCCTGAAGCCGCTCCACCGAATCCGTTGAAGATCGCCACGAGCTGTGGCATCGCGGTCATTTCGACTTTCCGTGCGGCGTAAGTACCAATGGCGGCACCAACGATCAGTCCACCAATGATCCATTCCCAGGAGGCGATGTCGTTACCGACAACAGTCGCGACAACCGCGAGCAACATTGCCATGGAAGCGGTTCGGTTACCGTTCCTGGCTGTTGCTGGAGAACCAAGTCTTTTCAGACCAATAATGAACAAAACCGCCGCGACGATATACGCCACATTGGTCACATTCATGCTAAGTAGCGCATCAGTAGTCATTACTAATCCTCACCACTTCGCTTGAACATTTTGAGCATTCTGTCGGTGACCATAAATCCACCGACTACGTTGATCGTTGCAAGACCAACCGCGATTGCTCCGAGAATTTGTCCGGTTATGCCATCGGCTTGCCCTGCAACCAACAGCGCACCAACTATCACAATTCCCGAAATAGCATTCGAGCCCGACATAAGCGGAGTGTGGAGCGTTGGTGGAACCTTGGTAATTACTTCGTACCCAATAAAAATAGCGAGTACGAATACCGTTAGGGCAATGATTAGCGCTTCTGCGTCAAACATTGACTAGCGACTTCCTTTCACCGATACGTGCCCGGTAATGATGTTTGTGGAGGTAGACAAATTCACCGTTACCTACCCTCCTAGATGATTTCTGATTTCACCGTCGTGTGTAACGAGGGTTGCGTCGACTACTTCGTCTTCGAGATCGAGATTCAGAGTTCCCTCTTTTCGATCGATGATCAGGTCAAATAGGGCCATAACGTTCCGTGAGTACAGCTGACTGGCGTGGAACGGCATCGAACTTGGAACGTTTATTGGTCCGTTGATTTGAACGCCGTTCTTGTCGACGATCTCACCGGCAACAGTTCCTTCAACGTTACCGCCCGTTTCGGCAGCAAGGTCGATGATCACGCTTCCAGGTCGCATTGCATCAACCATGTCGGCAGTCATCAGTAGTGGTGCCCTTCGACCCGGAATCGCTGCGGTGGTAATCACTGCGTCAGCCTCGGCGATATGACCTTTCAGGAACTCTCGCTGAGCGGCCTGTTCATCTTCCGTTTGTTCTCGGGCGTAACCGCCAGCACCTTCCGCGTCCTCCGCGGCAGGTGGTTGGATGAACTTTGCACCCAGGCTTTCTACCTGTTCACCAGCAGCGGCACGGACGTCGAACGCCTCAACAACCGCGCCGAGACGTCGCGCTGTTGCAATCGCCTGTAGACCAGCTACACCAGCACCGAGCACAAGCACGGTAGCTGGAGGGATGGTGCCTGCCGCAGTCATCATCATGGGCAAGTATTTGCCGATTGAGTTTGCTGCCATAAGGGCTGCTTTGTAACCAGCAATGGATGCCTGGGAGGATAGTACGTCCATTCGCTGCGCCCGAGCGATTCGAGGCACCAGCTCCATTGCTATTGCGCTCAAGCCTGCGCTCGCAAGTTTCTTCAGAATTTCGGCATCGGTGCGGGCGTTCAAGATGCTGACCGAAATCGCTCCTTTTTTAAGGTTGCCGATTTCTTCATCATTTGGTGACTGAACATGAACAAAGATGTCCACATTGCCAGCAACTTCACCAGCTTCGGCGATAGATGCGCCTACAGCTTCATAAGCTGAATCTGGAAATCCAGCTGAGAGACCGGCGCCGGTCTCAATCGTTACCTCGTGACCATATTTCACGAGTCTGTCTACGGATTCCGGGACCAGCGCCACACGATTTTCGTTTGGATCTGATTCCCGCGGGGCTCCGATTTTCATTCACAGCTCCGTTCGAATTTACACGGAAAATATTCTTGTTTTTCTAACAACCCTGTAATGTTATCGCTGATGTAGATCAAATCACCGTGAAATATTGGTGAAAGTGGTTGGAATAAGTTCGCCGGGCGCGAAAAGCCTGCGACGAGAAATTAGATGCGGCTGTATTCCCCCGAAAACAAATCTCGATTTGGGATATTCGAGAGGTATTGGAGCAATCGATGTACGTAATTCGACGAGTGTATGAAGTGAAGCCTGGCGCAGCGAGACGTGTTGCGACGTTGGTTAAACAACAGGGTGATGTCTATCACGAATCTGGACAAAGATCAGAAGTACGTGTTTTCTTCAACGGCGGAACTTTGCCCGGTGAAAGCAACCGCGTTTACATGGAATGGACCGCAGACATTATTGACTCGCCGTACCGCGAGGGAAACGTGATTCCTAAGGAAACTTCAGCATTTGGCTCTCAAATCCGCGAGCTTGTAGAAAAGCAGTGGATCGAGTTCTACGAACTGATGGTTCCAGCAAAGATGCAGCACGAGTAGTCCGATCCCCGGTAAATATCCGTAACGAAAGGTTTTGATCCTGCTTTGAAGATCAAAGAAATAACTGCGTTCCCAATTCGAATCAGCCGGTCGGACGAATCTGAGGGGAAGGAGCGTCCACCGGTAATCGACTTTGGTGACTACTACGTCGATGAGAACGCATTCACGTCGATTTATTCCAAGCACCACGAAACGACGCTTGTGAAAATTGAGACTGACACCGGAATTGTCGGATGGGGTGAAGCGCAGTCACCTGTGTCACCTCGGACAACGAAAGTAATCGTCGACGAGCTCGTTCGCCCCTTGGTGATGGGCAGGGATCCTTTCGATATTGAAGCGATATGGACTCGAAACTTCGGTGCAATGCGGGAGCGCGGACACCCAACAGGCTTTTACATAGATGCTCTTGCTGGTACCGATATTGCTCTGTGGGATGTAGTCGGAAAAGCGACCGGTAAACCAGTACATAAGCTGGCAGGTGGTAGATATCGCGACAAGGTGTTGCTCTACGCGGGCATGGGTGGGACTGACCCGGAGAAGGTCGCCGATATGGCGGAAGAGCATGTCGGGTACGGCTACCAGGCACTGAAGCTGCACTTACTGCTCGATGCTGACGGAGTAGCTGAAATAGCTTCCGCTGTGAGGAACCGGATTGGACCGAACATCAAGCTGATGTGCGATGTCCACATGCGTCAATCGGTGACTTCTGCAATCAAGCTCGGCAGGGCACTTGAAAAACTCGATTTCACCTGGCTCGAATCACCGTTGGTGCCTGATGACATACCAGGTGCAGTTGCTCTTGCCGAAGCTCTGGATATGGCAGTCGCTATAGGTGAGTGGAGCAGAACCCGCTACGAAATGCGAGAAGCATTTGAGCGAAGGGCATACGACATTGTGATGCACGATATTGCTCGCACCGGTATCACCGAAGGTCACCGGATTGGGACAATTGCAGATACCTACAACATCCCTGTTGCTCCGCACGTCGGTGGCGGTGGAATCCTAGCGGTCGCAGCAACGGTCGAGTACTCGGCCAGCTGCTCAAACTTCATGATTATGGAACACAGCCACCACGCGAACCGGATCAAGAATGCGATAACCGCGGAAGATTATGATCCTCAGGATGGTTACTTCCACGTAACAGACAAGCCTGGTCTGGGAATTGAGATCGACCAGTCGCTCGTCGAGAAATACGTCTTCGAGTAATGACCGACAATAAGATCAATGCCTGAATACCAAGCGCCCTTTGTACTGGCGGTCGACATCGGAAGTTCTTCGGTCAAAGCCGGTCTTTACGATGCGACTGCCCGCGCTGTAGAAGGAACAGACGTTTCAGTGCCCCACGATCAGGTCGTGGCGAGTGACGGAACGTCGGAAGAAGATGCTTCTCAGATCCAGGTCGCTGCCGAGCACGCTATCGACGGAGTGCTTGCGAAGACAGGAAGGTACGCTACGAGCATCGGTGGTGTCGGGTTCGATGCGATGGCAAGCACGGTCCTGGGTGTCGACAAGAACGATGATCCTCTAACACCTGTCTACACCTACGCAGACACACGCACCACTCAAGATGTCGAGCAACTAAAAGCCGAGCTAAACGTTCCAGTCATGTACGACCGGACAGGGGTGATGCAGCACACCTCGTATTTGCCGGGAAGATTGAGATGGTTGCGAAGAACCAATCCCGTTCTTTTCTCCAGGATTGACCGGTACCTGGATATTTCGACTTACTTATTCACTCAATGGTTCGGACGTCGAGATGTGCACGCCAGTTACTGTGTTTCGTCATGGAGTGGATTGCTCAATAGGCGAGATCTTTGCTGGGACCAAGGTTTGCTCGGGAGGCTGGGGATCGGCGAGGAGAATCTTCCGTCACTCGCACCGTGGCATTTCGCTGAAACTGGACTGAGTGATGAGTACGCTCGGCGTTGGCAGCAACTTGCTGATGTGCCTTTCTACCTGTCAGTGGGTGACGGAGCAGCGGTTAACGTCGGCGCTGGCTGTGTGAACGATGGTCGTGTCGCCCTAACCGTAGGTACAACCGGGGCGATGCGAGTCTTATCTGATAACGCTGCACCGGAAGTGCCTAATGGTCTTTGGGGATACCGACTTGGAGCAGAGCACACGCTACTTGGCGGTTCGTTCTCTGAGGGTGGGAACGTAATTCAGTGGGCAATGAACACCCTCAGACTTCCGCCGGTTGAACTGCTCAACGCAGAACTGAGCAAACTGAGACCTGCCGACCACGGGATTGATGTACTCCCGTTTATAGCCGGAGAACGAGCCACTGGATGGTCGAACAACGCCTCAGGAATGTTCCGGGGAATTAGGCAGGCGACGACTCCACTGCAAATCCTCCAGGCGATTCTCGAGTCAGTCTCTTACAGATTCTCCTTGGTCGCCGACTTGCTGCTTCCGGGAACGAGCGCCAACTATGAAGTTGTTGCTAGTGGAGGGGCGATCCAGAACTCAAATTGGTGGATGCAAACGATGTCCGACGTACTTGGTGTTCCCGTGAGCGTTTCCGCTGAGGAACAGGACACCAGTAGGGGAGCAGCGATCCTCGCGCTCAAAGCTCTGGGTATATGGGAATCGTTGGATGATGTTCCCGCGAAGATCGCTCAGACATTTGATCCAAGACCAGATTTTTCAGAAGCATATGGGGAAGCCAAGGCTCGGCAAGTAGACCTGTACAAGCGACTACTTAGCTAGTTACTCAGCTGTACGCTGACGACCTTCGTCTGAGTGTCGATCAACTCGTTCAGCGATTATTTTCGCCATCACTGATCGGGCATCTCGAATCACCTGATCAGGCGGAGCTTCTTCTTCCCTGGCCATCTCAGCTTTATCGATCCACGCCCAAAGATCTTCGAGCGCTTCTCTCAATTCACGGGCCGTGAGCATGTTTAAGTCAGCGGTTGAATAGTCGGGCGGATCAGGAAAGTTATTCGACATGAATTTCTAGTCGCTCGCTTTCTTGACTGCGTGTCCGCCAAATCCATTGCGCATCGCGGCCAGCATTTTGCCGCCGAGCGGATCGGTCTGGCGAGATCGGAAACGCATTTGTAGCGCAGCGGTAATGACTGGCGCTGGAACCGCTAGCTCAACAGAAGCATCCACCGTCCAACGACCTTCACCGGAGTCATCTACATACGAGCTGAGTGATTCGAGTGTCGGCTCGTTTTCAAGTTCTACAGCGGTGAGGTCTAGCAGCCATGATCGGATAACGCTGCCCCGTCTCCAGTTTTCCGCTATTGCCGCAAGGTCCAATTCGAAATCTTCTTTTGCAGCAAGCAACTCAAAACCTTCGGCATAAGCTTGCATCATTCCGTATTCAATCCCGTTGTGGATCATCTTCACGTAATGGCCAGATCCACTTGGACCAACATACAAATTACCGTCGGAATCTTCCGGCGCCAGTGATTTAAATATCGGGCGGTTTCGGTCGTATGCTGCTTGTGATCCACCAACTGTCAGGCAGTAGCCATTCTGGAGCCCCCAAACACCGCCACTGGTTCCCGAGTCCAGGAAATCTATGCCAGCTTGAGTGGCAGCTTTCGCTCGCTGTTGAGATTCTTTGTAGTTCGAGTTGCCACCATCAATGATGGTGTCGCCTTCGCCCATCAAATCGATGAGTTCCGAAATGGTTGACTCAGTGATGTAGCCAGCGGGAACCATTACCCAGACCGTTCGAGGTGCTTCAAGTTGAGCGACAACGTTCGCCAGGCTATCTGCGTCTTGTGCTCCTTTCGAGGCAAGAGAGGCTACGGCTGACTGATCAGGGTCATAAACAACGACTTCATGCGAGTCGTTCAACAATCGCTCAGTCATGTTTCCGCCCATACGACCAAGCCCGACCATACCGAGTTTCATGTGGACATCCTTGTGATTAAAGAGGGTTTACGCTGCCCTGATTATTGGGAGCGACGATTGACTACTTCACCGAGTTTATCTGGATTGTGAACTACCCAGTTCCGATCAATCCATGAGCTCCCGTCGATTGCCGGTCGTGAAAACGGAGTACTCACGCAAATCCAGCGTGTGCCGGCTGCGTCAGCCGCTTTCACCCCAGTTGGCGAATCCTCAATGACGATTGCTTCGTCCGCCGCAAAATCCAACCGCTTAAGAGTTTCGAGGTAGATCTCGGGATCAGGCTTGGGTTTTGAGATTTGGTCTCTGCCAACCACAACGTCTAGATACTCGGGGACACCTAATATTCCCAACACTCGCTCCGCTTCATCGGTGAAAGATGACGTTGCGACAGCGACCCGATAACCCTGTGTTTTTGCTGACTGGAGCAGTGAAATGTTGTGCGCGTATGAGTCTGCTAACAGGTTTTCCGCAGTTCCGAAGTTCTCACGGTACTCGTCCATACGGATTTCGTGCAGGACTATCCACGGTTCGGAGTCTGAGGTGGGTAGGGCATTTTCAATTCCAAACTCATCGAGAATCTTTCGACAGATCATCTCGTCGGTGGCTCCGACATTTCGTTCATAAAGCTCGATTGCGCGTCGATCAGGCGCGTTAGCTCCTGTCAATCGACCCAAAATAACTGCGTATGCCTTCGCTTTCAGGCGCTCGGTCTCTACGAGTGTTCCGTCCAGGTCAAAAATGAACGCGCGTACACGCGATGAATCCGATTTGGTCAGTTTCACGTGGGGTTACAGGACCTCTGAACGTTCGCGCATAACGGACAGTTTCGCGTAAGAGTCGAGGAATGCTTCAGAAATCTCAGCGACTGCCTCGTCCCGGTTGATTACGCCTTTGTGCAGGTCAACCAGCGTCGAATAGTAAGTTCTTGGCCCAAGCATTAACCCGTCGACACCTTCGGTCGAAAAGTCGACATTAATACGGTCGGCAACAACGTTCGGAGATTCTTCATCATTGCCGATTTCAGCTCCGGAGATGACTGCAACTTGAGACAACTTACCGTCGACATGCGTTTGTGCGACGAGCGCCGAGGTGAACATATCGTCATAAGCCGGTTCAAATGCCCAGATAGCCGGTGCGATACCTGCGTCCTGCAGCTGTTGCATCGCAGCAATCATTAGCACGGCACGTGCTTCTTTTGTTCCGCTGTAAACCTCGCGCTGACTAAAGGTAGGGACAACGTCCAATTCAATAACCAACGGCATTGATTCAAGATAGGCCTTGTCTGCGACCGCCTTCATTCGAGATAACAAATCGGATCGAGTTGGTTCATCTCCCTCCGGATTGAAGGTCAGCCGAACTCCTGTGAAGTCAACCTTGAGATCTCGAAGAGAACTTTCACCACTACCGGGTGTAGCGATAACGTTGAGTGACATTGCCTTGGATCTCAGAAGAATTCCTTCACCGATATCTGTGTCGGTCCAAATAGCAATTTCCGACTTGGGCAAACCGGCTTCGATGGCGTTAGTGATTGCCTCGAACACAACCTTCTTAAAGTCGGCGGCGCGTTCCCGCTCGGCTGCCATCGGTGACGTAGAGGTCTCTAATATGTCAACGCAGAAATCCAACCGGTCATCCACCGCGACGATCATCTTTGGAACGGTGCTACCGAACGAATTACTCATATCAGTGCCTCCTGCGTGGACTTCATAGACTGACCAGAGCGGTCGTTATTTTTTCAACAACGTCTACTGGATCCGTGTCTGTGTAAATCTCTTTTACTGATTGTCCGACTTCTCGCATTACTGCGAAATCACCCTGCGCTTGAGCGTTCAACAATTCTCCAAATGTGTACTCAGCGCCCGGTATCGGCAGATCATCGTATTTCCCTGATACGAAACCTATAACCAAATTGTTCTTTGGTCCACCTTTGAATAACTGTCCGGTGGAGTGTAGATAACGAGG
>JAYQWG010000041.1:0-15834 GCA_038150225.1 Chloroflexota bacterium
TTCAAGAGTTCGAACCCTGCAAAGATGGCAGACGCTATTGTCAGAGCAACAACTCACTACAACGACCCGGACATGATTGCTGAAATCTCACGTGGTCTTGGTGATGCAATGCCTGGTATCGAGACCAACAAGATGGCTGACAGCGAAAGGCTCGAGACTCGCGGTTGGTAAACGGAACTAAGCCGAATAACGCCGATGCACCCTGCATCGGCGTGCTAGCCCTGCAAGGCGATTTTGCCGAGCACATCCACATGCTTGGATTGCTCGGCATCGACGCGCCAGAAATTCGAAAAACCGTCCAGCTCGACGAGCTGGACGGACTGATCATCCCCGGTGGCGAAAGCACGACGATCGTCAAACTTCTTCAAATGTTCGATTTCGTCGAGCCGCTGCGAAAGCGCGTAGAAGAGGGGATGGCACTCTGGGGAACTTGCGCTGGCATGATCGTAATTGCGAGAGAACTTTCCGACCCTTATCCAACTCCAATTGATCTCATCGACATTGGTGTTTCACGAAATTATTTCGGCCGACAGATAGACAGCTTCGAAGAAGAGTTAGATATTAAAGGCATGGAAGGCGAGCCACTCAGGGCTGTTTTCATCAGAGCTCCAATCATCAACGACCTTGGTGACGGTGTGGAGAAACTCGCGGTCACAAAAGACGGGCAAGCAGTTGCGGTCCGATCAGGAAACGTGCTCGCAACGTCGTTCCATCCAGAATTAACCTCTGATACGCGCCTCCACGACCTGTTCGCCGACATGGCGCGTGACGCTGCATCTAACCGCTCACAGCAGGAGGAATCACCTAGCACCGTATGATTCGACACCTTCACCCGACTGACTCGCCCGGGCTTCTTCGATTCGGTCAGTCCGCGGGCAAGAGTGAAGTGTGCAATTTAACGAGTGCACTCCAGGGTGGTCCTGCGAAATTCTCGACCGTTAAATACGCGGGAATAGCTCTTTCTCCACGAGCATGGCAGAACTGTTGGGTGGAAGCCCATCGTGCCCGTATCCATAGCTTGGTGCGAGCAGGTACACGCTCCGGTCCTCAAGCCTGGGAGATCACGGAACTGTACACGCGCCGTTCAAATCCCGGTATGGCGCTCGACCTGTTCGAGCAAATATCTGTACCTGCCGGTGGTGCCGGGGCGCACCGCATTTTCACTCGAACCGTAGCGAACAGCGATACCGCTGAGTACGCCCGACAGGCTGGTTACAGAAGCGCTTATGTGGAAGCGGTATTCCGCGCACCATCAAGTCAATCAGCGTTCGAAAAACTGGGAATACCCGATCATGCGCTCAGCTTGAGACAGTTCCACGAATCCGACATACCTTCGCTGTTCCGCATGTACAACGAAGTGACCCCACTCGACGTTCGCATGAAACTAGGGCAAACATCGCAGGAGTGGTACGCGGGAATCGAAAAGCTCGGTAGAGGGACTAAGCAATGGGTCCTTGAGCTACCTGACAGAAACATAGGTGCACTGGTACGTCGGCACAGTTCGAGAGCTCAGCACACATTCGACATCCAGTGGTCGAGCATCGCCGGATCGGAACTACACGGACTCGTCGCTGCCGCGCTAGCGGAAAGTGGGAACCTGCCCGTCTCGGTTGCCGTACCAGAATTTAATCCCGCCCTGTCACATCTTCTTGTGACGCTGGGATTCCAACAAATTGGTGAATATGAAGTAATGGTCAAACCTCTTGCGCAGGCAGTCGAAGAAACAAAAGGCGCCTTTGCAGCTATTGGATAAACGGATTTCAAGTTAGGAGAGAACAGAACTGCAAGATCCAAATGCCCAGGTAGTAGACAACCTCGAAGCTTTTATCGAGATATTCCCGTCGGAGATTGCGAACGGTCTACGAGACCAGCAAGAGATCGGTGAACTTGTCGAAGTCATTCTCGACCTGGGGAGAAATCCTGAAGCGCGCTTCCCATCTCATACAATCGAACTAAGTTCCTCTGAGGTCACCAGGGACCAGATCCAGCATGTCGTAGAACATGTCGGACACTTCGGTGACGACAACCGGGCCGGTATCGAAAGAACGCTGCACCGAATATCTGTCATCCGAAACCGAGTAGGTGAGCCGGTCGGGCTAACGTGTCGTGTCGGTCGGGCTGTGTACGGCTCAGTTCGACTTATCGATGATTTGATTCGCTCCGGAAAGAGTGTCCTGATTCTTGGTCGTCCGGGTGTCGGTAAAACCACGATCCTTCGAGAAACCGCCCGAGTTTTATCTGACGAAGCTAATAAACGGGTTGTGGTTGTAGATACCTCAAACGAAATCGCTGGTGATGGAGACGTTGCGCACCCGGCGATTGGTCATGCACGTCGCATGCAGGTTGCAAACACCGCACTCCAGCACAACGTGATGATCGAGGCAGTGGAAAATCACATGCCAGAAGTGATCGTCATTGACGAAATGAGCACCGAACTGGAAGCGCTTGCTGCTCGGACGATCGCCGAACGCGGTGTTCAGCTCGTTGCTACGGCACACGGAAATTCTCTGTCCAACGTGGTTTCCAACCCGACACTTGCAGACCTCGTAGGTGGGACACAAACCGTAACTCTCGGTGACATTGAAGCCCGTCGACGGCGCACACAGAAAACCGTGCTTGAACGTAAGCACGACCCAACTTTTGAAGCGGTAGTAGAAATTCGCGAACGTAACGCCGTCGCCATTCATCCTGAGGTTGGCACAGCTGTAGACCGCATGCTGCGTGGTATCTCGATCCCGCAGGAAGCTAGACGGCTTCAGTCGGACGGGAATGTAGAAATCTCCGTTGAGGAACTTCCTGGTCAGGATTCTGAATTCAATCCTGCTCCATTCGACGTCCAGGATCTCGCACGAAAGTGGCCAGATAGAGGTCGAAGAAATCGAAATGGACGAGGTGAAAGAGAGTCATCGCGGGAAGAGGTCCCGGTCGAACAACCAAAGCCGGTTGTGACAAAAGTTTTCGCTTTCGGGCTCCCGAAATCAGCGCTCGTTGAGGTTGTAGCCGAAACAAACGCTCCTATCGAGGTAGTCGATTACGTCGACAATGCCGAGATTTTCGTGACAACCAAGTCACATTACAGCCGACGCCCTACCGCCGTTCGAAGAGCCGAGCGAGATGGCGTGATGGTCCACGTCCTCCGACGTGGTACCAAGGAGCAAATCAAGCAGTTCCTCAAACGCTTCGTGCAGGACAACAAACGATCGAGGGCTCCGGAATCGCTGGACGATTTCGAATACGAGGATCTCGACCAGAATTCACGTTCCCGAGAGGCTCTAAAAGAGGCAGAGTCGGCGATAAGTCGAATAATTGCAGGTGAGCAACGCATCGAGCTCATGGCCCAGCCACCTTACGTTCGTCGCTTGCAACACGGCCTGGCAGCTCGAAACAATCTTGGATCGGCGAGTATGGGAAGAGAACCGTCGCGCCGCGTTGTAATCCGCCGCCGCAAGCGGTAGGGTTTCACCATCATTTCCGGATAGCTGTTAGTGAGTTTTAGAGGTACGACTTTTGAGCGCCCAGGAACAGAGTTCACTGGATTTTGGAGCAGACACAGAAAAGCTTTCACGACGTACTGTCGAAGGTGGTTTGCTAATCACCTTCGAAGGTGGTGAAGGTGTTGGAAAATCGACTCAAGCCGAGCGACTGTTACGTAAGCTCGAAAGCTTCGGAGTCGATGCCGTTCTTGCTCATGAGCCAGGTAGCTCTGATCTCGGTAACAACGTCCGCCGATGGATCAAGCGATCGAATTCTTCATCCCCTCTCGCCGAAACGCTTCTGTTTGAAGCAGCACGTGCGCAACTGTTGTTTGAATTAATCCAGCCTTCGCTCGATAAAAGCAAGGTCGTAATCCTCGACCGCTTTACGGACTCGACACTCGCTTACCAGGGTTACGGGCGTGGCATGAGTCTCGACACAATAAGCACGCTAAACGAAATCGCCACAGCCGGGTTGAAGCCAGACTTAACCGTGCTTCTAGATGCAGATCCTGATGTGACCTTGGCTCGTGTAACCAACGAGCCGGACCTTTTCAGTGGCGGTGGTGGTCGAGTTGATAACGAAGCTGAGAGACGTTTCGAGCAGGCACCTAAAAAATTCCATGAGTCCGTGCGTAAGGGTTACCTGGAAATGTCGAAGTCGGACCCGCGCTGGTGCGTGGTTCGAGCGGACCAGGCCGGTCACCGAGTTGCCGATGCAATCCTCAAACGGGTTCGCAGACTTCTACGTGAAAAAGGCGTCCCTGAGTCGGCGTTCAAAGCCTAGTCAAGCGCTTCGTACACCTTATTCAAAACCTGTTTCACGCGCCTGTCGTGAGCTGGCTCTCCCGGCATTGCATTGAAAATCAGGGCGACAGAAAGTTCGCGCTCTGGATCAGCAAATCCGGTTGATGATTCTTTTCCACCATGCCCGAAAGTATCGTCTGAGGCATACCGACTGTAACCATAGGGAACTGCCGGTCGATGGCGGTTACTGCTAATTCCGAATCCAAGTCCCCGGTCCATCACTACACCGAAAGTTTCATCAAGAATTCCGTCGTGGCTGCGCGTAATTAACCGATTAAGAGTTTCCTCGGAAACAACACGTTCACCTGATTCGGACACTCCGCCATTCAGCAAGGTCGAATAGAACGCAGAAAGGTCACTCGCAGTCCCGTGGAATCCAATGCCGGGACGAGTGAAGCGTCCGAGCTTCTCGGGCGTGAAGACTGGATGTACAGAATTCTCACCATTTCGAGAAATGTGCATCACGCTGAGCGTTT
Source organism: Chloroflexota bacterium (assembly GCA_038150225.1). Taxonomy (GTDB): domain Bacteria; phylum Chloroflexota; class Dehalococcoidia; order Lucifugimonadales; family Lucifugimonadaceae; genus Lucifugimonas. The sequence continues at coordinate 4,757 of JAYQWG010000041.1, forward strand.
CACCTAACTCATTGGCGGTAGCAACATCCACATTGGGTATCGTCGAGCTCATTCCAATCGGATCAAGAATGAAATTCTGAACGAAGTCCTCGAAAGAAACTCCACTTTGTCGTTCGACAATCTCACCAAGCAAATGCCATCCAGCAGTTGGCAAATACGCTGCTCTTTCGCCTGGCGTCCAGTCTTCAATCAACGGAGTCGTGGCAAGTCGGTCTATAACTTCTTCTTTGGTAATTCCATTGTCCGCAAGCGAGTCGTCAGCAAGTCCTGAAGTGTGATTCAACAGGTGAGTGAGAGTCACTCGGTCTTTGCCGTGTGTGGAAAATTCTGGAATGAATTTGGAGACTGGGTCACCGCAATCTAGCCGCCCAGTATCCGCAAGAATCCCGATCGCTACCGCAGTAATCGGTTTGGCGCTCGAAAACAGCGGCATCACCGTTTGCTTGCTCACGGGTGTGCCCGAATTGACTCGCGAGACACCAACGGCAATGCTGCAGACTTCTTCATACCCAATACGAACGGACAGTTGGGCGCCCGGGTTTAGACCCGCCTCAATCTGTTCCAGGAGAACGTCGTGGACCGGAGCAAAATTGGGATTTGAGAAGTCGAACGAGTTCATGCTGACAATGGTATGTATCAACCGGCATACAACCAACTCGAAACCTGATCGAGTACAGGCTTTCGCCAGCTCACACCGAAATGTATTCTCCACTCATCAGAAAAATTGCGGCCCAGCGGAGATTACCCACTTGATCAAGAACACACTCAAACAGAAGCTCAACGATGGCAAAACCACGATTGGACCGTTCGTTGGCCTGCCGTCACCCGGAATGGTCGAGACCATGGGCTGGATGGGCTTCGATTTCGTCGTCATCGACTGTGAGCACGGTCCGATGGATTACGAAACCGCAGAGCACATGATCCGAGCAGCCGAGCTTTCCGGCACCACAGCGATTGTCCGCATTGGGCTCAATGAACAACAGCACATTCAGCGATACATGGACGCCGGTGCCGCCGGTGTGATGATTCCGTTGATCAACAACGCTGAAGACGCGAAAAAGGTCGTCGATGCCGTGAAGTACCCGCCGGTCGGAAAGCGTGGAGCGTTTGCCGGACGAAGCGCTAGATTCGGTCTGCAAGACATGGCTTCATACGTAAAAGAGGCTAACGAAGAAACCTTCATTTCACTCCAGATCGAAACGCCTGAAGCAATCGAAAACGCTGATGAAATTATCGCCACCGAACATGCCGACGCTGTGTTCCTGGGACCTGGAGATCTTTCGGTTAACTTTGGAATTCCGGGCGACACTATGAACCCGCAGGTCACCGACAGCATCGAGATGCTCGTGAACAAAATACACGATGCCGGAAAGATTGCTGGCACTCTAGGCGTAACCGCAGAGCAGACAAAGTTCTGGCACGAAAAAGGTGTCCGCTGGTTGGTCAATTCAGCGCCAAAATTCCTGCAAGCCGGAGCTGCTGATTACCTCGCTGCGGTGAGCGGTCCGCTGGGACGGTAGTGTCTTCACCCCGGTTCAGTCCTAAACAGGCGGTTGAGAGCCGTCTGCGGACGCGTGGATTAGATTTTTCCGACCTCAGGGTTGGGAAGAAAGTAATCCTTACATGGACTGAGGCCTGGAGCACGCAGATTGCTGATCGCATGCAAGCGACTCCAGCACCACATACGGGATTTCTTGAAAACTACTGGCTGCGGACTCTCGATAACGACACTGGTGGTGTGACTGTTGCATTTGCACCGGTTGGCGCTCCCGGTACCATCATGATGATCGAAGACTTAATTGCTGCTGGTGCGGAATCGATCGTGGGCGTCGGGGCTTCTGGTGGACTAGACCCTAACCATCCTGTTGGGCATGTTCACATTCCCACACGTGTGACTGTCATCGATGAAGGAACATCCAGGCAATACCCCGGGCACTACTACCCCACAGCTGACCCTAGCATGCTCGCCGAACTATCGAAGCTCGTTCAAAAACATGGAGCTACGGTTGAATCGGGCGACTGGTGGACCACTGACGCTTTCTACCGTGAGATGACCGATGACATTACGCGTCACCTTGAAAAGGGTGTGAAGGGCATCGATATGGAAACCTCGGCAATGTATCGAGTTGCTGAATACCGGGGAGTCGCGGCTTGCAACCTGTTAGTGGTTAGCGACGAACTCTGGACCGACTGGAACTACGGAATCGACTTCTCAGAATTCCAGACTGGGGTTTCTGCCGTGCACAACGCCGCAGTTGAATGGGCACTAAGCAAATAGCTCAAGCGAATCTGTCGAGTCCGAACTGATCAATATCGAATTCGGTTTCGCCGGTTGCCACAAGATCAGCAATAGCGCGTCCAACCAATGGGGCCAGCAAGATTCCCTTCCCACCAGTTCCAGTCGCGATAAAAGCGCCTTCTTTACCGGGCACCTTGCCGAGTATTGGATCACCGTCCGGTGAAACAGGTCTGAGGCAAACGGTTTGCAACACGACCTCTTGCTCCTCGAGCGCAGGAATCATCCTCAATCCACGCAGGGTTAACGACTCCAGCGCTTCCGCAGAGGGGGCTGTGTCGAACCCTGTACCGTCCTGTTTAGTGGCTGCAAGCCAAATCTGGTCGTCGCCTTTTTGAACGACCGAGCAAGAGCTGTTCAAGTGAAATCCGTGAATGTGGTGATTCAACGGCTTATCAAATCCCGCAATCCGGACGATCTCGCCTTTTTGCGGCACGATCGGGATATCGACATCGATCCAAACACCTGCGGTACCTGTCCAGGGCCCCATCGCAAATACAACTGATCCACAATCGTATTCTTCTTGATCCGTGACTACCTTTGAGATCGCAGATTTGTTCCAGCTTAAATCTCGGACCGTAGATGTAACGAAATTAACCCCGCGCTTTTCCGCAGCTTGAGCTACAGCCAGTGTGTAGTTGTAGCTGTCGAGGATGAAAACGTTTTCGACAAGAACACCGCCGAAGTTTTGCTCGGTGATTCTTGGCTCTGCTTTGGCTACGTCAGTTGGCGGCAACCACTCTGAGTGGAACGCGTCGAACCTATTAATTCTGTCAACTTCCGCGCGAAGCTCGGGCAAATCCTCTTCTGTCAACGCTAATTCGAGGTGGGGCTTAGTCCTGACCTGAGCATCGACACCAGATTCATCCTGAATTCTTTCGAGCTGATCACGATGCATAAGGTATGACTCGTGATTGAGGCTCTCAATATTGCCTGTTTCGTTGGTGGGATTTATCAGCCCAAGGGCAAATCCAGACGCGTGGTTTCCAATCGAGTCACGCTCAACGACGGTCACCGTCAAACCATCCGAAGCCAGTTGAAGAGCGATGGAAGAACCAATCACTCCGCCACCAATTACGACCACATCTGATTTGACCGACATATCACTTACCTCGTCATTGAGAGCCAATCATCAACAATTTGCGAGTCGTGCCCGAATGCAAGCTCTGGCAACGTCGACGGATCAAACACCTGGGCATCTAGAGTTTCATGATCGGCAGCACTTAGTTCTCCACCAGTTACGCGGGTTTCGTACACGGCAAGAACGATTGGGTTGTCTTGTTCGGAGTAAAGCCCGACCAGTTCACCTGCGGTTACGTCGAGACCACACTCTTCCTTGACTTCGCGTTCGACCGCCGATTCAACACGCTCGCCACGGTTGACATATCCAGACGGGAAACTCCACTTCCCAATTGCCGGTTCGATCGCCCTTTGAACCATCACAATTCCGTCCCTATAAGGAACGATGGCGGCAGCAGCAAGTTTTGGATCATTCCATATTGTTCGACCACAGTCGGCGCACTCGGGGTGCCCGTGAATCCCGAGTTGAAGTTCAGGTAAATGTTGGTGACTGTGGGTCATAGTTCAAGACGTAGTCATTGGCATCTAAGTATTCGCCGACTTTATCAGAGACCGACGATGGTGGTTCGATCTGAAAATCACGGTCAGCAGGTCGATTGATCGCTAAAATGCCGCCATCCCAGTATTTGTCATTCACAGGAGCAGTTAGTTGACCGAAAACTCGATGTTCGGATTCCAGAACGGGTTGAGTAGTCTTTCTCTGGTTAGTAACGCTGAGTCCCGATCTATTTCGGCGGAAAACCCAACCGGTGAAAAAGGAGGGGGAGGAAAAGCTCCTTCACCTCAGCCACCACATCCTTCTCATCGGCTCGGACAGGGCTGGAAAGTTCGACCGGCAGTTCCTCTGGAGCCGGGTGAAACCGCACTCCTCGCTGACATCGAAGGTCCCGGCGTAATAAACCACATTTGGATAACCCTGGCACAGACCGGATACCGAGACTGTGTTCTGCGATTCTATTGGGATGGCGAAGAAACCCCTTCCGTGGAAGTGCCTGTAGGTGATTTCTTCGCGAACTCGCATGGACTCCGATACAACGTGAACTCGATTCCTGTGAACTGTAATCCGCAGGGTGGGTTTAACAGTTACTGGCAAATGCCGTTCAGGAAACGGGCAAAGATCGAGGTTGAAAACCAGCACTGGGACAAGATTCCGGCATTTTTCTACCAGATCGATTACTCGCTCGAAGATGTCCCCGAATCCTCAGCGTACTTTCATGCCCAGTGGCGACGGTCTCAAACCACAAGGGAGAATCCTGAACACGTGATTCTTGATGGCGTGTCAGGGCAAGGTCATTACGTCGGAACGGCCCTCGGTTGGACTCAAATGTCGGACGGATGGTGGGGCGAGGGAGAGATTAAGTTCTTCCTCGATGGGGACAACGAATTTCCGACGATTTGTGGAACCGGGACCGAGGATTACTTTGGCGGAGCCTGGTGCTTCACCGACACGTTTTCTGCTCCGTACCTCGGGTATCCGCTCTGGACTCGTGACGAAGGCGATGTGCCAAAGCATGGTTTGTACCGGTGGCATGTACTCGATCCCATCAGGTTCAAAGAAGACTTAAAAGTCACAATCCAGGCTCTCGGATGGTGGGGTGATAAGACATTCCAACCTCTCACCGACGAGATCGATTCGGTCGCTTACTGGTACCAACTGGAACCGCATACGGAGTTCCCAGCGTTTCCAGATGCGGAAGGTCGCTGGCCTCGAATAAAACGTGACTGGGGTGGCCGTACTGGAACCCGTGGCTTCACAGGCGGTCAACCGCGACAAGGTGACGTGTAAAGATGCTGATGCGAGTGGTTCGCCGAATAATCGCCAGTATTGTCATCATCTCCCTGCTCGCGGTAGGTGGCGGGGGATGGTATTTCTCGTCAGTTCTCAAAGAGGACGGACTCAGGGTCGACAACGCGGCGGAAGAACTATCACTCGAAGTTGTGGAGATTTCGCCTGATCGAATCACTCTAGTTCAACGAGAAGGATTCGAGGAAGAGGAACGACTCAATGAGGTGGGCATTTGGGGTGTGGCAAACAATTCCGGTTACGGACAAATTGGCGAAATAATTGAGATAGGCGGTTCGGGAACCGGTCGGTCATTCGAAACGCTACAGGGAACAATTGCTCAAGGCGACTATGTGTATATAGATCGCAGTTCTTTCCCTCACGACCCGACTTACGCTCACGACATCGAATTCTCAACGCTGATGCTCGACGCGCCTCTTGGCCAACTCGAAGCGTGGCAAATCGACGGTTCGTCAGATCGTTGGGTGATCTTCGTTCACGGTAGAACCAGCGATAAGGACGAGTTTCTTAAACTCGTGGATGATGTCCAGAGCCTTGGCTGGAACTCTCTCATCATTGATTATCGAAATGATGCCGGGGCTCCGGTGAGTGAATCCGGTTATTACGATTTTGGTGCGACCGAATGGGAGGACCTTGAAGCTGCAGTTGAATTCGTATTGGATGCCGGAGCAGAAGAAATAGTGTTGTTCGGATCTTCCATGGGAGGTGGAGTGATTACGGCATTTGAACAACGATCATCTGTTTCCAAAAACACGGTCGGACTGGTCCTCGATGCCCCAATGCTGGACTTCGGGAAGACTGTCGACAAAGGAGCCGAAGAACGCAGCGTGCCAGGAGTCATAACAGCCACCGCAAAGCAATTTGCTTCAATTCGTTTCGGGGTCGATTGGGACTCCATGAATTTCTTGAAGGACGCCGCCAGCATCAACAAGCCTGTTCTGATTATTCACGGTGACGAAGACGATACCGTGCCGATTGCAACCAGTAAAGAGTTCGCTGAGCTAAACCCTGAAACGACAGCCCTGGAAGTATTCGAGGGAGCAAGTCACGCAGCAAGTTGGAATCACGATCCAGATCGCTACGAAACACTGGTTACCGAGTTCTTATCGCAGTTCGAGTAATTACTCGGCCGAGCGAGTAAGTTCGTGCAACGGAGTTCGCAAAAAAGCGATCAATGTAGACACGATTCCGAACAGCCCGGCGACCACGGCCGTCAGGAGAATGACACCCACCGGCCACCAGGTGGTTTGAAGCACGAACGGTGGAAGAAGCGAGTCACCACGCTCTGTGTACGCCATAGCCGACACGGCGATCCGACTTGCAACAATACCAGCAGCAACTCCAACTACGACGCCGACCAGCGCCACAATCCCATGCTCAATCAGCGAACTCCTGACGAAGCCCTGGTTCCTGAGACCCATCGCACGCAAATAAGCGGAGTCGTGAATCGTCCGGTTGCTGTGAGCGACGAGATAAGTGACGTATCCGAGCACAAGTGCTGCCCCACCAATTAGCAACGCCACGATTCCCATCCCACGCCAACCGGCGACAGTTAGGGGATCAATTACCGAGGAATTCACCCTGCCCTGACGATCAAGAAGAGTCCCACTCCGGAAAATATTTCGTGCTTCAACCGCTACATGCTCGTGTCTTGCTGGATCGATGTCAGCGAAAATTTCGTTCGCGCTAATGTCGACCAGTCCCCTGAGATCCACAAATCCTAAGAGAGCGTCTACGTCCAGAACCATGAACTGGTCTGACTCGGGATCGAGAGTCGGAAAGTATTTCACTGATGCCACCGGCTTTACTGGAACGAACCCACCAAAGATTTTGACGACGATTGGAGCACCGATTTGAGCACCCGTTGTAGACAGGAAGTTCTCGGAAACTATTGCTGGTATCGGTTCTCCGTTCGGACTCCGGTACAGTCCTCGAACACCTGCAATGGTTCCTCGTTCCAGAGTTGTGACTCCGATTCCCGTTCCAGGCGCGCCTACACCAGGCTCTTCATTTCCAGCTGTATAAAAATCGTCGAGTCCATTCGACGTTGGTAGAGCGACCCACAACGCAGGTGTGTCAAAGTCGAGCAAGACTTGCTCGAACCCCGGACCGATGGCTTTCAAATCGTCTACAAACCATGTTGTTGGCGCTCCACCGTCTCCACCGGCTTGCATGAACGTCTGAATCGAAACGATCTCGATTGGCGCGTCAAGGTGTTGAGGGACATTTCCAACCTGCTCAGCCCATGATTCACCGATTTGACCGAGTGTGACGGTGACCTGTCTACCAATTCTGTCTTCCAGTACGATCCAGAAGAAGTGGTCTGACACATACGGGTCTTGCTTCGTCCAGGCGGCGAGTTGGGTAGTGCCCTCGGGCAAAATTAACGGGTCGGCTTTGGCTGGAATACCTATCTTCCCGAAGAGTTCGTCGATCCCTTCGTCGGCAAAGTCGTCACGGAACCACGCCATTTCCGGGAACAGGTCGGATTCAACACCGAGAAGTTCGAATTCTGGTCCGGAGTCAGTAGTTCCGAATTTGCCGTTATTGCGGAACGCTTTAGTAACTACGTTTACACCGTCAATTTGAGCGAGAATATCGAGTTCAGCGTCTCCTACGTCGGTGTGGATGCCGCGTGGAATAATTCTCAGATTCGTACCGTTGTCGTAAAAGATTTGCTCTTCGTTGCTCCGTTCAAGCGTTGAAGCCACTGTCCCGACCATGACTCCAAGACCTGTGCCCAAAATGATTAGGAGCACCGGCCACGCATACCAGTAAGGACTTCTTCCCAGTCGCCAGAATCCGACAGCAACGGATGCTGACGTGAATCGTGTGGCGACCGAAGCAGATACTCGAGTGAGAACAGGGAATGCTCGCAGGGTGAGTAGCGCCACCGATATGAGGAGCATTACCGGTGCGAACAATAACGTTGGGTCTGATGTAACTTGACCCTCTCTATCGCTCGATGCTACCCCCCTGCTAGAAAGCTCCCATAAGAACAGTCCGCCAAGTACTACGATCAATATGTCGAGATATATGCGTTGGAATATAGGAGGATTATCTGGTCGTGCACGGCTTCGCTCAACGTCGGATATTCCGGACTTCGCAACGAGCAATGTCGGTCCCAGCACAATCAAGAACGCCACGATCGCGGCGCCTAGAGACCAGAACCAGACTGAAATTGTCAGCTCAACCGGAAGGTTTCCGCCATCGGTGAGGGAGCTGAAAACCGGCAGTCGTCCAGCAACACCAATTCCGATTGCAGCAATGAACGGTGCAATCACCGCCGGCACTATCACGGTTGCAATCGACTCAAAAAGTTGAACCCGTATGACCTGGAACGCGGACAATCCGCGAGACCTCAGCATTACGGTTTCGATTTCTCTCCTGCGGGCTATAAGACCAGAAACCAGAAACAGGTAGTAGGCAACAACTGAAACTGCCAATGCTGCAAGCAAGAAAGCAGGCAGACGAAGGAATAGCGTTCGTTGCGCCATCCCGTTGATCGACGCTCGCAAGCCCGAGAGCATTGCCCCACGGGTAATCCCGCGAGTTACACGTTCATCGAAATAGTCCAGCGAGGCAAGTAGGGGTTGGGATTTAGCGGTAGCCACCGCATCCAAATCGGTGAACAGCACCCTGGTGTACTGCATTGGCAAGCCCGAGTTGGAAGGACCAACTCCAGGTGCTATACCGTCTTCGGCCGTGAACAGCACAATTGGCAAGTCCTGACCACCGAACAGAGTTGGCGGATTCGGCTCGAGGATTGAGCTTGCGCTTTCCAGCCAGAATCTGTCATTCGGATCGTTCTCGGTGAATATTCCAACTATCTTCGCTCGCACCAAACCTGATGATCTTGAGATCGAGCGAGCCACGATTTCATCGCCGACACTGAGATCTAAGAAGATGTCGCCATGCCTGAGTTGTTCGGTACGGTTTTTGTACGCAAGAACTTCGAGTGTGGTGATATCCAATTCGTCGGTAGATATATCTGTTCGAGGCGCCCTACCTTCAAGGATGGTGACGTGGTCGACCAATCCACCGATTTCCTGGAAATAAGCCCTGGATGCCAGATCGCCGGAACGGATGGTTACGCAGCCTTCTTCGAACAATGCATACTCAACACCTTGATAGTTCCCGACTGCTTCAGCCACAGATTCTTCATCGGCTTCCTCAATAAGCAGCCGCGCCACGTTTAACTGAGAAAAATGATCGTTGGAGCAGTTCACACCCCAGAAATGCTCCCGGCTTTTTACCCGAGTTGAAGATCCCGTTATAAGGGGTGCAAGATAATCGTCAACCGCGTCGTCAACGACGCTATCGGCAGCCTCAATTTCTGAAGCTTCGAGCGGGATCCAATCTGAAATGGCACTGACATTGCTGTTGTTTTGCCCCAGGCGTTCTACAACGTCGGCCATGCCAACTCGTTCGAGTGATCGAAGGTAAATCGGCCCGCCCGCAACAACTATTGCTGCCAGGAATACCGCAACCAAAACACCGACTGCGAGGAAACGGTCTCCCCGGGCGCGGCGTTGTACAAATCGAGCGAAATTCAAAAGTGGGTTGCTCTTATAATCGAGGTTACGAGAACGCGAGAAGAATCTCGTTGTATCCAAACTCGCATTCTAATCGAACACAACGTCCCGAATTTGATCGAAAATAAAAAACCGCCCGAATGGCGGTTTTAAAGTTCTATTTGGTGGGCCTGGGATGACTCGAACATCCGACCTCTACTTTATCAGAGTAGCGCTCTAACCGGCTGAGCTACAGGCCCTTGCGACTCGCCCAAAACATCAACCGTTCCGTGCGGCACGATCAAGGATTTTACTACTGGTTGAGAAGTTTTGCTGTTGGATGCGAAACGATTTCAGAGAAATCTCGTAAGTCGCGATCGTGACACAGTCACTCAGTTTGGCGTCGCAGTATCCCCCTCTCTAACTCTCCCCGTTTCACGGGTAGAGAACCTCCCCTTCCTTGACGGAAGGGGCTAGGAGTAGCCGAAATGCGGTGCCGCGACAAAGTGACAAAGTAACGCCCAGAGCGTTACGAAATTTCTTAAACCAAAAGACCCCGAAAAGTCGGGGTCTTGTTTAATCCTTAGCGAACTGAACAGTGAACAGAAAGAACATTCAAAAGTTTTTCGAAGTTTTGAGACTCTGAAAATGAGTCTATGTTTTGGTGCAACAGGGTTTTATTGGTCGAAGCTTTGAACTAACGAGCCCCTTCCACTCCCCCAGGACTCAGCTGATAAATCAACTGAACGCCAGGTTCAGGAATCTCGCTCAAGAAAGTTCTCCACATCAACCACCTGCTGGTCGACCTAGGTAGCCTCGTTACGAAACTAAATCCGTGAAGGTAAATCTCCGTAGTCTGTCCACCGCGGACACTTTCGAAGATCGTTTATTCCATCACAGTTCGTAAGAGGTGCTCCTTAGAAAGGAGGTGATCCAGCCGCACCTTCCGGTACAGCTACCTTGTTACGACTTCGTCCCAGTCATCGGTCCTACTCTCGGCACCTGTGCCCCGAAGGTTCACCCAGCGACTTCAAGTATTACCAACTTCCATGACGTGACGGGCGGTGTGTACAAGGCCCGGGAACGTATTCAACGCAGTGTGCTGACCTGCGTTTACTAGCAACTCCGCGTTCATGCAGGCGAGTTGCAGCCTGCAATCCCAACTGAGACCAGCTTTATCGGATTGGCTCCACCTCGCGGCTTCGCGACCGTCTGTACTGGCCATTGTAGCGTGTGTGTAGCCCAGGACGTAAGAGTCATGATGACTTGACGTCGTCCCCACCTTCCTCCCTTTTAGGGGCAGTCTCGCTAGAGAAATTAACTAACGATAGGGGTTGCGCTCGTTGCGGGACTTAACCCAACACCTCACGGCACGAGCTGACGA
>JAYQWG010000042.1:0-15790 GCA_038150225.1 Chloroflexota bacterium
CAGCCCGTGCAGGATTCGTGCGAGGCAGATGCGATATCAATATCAATCGCCGTCCTGCTCGCGACAACGGTGAACTGTTCACCGGGCGTAACTGGGACGGGTTTGTAGATAACGACGTGGATGTGATTGCGATTGATGATGCTGAGGAAAATCCAATCGCCACAATCGTCAACTACGCCATGCATCCGACGATCATGGGGCATGAGAATGACTGGGTTACTCCAGACTTTCCTGGTCCGATGCGTTCGGTCGTTGAGCATGTAGTGGGCGGACTTTGCCTGTTTTTGCAGGGTGCCAGCGGGAACCAGGGACCGGTCCACGGGTTCACTGGCGACCTGCGCGCTTATCGCAAGGCAGGATCAACACTTGGCGCCGAAGCCGCACGAGTACGCCTGGGTATTGATCCGCGTAGACGCGAGGAGAGACTCGACCAAATTCTCACTTCGGGAGCAGATCTCGGCATATATACCGATGTCCCTATATCGGAATCAGATGAAACTGTTGCCGTTAGCAATGTCACGGTGAATCTTCCAGCGAGAAACGTTCTTTCGCTCGAGGAAGCTAAGCAAATCTTTGACAACTATGCCGATGAGTTAGCTTCTGTAAGGGATGCGGGAGCTTCAGAGGAAGATGTTAGAGCGGCAGTCTCTAAGGTAATGCGAGCAAATATTCAATTGAGTGTGGCACGCCTATCCGCCAAACATCAACAGGATGGAAAAATCCCTATCACCGCTCAATCAATGCGAATTGGAGAAGTGGTGCTCGTGTCAATTCCCGTGGAACCGTTCGCAGAAATCGCTGTCGAGGTCAAGAAACGTTCACCGTCGACGAACACGGTGTTTTCAGGGTTCAGTAATGGGCACATAAATTACCTGCCGACCGACATTGCGTTCGAAGAGGGCGGTTACGAAGTTGGTGTCTCCGTCTTTGCTCCGGGCTCAGCTGATCTCGCAATAGAGGCATCACTCGAAGCAATCGAAAACGTGTTCGAGTAGTCAGGCAAAATACCTACGGTGGGGGATGTCTCCCGTTTGTCCAGTCTCGATACTTAATCATGGGTACTTGGCACAAATATTCCGAAACCTTTAGCCGTCCGCAAGAAACTTGGTCGAGAAAATATTCACAGTATTTTGGGACCTGCGGACGTATACCAGCGTAGTCCCCATGTTGCTCATCTTCTCGCTCGGCGTCGTTTATTTTGTGTTCTTTTTACCGAAGTTTGCTTAGGATTTTGGACCTGTGGCGTGCCAAAAAACTTTCTAGGCCGCAGGTTCAACTTCACCGGTGTTTATTTGGACGACACGGTCGTCGGCAACTGGACGTGATGTTTTCTCATCCGCTAGGAAACAAGGCGCAGGACCCCAAACGAATGCGCGGCCCTCAGGCAAAGTGATCCTGCTCAGCGCTTACTAACTAGCGATGGAGAAATAAAAGCCAGGGTGAAGTATGTCGAACAACTCTCGAGGTTGTTTCTGCCATTCCGATCGACCGGCACAAACTACCATGTCCTGATCACGGAGCGCGATTAACGCTTCTCCGTTTTCGGTCTTCGGTTTGACTCCGATTATAGTTTGGCCAGATAAAGCTTCGGCAATTTCGGTACCGAGGAATCTTACAAGATTAGGTTTTACTAGGTTGAACGACTCTCGACCGACCATCGGAACATTCCGCTGTCAGAGTAGATTTCTAGACCGGCATGGTTCTGTTGCTGTACGCCCGTCCAACCTCAGCAGTATCGGTTCGGTGACCTGCGACCACTCGAACGCCTTCGTCAATCTTCTCTGTGATGTTTTCAGGAGTGCATCCATCCAGGAAAGCAAGGTTGTTTGCCTTGCAGGCTTCCTTCACACGCTCTCGAGCTTCTTGCAGTCGTGGATCCAATGGTTTATTCGGATCGCGCTTGATACCGAAAGACATATGAAGGTCGCCTGGTCCCCATTCGGCGAATCCGAGTCCCGGGACCGAAAGAGTTTGTTCGCAGTTGGTCAGGGCTCGAACCGTCTCGATTTTTACGCCTAGCAACAATTCACCTTGCGGGTTGAGAGGCCATGGGTCAGCTTTGTCTACATAGGTATCCGCATCGACTCCCCAAATCGGTGCCGAAGACGGTTGCGAACCGACACCTCGAGTCCCGCGCTCCAAGCCGTACCCAACACCTTTCATGTTGATTGGGTAACGACAGGACTCTACGAAGGCTCTCACAGCATCAGGCGTTTCCGCTTGGCACAACAGAATTCCGTGAACACCGCGTGCAAGGATCATTCGGAACTGCCACGCGTTGAATCGAACGATGTCTTCGGATGAACCTTCGACGGGAGTTTCAACAATTACGGGGGGTGTTAGATGACCGCTATTTGTCGGACCGCCATCAACAAGACCCTTCATGTAGTTGTCGAGTCCAGTCATATCAAACGAACCGTGCTCCATGCCAACGTTGATGTAGTCAGCCCAAGTGTGTGCGTCTTTCAAGCCTTGCTCGTATGTCAGAACGTGACCGGTATGCCCTCCGTCGTAGTAAATGGGCTGATCCTGCTCAAGTAGTTCGATTGCGCGGTTGATTCTGTGTGCCATGTGTCGTCTTGGTGTCGTTGTTGGTAATAGTGCGGCGGATGGTACACGTTAGGTATCAGTTCTGGGCGTAAATTCGTGAATCGCGATTATCTACGGCATCGCTGTGACTCAGCTCCGCTTCTTATTGATCCCAATCTCTAACTCTCCCCGTTCCACGTTGAAAGAACTTCTCCTTCTTTGATGGAAGGGGTTCGGAATTGGTGAAATGCGCTCAGCGCGACAAAGTGACGTGAGTCACGCCCGGAGCTAAGGAGTAACAAACACATCTGTCACTGTTCAGAAACATCGCCGTTACATCCCCGATTCATTCATGCAACAACTCTGCAACTGTCGTGAAACAAAACGCTCCTAGCTTCAAATGCGTGAGTTTTACGAACCGCTGAAATTAGCTATTGGGCGTCAGCGGACGTGAGCTAAACCGGAGGTATGTCGACCAGGTCGGCGGCAAAACCCCCGGATGTTTCTTGAAAGGAAGCGCGGGCGATGGAATTTAACCCCATCTACCTGGACATCGTGTGGGTACTTCTAGCAACAGTACTCGTTTTCCTCATGCAGGCCGGATTCGCCATGCTCGAGGCCGGTGCCACCAGGGCAAAGAACGCAGCGAACATCATCATGAAAAACGTGATGGACATTTCGATTGGTTCGCTGGTTTTCTGGATGATTGGATTCGGACTGATGTTCGGTGCCAACTCAAGCGGTTGGATCGGAACTAACAACTTCTTCCTGTCGGAGATTGATCCATCGACAGATGAAGGAATGTTTGATTTCGCATTCTTTATTTTCCAGACGGTATTCGCTGCCACAGCTGCAACGATCATTTCTGGAGCGGTATCAGAGCGCACCAAGTTCTCTGCTTACCTGATCTACTCGGTTGCTGTTACAGCCTTTATCTACCCAATCTTCGGATCGTGGGTGTGGGGTGGTGGCTGGCTGAACGACGTTGGTGACGGATTCATCGACTTCGCTGGTTCCACGGTTGTTCACAGCGTTGGTGGATGGGCTGCTCTCGCAGGTGCGATCGTTGTTGGACCACGACTCGGTAAGTTCACCGCGGACAAGACACCGGTGGCCATCCCTGGTCACTCGATCACTCTTGCTGCCATGGGTGTATTCATCCTATGGTTCGGATGGTTCGGTTTCAACGCCGGTTCGACTGTTTCCGGTAACACCGGCTCAATCGCCATCATTGCAATCACGACAAACCTTGCTGCTGCATCAGGAGCTGTTGGGGCACTCGTGCTGAGCTACTTCCTCTGGAAGCGATTCGACGCTTCGATGACCCTCAATGGTGTCATTGCTGGTCTTGTGGCTATTACTGCTGGCACAGCGAACATGAGCCCGGCAATGGCGGTTGTAACCGGTCTGATCGGTGGATTCGTCGTGGTCGCAGCTGTTCTCTTCCTAGAGCGCACTCTCAAGGTCGACGACCCGGTAGGTGCAATTGCTGCTCATGGTTTCGCTGGTGCATGGGGAACGCTCGCTGTTGGACTCTTCGCTTCTGAAGCGTACGGCGGTGTAAACGGTCTCTTCTTCGGTGGTGGCGCTGGTCAACTTGTAACCCAGTTCGTGGGTGTCGCTGCAGCATTCCTGTTCGTCTTCCCGACCTCGTTCATCGTGTTCAAGGTCATCGACATGACGATCGGTATGCGAGCTTCCGACGAAGACCAGATTCGTGGACTCGACATTAGCGAGCACGAAGCAGCTGGTTACCCGGACTTCGCACCTGCAGTGCCTGCCGGTGGATTCACCGCAGCCGCATCTGAGCCTGTTCCGGTCCCTTCAGGGGCAGCGGTCGATGAAGCTGAGACTGATTAGCTGAATATTTTGCGGTCACCTCTCTCGGTCCCCTGATTCCGAGAGAGGTGGCTCGCAGCTTGAAACTATCGTCGATCGAAGCAAGACCAAAACGGTCTTAGCACTGTTGGAAGGCAATGAAGTAACGGTGCTCAAGCTAAACGAAGATTTATTCGAAATTGAATACAAAGGAAAATCCCTGAATCTGACCCCCAGGGAGTACGACTTGCTTGCAGTTCTCATGAAGGAATCACAAAGAGTGGTTGGCAGAGCAGAGCTGTTGCGTACAGTCTGGTTAGAGGGGACACCTCTTGCACGTGTTGTCGACACCTACGTCTGTAGGGTTCGCTCGAAATTGCAAGATGCTGGTCACCCAGGCATAGCCGTGGCGCGAAAGCGTGGTTACAGGCTGATGTCAGATTTGGAGGAGACTTCGGTCGAGGAATCACTAGTCGCTCGAAAGAGCGCTTGAGAAAGGATGGCAGTGAGATGAAGGAAATAACTGCGATCATCCAACCAGTTAGGTTAGGCCCGGTCCGAGAAGCTCTTTCACGGGCTGGAATTACCGGTTTGACTCTGTCCGATGTGCGCGGTTTCGGTGCGCAAGGTGGATCTGTCGATACCTACCGAGGAATCGAATACCGGGTTGACTATGTTCCGAAGATCAAAATGGAAATCGTGGTGAGTGAACCGTTCGTTCAACCATGTATCGATGCGATCATCGAAGCAGCTCACACGAACTCTGTTGGTGACGGAAAAATCTGGGTCAAGGAAGTAACTTCCGTGATTCGAGTTCGCACAGGAGACAAGGACGAGGCAGCGCTTAACTAAGCACTGATTACCCGCTCTCCCACTGAAAAGAGATCGTTTCGTCGCTACGCCTGAACACTCGGTGGCGGATCGATCTCTTTTCGCGCCTGCTCGTATGCCGTACGCCTGTCTTCAAGATATTCAGGGACCGGGACATCCCACCAGCCAACTACAGTCGAACCTGAGTTAGGAAAGTCCCTGGCGACTTTCACTTCGACCAGAGCTGGTCCCCCGTGCCCGAATGCTCGTTTGATTGCCGCCTGAATATCGTCAGGCTTTTCGACTGACTCGGCGTGCAGTCCAAATCCTTTAGCGATTTTTACGAAATCCGGCGATTTGGAATCGTCCCAGTCAACGCCGATAGATCGATCCTCACCAAACTCTGCCATTTGCAAATCACGGATCGAATACCAACCGTAGTTGTTCAACAAAATCACTACTACGTTGATCCCATACTCCATCGCGGTAGCCATTTCCTGCATGGTCATCATGAAATCGCCGTCCCCGACCACGGCAACTACCTGTTTCTGAGATGCAGCCAGCTTCGCACCGAGCGCTGCCGGATAAGCCCAACCCATGGTCGAGAAACCACCAGAGGTCAGATTTGTCTTTGGCTCGTAGAACGGGAATTCAAGAACACATGCTTGTGCATGACCGCTGGACGTGACAACAATCGCGTCTCGATTCAAAACCTCTCGAAGTTCCCGGTAAAACCGTGGAATGGTAGATGGAACCGCATCAGAATCACGCAATGGAGCTATTTCATCTAGCCAGATTTCTCTGAGTTCCTGGATTCGAGCGAGGTATTCAGGCTTCGATAAATCGCCAGTTGTATCTTCGATTTGATCACTTAGAGATGCTAGTACCTGCTTCGCATCACCAAGTATGGCGACATCGGATTTATAGTTTTTGTTGACCTCACGTCCGTCAATGTCGACTTGAATCAAGGTGGTAGTTTCGAGATCGAACGTGGTCCCGTGCCTGAATGAAGATGCGACCTGGTCGGTAAATCTCGTACCTACTGCAAGAATCACATCCGACTCCGTTGTGAGTGCATTTCCTATCGACGTGCCTTTTGTACCGAGGTGCCAACCGTACTGAGGGTGATCTTCAGGAAAACACCCCTTGGCCTGAAGTGTCGTCACGACTGCAGCACCTGTAATTTCTGCCAGTTGAAGTAACTCTGGTTCTGCGCTCGCGAGAGTGACTCCACCTCCGGCAACGATCATAGGTTGCTTTGCGTTAGTCAGGAGTCGCACGGCTTGGTCAACTTCACCGTCCGTCGCCGGTACTGGGCTTGCAGGAATCGATCCAACTTTTTCAGCTGCTGGCACTTCGCCAGCCTCAGCTTGCAGATCCATCGGTAAGCTCACGAAAGTAGGTCCCGGTCGACCCGTTCCCATTTGTCTGAACGCGCTATCCATCGCTTCAAACAATTCTTCGTGAGATCGCGGCCGATAACTTGCTTTGACCAGCGGTTCCATCACAGATGGAATATCGGCAGGTCTCTTGCGTTCGATCTCCTGTAGTACGCCTCGACCTTCCATATACGTGTGTGTTTCACCCGAGAGGACCATCACTGCCGTCGAATCGACGTAACTGGCACCAAGTCCGACGGTCGTGTTGAGCGCACCTGGGCCTATCGAGGTGAAAACGGCAAGTGGCTTGCCTGTGACCCGGTAATATCCGTCGGCGAGGTGGACTGCACTTTGTTCGTGACGTACCTGGAGAATCTTTATCTCGTCTTGGCTCGTACGAAATGCATCAAGCATTGCGACAATTCCGTGACCGGGAATGCCGACTAGATAAGGGACTGACTCGGCTAGAAGCCGATCTCGAACAATTTCTCCACCAGTTAGTTCGGGCAATAAAAATTCCTCACCATAAAATTACGATCTGTGATTCAGCGTGACATCCTTGTCATTTAGGCTGAACGGACTCGATGTGATCGAGCCGCAATCGTAACCTCAAGGGCTGGACAATTCACGTGTTTGCGACTGTCCACATATGGAATAAGCAGGTCAAAAGCCTGTTTGTTGTCGCGCTCCCGGTTTTGATGGTTCTCGGAGTGCTAACTCCGATTGTTGGTCCGTCGATCGACCACCACTATGCTGACAGGATCCCTATTCACGCCCATATCTTGAATGGAGAAGTCACTAACGAGCATGATCACTCGCTTGCGAACCATGACCACCAGGAAGGTTTCTCAGGTGATGGTGTATCGCTCGCAATCGGTACTGTGAACAGTACGGGTGGCTCAGCTGGACTTGTTGGCATATTGACGCTCGACAATGAGATTGTGCGAGACATTGAACCAGTAGCACTGGTCTTCGATATCGAACACGAATTGATTGGTCGAGTGGAATCACCGCGCCCAAGACCGCCACGAGTCTCTTATCTCCCCCTGTAAATGCTTTTCGATCCGGTTCAACCGGTTTTTTGGAGATAGAGATGAATTACAAAGCGACGCGCATTCGCGCAGTCTTACTGGCTTTGGTCGCGTTTGCGATTTTTGGATCTGGCACTGTGCTTGCGCACGAAGGCCGGGATGTAGGTGACTACAACTTCGTTGTCGGGTTTATCAATGAACCAGCCATCGAAGGGATGATCAACGGTGTTTCGATCCGTGTGACAGGACCAAAAGTCGATGATCACGACCACATGGACCACTCGCACAACGACTCAATGAAAATGGGCACCGAGATTGATCTTGTTTCGCACGGTGGTGTATTTGTAAACGAACTTGCTGCCGGCGGACAATATGAATTCACGTTTGGTCATGAGTTCGACGATTTGACCGTGCCGTTCCACGCTCACCCGAACGAAATTGCGGGAACGATAATGATTGGACATGACAACCCTGCAGCCGAAATGGTGATGGTTGAAATCAAAGAAAACGGGTTCTCACCGAATATGGTCATGATTCAGCCTGGAACAACAGTGATGTTCATGAACACTCTTGGCGACGCGACGGTTGTTATGAGTGGTCCACTCGGCGAAGTGGAACCGGTTGAACAATCCCATTCGGGAGATCGAGCGCCAATATCTGGATTACTTGATCTACAGGTCGATGTCACGCATATTGCCTCGGAAGTTTCACAAGTAATGACTCTGAAAGAAGCGTTTGGTGATGCAGGCCACTACAAGGCTGAATTCATCCCGACCTCACCCGGTCCGTACCGATTCAGGTTCTTTGGAGATGTCGAAGGAACCCAGATTAACGAGGTGTTCGAGTCCAGCAACACCACGTTCGACGAGGTGACTCCTGCGAACGATGTTCAGTTCCCTGTTCAGCTTGCAGCACCTCGTGAAACGGAAAACGCCGCACGAGGTGCGCTAGACGCGGCAAGACTCGCAACGCAAGATGCCAGTGACGCTTCGAGTGCTGCTTCAACCGCAACAATCTTGGGAATCATCGCAGTAGTACTGGGACTCGGCGGGCTGGTCCTCGGTGGTCTCGCTTATCAGCGTTCTGGTGGTAGAAGTTCGTCGGTTTGAGCTAGATAACAGGAAACCAACATGAGATCGATACTCATCGAAAACAGTCCATTCAACACACTGCTTCACGGCGTTGGTGGAGCTTATGACGAATTGATTATTTTCGGCGGTATCGGTCTTTTGTTGGTTGGTGTTGGCGTTTTGTCCTGGCGAGCCTCTAAGGACAAAGAGCGAAGAAGGAAAGCCCGACGAGATAGGAAATCCAAAAGTTGATCTCTCGTCGCTGGCTCTTGATCGGTTTAGTCGCGTTAAGCGTGATTGCTGTCGCTCACTTGAATACTGGCCGAGCGAGTGCGCACGCGAACCAGATCGATTCATCTCCGGCTCCAAATACCGAGCTGGAAACGTCACCTGAGAGAGTAATTATTTGGTTCAGTGAACCAATTGAAGACAACTTCAGCGTTATTTCGGTTTTGGATTCCGCTGCCAACCAGGTTGATTTAGGTGACTCTGCACTTGACCCGTCTGAGCCAACCGCAATGTCGGTTGGACTACCAGCGCTAGAAAACGGGACTTACACAGTAGTTTGGAAGAACCTGTCGGCTGTTGATGGTCACAAGGTGATCGGATCATTCGTTTTCGCTGTTGGTGAACCGATTTCTGCCGGTGCGCAGCTCAATGTCGCTGAGCAGCCGTTACTGCAGTCTGTAGCTGACCCGTGGATGCGCTGGATAGTCTTCCTCGCAGCAACGCTAATCATTGGTGGACTGATCTTCGAGGTACTGGTTTCCGTTCCAGTCGTGTATTCCGATTCATCACGGGATTCCTGGCATACGGCGGGCGTTGCGACTTCAAGAAAGTGGAAAACGCTGTCGTTGTTCGCGTTCACCGCATTGCTTCTCTCACTCTTCGGTCAGCTAATTCAGCAAGCCTCAGTTTTGAATGAGATACCCGCTTTCCTGGTCGATACCGAGATGATTTCCGGGGTTATCTCCAACAGCAGTTGGGGGCAGTTCTGGTCATACAGGTTGCTTGCTGTGCTGGTTTTAGGAGCACTTCTTTTTGCCCGTCAAAAGCTGTTTGACGCCGAAGGCGATGAGATTACTGGTGATTCGGTAGTTGCACAGATTTCGGCTGTTGTAGGGCTCGTGTTTCTTGCGCTGATTTCGATTCGCAGTCACAACGCAGCGTCTCCGGTCGAGATCAAGGCTTTCGCGACTGCGACAGATTTCATTCACCTGGTATCAGCGACCATTTGGTTAGGCGGGATTGCGTATTTGGCCCTTGCGGTTTCGGTGATGAAATCGGAGCTAGGACACGACGATTTTGTTCAAGTTCTAAAACAAACGATCGCACGTTTCACACCCATCGCGCTGATAAGTGGGTTCGTTCTCGTCGCAACCGGTTCATTCGCCACTTACCTACAGGTCACGGATCCCGCAGCGATGCGCACACCATACGGCTGGGTGCTTGCGCTGAAACTTTTTTTTATCGCTCCCCTGATTGTTCTGGCAGTCGTAAACGGTTTCCGACTGGCGAAAAAGATCGGAATCGGGGGCGAGACCAGATTCGGCCGCTCGGTTCTAATTGAAGCTGGAATGGGAATCATCATTCTTCTTACGGTGGCATGGCTTGCCAGCCTTGAACCGGCACGCCAGTACGCGGGAAGAACCGGACTTGGTGTCGAAGACGAGGTGACTTTCGACGATACTGCCGACGGCACCGCATTTGATGTCACCATCACACCAGGTCAGATCGGGCAAAACGATGTTCGTGTCGAATTGAGCGATATTACAGAGCGACCGATCGATAACGCCGTTGATGTTCGAGTTCGCCTCAAATTCCTTGATGATGATCTGGGTGAACCGCTGGTTTCACTGGACGATCAAGGCGCGGGAGTGTGGATTCTCAACGATGCCACACTGAACATTGCTGGTGGTTACCAGGCAGAAATCGTAGTCCAACGACCTGATGCTTTTGACGCTCGCACCGCCTTCAGGTTCGACGCCCAGTCATCTGCTACTGCTACGAGCACTATCGAACCCGACACTGACACAGCGAACACTATATTTGGTGTTCAGCTACTACTGATCGGAGGCTTTGTTGTACTGGTGGGCCTCCGAGGATTACTACCTTGCCTGTTTGGTCGCGTGAATCGGCAACCGGTGATGATCGTGCCCGGGGTCGTTGTTGGTGTAATCGGCATCCTATTGGTTGCCAATGTTCAGTTTTTCAGACTGGGTCTTGAAGAAAACCTGCGAAATCCATTCCCGCCGACGTCGGAATCAGTAGCTACAGGTTCGCCGGTCTACACCGAAAACTGCGCGGTGTGCCACGGCACGAGCGGTCTTGGGGATGGACCGGGAGGGCAAGGACTACCGAAACTGCCTGCCGATCTTTTTGTGCACGTGCCGTTGCACAGTGACACGATTCTTTTTGAGTTCATCCGTGACGGAATAGCCGAATCAGGAATGCCCGGCCAAGATGGCATCTTGAGCGATGACGAGATGTGGCATCTCGTCAACTACCTGCGAGCGGAATTCGAACGCTAACCTTGGTGCTTTGCAGCAGCACCCGATTCGATCAGATCAGCAATTTCAGCAGAATTAATACCTGCTTCAGCAAGAACTTCTTCGGTGTGCTGTCCTAGCAAAGGGGCGTGACGGGTTATTCGTCCCGGTGTCCCGTACAGCTTGGCAGCTAAGCCAATGTTTTTCACGGTTCCAGCGGTAGGGTGCTCGAGTGGAGCCTGCATTCCACGGTCCAAGACCTGCGGGTCTGACCAGACCTCTGACATATTCAGAATTGGGCCTGCTGGCACTCCTGCCTCTTCGAGGACTTCCAACCACTCAGCGGATGCCTTGGTTACAAGAGTTTTTTCGAGTTCGACTTCAAGATCTGCACGATTAACGAGTCGACCGGCGTTGTCCTTGAACTCGTCACGCTCGATCAGGTCAGCTCGACCAAGAGCATTAGCGAATCGTTCCCAGTTTGATTGGTTGGGGGCGCCGACGTTGATGTGTCCGTTTTGCGTCTTCAGCGCCTGGTAAGGGGCAGAATTACGGTGAGATGACCCCAGCGGTCCTGCAACTTCACCGGTAGCGAAATAGCCTGCTGATTCCCACACCGTGTAAGCAATTGCTGCTTCCAGCAACGACACTTCGAGATACTGACCCTCACCGGTTTTCAGTTTATTGATGTATGCGGTGAGAATTCCGTAAGTCGAAAACATCCCGGCGTTCATGTCAGCAATTGGGACACCAACTTTCACCGGTGGTGATCCCGGAACACCAGTGAAACTCATCAGACCACTCATACCCTGGGCGACGAGATCGAATCCTCCACGCTTGGCGTACGGACCAGTTCGACCGAAGCCAGAAATCGAACAGTAGATGAGACCCGGATTGATCTTCTTCAGTTCTTCGTACCCAAGTCCAAGTCGCTCCATCGTGCCCGTTCGGTAGTTCTCGATAACCACATCGGCGTCGGCGACCAGCTTCTTCATGGCCTCGACGCCGGCTTGCTCCTTGAAATTCAGAACTACGCTTCGCTTGTTTCGGTTCATTGCAAGGAAAGCTGCGGATTCCGTGTCGATGAATGGCGGTCCCATTCTTCGAGTGTCGTCGCCACCGTTCGGTTTCTCGATCTTGATTACGTCCGCACCCATGTCTGCGAGGAGCATCGAACAAAATGGTCCAGCGAGAATTTGCGAGCAATCGAGGACTTTGACGCCCTTGAGGGCTTCGGGCATACCGGCAGGATTTGGAAGAGTTTGCATTGGAAACGGACTAAATAGATGATTCGTGGTGGATGAATTTTCGACCGAGAAATTCTAGACCCGTATTGAGGGCGTGGGGTGCGTAACTTGTGAGGTTTATGTCTGAGATAATCCCGCCAGTTGAATCAAATCTACAAATTGCAGTCGAGCGGAGTAATCAATGTTCAATCTTGAAGGCAAAGTCGCTTTCGTCACCGGTGGTAACGGTGGAATAGGACTTGGAATGGCAAAAGGGTTCATCGAACACGGAGCTTCAGTAACTCTCGCAGCTCGAAACGAAGAGAAGCTGGCAAGTGCTGTAAATGAGATCGCGGACATGGGTGTGGCAGACCGTGTTATGTCTGTTGCATGTGACGTGGTTGATCGAGATTCCATCCAAGCGGCTCTTGACGCGACTGTCGAAAAATTTGGCGGAGTCGACATTGTTGTGAACAACGCTGGAACCAACCGTCGAGCTGACGAACCTCACTTACTGTCGGACGAAGCCTGGCGCGATGTAATCGACACCAATCTCACGAGCATGCACAACGTTACATCGCTGGCGTTCCCACTGATGAAAGAACGCGGTGGTGGCAAGTTCATCAACATTGGATCGATGATGTCGATATTTGGCTCTCCATATGCGCCTGCCTACGCTGCAAGCAAGGGGGGTGTCGTTCAGTACACAAAGAGCTGTGCCGTTGCATGGGCGAAGTACAACGTCCAGGTCAACGCCATCCTTCCAGGCTGGATCGTTACCGAGATGACCGATGAGTTTGGTCGGCTCTTCCCTGATCGATACGCGCTTATCGAAGGACGGACTCCCGCAGGGCGTTGGGGACAACCGGTAGATCTGGCGGGTACAGCCGTGTTCCTCGCATCGGACGCCTCACAGTTCGTAACCGGTGTTTCGATCCCTATCGATGGTGGATACAGCGTTCAATAACCACCGTGTCATCGCCGTCTCACGATAAGAACAACCTGTGGGAGTTCACGCTGAATTTTGTGACTCCTACGGTGAGGCGGCTGCTGCCAGATGTCCAGAGCGCCACAGCTGTTGAGCTAGGCGGGATTGGTGACGGTGATCGCCTCGTTTCTGCCACGTCTCTTTTCGGGCGAGTGATCGGTGTCGCCAGCGAATCAGCAATTCAATATTTGGATCAGATTGAGTTTCCGAGCGAGATCGAACTCAAGATCCTACACAGTGGAAAAATCCCGCTTGAGTCTGGTTCTGTCGATTTCGTCTACACGTTGAACGGGCTTACGCATCTGAGCGATATGGATTCGGTTAATGCTCGGGTCTGTGAGATTGAGAGAGTACTAAAACCCGGTGGTGTTGCGATGCTCTGGTTTGGCAGGATTACACGACTGCCGTTTGTCCTGAATCCGATGACATGGCTAAACGGGCATCGATACACCGATGATGACGACTACCCGTTGCGTATTCAACAGTCGGCAATGCGACGCATTTTGCGGAAAGAGGGGCTCAAGCACCGGGCGCTCAGCACACCGCTCCACCCCGATACTTCGTGGAGATTGTTTCGAGGCGGCGAGTTGAATTACGTTACCGCCGTAAAGACGTAACTAACCCTCAACTTTGTCGACGAACACGTTCTCGCGGTACCAACGCAGTTCTTCCACGCTCTCTTTGATGTCAGCAAGAGCGAGGTGCGCTCCACTTTTGTCCGGAGCTTTCTTTGACTTCGGGTACCAGCGATCTACAAGTATTTTGATCGAAGAAACGTCGATCATTCGGTAGTGGAAATAGTTCTCGAGCGTTGGCATTTCCTTGTGGAGGAATTTTCGATCTACCCAGATCGAATTTCCGCATAGAGGCGCAGTCTTTTCCGGTGCCCACTGCTTCAGGAATTCAAGAGTTTGTCGTTCAGCTTCGGCAACATCGATATCGGATGCCGCAATTCGATCAAGCAAGCCCGATTTCTTGTGCTGCTTTGCGGGCCACTCTTCCATTCGCTCCATTTCTTCAGTTGTCCGATAAATGGCGATTTCGGGACCTTCGGCAAGTATGTTGAGATCGGAATCGGTGACCAGAGAGGCAATTTCAACAATTACTTGCTCGTCACTGAGCCCGGTCATTTCTAGATCTACCCAGAAAAGGTTTAGGTTTTTGTCCATCGGTCGATTCTATGGAACTCAGTAAAGGTCTGTTCGTGATTTCGGCAGATGTTTGGTGTCTAATGCAGACCAGATAAGGGAACACGGCGAGAAGATTGGAGTATCCGAGTGGAACGACAGGTGATCATCCCTGACTGGCCCTGGAATGATTCAGTGGGCATCGCTCAGGCGGTTCGAGTTGGCGACACAGTTCACGTTTCTGGACAAACAGCGCGCGAACCCGAGGGCAATCTTATTGGCGGTGGCAGCACTGAACTCCAGGCTCGAAAAGTGTTTGAGAATATCGAATATGTTCTCGAATTGGCGGGATCGAAAATGTCGGAAGTCGTGAAGCTCACAGCCTATTTCACCGACGGTGCCAACTTCCCTGAATACGTAAAAGTCCGCCGTGAGTTCTTTCCTGAAATTACCTTCTCCGCAACCGGCATGACCGTCACAGCTCTTGCAGAATCAGGGATGCTGCTCGAGGTCGAAGCCGTCGCGGTTATAGGCAGCTAATACGGCAGTTGAACATAGATTTCGCGACGTCTTGCTCGCACTCCCAATCCGTAATTTAGTATGCTAATCGAATCATGGTATTTCCAGCACAATCTCTAGACACCACCACCAGCTTTCGCATCGCGTTACTGGCGCGACTCCATCGACGTGTTGCCGACCAGCTCATGCGTGAGATCGGACTGTACGTAGGGCAGGAGATGCTCCTGAATGAACTCTGGGTTGAGGACGGACTAAGTCAGGGTGATCTTGCGGGCCGACTCGGAGTCGCTGCCCCCACACTTACGGTTTCGCTCAAGGGACTCGAAAAATCAGAGTTGATTAGACGGGTGCCGAACGAGAACGATCGACGCGTCATGAATGTGTTTCTTGCCCGCAAGGGAAGGGACATTCAGAAACAGGTCCTGAACGCCTGGACCGAACTTGAACGGGTCACGATGGACGATTTCACATCGATTGAAAAGGACCTCTTCAACCGTCTGCTCGACCGAGCCACAGGAAACCTTTTGGAAGACGAGGAATGAGCAGGGTCGCGATTGATGATTAGCACGCTAAATAAGTTTTGTCTGGTGCAAAAGCCAGGTACATAAATTGTCCAGCAAGGACACAGCCATGGTTCCAACGCGGTCTAACAGATTATAAGAAGAAGAATATTTGACCCGCATGTGACCGCGGAATAACCTGCGCTTCAACTACATAGAGCGGGAGTAGCTCAGTGGTAGAGCATCTGCTTCCCAAGCAGAGGGTCGCGGGTTCGATCCCCGTCTCCCGCTCCAATCGGTCACA
>JAYQWG010000043.1:0-15507 GCA_038150225.1 Chloroflexota bacterium
AATCACCGTCATCAAGCTCCGAGTCTGGCAGGGTGTTGTACGAAACTTCACGGGGTCCAGAAGGTGGCACGACTCCCCGCTGGAAAGTCGTCTAGACAGAGGTCATTGGATCTTTACCAGATCCTTTCGAAACACTTACTGGCTTTTGGTCAGTTCGATCCTTGACAGTCGCTTCCATGTGCCGTCTGTTGCGTTTCCGTCCCGTCCGTATGTGTCCAGGAATGGAAACTCAAGTGCTCCAGGTAAAACAATCCGGCGTCCTAACTCGACGGCTCTCTCAACGCCGGATGGCCTAATAGTATCCACGATACTTAGATCACACCTGAATGGATCATCGACTTATGCCGGTTTACTCACAGGTTCAATTGCGGCTACGAGTTGGTCGTGAAGGCTCTGAATGTCATTGGTCGGGATGAATCGGAATCCAGCGGATTTTTCAGTTCCATAAACCTCGTTCCCCGCTGACGGCAAGATAATGCGGTCGTAGGCAGACGCAATACGATCTACGGTCTCAAGCACCTCCCTCAGGTTCACCGGTTCGTAGAAAGTTCCTCTAACCGTGATGTGTGACGGGATTTTGGCACGCGTCTGACCAGCTTCCTTTTCAATCACTGAAAGCTGATTGGTCAGTTCATCCGAAACTGGCAAAGCGACCACGTAACACGAGTATCCGAACTCGTCGTTCTCCAGGTTGGTCGACTCGATGACCACGGCAACGCTAGCTAATGACTGGTGCGGTAATGAGCAGCCAACAAATCCTCACCCCAGTCGTGCGCGTAGTCTCGAAGTACTGAGTGAATGTGGTTCGCATCGTTCTGAGTGTTGTCGTACTCAATCGAGAATCTCGGGTGCTTGATCGAGTAGTAGTGACCTTCCCCAACATCTCTCGATCCTGCCCACGCAAATGCCAGGTCATCGAACCCGGTCTTCTCAAGCTCTGCCCAGTAATTCGCAGCAAGGTCATCTGCCGCGCGGGTTACGTAGTGCTTCACCAATGCGACAAGTTGTTCTCGTTGTGGGTCACCGAGGTCAGCGAAACCGATCCCCTTCGGAGCGGCATCGGGATCAGCCGAACGTACGTTAGTAGTTAATATGTCGGCGGGGGCGACTTCATCGACAACGGCAATTTTCTGTTGATCGTCCGAAAGGGAAGTTACAAGCGAACGAGCCCAGTCTTCTTCTTCAACAAGCGTCCGTTCACCCTGACGTTCGCCGTGTCGAATCGTTGCCGGGTTTGCTCCGAAGAATAATGGAAGAATCGACACTTGCTCACCATTGATCACGCTCGCAGAAAGAGCGATGTGGTGACCACCCACTCGGAACCCCCATGGCTCATCAACACTTCCCGGTGTACCAAACACGCTGAACCAGTAACGCTCAGGAGAACGTTCCCACTGAGAAATATTGTCTGAAATCTTCTCCCACTCGCCGAGAATCGCTTCCAACTCAATGATCCGGTGAGCCGTCGCTGACCCGCGCACCGAGTAGCCGGTGTCCATTAGTACGAAAGCAGCTTTACGCTGTTCATCCGTCATATCCCGCACACGCAGTCCGTTTCGATCAATCGGCGTATACGCCCATATGTACCGCTCTTCACCTGCGAATTCAAACGATGCCTCAGCCTTTTTCGATTCATCGAGCGTGTTCAAAAACGCGTTGGCTGCTTCAGTCATACGCTTGACTGCATCAGGTGCGGAATATGGGATTGATTGGCTGGTCATTTCTGTTCTCAGGAGCGTTTAGTTGGGTTGATGCCGTGAAGTGGTGAACTTTATACACGTTGAAGCGGCGGCGGGCACACCTTCCACAACGACAACGTATTATTCAGGAGAATTTATCCCCAGGTTCCGAAAAGTCTCTCAGCGGTCCCGCCAAGAATGTTGTCGGAAAGACCAGGTCCAATTGCGGGTTCGATTTCATCGGCAATCGTCCAACCTCGGTCGTACCCTGCCTGCTCGACAATGAACGGGAAATCGGTACCCCACATGAGTCGTTCAGCCCCGTAGGCTTCGATCAACCTGTGAGTCCAACCGAAAAGATCGGTGTATGGATATTCCAGATTTGACGCCCTCGGAAACTCCGATAGTTTCACATTCAAGTTCGGATGAACCGCCATCGAAACCAATCGCTCGAACTCTGGAACATCCGATCCGTCCGTAGACGGAACACAGTGCCCAAAGTGATCGATGATTGCTGGAGTTTCCGGGAATTCCTCCGCTAGATTCTCTATCTCGTCAAAATTGTGCGGACTCACCAAAAATCCGACCGGGGTTCCCAGTTCTCCAGCTCGCTTGTATAGAGCTCGCCCAACGTTTCCGTCCATCCGCTCACCTTCTCGCCAAATCGCGGGATTGAACCGAACTCCCCGGTAGCCACGACCAACAAGGTCATCGAGCATTCCTACCGGATCATCGTCTTGCGGGTTCACCAGGCACATGCCAACAAACCGGTCTGGCCATTGCTGCAATGTTTCATCAACGTATGTGTGGTCGAAGCCATGAACAATTGGTTGAACTATCAACGAACCCGCTATGTCCGACGCGTCCATTAGTCCCAGCAAGAATTCGGCATCACCACGCGCGGTTGGCTCGTCTTGTCCGGAGCGATACGGATATTTCTCAGGATCGTGCGCCCAAACATGTAAGTGTGAATCGATTTTTTTCATCTAACGGATCTGGCCGGAGGGATTAGCAAATTTGTTGTCGAGTAAATTACGTGCGAAAGCTTACAACGTTCCCGTTGAATTGCCCGATTCCACTCCTTCTATTCAGTCTTCGTGACCAGTCAGAAATCATCCCCGGTCGGCGTACTGCGTGTTACATTCCCGCACAACACTCATCGTGTGATCACATCAAATACGAACACCTGAATGCCTCGAAAGCAAAATAGATGATCAAGCTCAGTTTGCAATCGCTCTCTTACCGAGACACCTTCAACGCCGGAAAGATCGATCTCCTTGGGATAATCGACAAGGCTCACGAACTGCAAATGGACGGTGTCGACCTCCATTTCACACACTTCGCATCGACCGACGATGACTACCTCGAAGAACTCAAACAGGCATGTCTCAATCGTGGCTTGCATATGTGCTACATCGGGGTATCCAACAACTTCGGAAAAGAAGGTGAAGAACTGCGCGAGCAGATTGACCTGATGAAGAAGTGGATCGATGTTGCGGCAAAAATGGGTATCCCGATGGTGCGAGCATTTGGCTCATGGCTCCCTGAAGGTGAATCGGAAGAGTCGGCATGGCCACGGCTCGTCGCATCCACCAAAGAAGTCGCCGAATACGCACAGTCAAAAGGTGTTGTAGTAGGCCTCCACAACCACAATCACGGCTGCATTCCCGCAACGGGTGATCAGGTTATCCGCCTGCTTGACGACGTAGACAATCCTTACTACTCTCACATCCTCGACACGGGTCAGTATCGTGGTTCACCAGGTGCGTCGTTCGGTGTTCGGGGCGAAGAAGATCCACAGTGGAACTTCTATGGTTCGATTGAAACATCCGCTCCACGTGCCGTTCACGTCCGCGCAAAGATTTACAGAGTCGCCAGCGGTGAAGAAGCGTGGCTCGATTACGATCGGATCATGCCGATCATAAAGAACGTCGGTTACAACGGCTGGATGTCAATCGTCTTTGAAGGGCAAGACGAGCTAGACGAGCCGTCAGCGGTCCCACTGGCTAATACGTACTTACGCTCCCTCCTAAAAAAGTACGAGATGTAAGGGCAGAAGAACTCGATGAACCCGATCTTTGTTCAAGCCCTATCGTTCAAAGACGTCGACGGTACCAGCGAACAATGTATTCAGACCGCAGCTAACGTCGCTTTCGAGCTTGGTATTGCGGGCGTGGACCTGGAAGACAGGCTTTTGCGCTCCTACGATCCTGTTTACCTATCTGAGCTAGGAGATCAGATTCGTGGCCGGGACATAGAGATTGGCTACTGCGGGCTCATCGTCGACTTTTACGCACCGATCAGCTCAATTGATGATGAGGTTGACCGCACTACCGAATTAATCGAAGCCATGCCCCATCTCGGTGTGAAGTACGTACGGGTGCCCGGCAACGGGGTTGTCGACGGACAAACGGTCGAAGAAACGCTTCAAGCGGTGGAGGACAAGTTCAACCGAATATGTGAGGTTGCTGAAGCAAATGGCATCACCATATTGCTCCACAACCATAATCACGGTTCAACACCTTCAACCGGTGCGCAGGTGCTGCGACTTCTCGATTCCATCGATAGTCCCGCATTGGAGTACGTTCTCGACACTGGTCAATTCCAGGGATCACCGGGCGCAAGCGGTGACATGCCGGAAGCGGCTCAACCGCAGCTATACGAGTCCATCGAAATGTGTGCGCCGCGTGCCGTGATGTCTCGAACAAAGTTCTACTTCGCCGACAATCAGGCTGAAAATTGGCTTGATTATGGGCGAATCGCACGTACCTTGAACGGGGTAAATTTCGACGGACCTTTGTCCATCGTTTACGAACCTAAGGGGACACTCAGCTCTCTGTCGGCAATTCCACTCGCCGTTGACCATTTGAACACTAAGTTCGGCTAGTTGAATTCAAGTTGAGGAACAGGAATGAAACTGAATGGGTAAGTTTTACGATAACTCGATAATCCCAGACCATCTAAAACGGGACTTCGATGTTTACGACCGAATCAACGAACTCAAGATAGAAATGGGTTCGTTCGATGAAGATGTAAAAGACCTGAAAGAAGCAAATATTTGCGGAATCATTTTCCACGAATCTGGATTGGTATACCTCTCCGGCCATGGATACGGACCTGGTCAGATGTACGACGACCCAGACCGCATCAAGGAAGGTCAGGACGCGGCTGAGTGGGTTGCTAACTCTATGATCCGACGTCTCCACTGGGGATTGACCTGTGGTGGTGAAGGTGGCGACCTGAACGACGTGCTCTACACAGTCAAAGCTCTCGGCATGGTCGTTTCAACCGACGTTGCATTCAACGGTGGTCCTGCAGTCATGAACGGGTTTTCGCAGCGCTGGCAAACCGTGTTCGGAGGTGGTGCGGGTGAATTTGCTGTAAACGGCGAAGACCAGAACTACTCTGGAGTCCACGCTCGAAGCGCAATTGGCGGATTCACCGGAAGGTTCTCTATCGAGCCTGAAATCATCGTTGCCATCCCGCCTGAACTCGCGCAGGCGATCATCAAAAACCGTGGCTGGGTATTCCCACTACCACCATCGGAATTGGCTCGCCTCAAAGGCTAATAACTGACCTTTTGATCAAATAGAAAACCCCGGGAATCCCGGGGTTTTCTTTTTCTGGAGTTATGCGGCGGTGCGAATTAGCGACCTGCGATCTTCGACAGATCGAGGACGCTGCCCCATTTCTGACCACTGTCGCTGAACTCCGGGCTCCGTCCACGTCAATCCGCGTACCGCACTTTTCACGGTTGCTCGAATATGAGCAGGATTAGCGAGTGAGGCCCTGGTGATGACTGACCACTTCTCCGATCCGTAAACCCATAGGGCTTTGAACGAACGTGGATCCATCGCGGGTGTATAAATCATGATGCCTGTGGCAGGAGAGTTGGAACTAATTGCTCGGGCAACTTCAAGACCGGCAAGCGGACCGCCGTGGTTAAGTTCGATGATCGCTAATTCAGCCTTGGACATCGCGGTCATTGCGACCATGCTCGCCAGGGTCTCAACAGTTCCCGCGATCATCACGCTATCCATCGGATCCAGGCAGTTGTGAAGGTCGATATCTAGCTCGAAGCTACCGTAGATGGCGATCTTTCCTGGCTCATCGAGTTCAGGACGCTCACGAACGCGACGAGTGATCGGTTGTTGCATCACTCTTGTAGGTCGACTTGAGCTAACGACACGGGGGGACCGTCGCGCGTTCGCGCCCGAACGTCGTACGACTCGGCGAACTACTCGCCGTTTTCCCCCATTTGGAAATCGCAGTACCTGTGACATTACCCCTCCGTAGTCACGATCTACAGGTGATTATTAGCCGGTAACCGGTTTTTCGAATCGGGCGATCACCCGAGTTCGATTGGGAGATAACGGAACTGGAGGTTGTGGATTTACACAGTCCATTTACGAAACTGAATTCAAATCATCTTTGTAATTGAAATACAAAGTGCGAAATTTTCCATCGCACTAGAATTAACAACATCGGCTGCAATACAGTGAGCACCAAATGCGAATTCTCGTTTCAGGCGCGTCCGGTCTAATAGGACAAGAATTAGTTCGAACTCTCCTCTATGACGGGCACCAGGTTTTACAACTGGTTCGTCGTCCCGCAGACACGTCCGCGAAAACCACTGAATTCCAATGGGACCCGGATCACGGGGCGTTCGATTCCTCACGTTTAGGGCACATTGATGCGGCAATTAATCTCGGCGGAGTGCCGCTTGCTGACAAGCGCTGGAGTGCCGAACGCAAGCTCCAGATTTCCGAGAGTCGAGTTCGTTCAACCAGACTGATCACCCAGGCACTCGCGTCGCTTCCCGACCCGCCTGCGGTATTCATTTGTGCTTCAGCGGTTGGTTATTACGGCAATCGGGGCGAAGAGCCGTTGACCGAAGAATCTGGTCCTGGTGAAGGCTTTTTGGCAGACACAGCCCTTCGTTGGGAAGAAGCGACCGATGCCGCACGCGTCGCCGGTATACGAACCATCAACGCGAGGTTCGGCCTAGTGCTATCTCACCGAGGCGGCTACATCGGAAAAATCCAACTCATCTTCCAATCAGCACTTGGTGGAAAGGTTGGCAACGGTCGACAGTGGTGGTCGTGGATCACACTTCAAGACGCAATCAAGGCACTGTCTTACTGTATCGCGAATGAAAACCTCGAAGGTCCCGTCAATTTTACGTCACCCTCTCCCGTACGAAACGAAGAAATGACGCGTGCGATCGGGAAAACTTTGCATCGTCCGACATGGTTCACCGTGCCCCGCCCAATGCTCAAACTGATGTTCGGGCAAATGGGCGAAGAAACGATGCTCTACAGTCAGCGTGCCTACCCGACCAAGTTGCAAGACGCTGGCTTTAAATGGAATTACCCCGAGCTGATGCCTGCTTTGCAGTACGAATTAATTTCGGCGCGCTCCGACCGATGGGGCTCAACTACCTGGCGTTGAGGTGTTAAACAGTTCGGCGGTGCGTGATGCACTGCTGAATCAATTCTTTATGCGTCAGCAATCATTTGCCGCAGTACATACGGTAACAACCCGCCGTTTTTGTAGTACTCGTTCTCGATAGCGGTATCAATTCGTGCGAGCACATCGAAGGTCGTTACTTTGCCATCATTCGCAGTCGCTGTCACGGTGATGGTCGACCCCGGCTCGACCGAGTTTCCAACACCTGGGATGTCGAATACCTCCGTACCATCTAAACCGAGGCTGGCGGCACTTTCACCGTTCGTGAACACGAGCGGCAGAACTCCCATTCCGATCAGGTTGGAACGGTGGATCCGTTCAAAACTCTCGGCAATTGCGGCTCGAACACCTAGAAGCATGGGACCTTTCGCAGCCCAGTCACGAGAGCTACCGGTTCCATACTCTTTACCCGCCAGGACAATTAGTGGTGTTCCTTCTGAGCGGTATTTCTCCGATGCCTCGTAAATTCGCATTTGCTCTCCTGTCGGGTGATGGATTGTCCAGTCACCTTCCATATCAGGCGTAAGCTTGTTGCGAAGTCGAATGTTTCCGAAGGTTCCACGAACCATCACGTCGTGATTTCCACGGCGTGAACCATATGAGTTGAAGTCGCGACGTGGCACATCATTTCCAACCAGGAACTGGCCTGCCGGAGCACTTGGCGGAATCGAACCCGCTGGTGAAATGTGATCGGTCGTGACAGAGTCGGCCATCGAGACCAATACCCGCGCATTGACTATTTCTGATCGTTCAGTCGGTGTATCGCCAAAGTCCTCGAAGTATGGTGGTTCCTGAATGTAGGTAGATTCCCTATCCCACTGGAAGTTCAGACCTATTGGTGCAGGAAGTGCCTGCCACTCCTCTGGCCCCTTGAATACTTCACCGTATTGCTGCTTGAACATGTCTGCGGTCAATGAATCAGCGATGGTCTCAGCAATATCAGCCTGGGAAGGCCAGATGTCTTTCAGGAAAACATCATTACCGTCGTTGTCCTGTCCAAGAGGTTCTCGGACCAGATCGGTATCAACTCGACCAGCAAGGGCATAAGCGACAACCAGGACTGGCGATGCCAGGTAGTTTGCTTTTACCTGAGGGTGAACTCGACCTTCAAAGTTCCGGTTTCCGCTAAGAACTGCAGCAGCAGTCAGGTCATTGTCTGCCACCACATCTGCAACTGCTTGAGGCAGAGGACCGGAGTTTCCGATACAGGTTGTGCATCCGTAACCGACGGTGTTGAATCCCAGTTCGTCCAGGTCTTTGTCGAGACCTGCAGCTTCGAGGTAGCTGGTAACTACGGTGGAACCAGGAGCCAGACTAGACTTCACCCACGGCTTACGGTTCAGACCCTTAGCTCGGGCGTTACGGGCCAAAAGTCCGGCACCAACCATCACAGACGGGTTGGAAGTGTTTGTGCAGCTGGTAATCGCAGCGATCACAACAGAACCGTCTCCCACCTGCCCGGCTGCTCCATCTATATCGATGTCGATTTTGTCTTCAGACGCGTCGCTGAACGATTCTTTGAAGTTAGCGCCAACGTCACCAAGTGAAATGCGATCCTGGGGTCGTTTCGGACCCGCCATTGCCGGGATCGTGTCACCTAGGTCGAAGCTGAGTGAAACTGAATATTCAGGATCAGATGACGGGTCGTACCAGAACGAATTCGCCTTGGCGTACTTCTCGACCAACTCAATATTGTCGTCACATCGGCCGGTGTCACGCATGTACTTCAGCGTCTGATCGTCGATCGGGAAGAAACCACATGTAGCACCGTACTCAGGCGCCATATTTGCAATGGTTGCACGATCAGCCAGTGGCAAAGCGTCGAGTCCAGGCCCGTAGAACTCTACGAACTTCTCAACCACACCTTCGGCTCGCAACATTTCCACAATTGCCAGCACCAGGTCGGTTGCTGTCGCACCTTCAGGTAGGTTGCCATCAAGTCGAACTCCAACCACCTCTGGCACGACCATGTAGTAAGGCTGACCGAGCATTACAGCCTCTGCTTCTATTCCGCCAACACCCCAACCAAGTACGCCAAGTCCATTGACCATGGTGGTATGAGAATCGGTACCAACACATGTGTCCGGGTACGCGAGTCGGACATTACCGGAGTCTTCAGAGAGAATCGCTTCAGCCAGGAACTCGAGGTTCACCTGGTGAACAATTCCTGTTCCCGGTGGAACGATCTTCAGAT
The DNA here is from genome assembly GCA_038150225.1 of Chloroflexota bacterium. Taxonomy (GTDB): domain Bacteria; phylum Chloroflexota; class Dehalococcoidia; order Lucifugimonadales; family Lucifugimonadaceae; genus Lucifugimonas. Next base: position 9,343 of record JAYQWG010000043.1, read on the forward strand.
TGTCGAACGCACCTTGCGCCCACTTCAACAATTGATATCGCTCAGTATTTCGCTCGAACTCACGCTCGATGTTCATCGCAAGTGCACCCGTGGTCGAGAAATTGTCAACCTGTACTGAGTGGTCGATGACCATGTCAGACCGAACGATCGGATTGATGATCGATGCGTCACCACCGGCATTCGTCACCGCATCTCGCATTGCTGCAATGTCGACAACGACCGGAACGCCCGTAAAGTCCTGCAGGACCACTCGACCAGGCATGTACGGAAATTCGCTAACCGGTTTGTTGTCCGGCCGCCAGCTGGCAACCAGTCGAACATGATCGTCGGTTGCAGGCCCGCCATCAGCTTTCCGCAATGCGTTCTCAAGCAGCACTCGAATCGAGTACGGAGTCTTTTCTACATCAACAAGACCGGCCTGCTCAAGTGATTCGAGTGAGTAGTAGTCGACTGTCCCTGCGGAAGTTTCGAATGATTTCTTGGCGTTAAACGAAGAAGAATTTGTGGTCATTATCGGTTCTAAAGCGAGTTGAGTTGTGATTATTCGTAAAAAGCGGATTCCATCTTACTCCCGACATACTCATTCGCAGATATTGAACAAGCGTTTTAGGAAATAACTCGAAGAAGAGCAATTACCAATTTCTGCTGCTGAAAGTCCCGGTTCTGGCTGCTAGCATCCACTTCCCATCACCAAATGACCACTTCGACTCCTTCATCTGACCCGCGAGCCGCACTCGCCAAACGCACGCCGTTCTTCTACGGGTGGCTTGTGGTGTTGGCTGCAGGTTCAACGATGTTCGTTCGTAACGCTGCCGCGACTCTGACTATCGCAGTGTTCGTTTTCCCAATGAGCGAAGATCTGGGTTGGAGCCGCACTCTTATCGTTGGAGCCGCTGCTGCGTCTGGTGTTGCCTCGATGTTCATTTCCCCTGTTGCCGGGTGGATACTCCAACGGTACGGCGCAAGGGCAATAATGAGCGGCTCGGTACTTTTGCTTGGCGCAGTGATCCTTTCTTTGAGGTGGACCACCAACCCGATCAGCTTTTATTTGCTGTTTGGAATCGGTCGCCTCATGTTTCAGGCACCTCTTCAAATTGGAGCCTCGACCGCGGTTGCTCAATGGTTCGTGCGTATGCGCGGGCGCTCCTCTTCAGTTCTTGGAGTCATGCACTCATTCGGAATGGGACTCTTTCCACTGTTCGCCCAACTGTTCATGAACGCGTCTGGTGGAGACTGGCGCATGGCATGGTTTTGGATTGGGATTTCGGCGTGGGTCATCGCCCTACCGCTTACCCTGTTATTCGTTGTCAACAAACCAGAAGATGTTGGTTTGACTCCAGACGGTGATGTATCTGGGCCAGAGCCTGCTGTCGGCAATACTGAAGTCACCAAAACAGCGGCTGAGAAAGAAGTCCAGTGGACTTTGCACGAAGCGATGAGATCTCCCGCAATGTGGAGCATCGCGCTCGTTGGCGGTCTGGTGTTCTTCATTCACACTGGTGTGAATATTCACCAGGCAGCATTCCTGAGAGATCAGGGCATTAGTGCATCGGCAGCCGCTTCCGCCTTAACAGTCATGGCAGGTGGTTCGGCAATCGGCAGCGTGCTTTGGGGCAATCTAATGGATCGTTTGCCAGTTCGACTCGTTTATATGATGACCGCGAGTTGGCTCGGTGGAACTGCCTTGCTGTTCTTGCTCGTAGACTCCACCACCATGGCGTTCGTCGCAGCAATTATTTTTGGAATCGGTCTTGGCGGTCTTCTTGTAGTCCCACCAGTGGCGGTAGCTCACTTCTTCGGAAGAAGTTCCCTGGGTGCGATTCGAGGAATTACCGAACCGTTCGTTTCAGGTGGTCAGGCAATCGGGGCAATTGGTGCGGGTCTGATCTTCGATTTCTCTGGCTCTTACTCAGGTACGTTCCCAATGTTCACCGTTGCGGCGGGAATTGGAATAATCTTGCTGCTAATCACCAAAAAACCGGTAAAACAGCCCACCGGATAGAAATTTGAAACTCTGGATGTTTAGTTGATAAACGGAATACTCCACCCTTCAAAAGTCGTTGAACAACTCGTTCAACACGGTGTCACTCACTATGTGACCTTGCCCGACTCAGAAACGTCGAACATGTACAACGCGTTGATGGCGGAAGAGTCCATAACCGTGGTGCCCATCGCCCGTGAAGGTGAGGCAATCCCTATCGCTGTCGGACTCCACGTTGCTGGCAAGCGACCCGTCGTATCGATCCAAAACGCGGGTTTGTACGAAGCAGGCGATGCCCTGCGCGGTTTGGCAATAGGTATTGGACTTCCGCTTGTAATGTTCATTGGATACCGGGGTCACAACAGAAAAGGTGATACTCCAGATTCGGCTGCGGTATTCCTGGAGCCATATCTCCACATGTGGCGGGTCGAATATTTCGTAGTTGAGGAAGATGAAGATCTCGACCGCGTCCCGCTGGCATTTGATCGTGCTGCGAAAACAAACATGCCAGTCGCCGTTGCGATAGGAACTGAATACGCGCCGGAGGAGATTGAATAATGATCAGCTATGCCGACGCTTGCCGAATAATCAACGAACACCGGGGCGAATCTGCTGCGGTTACGACCATGACCCAGTCGGGTTACTGGAACAAGGTGTCAGAGCACCCGGATCTCGACATGGGAATATCGAATGGAATGTCCAAGGCTTCATCGGTTGCACTTGGCATTGCACTTGGCGACCCGGAACGAAAAGTTCTTTGCCTTGACGGCGACGGCTCCCTATTAATGAACTTCGGTTCACTTGCGACAGTCGCCGGTATGGCCCCCAAGAACTTCCATCATTTCGTATTCAACAACGGCATCTACGCAATCACCGGTGGGCAACCGTTGCCGGAAACTGGAGTGCAGTACGCCGACGCTGCAAAGGCTTGCGGTTACAAAGCCACGTTCAAGTTCGACGACCTCGAATCGTTTGAAAACTCGATGGCAGAAATTATGGCAACCGACGGTCCTATCCTGATCGAGCTGGTCGTCACTCCCGAACCGGCGACCGAAGGCGTCGATCAAACCTGGGAATCGAACGCGAAAATGCCGCGCCAATTACGGGCAATGCGCAAGCGTCTGACGGGCAAGGATGACTGGGGACCTGGCGGTCCGTTCATTTAGCCATCGTCGTCGCGGCGCTTGGGTCGCACCCTAACAGCGACCAGTCCAACCAGTCCGACAGCCATGATGATGTAGTCGGCACCCGGTATGACGGCTCGGACGTCTGGATCGTCACCAGTTGGGACAGCGCAACCAAAAACGGTCAAAGCAGGTTCTGGAGCGAACGAGCCGCTTGATAGATCTTCGTCGTCCTGCAACCTGAGAGCTTGGACCGTTGCTTCCACCTCATCTTCCGTTAGCTCGGCGTCGACTTGCTCATCTCCACCACGCAATGCGGTAACCGTTGCCTGAATATCCTCATCGGTGAGTTCTTCTTCTGCATCTCCCGATTCCCCATCAGGGGTCGGAGCTGCCTCAGGATCGGACTCTGAAGTTGGCTCAGAGTCGGCAACTGGTTCTGGATCTACGACCTGTTCAGGCTCCGGGGTTGGCGCAACTTCAGGTGTTACCACCGGCTCGGCAGTCGACTCGGGGGTCGGCACAGCTTCGGGCGTGGTTTCCGGATTCACTTCAGGAATCGACGGCTCTGCTGTTGCGATCGGAGTAGCAGTTGGCGCAGGTACTTCCGGCTCAACCGGCGCCGGTGTCGGCGACTCGGTCGGAACCGGAGTTGGCGTTGGTAGAGGCGCGTCGACGGTGAAAACTCGAACCACTGGTGTATGCGTATTCCCGGCATCATCACGCGCAGCAACTTCTAGAATGTGCTCGCCGTTTTCAAGATTGACGGGTCTGAAGGTCCAGGTCGATGATGATTCAGAAGTGAAATTAGCCGTTACATCCACACCGTCAAGGATTGCTTTCGTAATAGTTACACCTGAATGCGTGTCGCCCGCGTACTCCCCTATTTCATCCGGGTAACTGATCGTGATTAGCGGGTTGGAGACTTTAGCAACCTCACGGTCACCCGGCAGCACCACAGGCAGCTTGATGACTGTATCCAAATCGAACTGAACCGCACCTGTCGGGTATCCAGCTGCCTCGACTGCCAGACCACCACGCGCGATGTTCAGCGCAGCATCGAATCCAGCTGCCTCGACGTTTTTCACGCCATCACCAGCTGCGGACCCTGTGAACGTGGTTCCATCGACTTCAATTGACCACTCATTGATTCCAATCGGTTTTGCAGAACCAAAGGTCACACCATCGATAGTCACCGTCGGATCTTCGGTGATCGTCTCGACAGTCGAAACGGTAATGGTCAATAGTCCATTGGTAATCGCCCGATCGGTGCCGACCGTTAGTCTTGGTCCGAGTTTGTCTATCGGAATGATTTCTTTCAATTCCGACGGGAAATCAGTCTTGTCAGATACCGCACCCGGCAAGATCGTGATTCGTTCCGGGGAAGTAGGAATATCTTCGAACGTGAGCCAGACCGTGTCGTTGATATCTTCGATCATCGTTGCGGTCGCTGCGGTTTCGCTACCAATGATGAATCGCGATTTTTCAATCGACGATTCCTTGATGTCCTCGGCCCATTTCACTTTCACGCTGTTCAGAACGTTGTCGACGACTTTCTCGTCGCTGGCGTCCCAGGATTGGCCCAACACAACCTCAACGAGACCAGGCGGTGAGGTGTCTACCGTGCATGTGTGGTTCTGGTCACCGGTAGTTGCCTCCGCATCAGTCCTACCAATATTGGATGCTCGGTCTGTGGCGGTCACGTACGCGTTCAGTGCGCCATCGGAAGCTGGTGCAGGGAGAAGTGCCATAGCATTCCACCCCTGATTGATCTGGGAAGACTCGGTCGCCGAAGCAGTCACCGTCTCTCTGGGTTCATCAAACACGCAATCTCTATCAACATCAACGTGGAACTTGATCTGACTCAGTTCAACACCGGAAGCCGAATCCGTTACAACTGCGCGTGCCCACGCCGTTGCATTACTTGTTGAACCCTTGTGCATCGGTGAGGTAATCGAAACCGACGGCTTCGTGGTGTCGATTACCACCGCCTCACTGATCAGTTTCGCAGGGCTGGCATCGGCGTATTCAATTGTGATCGAGTCGCCATCTACAACCTTCAGAGTTGGTCGAGTCGAGGAACTCGGATCCGATGCACCCGTTGAAGCAGTAGATTCGCCTGTTTTGAACGTTGCAGCGAAAGTGTGAGATGTGGTGGTGGTTTCCTCAAGAGTCAGTGTGAATCCATCTGCATCCGAAGGGCTTCGCAATGTAACGGTTGTTGTGTCCTTGTGCTCAGACCGGTAGGTAACCGTGAATGATTCAGTTCCACCAACTGTCTCAGTAAGACCAACCTGGAAGGTCCCAGCATCTTTGTTGACCCATTGCACCGTCGCTTTAGTGGTGCTGACCTGAATGTCTTCATCGTCAACTACACCGTCAGCGTTGAAATCGCCGATCGAGGTGTGAGTGACCTTGTAGACCTTCGTATCGCCAGCTGTACCTAGCGGAAGCTCGTACGGGTTGCTGCTGTTATCGGTAGATTCAAACTCTCGCAGAACGGTGACGTTCAGATCCGGATCAAAAACGGTGGCGGTGACGGTAGTCCCGATCTCTGTGAAAGCCGGAGTGGCGTCAAGTGTTCCAATTTGAGAGGCAAAAACCGTGTTCTCATCGCTCGCGGGCGCGACAAAAAGCACCGCTGCCATGGCAATTCCAAGCAGCAGTACTCGAAGTTGTACTGCAATTAGACGCAGACTGGTGCCGAGACCCGAGACTGTTTCCATACTTCAAAGCTAAGTTCATCTCAAAGTGAAAACATGTGTAAACGGCACACTTGACACGCGTACGCACACGCACGCGAGGTTTTGAGTTAAGTTGCCTATCTGAACGCTACTTGAGGAGCGGCAGCAGAATGTGTGAAGGGCGCGACGCATCTTTGTATATGCGGTTCGTAGCGACAACCCCCTCTGACTCAAAAGCGTTGTTCTTACCGGATTGCCAGTTCCTGTCCCATCTTGGGAAGCTGCTGCTGGCAACCGCAACCCTGATCCTATGTCCTGGCATGAACAGGTGACTCGTCGCCCAAAGGTCGACCTCGAACTCGTAAATCTCGTCTGG
>JAYQWG010000044.1:0-12575 GCA_038150225.1 Chloroflexota bacterium
GAGGCAATGAATGATGCTGGATTCGAGACAGTTGAAACTGATCTTGGTGAATACATCATCCAGCTGGCTGGAGAAACGCCATACCACCTCATAGCACCTGCAGTGCACAAGTCCCGTGCCGAAGTTGCCAAGTTGCTGGACAAGTCTTACCAGCCCGGGTCCGAGCCTCCTGATGCTACTGAGCTCACGATGATGGCTAGAGAGCAACTGAGAGATGTTTTCAGGCGTGCCGATATGTCTGTGACCGGTGCGAACTTTGCAGTGGCCGAATCAGGTTCGATAGCCCTAGTTACAAACGAGGGAAATGGGCGTATGTCGACTTCCGTGCCGCGTGTTCACGTTGCGGTAATGGGAATGGAAAAAATCGTTCCGTCGATTCAGGACCTTAGCACCATGCTTAGAATCCTCATCCGCTCTGCGACGGGTCAACGAATTTCCACGTACGTTACGGTGGTTAACGGACCTCGCAAGCCGGACGAAGAAGAAGGTCCAGAGGAATTCCATCTTGTCGTGTTGAACAACGGTAGAGACAAACTGTTGTCAGACGTCTACATGCGGGAAGCACTGAACTGTATTAGGTGTGGCGCTTGTCTTAACGCTTGTCCTGTTTACCGGAAGGTTGGAGGGCATGCCTATGGCTGGGTCTACCCGGGTCCCATAGGTGCGCTCGTTTCCCCCGTTTTGACAGGGCTAAAAGATGGAAAGAACCTTCCGAACGCATCGTCGCTCTGTGGCGCATGCCACGATGCCTGTCCGGTAAAGATTGACATCCCACGAATGTTGCTTGAGCTTCGATGGCGAACGGCTGAAGGTGAGAAGGATCCGAAAGAAAAATCATCCTCGATGGCAGAACGTCTGGTTTGGAAGTCCTGGCGTATTGGCATGATGGGGCGCAAACGGTTCGACCTAGGTGCAAGAATCGCTGGCTGGACTCTTCGCCCCTTCACCTCAAATGGATGGATCTCGAAAGCTCCACCGCCTGTAGGTGGATGGACTTCAAGTCGAGATTTCCCCGCAGTTAGCACGCGTTCATTGAAATCGTTTGTGAAGTCTATGAAGTTGGGCGGTGGTAAATGACAGACCGACAGAAATTCATTTCTGGTGTGTCAGCGTCGTTGGGTCGTTCTGTGCCAGTCGCACCTGAAAGCATTGATGAAACAGCGTTCTTCGAGTCACCTGGAGACGCCGATACTCGAGCCAAAGAAATTACGCAGGATTCAACATCACGTTCTGATGAGTTGATGGAATCGCTAAAGATATCCGCCGCTAAGAACGGTTGGAACATTCACTCAGTTAGTGATTCAGAAAATGCGATTGGAGTCATTCAGGATATTTGTGATTCGAAGGGTGTTCGTAGCGTGCTTACTTCCGACCACCAGGCGCTGAATCAGTTGAATGTTTCAGCTGCTCTATCACTGCCGGAGGGAGCAACGATAAGAACTACAGATCGCGAGCTCCACGAAAATTCTGTAGAAGATTCCAAGGAAGAGGCGTTTACCGCTGATTTAGGAATTACCGGCGTCGATTATGGGATTGCTGAAACCGGAACCGTGGTGATCCATCCAAAGAACAGGGTTTCACGACTCGTCAGCCTTGCACCACCTGTACACATCGCGGTGATACAAAAAGGGCAGGTCCTCGAATCGCTGGATGAGTTGTTCGCTATGGAAAGGAACGACTTCCTTAAGGATGATCTGGCGGGATCGATGAATCTAATCTCCGGCCCAAGTAAGACCGCCGATATTGAAGGGACGACGGTGACCGGAATTCACGGTCCGCTCGAAGTTCACCTGTTGATTCTTGAGTAACGACCTAGAGTCGGCTTATTCACCGATTTTTAGGTCGATGGCCCGGCAAGCCTCTTCAGTTGCTATTGCGACCAGTCGTTTCGTGTCATCCATCGCTGCTTTCAGTGACATAGGACGATTCACAAGGCTGAACACTGCGTTTATTCCATGGTCGTGAACCTCGCGGAATCCTGCTCCGAGCGATCCCGCAATACCGATAACCGGAATGCCGTGAATCTTTGCTTTTTGTGCGACCGCGACAGGAGACTTGTTGAACACCGTCGATCTGTCGAACTGTCCTTCACCAACAACCACCAGGTCAGCGTCTTCAAGATGACGTTCTAGTTCGACAGCTTCGAGAACAATGTCTGCTCCCAATCGAAGCCTTGCGTCGAAGAAGCCCATAAGTCCTGCGCCGAGACCTCCAGATGCCCCTGCGCCTGGAATCTCCGCCACGTCTGTTTGCAAATAGTTCGAGATGACCTCTGCGTAGTTGGCGAGCGCTGCATCTAACAGTTGGACATCTTCAAAGTTGGCACCTTTTTGCGGACCAAATATCGCCGACGCTCCCCGAGGACCACAAAGAGGGTTGTTCACATCACATGCAACAGTAACTCTCGCCGTCTGCATGCGAGGATCGAGGTTTGATACATCGATGTGGCGCAGATTGCTCAACGCTGCTCCACCTCGGGCAATTTCGGATCCAGACTCATCGGTAAGACTTCCACCCATTGCCTGAATCATGCCAGCACCACCGTCGTTGGTAGCGCTACCACCTACGCCAATTATGAAATCAGTAAATCCAGCATCGAGCGCCTCAGTGAACAATTGGCCGACGCCGTATGTCGAGGCGTTTAGTACGTCGCGTTCATCGAGTGAAAGCCGTGTAAGCCCAACAGCCCTCGCAACCTCAATTACCGCGGTAGTGCCGTTGCCAAGTGCTCCCCATTCAGCCTTAATCGTTCTGCCAAGAGCGTCTTCGACCTGGGCGGTTCGGATTGAACCGCCAGAACTGTCTACCAGTGCCTGGAGAGTCCCGTCCCCACCGTCTGCGACAGGAATCTTGACCACATCAGCGTCAGGCCAGACGCTTTTTGCGCCAACCTCCATGGCTTCAGCTATTTCTAGTCCTGTAAGGCTTTCTTTAAATCCCTGAGGGGCGAGTACGATTTTGTTCATACGGAAAGTATAGGTGAGAACTTAGCTTCAACGGGTTCCGCAAGCAGGTAGGACAGACTGCGTTCGCTGCTACACTTCTCGACCGCTGACCAACCTCGGGAACCCAATGACTCCAAAATCCGATACAAAAAATGCGTTCTTGAATAACGTAAATGAGAGATCGGACGAACTCGAACGGATCTCTCAAGACATACTGTCTCATCCAGAAAGTGGTTACAAAGAGCAACGAACCAGTGAACTCGTTGCAAACTGGTTCAGAACAGCCGGTTTTGAAGTCCAGACGGGGATTGGACTAACCGGTGTTGCCGCAACCTTGGATACAGGAAAACCCGGTCCCCACATCGCAGTAATGGGTGAACTTGATTCTTTGGTCGTTCCCGGGCATTCCTTCGCGGATGAAAACACAGGTGCTGCCCACGCCTGCGGACACCACGCACAAATCGGTTCGATGTTGGGAGTAGCAGCCGGGTTAAGTCAGGCTCAGACCAAAGCCGATCTTACTGGTCGAATCAGCTTTTTCGCTACACCTGCAGAGGAGTACATCGAACTCGGATTTAGAGAGAGTCTTCGTGCTGAAGGACAAATTGAGTTTTTCGGCGGGAAGCAAGAGTTCATCAAACTCGGTTTTTTCAATGATGTAGATATAGCGATGCTCACTCACACCGGTGGCGAAACAGCAGGAACAATCGGAGTTGGTGGCTCTAACAACGGGATGATCGGTAAGACGGTCACATACATCGGGAGAGCCGCACACGCTGGTGGTTCACCGCATTTAGGCATCAACGCGCTCAACGCGGCACATCTTGGCTTGGCGGGAATTCACGCACAACGAGAGACGTTCCGTGACAGCGACAAAGTTCGTGTGCATCCAGTAATCACCAAAGGTGGGGATGCCGTGAATTCTGTGCCTGCTAATGTTCAACTGGAAACGTACGTTAGGGCATCGAACGTGCCGGCAATTCTCAACGCTTCAGAAAAGGTTGACCGCGCGTTGAAAGCAGGCGCGTTGGCAACCGGCGCAACTGTCGAAATCTCAACATCACCTGGATATCTTCCTGCAAAGTACGACAAGCAACTCACGGAGGTCTACCGAAACAACGCTGCATCGCTGATCGGCGATGACAATGTTATTGAACTCCCGCACAGTACCGGTTGCACTGACATGGGAGATGTCAGTCAGATTGTGGCGACCATCCAGCCCACCGCAAACGCCACATCAGGGACAGGTCACGGGATTGATTACCTTGTTGAAAATTACGATCTGGCGGTGATCAAATCAGCGAAGGCTATGGGACTAACTGTTATTGATCTTCTTTCAGACAACGCGCTTTTGGCAAAGAAAATATCTGGTTCTTTCAAGGCTCCGATGTCGATAAGCGAATATCTATCGAGGATGCGCGGATTCCGATCCGTCACAACGTTCTCTGAGTAAACAGCCTGTGAGTGATCTATTGGACATAGTGCGTTCTCTTGCGTTGAATCGCATCGACAAACATGGCGATCAATTCATTAATGACGCAAAGGCAGTTTACGCGACAGCCGAAACTGGTTTTAACGAAACTAGAACAGCAAAATACGTCGCAGATCGCCTCTCTTCGCTCGGGTTGCCAGTCGAAACGAATCTCGCAATGACCGGGGTGAAAGCAATCTTGAAGGGTTCCAAACCCGGTCCCAATATTGCAGTAATTGCCGAGTTGGACGGATTACTCGTTCCAACCCACCCAGGCGTCAATGCCGACACTGGTGCGGTGCACGCGTGCGGACATCATGCTCAAATTGGGATGTTGCTTGGTGTTGCCACAGCGCTGTCGGATGATGAAGTTCGCAAACACCTCAGTGGTTCGATCACGTTTGTCCTAACACCTGCTGAAGAGTTTATCGAAATCGAAAAACGCCTGACACTGAAAGAAGCTGGTGAGATTGAATTCCTATCAGGCAAGCAGGAAATGATCCGACTGGGAATTTTTGATGACGTGGATATGGCGATGATGACCCACACCACTTCTGGAAACGGCGATTCAGCAATCTCCATCGGCGGGACCTCCAATGCACACGTCTCGCACCAGGTGAAATACATCGGCAAGTCTGCTCATGCCGGTGGAGCGCCCGATCAGGGTATCAACGCCTTACAGGCCGCGACTCTAGCCACGAACGCAATTAATTCAATTCGAGAGACTTTCCGCGAGCGTGATGTTGTGAGGGTTCACGGAATGCTTTCCCGAGGAGGAACGTCGGTAAACGCCGTTCCTTCAGATGTCCTTTGGGAAGGACGAGTACGAGCCAAATCCGTCGAAATACTCGAAGATATCAAAGAACGAGTTATTCGTTGTTACCGTGCGGGTGCGATGGCAATCGGCGCCAAAGTTGAGTTGATTGAAGTTGCCGGATACCACGCTCTTCAACAGGACCCTGGATTGATAGACGTGTTTGTCAGGAACGCTCGAAAAATCGTTGGTCGGTCAGAAGTGACAGTGAATAAACCTGACCAAACCCAAGGCGGATCAACAGACATGGGTGACTTGAGTACGATAATGCCAGTCATACACCCCTATACGAATGCTGCCGTCGGGGTAGGGCATGGGGACGACTATCTGGTCGAAGACTACGAACGCGCTGTGAACATTCCAGCGAAAATCATGACCGCGACGTTGCTTGAACTGTTCACCAACGATTCGTTGGGAGCAAAGAAGATTCTGAAGAACCACACTCCAAAATACTCAATCGATAAGTATGTGGAAGTTCAGAGGTCACGCTTTTCATCAACTCTTTACGAGGATGAATAACTAGGCTGATGGCGGACGGGATTCTTGCCCGTCGACTCGCGGTGTAACGCGGACCCATGTACCGTCCGCCTGTTCCTCGTAAAACGTGCGGCTGGGCGATACATTTGGCGTAACAGTTAGCCATACTTCAAGTAACGAGTTGCCAATATTCTTTAGTTCGTGTTTCTCTTCCGCAGGAACATATAGGACTTCTCTAGGACCAAAATCTTCGCTCACACCATCGACTTTTGCTCTGCATTGACCTTTGAGAAACACGAACACTTCTGCGGCTGAATCGTGTGAGTGATAACTGGCTGTTCTGCATTCGTCGAGATAAAACATTCCGCCTCGAACGAGTCCTGAATCAGGAAATCGGTCGTAGCGAGATGTAGTCAACATTGTGACTCCACCCGGCGTTATTTTTCGATCATGCTCTTGGTTCGAGCGAAGTTCACCAGCAGGGCAGGTTGCTAACAGGTAATGGAGATACTGAGCACCCGCGTGAAGCTCAAATCTCTTGCTTGCTGGGACGTGAAATTGAGAAGTGTCGGTAAGATCAAATTTCCGATCCGAGGTCGTTACCGATCCTTCACCGCTTAAGATCAGCACGACCACGTCCCCGTCACTCGAAACTATTCCGGAGCTTTCGTTTGCCGGAAGCTTGAGTGATTCCAGACGAAAAGTCTCATCTTCAGCTAGTACTCCTAGATCGGAGACATTTGAACGATGAAGGCTCAGATCGCGATGTTGCGAGCCGGGACCTTAGCCGCCTCTTCGGAAATGATGTCGACGACTTTTTGTACGGTCGAATCGAGATCGCCTTCCTCGTTCGTCACGGCGTAGTCAAATAGACCTGTCTGGCGCATTTCGTCCCCAGCTGCAGCCAAGCGCTTGGTCATCTCTTCTTCAGTGTCGACACCACGGTCACGGAGATGTTTTTCGAGTACAGCGAGACTTGGTGGTTGAATGAATATCATCAAGGCCTCGGGGACAAGCTCTCTAAGGCGTTTTGCGCCCTGCACGTCGACCCTCATGATCACATGCTTCCCAGCACCGAGAGCTGACCTAACTTGCTGCTTTGGGACACCGTAGTAATTGCCATAGACCTGAGCCCACTCCAAAAGATCGTCCTGGGCGATGAGATTTATAAAATCTTCGACTTTGACGAAGTGGTGATTAACCCCGTCTTTCTCACCAGGTCTAGGTGCACGCGTGGTTGCTGTGACCGTGAAATGAAATCCGGTCTGATCGTTCTGGATCATCTTCTCGATCATGACGTCCTTGCCGACGCCACTTGGACCGGAAATTACGACAATGAGTGGTTTCGCACGGGCGGGCTGGTTAGCCAACTAGGCCCCCGAAATCTTCGATAATTTTCCAGAAGTTCGGGTACGAGATGCCTGCGACGTCTGGGTCAAGAACAGTTATTGGCTCGCGTGAAATCATTCCGGCAACACCGAGTGACATTGCTAAACGGTGGTCATCGAACGATTCAAACGACCCTCCTCCGAAAGACTCAGCACCAGTTATGATCATTCCGTCGGGCGTGCCTGTTGCATCAACGTCGGCGCCAACCAACCAATCGATGCTCGCCTGAATTCGATCCGACTCCTTTACCCGGAGCTCTTCCGCATCTTTAAACACGGTCGTGCCTTCCGCAACTGCGGCCGCTACTGCCAGTACTGGAATTTCGTCGATGAGCAGTGGAACGATGTCACCTGATATCTCAGTGGCTTTCAGTTCGCTGCTGCGTACAAGAACGTCAGCGACCGGCTCTCCAGCGATGGTTCGTTCATCTTGCAGTGTCAGATCTGCATTCATCATTTGTAGCGCAGTAATAATTCCAGCTCGAGTCGGGTTAATTCCTACGTTCTTGATGAGCAATTCAGCGTCCGAGTGGGTCACACCCGCAACCATCCAGAACGCAGCACTACTAATATCACCAGGCACATCTACATCGACAGTTTCGAGTTCTCCGGGATGTAACTCAAGGGTTAGTCCATCTCTGCTGAGAGTTGCCCCCATCGCGTCAAACATGCGCTCTGTGTGATCTCTGCTCTCAGCTGGTTGGACGAGACGAGTCGGACCATCAGCTCTAAGTCCCGCCAGTAGCAGACAAGACTTTAGTTGCGCGGAAGCAACTGGCATTTCGTATTCGATCCCACGCAAGGAGCCACCATGAAAGACGAGCGGTGCAAGCGTGTTGCCGGCGCGGCCGGAAATCACGGCGCCCATTTCGGTTAGTGGATTAATGACCCGTCCCATTGGACGCGACTTGAGCGAGTTGTCACCGGTTAATACGGCGACCATATCTCGCCCCGCGAGGACACCTGACATCAAACGGGTAGTGGTACCACTGTTACCAGCGTCGAGAATCTCTGCTGGTTCTTGGATCCCATTCAGACCTACTCCGGTAACGGTCAGGTTGTCTCCGGCTCCTTCAGGACCTGCTTCGCGAGTGATTTTGACACCAAGCTCTCGCATCATTTCGACTGTTGACGTGCAATCAGCGCCGGGGGAAAAGTTTGTTACGTGTGCAGTGCCTGTGTTCGACAGGGCGTTGAACATGATCGCCCGGTGTGAGACTGACTTGTCACCTGGAGCGATTATTTCTCCGCGCAAAGAACGCGGCCGTGCAATGGTTAGAGGCATTTATATCCTGTTGTCTATTTCAGCTTGGTTCGGTCGTACCGAGTAGGATCTTTCTTCTGTTCACGCCCGCTTCGAAGCATTCGTGCAACCCGGCTTCCAAAGAAGAGTCCCATCATTTGGTCACCGGAAGAAGGCATAGCCTCTCCGATGGTTCCGTCGGGTCTGCGATCTGCAACTCCAGCTTCTAGTCGTGCACGTTGTTCCCATGCCTGAACAAACGAAGCGGCTACTCTGCCATCAGGCGAAAACAGATCATCATCATCTTCGAGTCCCGCCTTGATCTGTTGGAAACTTTCAATGAGCTGCTCGATCCAGTGGGCCAACATGTCAGAGTTCGTGGCCGCTGTGCTTTGGTTGGAAGCTGGATCTGATCCGGCAGGCGACGTTACCTGGTCGAACTCTGAACCCACGAATCGGCTGATTTCAGCCCACGAGGGTGACGTGCTAACAGCGTTCATTACGGCTGCTGCAACCACAGCGGGAAGTCCAGTAGTCGCCGCTGAGAAAGAATCATGCTCGTGCGCATCCATGAAAACCGGCTTGGCACCGATCATTTCAACCATGTCAGTCACAGTTCGTATCGCATTAGATGATGACTTCGGCGAAGCGACCACAGCCCATTTTGCATTGTGAAATACGTGACCAGAAGCTTCTTGCTGTGAACCAATCGATGCACCGGTAAGCGGATTCCCGCCTACAAACGATGAAGCATCCGGTAGTAGTTCATCTGCCCATTCGAGAACAGCCCTTTTGGTAGGCGAAGTGTCCGTGATTATGGCGCCTTGTTTGAGATAGGGTGTTATCGCATCAAATACATCGAAGAGTGCGCGAGCCGGGGTTGCTGCGATGATTATGTCGGCGTTTTCAACCGCTTTGTCAATGTTCCATTCAGTGGAATCGACAGCACCCATTTTTTGAGCGAGGTCCTGCGCTTTTCTTTCTGCATCGTAACCAATTACTGTCGAGTTGTTGGGATCATTTGAACGTATTGCCATTCCGATCGAAGTGCCAATACGTCCAAGTCCGATTACCGTGTAGTTGACCATAAGTCCTCAATTCGTCCGCTTACTTACTCAATAAGAGTGTTCTTCGAAACGTGGTTCCCTATTCCCAGTCGTCGTCTTCGTCGTGATCGTGGTCGTGGTCCGGTTCGACATCTCCAGGTCTTACACCTGAACGATCATTGATCGACGGAATGACCGCACTCGCGTTATTACGCGATTTGCGTGGTTCGATTTGATCGATCTTTTCTCTGAGTTCGCTCAGAGTGGATTCAGAGATCCCTGAAGCGAACAGTAGTGCGGAGACACCCATGTCCCTAAGGAGCTCTAGATCGTCCTTACCGGGAGCGGTTGCGACTCTCAATGCTATGTGGCGGGAGTATGGCTGAATCGTTTCCTGGAGACTGAATGCTTCACCAACGTTTAATGGCAGCGAGAGGTTGGTGCCATCAACAACAACGAAATCGAAAGGACCACTGTCAACGGCCTTTGCACGGTCTTCGTTGAGTTCACCTTGAACGACGTAACCCTTCCCAAGCTCATTGTCTTTCAAGGCAGACCCCGGGGCGTCATCCGCCGCGATTACAACGAAATCAACCTGCGATTCAAAAATTTTTTCGACTTCGGTTTTAGCTGTTACCGAAACCCCAACGGGTATGTCGATGTCTGATTTAGAGTCTCCAGTCAATTCCTTTGGAAGGTTCGACAAGATTGCGAAGTCGACTGATTTCTGCGCGACTTTGCCTAGTTCAGCTTCTTCAACTCCGACAAGAATGACCGGAATTTTGGTCGATACGGACTTAGTTCCGAATCCGAAACCGGACCTTTCAACATGTCCAAGTTTGGATAACTGTTCGGAAATTTTGCTCAATCGTTGGTTTCTCCGTCGTCAGCGTCTCCCGGGAGTCTTTGCTGACGTAAAAAGTCTTCAAGTTCTTGTACGAGAGCAGCAGGCTCAGGACTCTGGCGATACTCCTCTTCAGAGTCATAACGCTCTTCGAGGCGTTTCACGTACCCCTCGATTTCCTGTTGGTCAGCCAGCGCTCTCACGAGGTTTTCGTCGAACTCCTCCGATTCCTTTGCAAGGGAGCTCAAGTCAACCGGCACAGATACAAATTTCTGTAGCTCAGTCAATATGGCGTGAGTCAAAGTTGGGTTCTGGGCGACCTGTAAGTAGTGAGGTGAATGCCCCCAAATGCTTGCGGAAGGGATTTTTTCCTCACCGAGCTTGTCGATCAAAACTGAAGTGATTCCGGAGGGTCCTTCGTAGTTCGGAATTGGGTATTTGATGTGTTCAAATCCCTGCCCAAGATCCGGGTTTATTGACGATCCTGTCACCCTTGGCGAACGAGTGTGAGGCACTGAATCTAGCAGTGCTCCGACCGTCACGAGAAGCGAAACATTGGATTCAGACGCCACCTGTTGAACCAGGTTCGAGTATGTCCGCCATTTGAGATTGGGTTCGACCCCGATGAATATGAGGACGTCGCGGTCATCGCCGTCCGATTTCCAGTAGTAGAACTCGTTCTTTGGCCAAGACAATTTGCGGGATCCGTCAGACTCGTTTGAAACAACAGGCCTTTGGTCAGCGAAATCGTAGAAATCTTCCGGGTCTATCGTTGCGAATTTGGTGGCTGAAAGCTGCCTGACCATCTCACGAAGTGATCGAGTGGCGGATTCAGCTGCATCGGGCCAGCCGCCCCAGGCTGCAAATAAGACTGTGTTGCTCAGTATTGGGTGTTCGGTAAATTGAAGTGCTGACAAATGTCTCGCCGATCAAACTCACGATATTCCGATTGTGAGTGAGGTGATCTCGTTCGCTGGTTCCCTCGCACGCGCGAGAGTCAAAGAGCCAGTCTAGCACTCAAATTCGATCAACTACACAGGTATTCAACGAGAGCAGCATCGTAAGGCAGAACCGAAGTGTCGAACTCAGCGACAGGGTTATACGGTTCGTCGCTCATTGGAGTTCCCACGGCGTGCATGTCGTAAGCATGTTTTGCCAATCCAGGAAGTGAAGCAACGTCTTCCGCGTTATACCGAATCAGGGTATCCATGGCGTTAGGTTCACCTTCTTGGGCAAGATTCCACAACACCACTGCATCACGACCTGACAATTCAGAAAGATCGCCCCCCCGATCGAACCCAAGGTTTCGCTCTATTCTCTTCAATCCCCCTTTGATTCCGGCACGTCGAAAAACGTGCATCAAATCAACCTGGGCAACGTGGTCGAATGAAATTCCTAACTCGCGCCTGATCCAAGGAACGTCGAATGATATGCCGTTGAACGTCACGATAACTTTGTATTGCTTGATCACATCATCCAAAGCATCGAGATTTTTACTGCGCACGTAGGCGGTGAAACCCGCTGAATCGAGAATCCCACACATCGTTATGTAAGCATCTCCACCGAGACCAGTCGTTTCGATGTCAAGATAGGCGGTGTCTGCGTCGAAATTTGGTAGCAGTCGCCAACGTTCACCCGCGGGTAATGCGTCATGAAAATAGACGGGATCGTTCAACGTCAGCGCAGATTGCGAGTCGGTCAGTGAGTCGAGTTGCTCAGCCGAAAACTGGTCAGATGAGAATGCCGACTTCCAGTCTCGTATTCCTTCAGACCAGAAGTCTTCTTCTTGATCGGCATTTACGCCGGGGAGGTGGATAAATGTATTCGTTAGCAAAATGTTGGATCAGGTATTCGACGCCCGACAACAATATAAGTGCTAATGAGTGAGAATTAGGAACCGATGGCAGGTGAAATTATCGATTCGTTCATCGCTTCTGTTAGCGTGGATTTCACCAGCGATGTGTCTCCGTCGTAAACAACAACCAGAGTTACGTTCCTGAAGAAGTACGGATCGTTCACCCAGTTGATGTATTTCAACCCGATACCGTAGCCATCCTCGGAAACCAGTGCGAGTTGTTCATCGGTTTCAGCTTCGGAAGGGAACTGGAACGCCAATAACGACTCAGCACTAGCAACTATCTCACGACCTGGGACTGAAAATATGCCTGAGAACAAGAACTGGTTTTCCTCGTTGCTGTTGATCTTCATTCCTGCCGCATCGAGAGCCTCTACGAGCGAGTCGTAGGAGGTCGCCGGCTCAATGGATGCTGAACCTGAACAAGCGACTAGGACCAGGGTGATAAGCGCGGTGGCAAGGACAATGACGCGTTGCATCGCTTCTGTGGGT
>JAYQWG010000044.1:12675-14531 GCA_038150225.1 Chloroflexota bacterium
CAGGGTGATAAGCGCGGTGGCAAGGACAATGACGCGTTGCATCGCTTCTGTGGGTTCTCCACTCGTGAAATTGATATGTACTAAATTTTAGGTGTGCCCAAGGTGTGCGCAAGGTGGGGCTAACCCGCAATTCGGCTACTGGCGAGCGTACATCCCACTGAACGAACCGGTTCCGATTACTTTGCCCTGGAGCGCCATTGTTAAATCTGATGCTGATGCGCCGGGAGGGAGTTCGAGGTGGCCAGTAAGAGCAAAGATAAAGAACGTGTATTCGTGCTCTTCGCCGGACGGCGGACAAGGTCCACCGTACCCAATTGTTCCGAAGTCGTTGGTCCCTTGCTTGATCGTGTTCTCAAGCTGTGGCTCGGATGGCTGACCTTGTTTAATGGTGCTTGTTGCGGCAGGAATGTCATATATCGACCAGTGCCTGAATATCGCGCCTGGGGCGTCCGGATCGTCCATGACTATCGTGAGTGACTTTGCTCCTTCGGGAATATCAGTCCATCGCAGTGGTGGTGATACGTCAGTTCCGTCACAGGTGAACTCGACGCGTATATCGGCACCATTATCGAAAGCCGGAGACGACAGGGAGATCGAAGCGAGCGTGGAAGTGGCTGGATCAAATGTGGCTTGATCGTTTGAATCGCCCTGGCACGCCAAGGCCGCGGACAATATCAGCACTAGGGCAATGGAGAGCAGGGCAGTGGTGTATTGGGTTTTCAAGTTAGTGTCTGGAAATCCGATTTTGGGGATCAAAACTCCCTCAATCCAAAGTATTTCACGCGATAGCGCTGTCGGAAGTAACGCTACACAAATGTTTTCTGCTTTTGATTGTTAGAGAGATTGTTTCAGCAAACGAAGATCGTTTGCACCAAGAATTCCTTCAACAACACTCGGTGAATGTCCGCGTCTTAGTAATGCATCGGTCACAAGAGGCATTTTTGAAATATCGTCTAAGCCGATCGGGAAGTGGGAAGCCCCGTCGTAGTCGGTCCCGATGACGACGTGTTCTGGAGCCGCCAATTTCACAGCATGGTCGAAATGATCCATCAGCCGATCGATCGACGGACCCTGCCTTAGCCCTTTTTGGTGAGGAAATCGAACGGGTCACGCATTTCGTTTGAAGCAGGTTTCTGGGAGTGTCGGTACCCCGTGGATGGGTCACCACCAACAAAACCGGCGACAAAGTTGATGTTGATCACCCCATCGGCTTCGCCAAGGGCGGCAATCATGTCATCCGTCATGTTGCGTTTATGGTCTTGGAGCGTTCTGCAGCACGAATGCGAGGCAAAGATCGGACGTTCGGAGGATTCCAACACGTCCCAGTACGATTTGTCTGATACGTGAGAAATGTCTACAACCATTCCCAGTTGCTGCGTTTCCTTAACTACGCTGCGTCCGAAGTCGGTCAGACCGCCATGTTTCTCGTCGTTGTGACTGTCAATCCACCCGGTTGCCGCTCCCCACGCGAGGGTTATCGAACGTACTCCAAGTCGGTAGAAAGTACGGAGAACTCCAAGATCCTCGTCGATGCCACGTCAACCTTCAATTGAGATTAGAACAGCTATTTTTCCTTCTGTGTTGGCCTTGATCACATCATCTGCATTTAGCGCTAGTGCCAGATCGTCAGGATTGGCGTCGATGGTTCGATGAATAGCGTCGATTTCTCGGATCGTAAGACGCATGGCGTCCAGATCACTTCCTTAGTCGTTGATCCAGACAGCAAAGAAAGCAGCATTTACACCACCTTCTCGCAAACGAGGGATGTCAACGTGACCGGCATACAGGCGTTTTGAGAAGTTGACCTGCCCCCAGAACCTGTACCACTCGCTATGTTAGTCCGACGGCCTGCTTGA
>JAYQWG010000045.1:0-14046 GCA_038150225.1 Chloroflexota bacterium
AGCACGCGGTTCTTTCCAGTCCAGCGATGATTATGGAAATGGAACTGGCGTGCGTAGACGCCACTCGGGAATTACTCGAAGATACCGAGTCAAGTGTCGGCTTCCATGTCAACGTCAAGCACCTCGTCCCTGCTCCGCATGGTTCTACAGTCACCACAACTGCGACACTGCTCGAGGAAGATGGTGTGAAACTCCGCTTCAAAGTCGAAACTACTCTTGGCGAAACTTTGATAGGGACTGGAATCCACCGCAGAGCGATCGTCGGACTGTAAATCTCCCTAACGTTAAAGTTCGGAGCAATTCCGTTTAAAAACAACTGGCATTCAAAATACCGGTTCCGTGTACCGTGAGTTCAGCGCTTACGACACCACATCACACGCGAACCAGCTTCGCTATCGAATTTCAGTTCAACCTTGACGGACAGCTCGACACAAACAACTAACCCTGACCTAAAGTCAGGGTTGAGTGAAGAATCGACGGTCGACGGTTCTGCTACCACCACAGCAGACTCAATCGTTCATGGGCTAGCGGCAAAAGCAAGCTCTAATCTCGGTCACAAAAGATTTTCGGCAATTGCTTTCGATGCTTTCCATCCACTGGCACGAGGGCGTGTAGCTGTTCATATCGAACTCACCGACGCGTTCGCCGGAGTAGGCAGCTCGTTTGCAATTTGGCTGCCACGGATACTAGTCAAAGATTAGTCGAGATCGTCAGTTGGATTAGGCAGCGAGTAGGCTTCGCGAGCAGACTGCATTTCCAACATTTTCTTCAAAATCGATTGGCGGTTGGTAAGACCAAGCACCATCCCGTTGCCCATCACTACAAGCTGGCTAACCCTGTGTAGGTCGAGCAATCTCAGCGCCTCTCCAGCTGACTCCGAAGAATCGATCACCCTAAGGCTGCGCGGGTCCATGACTTGACCGATCTTCGAAATCGATCTGGATTTTGCGCCGACGAAAAAAAGTTCAGCAGGGGTTACAAATCCAACAAGCTCCCCCGCTTTTGTGACGGGTATAGAGACCTGATTAGATTCGGTGGTGAGATCGTCGAGAACTGACTGAACCGATCTCGATTCATCAATGGCGGGTGGAATTTGCTCAGTCGCTATTTCAACCGGAAAACTTAGTGCGCTGCTCATAGCGTTGCTTGCATCGCTTGATTGAGCAGCCCTCTCACCTCGGGCGGAAGACATCAAGAACCAACCGATTACGGCGATCCAAATTCCACTGATCACGTTTCCGTTGAAAATCTGCCAAGCGCCGTACCCGATAAAGATGTAGAACACGATTCGACCGACATTGAAAGCGACTGACGACGCCAGCTCGGTATTTCCAGTGACCGCCCAAACCGCGGACCGTAATACACGTCCTCCGTCCATTGGATAGCCCGGTAGCAAGTTGAAGGCTCCAACCATTACGTTCATCCAACCCGTTGCGAATACCACTAGGCGAAATATCGTCGCATCGCCATCAGGCTGAAGCACGAACACCCAGAACAGCAGCACCAAACCGATCACAATTGATACCGCTGGCCCGGCAAACGCAATTAGGAATTCGTTACGAGCGCGAGTTGCACCACCTTCAATACGGGAGACTCCCCCAAACAAGAGCAAGGTGATCCCACAGACTCTTAAACCCTGCGAGAGGGCGACCAGGGAGTGTCCGAGTTCGTGCGCTAACACTGAGGTAAATAGCGCGAGGGTTCCCAGTACACCGGCGATCCAATAGTGAGCGGTCGAAGGTAACTCTGCGAGCGCAGGGAACCAACTGGTAGAAAAAGACCAGGTAATCAATGCGAACGCCAGGAGCCATGTCGCGTTAATGTCGACGGGTATACCAAAGATGGTGAATAGCTTTACAGATCCGGAATTCAAGTTAGATGTTTATCCTCGAACTATAAGGGTACTCGCCGAAGATGAATTAAATGTACGATCGGATAGCCCTAGTCAGTGGGACAAGCATATGATTGGCGCTTATCGGCCTATCCACTAGAAAAGAGTCCCTCACGCCTTCTACTACTAATACTCAGAAACGGGTGGTTCAGATTTGAAATCGCTCGGCAATCCTTTTTATGGATGGTGGATCGTCGGCGCAGGGGGCATTGTCCAGTGGTATACCTCCGCGGTTTTCTGGCGGGGGTTCCAGGCGTTTGTACCTCACATACTGAGCACATTTGGCTGGAGTTCAGGAGCCACTGGAGCTGCCATTTCGCTCCAGCGTAGTGAAAGCGGGATGATCTCACCGTTCGTCGGTGCGCTCCTTGATCGTTACGGACCCCGCAAGGCGATGGCGTTCGGTGTATTCGTAACCGGCGGCGGCTTCATTTTCATGAGCCAAATGCAGACGCTCTGGCACTTTTATGTAGCGATCATCCTGCTAACGCTCGGAATGTCATTCGGAACATTCATAGTGTTCGTGGTGACAGTTGCTAACTGGTTCGTCAAGAAGCGTGCTCGAGCACTAGCAACGCTTATGTCCTTCTCTGCAGTTGGTGGTTTGACCCTTCCAATACTCGTTGGAGCGATAGATACGTTCGGATGGCGAGATGTTCTGTTCGCGATTGGGATCGGATTCTGGATCATCGGGTTCCCCGCCACACTGGTAATGCGCCGACGGCCTGAGGATCACGGAATGCTCCCGGACGGAGATACCCCCAAGGTAGATACCGAGACGCCCACAGGTGGTGCCCGTCACGCCTCGCGAGTTCGCGAACAGGCCGTGACTATGAGGCAAGCTGTAAAGCTAAGGTTCTTCTGGCAGCTCGCGATAGTTACAAGTCTTGGTCAACTTGTAAGCGCAACGAACTTATTTCACTTCGCGGCGTTACTTGAATATGGTCTAGTGACGGCTCTTGCAGCGAGCGCAGCAGGTGCTGTGGCAATTGGCGACCTTGCGGGTAGAGCCGGTGTGGCGGTTCTAGGCGACAGGTTCGATAAGCGAACGTTGTTGACCCTGTCAATGATTTCGCAAACTGTAGGAGTAGCTGGTCTAGCGGCAGTCAACGCTGAAGTATTAGGAGTGAATCTCGGACTATGGCCGTTGCCGTTTTTCGTAATTTTCTTCGGACTTGGTTTCGGAGCTTCGATTCCACTTAGGCTTTCGATCCTGGGTGACTACTTCGGGCGAGCTAGCTACGGATCTATCGTAGGACTTACAAGTTCAGTCAATGCACTGTTTGGAGCAGCGGGTCCAGCACTCGTTGGAATAATCCACGACATCGAGGGAACATACCGGCTCGGATTTACGACACTGGCGTTCGCCCTCGCCATCTCCATTCCAATGGCATTCACACTGGAGCCATCTGGAAGAGTTGCCGCCAAAGCAAGGACATTGACACGCAAAGCGTTCCGACAGCGAAATCGCTTTGAGGCACCGACGCAATCTAGTGACTAGTTGCTAGTCGGGTGATGCTGTCACCGAAACAAGATCCGCCTCAAATTGCCCATTTGGTTTGCTTTTTAATATCGCTTTAGCGACTAAGCCAACGACCGGATCAGCACCGAGGAACTGAGTCTCGGAATTTACAGTGAACACCTGGCCACCAATAACCCAGGTGCTGCCTCGTATTGCCTCGATCACTCCTGTGACTGTGATCTCCACAGGTTGGAACAGATCGGCTTCTTCCGATTCGTCAAGAGAAATAATTTCGATCTGTATCGAACCGATCACCCCACGTGTCGACTCGATCGAGTCCTTGATGAACAACACGTCGAAAACCGATGCTTCAGCCAGATTGTCGGAATTCCAAAGGCTGTTGAACCTCTCCGAGATTGCTCCGAGATCCTCAACCTGCCGACCATTGAGTTGCAAGCTCGAATCGCGTTCACTCCATAGTTCAACCAATTCACCATTTGCCAATTCGATGGTGACATATCTCAGGTCGCCAGAAACAGCTAACAGCCGACCTCGAGATTGGACAAATTCTTCGGAGACTACTGACAGTCTTTCGATTATTCCAGTTTCGATTTGGTAAATAGCGATGTCGACACGATCATCCCGTTCAATCGACAACAGCGAGCGAACCCCCCTTCCATTTTTGGTCAGATTCTCTCCTAGAGGTGTCGAAGGTATTTTCAAAACCAATATGCGTGTGCTGGTCGATTGTCCTGTGACAAGCGTGACTGTTCCCTCGACAGGATGAACATCAGTGATGACACCGGAGACGCGTTCGACCTTGGGTGATTCGATCGAGATGATTGTCGCCACGTTGTAGAACGCGCCACCTTGACCCGTCACCGAGTAAGTCCCGCTGGTTACCGTCAGTCCTGAGCGGAGACCTGAGAACTGAACTCGCCGTCCGTCTAGGATCAACCATGACTCTTCGCTGACGAGAATGTTGATGATTACCCCGTTCGAACTAGTCACCTGTATACGATCGGGTTCTCGCCCAATTCCAGTGATCGTCCCAGAGAATTTCAGATTTGTTCGAGGCACCGTTACCAGGCGCGTCAGTACTGTAGACGCTGAGCCAGACCTGGATGCATTCACAACCAGGTCTCCAACTCTAACTTCACTGAACGGAGCAGCTTCACCATCTCGAACAACCGCCGTCATTGCATCAACATTAAACGTGACCGCTGCGCCGTCAGATGGCCTGATAGAGATAGTCAGCGTCTCCCCATCAACTGATTCAACGACACCTGACAAAACGATCTCATCGTCCGGTACTGACGTCCGAGCGCGAACAGCCAGAGTTCTCAACGGGGTTGAGGTGGAAGTGATGTCCAGAATTCCGCCAGCCTCTCCCGTTTCCAGTTGCAGGTCGACGAACTGGCCAACTGCCAGGTCGGAAATGAATGAAACTTCATCGTTCAGAGTGATTTCGGTGGCAGACCCAATCTTCACCGTTACCTCGGACCCAGCCGACTCGTTTGTGACTAGCAAGATTCCGAGTGCATCCTCAAGCGAGGGATCAATTTCAACTAACGTGATCACACCGTGGAATGCCCGACTAATTTCCGCCTCAAGCACCGCTTCAAGCGCAGAGTCGAGTTCTGGTGGTTCGATCCGAATCGAAACGACTTCCCTGACAACGCCCACTAACGTGTACTCGACGACGAACCGACTGCCCAGAGGAATGTGCGGTGCTGCTTCGGTCAATAACAGTGAGGAGCTGCCAGATCCGGGAATCATGTCAGATATCTCTGACGGAAGATCGACTCGAGTTGTTCCTGAATCGAAGCTAAACCCAACTGTGACTTGTTCAAGGTCTTCCTCTCCGGTCGGTGCGACCGTAAAACTCGCTGAACCAACCGCAGCAACAAGTGCACCTGAAATTCGAAGTGTTGGGAGTGCTTCATTTCGTGAACGAGCTGTGATGGTGTAAATCTGTACGAGGTCGTCAAACGTGTGTCTGAGATCTCGTAATTTTGCCTCCGCGCTTGATCTCTCAGATTCGTCGGTGCGCTCTGAGTCAATAATCCTCTGAAGCGCACGCATCGTGTCATCCAGACCACTTAAGTGTTTCGATCTGGCTTCGACAGTAATTTGCGAGAGTCGATCAAGTTCCGCTTGAGTCTTTGCTTGATCCCGAGCAGCTTCGATGCGGGCGATAGTTTTTGCTGTCAGTTCAAAACCGATCGCTGTCAATATTCCGCTCGAACGATCCAAACGTGCTACGAGGGTCAAACCATCGCCAGGACTAAGCTCATCGAGACCGGCAGGGTTGGCCACTTGAACCACGTCACCAAATCGAGTCTGAATCGAAAGTGTGTCTTCCGAGACATCGGAGACAACTCCGACAATGTGCCGGAACGCGGATTTTGAATTCGCAAGCTTCACGATAGTTTTTAGTGCGACCAACTCACCGCCCACGTCGTGCGCAGTCGAGATAACTCGGTCGCCTTCCGAGACGTCAGCAACGGTAGCCAACTCAGAATCTATACGGAGCTCCGAGTTTTGATCGAAGTGAAGATCGACTAGACCTGAAGATGAAGCAACCACAATAGACTGCGGTGCTCTTACTTCCACTGCGGTGCCAAATATTGCTTGGATATTTGATTTGGCATGGACGGTATCTGCGGACGCGATGCTCAAGGTTCCTGGCTGGAGAATCACCAGGAGAGCGACGAGTGATACCAGCAGCTTCATAAGGTTTGGCAAAGTCAGAACGTTTTTGTCGGGAGACTTACCAGAATGTGTAATAGGCGATCCACTTGGTGAAATCTTAAATTGTGACCACGCAACGCCTAAGCTTGAGTTACTTTTAGAACTTAATTTCACGGCTATTCGAGTCCAGAGGTTGCTCAAATCACATCCTCCGGTATTGAAATAACTGTCAGCGACGAACTAGCCGAGTTTCCGAGCAAATCACTTGCCACCACGTCGATAAGGTTCGGACCGTCGTCCAGTGCAAGAGTGATTTGGAATGATCCGTCTGATCGCACATCGACAAGAACACCGTTTACGCTCACGATCGCGTCGGGAGCTGTGTTTCCGCGAAGAAGGACCGTATCGCTCCTAATCACGTTTTCTTCACTCAGTCCATCAAAATCAACCGTAAGGTTGAACGTTCCAGAATTGGCGGTCGATATTGGCTGAGATGTGGGTATGGGAGTAGAAACAGGCACTAAAGTAGGCATCGCCGACGGCCCAGGTGAGGGAGTGACCGTGGGTGTGGGCGGCACCGGCGTATAACGCAACTGCGACTCAACACACGCGCTGGATAATAGTCCGATCAAAGTCAGACTCAATAGCAATAACTCTGTGGAACGTCTTATCGTCCCGGTACCAAGCTTAGCCATTACGCGTTCGCTCGGTTGTCCAGCGGTAGCGACAACAGGAAGGCAGTGTGCGAATCCTCGATACTCGCGCCATTACCGTGACTGGTTGAATCAACATTCAATTCACCACCACACCTTCTTGCGAGCGTGGATGCGATGAACAAACCTAAACCTGAACTCTGTTTTTCTGCCCTGGCTGAAAGTTCAGGTGTCCATCCTCGATCAAATAGGTGAGGTAAGTGAGATTCCGAGATCCCGACTCCATCGTCCCAAACGATGACGGTGAACAGTGATCCATCGCGTTCCAAACGTATCTCAACGTGTTCCTCGGCGTATTTGGTAGCGTTGTCGACCAAATTGGTGATGATATGATCCAACGCCGAACCGTCTCCGTACACAAGACCGAAATCAACCGGTTCACACCACCAGACCAGTTCGATACCTCTTTCTCGGGCTATCGGAACATATCGATCGGCAACGTTACGAACGATAGCAGCCACGTCGACTGGTTCTACTGCTGGTCTGGCGTCTGCGTCCTCAAGATCAACCAATACCCGCACGTTTTCGATCATCAATCGGAAATTAGGTGCTTGCTGTTCAATCTCGTTGAGCAGTTCGTTGACTACTTTCAAAGGTGCGTCACCCGTCTCGCTAACGAGTGCACGAACTTCGCGCTCTTTGCCAAGGATTCGGCGTAATGGACGACCCATGTCGTGCGCAAAAGTGTCGAAGTAGTCCTGAGTTACCTGGCTCCAGGTGCGATCATCGCTCGTGACAAATTGCCGCTTGTTTTCGAACCTCATAATCACGATCGTGGTAGCGGAGAACGCGATTGCAACAGCCGCTCCAATGTACGCGATCGGTTCTATCCACCAGAGTCGGTTGCCAGAAATCGGCTCTCCGATGAGAGGTGAAAGCGCAATGAGAAGTACTCCGACGACTGCAACAGTTGCCGTTGAGAGCTTGATAATTCTGAGCGTACGAAGGTTCAAAGTAACGAAATATGACGCTCGGAACGCCGTAGCTGGTTAACCAGGATCAACCAGGCGATAACCGCGATTCCTAACGTTAATAATCAACTCGTTGGCACTAAATTCTCTACCAACAGCCTTCCCAAGGGAAATTTTTAACTCGCGAATTCTCACCCGCAACGACGCTCGAGAGTCTTCGCCTTCAGAAAATCGTTCTAATCGTGAGAATGGAACTAATTCACCTTCAGAACGATACATGGCAGCAGCCAACTCAACGAGGATTTCGAACTTCATTCCCTGAATTTCTCGGATGATCTCTCGCCTACCGTCAGCGATTACATAGACAGCTGCGTTGTCAGGATCCAATTCAAAAAGAGAGCCGATGCGAATTGTTTCAGGTGCGTTCCCGATCAAACGACGCAGTCGCAGCACAACCTCTTCCGGACTCGCAAGTTTGTCGATGAAATCGACGTTTGCGCTTATGTTTAAACTCGCTGTGACAGCTGTATCTCGATAGGGACCCTGAGCGTACTGGGTAAACATCAATACAGGCATGCTTGAATCTTTTTCAACGATCTTATTCAGGATCGACAAGCCCTTGAATCGGTCGGTGTCGTATTCGCCGAACCTAACATCCAAAAGCACTGCTGAAGGTCTCTCGTTTTCAAGAGCGAATAGCGTCTGAGTTTCGTAATCATCACCCGTGACCAATTCACCTTCGGGTGCAACAACTAGGGGCTTGAATCCGTCAGCATGGAGTCGGCGAAGTACAGAACGCATGAGGTCTGACATGTGTTCGTCGTCGACAACGAGGATTTTTCCCGCTCCGACGCTTCTGCTTGCCATTAGAATCCTCCACGAGACTCCAGTAAGGATTGCGTCCGTGATCTGTTGGTGTGCTGCGATCTGTTACCGAAACCATATCAACCTTCTGGTAATTTCCGATTACTGAAATGACGAAAATCGGGGGAGATTTGTTCCCTTGTCTCTGTCATTCTTGATGTGGTTTCTAGGAGATTTCGGTTAATCTGCTGAGAGAAATCTCAGAAAAGCGTTTGGTAATCCTCGACTGATACTCGGGGTCACGCTATGCTGCGCAGACCCTCCGCTTACACCATCGTTAGCCGCTGAATCGACCGCCAGTGACAGAACCTTTCGTCCATCTTCATAACCACTCCGAGTACTCGCTACTCGACGGTTTCAGCAGATTGGGTGACATGGTTAATCGAGCGGCTGAGCTTGAACAACCCGGTATCGCTCTAACAGACCATGGCAACCTCCACGGAGCCATTGAGTTCTACCAGTCAGCAAAGAAAGCCGGCATCAAACCAATTATTGGTGTTGAGGGCTACGTTTCTGACGGGCCACGTCAGGAACGAAATCCTCAAAAGCGCTTCCCATTCCACATGACTGTGCTGGCGCAAAACAACGTCGGGTATCGAAACCTGATGAAGCTGGTCACCGCCTCACATCTCGAAGGGTTTTACTACCGCCCGAGAATGGACCGAGAGATTCTCGAACAATATTCGAAAGGGTTGATCGTACTTTCAGGGTGCCCGTCGGGCGAGTTGGCTCGTTCCATCAAAAACGGTGACATGGACTCAGCCCGAGAAACTCTTGAGTGGTACGGCAATGTGTTCCAAGACCGGTACTACCTTGAGCTCATGATGCACGAACACGTGCCAGAGCAAGCTGAAATCAACGAGGCGGTAATCCAGCTCAGTTCTGAAACAGGTCTGCCACTTGTTGTCACAAACGACTCCCATTATGTGCGACGGGAAGATTACGACGCCCAGGACATCCTTACTTGTATTCAGACCAACTCGAATATCAAGGATCCCAAGCGTCTCCACATGGAGGACACGTCCTACTACATTCGGTCCCTAGAGGACATGAAGACCGAATGGGCGCATCTTCCTGAAGCGTTGGAGAACACGGTCAAAATCGCAGAAAGCTGTGAGATCGACCTTGAATTTGGAAATACTCTCGTCCCCCGGTATCAAACACCACAGAACAAGTCGTCCATGGACTATCTCAGGGAGCTTTGTTACGACGGCTTGAAAAAGCGCTTCGAAAATCCTTCTGAAGAAGTACTCGAACGTCTCGAATACGAACTGGGAATCATCGAAGAAACTAAGTTTTCAGACTACTTCCTTGTTTGCTGGGACATTTTCAACTTCGTTAACGAACGAGGAATCCTATCCGCGGTTCGAGGTTCAGCTGCTGCCAGCCTAGTTCTTTACTGCCTTGAAGTAACGCAAATCGACCCAGTTGAGTCTGACCTGTTCTTCGAACGATTCCTGAACATCGAACGTCGCGAGATGCCAGATATCGACATGGACTTCGCCGACGATCGTCGCGAAGAAGTTATCAAGTACTGCATCGATCACTACGGGCGCGACCATGTTGCCCAAATCATCACTTTTGGAACACTCGGTGCAAAAGCGGCAATTCGAGACACTGCACGAGCAATGGCACTACCGCTGGATCTGAGCGACAAGCTTGCTCGAATGGTTCCTAATACCCTCAACATCAAGTTGAAGGATGCCATTCAGGAGTCGTCCGAACTTCAGTCAGAAATTCGACGTAATCGCGAAGCTCGTGATCTGATCGATATGGCGCAAAGAGTTGAAGGCTCTGTGCGGCACGCAAGCACGCACGCGGCTGCCGTAGTTATCAGTGAAGACCCACTAACCGACTACGTTCCGCTCCAACGTTCAACTAGCGGAAAAGAAGATGCAAGTCCGACGACGCAGTACTCGATGCACCCGGTCGCTGATGTTGGTCTACTCAAGATGGACTTCCTCGGCCTGGCAAACCTCTCGATTCTGGACCGTTGTGTGACGTTGATCGCCGAAACCACCGGCGAACACATGGGTGTGTACGACGTACCCATCGACGATCCAAAAGCATTTGAAATTTTGGGTGAAGGTGACACATTTGGTGTGTTCCAGCTCGAATCCGAGGGAATGCGCAAAAACATCAAGCAGCTAAAACCGACCAACATTGGTGACCTTGCTGCGATGATCGCTTTATACCGCCCAGGTCCAATGGATCACATTGGAACCTTCATAGATGCCAAACACGGTAAAGCGGAAATTACTTACCCCCACGAGGATCTAAAAACTCTTCTAGAACCAACCTATGGCGTGATCGTGTACCAGGACCAGGTAATGCTCATCGCTCAGGCGTTCGGCGGTTACACACTGGGTGAAGCTGACATCCTTCGAAAAGCGATGGGTAAGAAAATCGCATCTGTAATGGAGGCTGAACACGAGAAGTTCACGACAGGTGCGATCGCTAAAGGCTACACAGCAGAGCAGGCCGACACGGTTTTCAAACTGATCGAGCCATTCGCTGGATATGGGTTCAACAAGGCACACGCTGTTTCGTATGCATACATTGCTTACTGGACCGCTTATTTCAAAGCCAACTACCCGGTTCAGTACATTGCATCGGTCCTGGACTCAGCATCTGGAAACCCTGAGAAGGTCGGCGTCGCTGTTAGAGAGGCCGCGCGACTGGGAATCACGGTCAAGCCTCCTAGCATCAACTACTCTCGAAGTGGATTCACCATCGAACGGGACGCTGACGGGAATGATGCTATCCGGTTCGGTATGGCTGCCGTAAAGAATGTTGGCGCTTCAGCAGTCGACCCAATCGTCGAACTGAGAGAAACCGGTGGTCTGTTCAAAGACATCGAAGATATTTGCCGGAAAGTCGATTCAAAATCGCTCAACCGAAGAACGCTAGAAAGCCTCATCCGCGTAGGTGCGTTCGATGAGTTCGGTGGCCGTGGCAGTCTACTTGAGTCCGCTGACCGAATAATTGCTGCGATTCAGAGGCAGACAAAACTGCGTGACTCCGGTCAAACATCGATGTTCGACATGCTCGGCGAATCGGTCCCAGTGCCGATGGTTGAAATCGAAATACCTGAGTTCGACGATACTTCGCCTCAAGAGCAAATTATTTGGGAACGTGATCTGCTGGGGGTCGAATTAACCCAAAGTCCGTTCACGGCGGAAATGCGACGAATGCAAGACCAGTTCGTCGTTTACGCAGAAGAGATCACTGAAGAAATTGCAGGACAAAAACGTGCTGCGCTAGGTCAAATAGAAGATGTTCGAGAACTTACCACTCGTAGAGGTGACAAGTTCCTCTCGCTGAAGCTTGCTTTGCTCAGTGGATCAGTTGAATTGGTGGTTTGGCCAAACGTGCTCGAAACTACCGAAGAGCTGTGGCAGGCAGGACACTATGTCACGGTGACTGGAACCGTTCGAGAACGCATGGGTCGTGTTTCTCTATCCGTCGAAACGGCAAAGGAATACCAACTCGGTTCTAGTGAGAGCAACTCGCCTGAACCAGAATCTCCACCAACTGTCGTCGCAGGCTTCAACGAAGCAAGCGAACCGCGTCCAGTTATCAATGACCCAACTCCTGCCGCTGTTGCCAACGAGACATCAGTTCGTGAGCCACAGCCCAACTATTCGAATAAACCCTCCCCTGAGTCACAACCTGAGGAAACTACCCTGACAACCGAGATCGAATCCAATGCTTCACCAGAAGCCGATTCAACCATCGATGATGAATACACACCTGGCACAGTGACGGTGAAGGTGCAGGAAACAGGTGATGCTGCTGAAGACAGGTATCGCCTGGAAGATGTTATGACTCTGCTAATGGAGTACCCCGGAAGCGACCCGGCGCAGCTCGAAATCGACACAGGGTCAGCAATCGTACGACTGGACATGCCATTCACCGTAAAGTCGGGACCGGTGCTGAAACAGAGAATAAGTGAACTGCTAGGCGAGGAATCAGTCAGCCTCGCATCGGTCTAACGTCACTCAAAAAGATCGAGTGCAAAAAGCATGGGCTGGGAAGTTTTCACAACAGCACCAGATCAGGTAATTGGAGAAGCCTGGTGCGAGCTAATTCGCAATGCCGGCGTCGAATGCAAACTTCAACCAGGTGACGCAATTGGGTTTCTCGGCATATCGGTAATGCCAGTCAGGCTAGTGGTTCCTGAGGCTGAGATTGAAAAAGCCCGAGAGATTCTTGACGACTACCTTGGCTACAGCACCGAAGAACAACTTTAGGACAAGTAACTAGCTGCTAACCCTCAGACCTTCCATTTGGAGAAGGCGGGCTTTGAGTGGCAACCCTGCTCCGCCGAAGCCATGAAGCTTTCCACTCGATCCGATCACGCGGTGACAAGGAACCAACAATGCGACTTTATTTCTCGCCATTGCCTGACCTGCCCCACGAGCCGCTCTAACATTTCCAGCTTGTTCTGCAAGCCAGCGGTAGGTTCGAGTTTCTCCCGCTGGGATCGACCTACACGCTTCCCACGCCTGCTTGAAAAATGGTGAAACGAAACGGGTGTCGATCGCAATTTGGCCTAAATCAACTTCAGCACCGTCACAGTAAGCCGAAATCAGCGCCTTTTCGTCTACGAACGCTTCAGGGGATTGCTCCGCCTCTGAAATCTCAGGTTGAACGTGGTCCATCGCTGCTTCGGGCTGTTTCTCCGGCAAACTCGCTCGCAAAATTCCATGCTCTCCACCGACCAGTGCTACCCAGCCCATGGAAGTTTGGAAAACGTCGTAGAAGAGCGGACCGTAGTTTTTCAACTCATGATTCCTTTGCCTGCCGCCGTTTGTGGAAGTTTGAATGGACTTTGCAAACGTAGCTTGATCAGCTGCCAGGCTATTGTGTTCTGGGACTGTTTTACGCCATAGCGAATCCCGTTTTTGAAATTGGATTAGCAGTCACATTATTGGGGTTATTTGCAGCCCGAAAAAAAATATTTGCCGCCACCGGTATTGCTGTTGACAACTATAGGAACATACTGGCTTTGGCTTATTTCATTTTTTTATTAGCGTTAGCTGTCTGGTTTGTCGTTGCATTGTTCTTCGGCTCACCAGGTGATTTAGGCCCAGAACAAGGTGACAGGCCGGGGCGTGATTTTTAGCTGGTACGGTCAGCCCTCAATATATATTGAGCAGTCTCAGCACTCTAAACCGTTAAATGCATAAACCTATACGGCATCACGTGTATCGGCGGTGGGCGTAACGGCTGCTAACCGAAGCTGCGTCCGACTATCCAGGCAATCACCACTACTGCTGGAATCACGACGAATCGGATGATGTTTCTCACGTTGGAATCACCTATCTAACCGTTGATAATGAAGTAACTTTAGTCGAATATCACCTGTGTCATCCAATTATAAAATTTCAATAAATTTATTCCGATACCCGGCCTCAGCTTTAATAGATCCTGATGTAATTCTGGTAAGGAATTTATGTTTAGCCAAATTTTGAGGTCCTAAAGCAGCCGTTGATCATGAAAAATTTT
>JAYQWG010000046.1:0-11870 GCA_038150225.1 Chloroflexota bacterium
TTGTACCTCGGTGCGAAGTATGCCGTACCTGCAATGGAAGAATCTGGAGTAGATCCGAACTTCGAGCAATCAGACTGGTCGGGTAACGGTCGAAGGCACGGGAACCCCCCGGCACAGAACGTTGGACGAATAGTAAACATGTCTTCCGTTCACGGATTGCTGCAAGCGCCGCGCTCACTCATTTACGAGTCTGGAAAAGCCGCGGTCATCGGACTCACGAAGCAAATGGCGGTTGATTTTGGACCGCTTGGAATTACCGTGAATGCAATTGCGCCCGGACACATCGTTACGGAGCGAGGGAACGAGATGTGGAACGAAGTTGGAAACGACGAGGGATTCCGACTATTCGAGCTTCACTACCCGGTGCGACGAACAGGCATTCCAGAGGATATTGCAAACGCTGTAGCGTTCTTGTGTTCAAACGAAGCTTCGTTCATCACCGGGCAGGTACTTGCAGTAGATGGCGGTATGTCGATCCAGCTGCAGGAAAATATCGTGATGGACTCGAAGGATTACATTGTGGCGAATCCTGAACTGCGAACCCACTT
Source organism: Chloroflexota bacterium (assembly GCA_038150225.1). Classification (GTDB taxonomy): domain Bacteria; phylum Chloroflexota; class Dehalococcoidia; order Lucifugimonadales; family Lucifugimonadaceae; genus Lucifugimonas. The sequence continues at coordinate 549 of JAYQWG010000046.1, forward strand.
CGATGTTGGGCGTGGATCCAGTCGGTTTTAGATTGAGAATTTTGGGATCAATAAGTTCAAGCGTTCGAAACGCATTGATGACGGCCTGGGTTGTACTCGGGCTTGTCAGCATTGGACTGTTCCAGTTTCATCCTGATCACTCGGACCGAGAGTTCAGTATGGTTCTGGCACTCATGGGTCTGACGGCGCTTGGAACGATCGTCGGGTTGATTGTTCTTCGGATCACTGACTCGCTATCGAAACGCAAAGGATCATCGAGAAAAGTCTCACTTTGGGCGTATTTCCTCGCAATAGTTGCCCTTGTTCCGGTTGCCTACACCAGCCTAATCATCCCGTGGATCGTGCTCGTCATCGTCACTCTCGCTTATGTGCGATGGAAGTGGGGATGGGCTGATTCGAGGTTCTCTAAGTAGCAACTTTCGGTTATCCCGATTGGTAGAATTTGCCACTTCACGCGTGAGACGCGCGCACGAACTGGGGCTATGTTTGATCAATAGCCAAGAGTAGAAGTACGAATCCGGAACTGCATTTTGACTACATCGAGCACAAATCGATCAACCTCAGGAGATGACGCTGGTGGCGTTACCGAGCGCTACAACCCTGCTGAGATTGAGAAGAAATGGCAGCAGAAGTGGGAAGCCGACGGTATTTACGAGGCTCCCGATCACGTTGATGGCAAAGAGAATTTCTTTGCTCTTGTGATGTTTCCTTACCCATCTGGCGAACTCCACATGGGTCACTGGTTCCAGTACTCAGGTGCGGATGCCCACGCTCGCTTCAAGCGTATGCAGGGCTACAACGTCATGCACCCACAAGGGTTCGATTCGTTTGGTCTTCCTGCCGAGAACGCCGCGATCGAACGTGGTGCTGACCCGCGTGAGTGGACCTACTCGAATATCGAGAACGCCAGACGACAGTTCCGAGAAATGGGAGCGGGTTACGACTGGTCACGGGAACTCGTTTCGTCTGACCCTGAGTACTACAAGTGGAACCAATACTTCTTCCTGAAATTTTACGAGAACGGACTTGCCTATCGTGAGCATGGTCCTGCCAACTGGTGTCCAAAAGACCAGACAACACTTGCAAACGAGCAGGTGAAAGACGGAGTTTGCGAACGTTGTGGAACGACGGTTGTAAAGCGGAATTTGCCACAGTGGTTCTTTGCGATCACCAAGTACGCCAATGAGCTCCTTGATTTCAGCAAGCTCGATTGGCCTGAAAACATCATCACGATGCAGCGGAACTGGATCGGACGTTCATCAGGAACGACTATTGGCTTCGATGTAGGCGAATTCGCTACGGGCGAAAAGATCGAAACGTTTACAACGCGAATCGACACCGTCTTCGGGGTGACGTTTGTTGTCCTGGCCCCTGAGCACCCACTCGTTGAAAAACTCACTCAGCCTGAGCAAAAAGCTGCGGTTGATGAATACGTCGCCAACGCGAGCCGTGAAACTGAGATTGAGCGCACCTCTACTGAACGTGAAAAGACCGGTGTCTCAACTGGCGCTTACTGCATTAACCCGCTAAACGGTGAACGAGTGCCAGTTCTGGTTGGTGACTACGTACTTGCATCGTATGGAACAGGGGCGGTTATGGGGGTACCTGCTCACGACGAACGCGACTTTGTATTTGCCAAAAAGTATGACCTTGAAATTCGAGTTGTAGTTTCGCCGCCTGACTGGGACGGCGGTGACCTTGAAGCCGCATGGATTCCACCTGGGACACAGGTTAACTCTGGCGAGTTCGACGGCATGTCGAGTGTCGAGGGCAAAGAAGCCATCGCCGATAAGATCGAGTCGAATGGATGGGGTGAGCGAACCGTAACGTATCACCTACGTGACTGGCTCATTTCGCGTCAGCGTTTCTGGGGCACACCCATCCCAATTATTCACTGTGACGACTGCGGAACTGTTCCGGTCCCTGAAAAAGATCTGCCGGTACTCCTTCCAGATAAGCCAAAATTCGGTGAGGCCGGAAAGTCGCCTCTGACTGAGGATCCGGAATTTTTCAACACTACTTGCCCGGATTGTGGCAAAGCAGCAACTCGCGAGACAGATACGCTTGACACATTCGTTTGTTCGTCGTGGTACCACCTGAGGTTCGCGAGTCCGAATCCTGGTGAGGATCCATTGGATGCCGATAAGGTCCTCGCCTGGGTTCCTGTTCATTCGTACATTGGCGGCGCAGAACACGCAGTGATGCACCTGCTGTACTCCCGCTTCTTCAATAAAGCGTTGAGAGACTCTGGGTTTGTTGAATTCGATGAGCCGTACACGAAGCTCACGAATCAGGGAATGTTGATCAAAGATGGTCGAAAGATTTCGAAACGTTCGAATCCGCTCCCACCTGATCCAGTTGTCGAAAAACACGGTGCAGACACTCTCCGTCTGTACCTGATGTTCCTGGGTCCGTGGGACCAGGGTGGAGACTGGTCCGACTCTGGTATCAACGGTATTACTCGCTGGTTGGGTCGAATTTGGGACGTAGCGCAGCGAGATGAATCGAAACTCGGTGATTCGAGTGATCCTGATGCTGCTCGTGAGCTTGATCGGGCATCGCACTCGACTACCCAGCGCGTGCTTACTGACATGGAAGCATTCAAGTTCAACACTTCAATCGCTGCGCTCATGGAGTACACCACCGCACTGATTCGAGCTTACGACGCAGGTGATGTGTCGGCTAATCAATGGCGCGCCGGGGTTGATCGACTACTGCTCCACACAGCTCCACTGGCGCCGCACATTGCAGAAGAGTTGTGGCAGCGAACAGGCCACAGCGGATCCGTCCATCTCGAACTCAATCCGGAATTTGACGAAGCTCGGACGGCGACAGACACGATTACGTTGGCGATTCAGGTTCAAGGCAAGCTACGTGACCAGGTAGAAGTTGCTGCTGATATTGATCAGGCCGGAGCGGTTGCTGCAGCGAAGGCGGCTCCGAACGTGGAACGTCACCTTGAAGGCATGACTATTGTCAAAGAGATCTATGTCCCGGGTCGGCTCGTGAACATCGTGGTTCGCCCAAGCTAATGGCCGATGAGCCTGAAAGCGATCATTCGAGAGTTCGACGAAACGCGACTCGTGTGAAATACGATCCTGAGCCTATCAACGAAACTCTTTCACAGTGGAACATGTAGAGGAATCGAATTTGCTCAACCCAGGAGATCAATTTCCAGACATCACAATTTCGTTGCCTCGCGGTGAGTCTATTTCCGTTCTGGAGGCCACTAAAAATTGCTGGGTTTATTTGCTGTTCTACCGGGGTGGCTGGTGAGGTTACTGTCGGCGGCAGTTGGCCGCTGTTCAGGAGCAAATTCGACTACTCAAGCGACTAAACATAAATGTGATTGCTTCAAGTCCGGATACCGAAGCTGGAGCACGTGAGATGGTCTCAAGCGAAAAGCTGGATTTCGCGGTTGGGTTCGGTATGGACCGTCAAATGATTAATTGCGTGCATGCAATTCCAGGTGAACGGAAGGGTGAACTAATCGTTCAACCTGCCGAATTCATCATCAAGCCCGGCGGAGAAATTGCTGCATCGATGTATGCAACGACCCAGCTGGGTAGGATGAACCCACGAGAAATCGCGGTATTCGTGAAAGACCGGTCGTAGTTACGAAATGATTCTGGGACCGATTGCCTAAGTGTTCGCGCGCTCCTAAGATTCCGCTATTAGGTTCAAACTGGACTTCGATGAGGTAAATCAATGCGCGCAATGACCTGGCATGGCGGGGACAACTTCACACTGGATGAGGTAGCGATTCCCTCTCCTGAGGCAGGTTGGGTCCTTGTGAAGATTGATTCGGTTGGTGTGTGCGGGACCGATGTTCACATTACCCAGGGACTATTCCCGTCAACTCCCCCGAAGATTCTCGGGCACGAGTCTTCAGGAGTGATTGTTGAGGTTGGTTCAGGTGTCGAAAAATCTCGTATCGGTGAGCGAGTGACTCTCAATACGACGAGTCACTGCGGAAAGTGCGCAGCTTGCCTGACATGGTCGGAATCTCGCTGCGAGAACCTTGAAGCTACTTCAGGAATGTTTGCCGAGTACGCAGTTGCACCTTCGCAGTCTGCCGTGAAAATTCCTGCTTCTCTTGATCTTGAACAGGCCTGTTTGACCGAACCAGCCTCGTGTTGCCTTTCAGGCGCCGAAATGATGTCAATTGGTGACAACAACGTCGGAGTCGTTATCGGTGGCGGGATCATGGGGCTTTTCACGCTGGCTTTTCTCAAGCAGCGTGGCGTGAAGACGATGATCATGTCGGAGCCGGTCTCAGCTCGTCGCGAAATGGCGACTCAGTTTGGAGCTGATCTTTTGCACGATCCTTCAGACGGCGACCTTGGTGAGTTCGTTAAGGACCATAACGGTGGATATGGAGCGAATATTGCAGCAGAAGTCGTAGGGAAACCTGAACTGGTCGCAAAGTGCGTTGAAGTTGTTCGACCTCGAGGGCAAGTGTTGATGATCGGGGTCAGCCCGGAAGGCGCTCCGCTGCCGGTGGATCTGTATGACATGCACTACCGAGAAGTCACGCTCAAAGGAGCCTTTGGTCGCGGAGATGTATTTGCGAGGACTCCGGAAGCGATCAGCAAGTTGAACCTCGCTGGCGTGATCTCGGCTCGGTACTCGCTCGATCAAGTGCCACAAGCAATCGTTGATTCAGGAGAGGGCAATGGCGTAAAGCTAGTCGTGAAGCCGGACGGGTAGGTTTGTGCTCGTTAGCTCCGGGCGTGAAAGAGTCATTTGGTCGCGAGTTGAAATCTCATATCCCTAACCCTTTCCATTCCGGAAAGGGGACCAAGTGCGCAGCCTACCCGAATTAGACAGTCCTCGGAGAGAGAGCGAGGCTGTGATTAAACGGCGAATTCGCGACTGGCCTCGGATATTGAGGTATATGAACCATCTGCGACAGCAGCGCAGATTGCTGCACCTACGGCTGCTTCTTCGTTCAACTTCCCGAGTTCGAGGGACAAGCCGAACTCAGATTCTAGCGACCGTCGGAGGACAGGGTTGAGCTTGAGTCCGTTGCCGGATCCAACAAGTCGGTTGCGCTCGGGCGCACCCAGATTAACCGCTTCCCGGTAAGAATCAGCGAGCTGAGCTGCCATTGCTTCAAACAACGCGCGTGCCATGTGTCCTGGCGTGAATGTTCCTGGAGTTAGTTCACGAATAGCTGCTTTTGCGAGAGGGTTTCTTCTTGACCCGGTGAACAATGGATCGAATTTCACGCCCTCTGCGCCTGCAGGAACTTCGGATGCTAACTTGACAAGTCGATCGTAAATCTCATCAGGACCGAGTTCGTATCCGGCGATAGCGCGACTTGCGTTGTTGAAGAACTCTCGTAGCGTGCGGAAAGTGCGACCACCTACGACGCCTACACCAGCTAACAAGTATCCACCTTGCAAATAGGGGCGAAGTTCAAGCCAGCCACGCGGCATCGGTGAGTCGACGTAAATCGAACTTTGTCCGCCTGTTCCAATGTTGATTGCCACAGTGTTTTCGTAGTCGGAAACGGTACCTGCGAAACTGCACTGGTGGTCGCCTGACGCGATGGCCACTGGAATTCCTGGCTGTACGTTCAATCGGTTAGCGATCACATCGGTCACGTGACCTGCAACCGAGCAGGATTCACCCAGATTGGAGAACCAGCTGAGTTCTAACCCGAGAGTTTTTATGAGCTCACGATCCCAATCGAGTTTTGTGACGTCATAAACACCCCAACTAAGTGCGTCCGTTGGATCGGTGACTGGTCGTGTGTCGGTTAGTCGAGAGACTATAAATTCAGGCGCTGTCGTCCCGTGCACACCTGCTGGAATCTGATCGTGCGCTTTGAGCCAGAACAACGTTGGAGCCGTGTAACCCGTAACAAGTGGGCATCCCACGTTATCGAACGCTGGCAAACCACCGCCTTCTACAACAGCACCGCCCATTTCGCCCATCACATCGAGGTAAGTGCGGGTTTCACCCTCGACCGTGTCCTTTGCGCGCTGATCCTGCCATGAGATGAACTTACCGACTGAGTTTAGATCGTTGTCGAGAAACTGGAGTCCTTGCTGCTGACCGGTGACTCCAACAGCTGCGGGCATTGCTCCAGTTTGCAACACGAGCGAACCAGCATTGTCGATCGCCAATTCCGTCATGCGTTCCAGGTCCCACTCAGAGCGACCGATTTTTTTGTCGTCTGGTGACGTTATTTCGGCTGTGTTCGGGACACTCGATGATCCGACGACGGATTTTGTTACTAGGTCGATGATGACGGCAGAGATCGACGTTGATCCGACATCAATTGCGAGGTAATGAGTAGGCATCGAGAAAGTTTAGCGGGCGTGGATTGTCAGCGTGACCAAGATCTCGATCCAGGATCAAGTCTGAGATGACATCGGACCTCCCGTACTTCCCAACTGAATTTACCTCCAGCAAGGTCGGGACGTGAGATAGATGGTCAATATTCCTAAGACTCCGGTTGGCAGGCGCTTATGAGTTCTTTTCTGGAACGTCAGGTGAGAAGTAGTGGCTTACTTTTTGGCCAGGGTCTCTGAAGCCGACTGCCTCCCACTTGTACGCCTCGGTTGTGGCTTCGACGTGGACATCGTCACGGTCGAATAATTCGTCCTTTAGTCGAGTACCCAGTCCGGGTCCTTCTGGAGCGAGTAGGTAGCCGTCTTGTATCACGATGTTCGGTTCGATGAACTTGTCGTACCAGCCACGATAGTAGGCTCGGTTGGTTTCCTGGATCATTACGTTCGGGCAGTTCATTGAAATGTGAGCGCAAGCGAACACGTTCACCGGACCCGTCCAATCGTGAGGAGCAATAGGTGTCTGGTAAGTCTCTGCCAGTGTTGCGATCTTCTTCGTCTCGGAGACACCGCCAGTCCAAATTAAGTCTGGCATTACGATCTCGGCAGCACCCTTTTCAATGTACTCACGGTACTCGTATCGAGTCATGAGGCGTTCAGCGGCACAAATCGGTGTCTTGGTGGCATCAGCCAGCTTCAAGTGCGCCTCGACGTTCACAGGATGGATCATTTCCTCCTGCCACATCAGGTCGTACTCTTCCATGGCCTGAACAATTCGCATGGCGGGAGCCAACGCCCACGCTCCACCACCATCGTGTGCGATTTCAATCTGGTCACCGAGCGCTTTTCGCTGTTTTGCCAGCGGCTCTAAGCCTTCTCGTATTTGTGCTGCCGACACAAAATTTCCGTCTGATTCAGCGGCGTACGGTGCCATGTAGTACGCCTTGACTGCGGTAATTCCATCGTCAATGAGGCTTTGCAGGAACCCGACGGGATCGCGTAACTCAAATTCGTTGTCCTGCCAGTCGCCGTAACTGCCAATCGTGTTGTAGATGCGGATCTTGTCGCGCACCTTGCCACCGAGCAGGTTATAGATCGGCTGATCGAGCGATTGTCCGACAACGTCCCAGAGAGCAATGTCGATTGCAGAAAGTGCTCTTAGCTCCGCACCGGAATACGTAAAAATTCCTGCGAGCTTGAATAGCTCGTCCCAAATTCCTTCGCGATCCATCGGGTCGCGACCGATCAACATGGGCCCGAAAATCTCGTGGACGACCGCAGCTACTGAACGTGGGAGATACCAGGTTTCACCAAGCCCGATTTCACCGGAGTCGGTGTGAATACGAACCCAGCACATTTGCCAGAATTCGTCGACGTAGACAGTTTCGACTTTTGTGATCTTCATGATGCGACGGCAGTTTGAAACTGCACGTCGCAAAGGTCAAGTGAAGATTTCTTTTATTGAACGCCTTCGAGAACGATGTCGAACACGAGGGTTGCGTTTGGCGGAATAGCCGCACCTGCGCCAGCTGCGCCGTAACCCTGGTCAGGCGGAATCATTACTCGTCGCTGTCCACCGACTTGCATACCGAGAATCGCATCTCGGAATCCAGGGATCACCCCACCAACCGGGAATGTTGCTGATGCACCACGTGAGTACGAGGAGTCGAATACACAACCGTCTGTCAGCCAGCCTGTGTACTGGACGTTTACAGAGTCGCCCTGTTGTGGCTGAGCTCCGTCACCGACGGTGACGTCGAAGACTGAAATACCTGAAGGCTGAGAAACGAGTTGGCTCTCAAGTACATCTCCGTACTGTGGAGCAGAGTCCGGGTAGCCGGGGTTGTCACAATCTGGCACTGATACGCCTCCTTCAGGCGTTGCGGTTGGTGTTGGAGTCGGTGTTGCAGAAGATGCAATGACGGTGGCCGTTGCAGATGCTTGAGCTGGGGTTAGAATTGAAATCAGTTCGATTTCAAACGTAAGAGTTGCGTTTGGCGGGATGACCGGAGGTGAACCGAGCTCACGGTAAGCAAGGGCTGGCGGAATTTCGACTCGTCGGATGCCGCCCGGAGTCATGTCGAGCATTGCCTGTCGCCAGCCTGGAATGAGGCCGATCAGCAATAGTTCTGCCGAATTGCCACGTGCGTACGTTGAATCGAAGACACATCCACCTTCGAGCCAACCGGTGTAGTTCACTGTCACCATGTCTTCGATTGTGGGTGAGTTTCCTTCACCTACAACCCGGTCGAAAACCTTGATTCCTGCCGGGTCACCGACGAGTTGATCGCTCGAAACCTCATTCAGATGCGGTGCATCAGGTGGGTACTGCTCGTTCAAGCACAGAGACTCGTCTGGAGTCGGTGCAATTACCGGAATTTCGATGTTGTCCGGGTTTTTGCCGGCAGCCTGACAGGCTGTGCCGAGGACCAGAAGCAGAATGCCGACTGTTGCCAGCAGTTTTCGCGAGTTAGTTGGGAATACTTGGTTCAAAGTTCGGATTGTCGATTATTTAGCGGAATTTACGTTTGCTTGGTACTGAGCGAATCCTGCCTGAATCCATGGACCAATGTTGGTCAGGAAGAACTTCACACCCATTTCTACGTACTTGGCGACGTTTTCGTTTGATACCAGAGTACCCGCAGTTCGCCCGGATGCCACTATTCGGCTCAGTGCGTCATTTATCTTTTCTTGGACGTCGGGGTGATCGAGTTCACCAATGTGACCCATTGATGCCGCAAAGTCAGACGGAGCAACGAAGAAAACGTCGATGTCGTCGACTGCAAGAATTTCGTCGAGGTTCTCCCATGCCACGATGTCCTCGATGAGAACGATCAGCATCGTTTCGTCGTTGGCTTTTTTCAAATAGTTGTCGACACCGTAGCCCTGTCGGCTAGTGTAAAGACCACGCTTTCCGATTGGAGCGAACTTTCCGCCTTCAACTACGTTTTTTGCTTCTGCAGCGTTGTTTACGTGTGGAACAACAATCGATTGGGCACCACGATCAAACGTTCGGTAGATCAATCCCTGTTCGTTCAGGTTGATGCGAACTACAGAAGTCATGCCCCACATGTCGCACGCTCTGGTTAGGTTTCCGATGTCGGCGGCATCAACTGCGCCGTGTTCGCCTTCGAGCCAGATTCCGTCGAATCCGAACTGCCCCACGGCGTCGATGTCATCTGCGTGGGTAATTCCGCCAATGACGGTTGCGATTTCGCCGTTGGCGATTTTTTGCTTAGCTCGGTTCTGTCTGAGTTCCAAAGGTCTGCTCCTAGTGAGGACGTGCCGAAATTCGGCATGTTTCAAATTGAACTGTGGAATTCTACCCGCGAGGCGGGTGTTGGGGTGGGGGCGGTTTGGATAGGTGTCGAAGCGTTGTCATCCTGAACTTGATTCAGGATAGCGCCTTGGGATCCTAAAGTTGGGCTTTAGAAGAAGTTGGTTGCAATAATCGTTGATCCTGAAACTAGTTCAGGATGACACGCGCGTTACCCGACGGAAGGTCACTCCATACTTCGACAGGCTCAGCACAGACTCCGGCCGGGACGCGTAATTCGAGTCACCTCGAGTAGTAGAAGAAGTGACGCGTTTCGAGCGAAGTCGAGATCCTTCGACAAGCTCAGGATGACAGGATGATCTACGAGCGGCCGTGGCAGTTCTTGAACTTTTTACCGCTGTCGCACGGGCAAGGTTCGTTGCGGCCAACGCCGGCGTACGGGTTTTCAGAAACTGATGACGCTGGCATGTTGCGGGTCTTTTCCATGATGTTGGCAGCGGGTCGTCCACTTCTGAGTTCGCCAACCATTGCCTTCATGTACGGCTCGGTGTGGCTAAAGAACGTTTTGTATCCGGCACACAGGTAGTTAAGACCATCCTCGCCGTCTGGGGTTTTGATAAACCGCTGCTTCGGACATCCACCGTTGCAGGCGAATTTGAACTCGCACCGGCGACAATAGTCAGGAAGTGTGTCCCGTTTATCAGTCCCGAACTTTCGTTGCTGTGGACTCTCAGCCATCTCACGGATGGTCGTGTCGGCGACGTTCCCGAGGTTGTACTCGGGGTAAACGAAGTGGTCACACGAGTAAACATCACCGTTGTGCTCGATGATCATCGCGTCGCCGCACGTCTCAGCGAAGATGCACAGGCCGGGGTTTTGTCCCATCCAACCGGCAAGAGTGGTGTCGAAGATCTGGATGAAATATTTACCAATGTCTTCTCGCACCCACTGGTCGAAAACACCGTTCAGGAACTGTCCATACTGCTTCGAACCGACTGACCACTCGGTAACTGTTGCACCATCACGGAATTCTGGTCCGACAAGTTGTAGGAAGTGAGCAGGTAGGTTGTCGGCAACACGCTCTACGATTGGGATGAACTGGAGGAACTGGCTCCCAACTTCACGAGTTAGGAACTGGTAGACCTCTTTTGGGTGATCGGCGTTGTGCTTGTGTAGGACCGTCAGTGTGTTGAATTCGACCTTGTGCTTTTTGAGGATTTCGGCGCCAGCCATCACCTTGTCCCAGGTTGGCTCGCCACCTCGATTTACCCGGTAGAGATTGTGGAGCTTTTCAGGACCGTCGATGGAAAGTCCGACCAAGAACTTTTCTTCGGCTAAAAACTCACCCCACTCATCGTCGAGAAGAATTCCGTTGGTTTGGAAGGCGTTTGTGATCTGCTTTCGACCTGCGTATTTCTTCTGAAGTGCGACAGCTTTTCGATAGAAATCGACTCCCAGCAGAGTTGGTTCTCCACCTTGCCAGGCGAAGTTCACGACCGGGATGTCTTGAGCCTCGATGTACTGCTTTACGTACGCTTCGAGCTCGTCATCGCCCATTTTCCAACCGCCGCGTGCTTTATCCGGGTACAGCTTCTCTTTTTCGAGGTAGAAGCAGTAGGTGCAGTCGATATTGCAAATGGCGCCGCTTGGCTTCGCCATCACGTGAACGGCGAGAGGGCGCTTCATTTGTGGTCGGGGACGAGTTGATGTCATGCCGCGTGAAATTGTACGTGGCGCGAATGGTGG
>JAYQWG010000047.1:0-11162 GCA_038150225.1 Chloroflexota bacterium
CGGGGATGCTGAGAAAGATCCTCACCGGGATTCAGAATTCCAAGGGTTTCCGGATATGTATATGCCACGGGATAGTAGGTCGAGTGCTTGCCTTTTGACTCAAGATCATAAGATCCAAAAAGCTGCTCACGCATGAGTTGGTTGAATGACTCAACCTCGTAGAGTTCGATTTTCTTCACATACCCGAGTGCCTGAAGAGACCAGTTCTCTTTCTCTAGTGCGCCGGCAAATGTGTTGAACTGAGTTCGAATCACCGAATCGGTAGCTTCAAGGAAGCCTTTGATGGCTGCTAGTTCGCTGAGACTCTTTTGGAATTCACTCCCCAGTTCAGTCGAAACCGAGTGAATAAGTTCATCAAATCTATCGTCATTTCTCGCAGAATTTACACTTCGAATCGTGATAGCAGTAGCGAGAGTCATCGCCAATAGCATTGCCAGAGTGGATGCAGCTGCGAACGACGGAAGTCGCTTCAGCAAGTGGCGCTCTGGAAGCTGCTTAGCCTCAGATTTGCTGGAAAGGCTCTCTTTGATGTTCGGCAGTGCGGGATTTGCCAAGTAAGTTCAGCCTGTTTGATCAAACTTGTGTGGGTACAGGTCGCCCGAAGTACTTCAATGATCAATGACCAAGGTGTGATTTAGGTTGGGGGCTACACCCACTCCGAGTACGAACCCACCGGTGAATGAACCATCGTCTGACTCAGTTGATCAATTCGATTGAGTTTGTCCATTCGATGCGGGAACCGAGAGCTACGCCGAGAATCTCCGCCGTCACTTTGGCAACTTGCGGGAGACCGATCACGTTGCCAATTTGATCTTCTATTGAGGAGGCTGGCAACTCTGGCATCCCACATGGGATGATGTTCTGAAACATCGATAGATCAGTCGCCACATTTAACGCGAAACCGTGCATAGAGACCCCGGAAGAAATCCTCACACCAAGAGCGGCGATCTTTTTCCCTTTGGGATTGATTCCCTCGACTCGTTTTTCACCAGGAATGCCTTCAACCCAAACACCGGTTTCACCGTCGACTAAATGAGCCGCAATCCCGAACTCTGAAAGTGTTTCAATGATCACTCGTTCGAGCAGACGAACGTACTTCACGGGACCAAGTCCGCGCTCACGCATACCTAGAATCGGGTATCCAACAAGCTGCCCAGGGCCGTGATAGGTCGCTTCCCCGCCTCGATCAGTTTCAGATACCTCGACGCCTAGATCGCTCAGTTGGTCAGCATCAAGTAAAACGTGAGTTTCGTCGGCGCGGCGTCCAAGGGTGATCACAGGCTCGTGCTCAAGGAACAAAACAACGTCGCCGATTTCGTCGTTCACACGGCGAGCGTACAGTTCCCGTTGAAGCTCCATGGCTCCCGCATATGCCATACGCCCAAGCCAGATGGTCTGAACGACTTCTGTACCGGTCATTTCAGGTCTGAGTCAGCAGTGATTGACTCGATCCCGTTCTTGACCGACTGAAGAAACTCGGAAGCCTCTACGCCATCAATAATTCGATGATCGAAGGACAAACACATATTCATCATTGAACGAACCGCAATTGAATCACCAGTTGGACCAGAAATTACGACAGGTCGCTTCACTATGGCTTCTGTTGTCAATATGGCGGCTTGTGGGTGATTGATAATTGCCCCACCCCACACACTTCCAAGCGCTCCTGTGTTGTTCAAAGTGAACGTGCCACCCTGAACATCTGTGACATCCAGTTTGTTGTTTCTGGCTTTCGATACCAGGTCTGTGAACTTCCGGGTAATGCCACTGAGATCAGCTTTGTCTGCCTGATTGACCACAGGTACGACAAGTCCGCTCGCGGACGCAACAGCAACACCGACGTTGATCTGGCCTTTCGAGACAATCTTTCCGTCTTGCCAACTTGAGTTCAATTTCGGGTTCTGTCGGAGTGAGCTAGCGACCACATAGAGCATGATTGGGAAGTACGTGAGCTTCACACCGTTCAACGCTTCAAATTCTGATCGGTTCTTGTCTCGCCACTGAACAAGTCCTGTCACATCGACTTCTATAGCCGACCACGCATGTGGAATTTCTGAAACGGAACGAACCATGTGTTCCGCGATCATCTTCCTGATTGGAGTTGGTTCAATCACCTGGTCTTCTTCGCTAACGGGAGCAAGTTCGGTATGACCACCGCTCTCCACAGCAGCAAGAACATCCTTCTTGGTGATTCGTCCTCCTAGACCAGAACCGGTGACGGTGGACAGATCGATTCCGTGCTTTGCCGCCAATCTAGTCACGACCGGAGAATAATTACGGCTACCTGTTTCTGATTTGGGTGCGGCAACCTTAGTTGCGGACGTCGGTGCGGTGGCGAGGCTGGTGTCAGTGAACTCCCCACCAGTAGGTCCCACGTTCGCACCTTGAACAAGAGTTCCGATACGACTGGAAATTGGCTTCGGATCGGAGTTCGCCTGTACAGAGTCTCCGGTTTCCATACGAGCAATCACGGCACCCATTGCCACCGTATCGCCCTCGTTCACCAGGATTTCACCAAGCACTCCTGACTCCGGTGCGGGAACATCCATGTTCACTTTGTCGGTGATTACCTCGACTAGCGGCTCATATTTTTCAATCGAGTCACCGGGTGATTTCAACCACTTACTAATTACTGCTTCGGTAACCGATTCGCCTACGTGAGGAAGAACAATCTCATAAGCCATGGTTAGATCGCAGCCAATCTGACAATTGCATCGAAGATTTTTTCAGGAGAAGGCATAAATGCTGCCTCCTGCACCGGCGAGAACGGCATTGGCGGAATTTCAGGTGGTCCTAACCTAGTGATCGGACCATCGAGGTCAAAGAAACAATTTTCGCCAATGATCGCGGCGACTTCCGACGAGACGCTAATTGCCGTAGTATCTTCCTGGACAATCAGCGCTTTACCCGTTTTCGAAACAGACTCGATTATTGTTTTTGCATCGATGGGTCGAAGAGTTCGCAAGTCGACCACTTCAACATCAATGCCCTGCCCCACCGCCATCTCAGCAGCTTGTAGGGAGTAGTGAAGCATCAAACCATAGGTAACCAGCGAAATATCCGATCCCTCACGTTTTACCTCAGCCTGACCAATTGGGATTGAGTATTCCTCTTCCGGGACCTCACCTTTAGCAAGCCGGTATGTGCGCTTGTGTTCAAGAACAATCACGGGATCATTTGAACGCAGTGCCGTGGTTAGGAGGCCTTTCGCATCGTACGGTGTCGCCGGGGCGACCACGGAGAGTCCCGGCGTGTGCGCAAACAGTACTTCGATACTCTGTGAATGGTACAAGCCACCTCTGACGCCACCCCCATAAGGGACACGGACCGTCATTGGGGCGGTTTTGACTCCGTTGGTGCCGTACCGTACTCGTGCAGCTTCACCAACAAGTTGGTTGATCGCGGGCCACACAAAGTCTGCAAACTGGATTTCAGCAATCGGTCGCATGCCATTAACGGCCGCACCCAGCGCAACGCCACAAATCGAGGATTCGGCAAGTGGAGTATCAATTACACGGTCTTCACCGAATTCGTCTACGAACCCGTCCGAAGCCAGGAACACTCCCCCACGATGCCCGACATCCTCTCCCATTAGGATGATCGAGGAATCGCGTCTCATTTCCGAGCGCATCGTTTCTCGCACTGCTTCAATTACCGAAAGCTCGGGCATTACTTAACCTCTCCTGAACCTTCAGTTACGTGCAGGTACATCAAGTCGGCCTCCGGATACGGCTCTGCCTCTACAGCATCAGTGGCCTGGTTGACACGCTGCTGTGCCGATGCGTGAATCGCTTCGTCTTGTTCTTTTGAAATCAGACCGTGCTCAATCAGTTTTTCCGACATGATCTTCACCGGATCACGGTCGTTCATTTGCTCAATATCTTCCGACGAGCGATAACGGGTGTGGTCATCGTCAGTTGTGTGCGGCAGCAATCGTTCAACCATTACTTCGATCAAGGTTGGCCCTTCACCGTTTCGAGCACGCTCAACAGCTGCGGTCATCGCTTCGTGAACGGCCGATACGTCCGTCCCATCGATTTGCACCCCGGGGAAGCCATACGCGGCAGCCCTGCTCGACAAGCTCTCGATCCCCATTTGTTTTTCCATGGGAACTGAAATAGCGTAACGATTGTTCTCGCAGAAGAAGATAACGGGCAGTTTGTGTACGGCAGCAAAGTTCATGGCTTCGTGCGTGTCACCTTGGGATGACGCTCCGTCGCCGAAGAAAACAACTGTCACCGCATCACGTTTGTTGAGCTTGTCAGCCAGCGCCACACCGGCCGCTTGAGGAAGCTGGGTCGCAATCACGTTCGAAAAGTTAAATAAATCAACACGGGGGTGTGCGCCGTGAAGCGGGAACTGCCTCGCCGCACTCATGGGATCATCGGCTTTTGCGAGGAAACCGCGCAGCAATTCTTCAGGTTCAGTGCCCAAAGCAAGCATCGCAGTGAACTGACGGTAGTAAATCAGGTAGTGATCTTTGGACGGATCGGTGGCTTCTATACAAGCTACCTGGGTCGCCTCATGCCCCTGGGCACTTGCTGCAATGGCGGCTTTGCCCTGGCGGTTTAATAACCACACACGTTGATCTAGGTACCGACTCAACACCATGGTCTCGTATAGCTCCACAAGTCTCTCATTCGAGATTGCTGGTGCGAGATTATTACTTTGCTTCGAGGTCGTAGACATGAGGGGTAATTATAGGTACGGGTATCACCAAAGGCTCTAACGGTACTCGGTCTCTGGATATACTTTTCTCAGCGTTTAGTCTGCGAGTCTGGTTCTACACCCATCAACCAACTCGTAATTTTTCCCTTGGAGACAAACATGAAACGAATTATTGCCGCGATGTTGGCGCTTTCAGCACTTACCGTGGTTTTCGCTGCGTGTGGCGGTGACGAAGAACCAACACAAGCACCGGCAGCCCCAACAGAAGTACCTGCCGCCGCTGCAAGTGAAGGAAAGATGCTGGAACCCGGAGATGCACCCGCACCTCCATCTGGTGCACTCGATACTTCTAAGGAGTACACGGCAACATTCGATACGGAAGCTGGTCAATTCAAAGTCAGACTCTTCGATGATGAAGCACCTCTGACGGTCGAAAACTTCGTCAACCTCGCAACAATCGGTTTTTACGACGGCGTCACTTTTCACCGGGTGATTCCTGATTTCATGGCACAGGGTGGCGATCCGAGAGGCACAGGTAGCGGTGGACCTGGTTACAGGTTCAGGGATGAGTTCCACCCTGATCGGAAGCACGACAAACCGGGCATTCTTTCAATGGCAAATGCAGGACCAAACACTAACGGCTCTCAGTTCTTCATCACGTTTGTCCCTACCCCTCACCTTGATGGCGGGCACACCGTTTTTGGTGAAGTAATTGAAGGCATGGACAACGTACTCAGCATCTCGTTCAGAGACCCCGCCACAGCACAAACACCGGGTGACGTAATTCATTCGATCACTATCGAAGCAAACTAACGTAGCAACCGGTCCAACCGGTTTTGGAGAAACAATGGCAGATCTTGCCCCACCGTCGGGTTCGCTCGACACATCAAAATCGTACACAGCAACGTTCAAGACAGAACGTGGCGAATTTGAAATTCAGCTGTTCGGTAGCGATGCACCTCTCACAGTCGAAAACTTCATAAACCTCGCCCGAGCCGAGTTCTACGACGGAACCACGTTCCACCGTGTAATTCCAGGCTTCATGGCTCAGGGCGGAGACCCAACAGGCACGGGAACAGGCGGCCCTGGTTACCGATTCGGTGACGAATTCAGTCCAAAGCTTCGCCACGACACCGAAGGAATTCTTTCCATGGCGAACGCAGGTCCTGGCACCAATGGAAGCCAGTTCTTCATCACCTTCGGTCCAACACCACACCTTGATGGACGACACTCAGTTTTCGGCAAAGTGATCAAGGGAATGGACGTTGTAAAGTCGATTCGAGAGCGAGATCCGATGAGCGATCCAAACCCTGGTGATTTCATCGAAACTGTCGTAATCAACGAGAAGTAAAGCTCGAACGTCACATCCCGAAATGAAAAGAGGCACTCAATTGAGTGCCTCTTTTTTATCTTGCTTGTGGTGACTAGTCCCCGGCTGATGTTGATGGTGCACCAATCGAATTATTCGGAACTACTGTTGGATTGTCGTCCGCTTTGACCTCCTCCGACGGAAGATTGTTGTTCACTCTGCGGGTTGCCTGAATACTGAACGAAAGGAGCCGTCCCCCAACTCCGAGCTGAACATCTTCCTCAAGCTCGATCGTTGGACCCGCAGGTCGACTGTTAACACGCAGAGATGGGTCACCAGCTACTGGCTTGTTGACCAGGGTTACCTTGTTCTTACCAAACTTGAATGAGCCACCTTCAAATGGAAGTTCACGAGCCTCTGTCGCGTTCACTACGTTTCGGGCAACGAACCGCCGCATGTATGATCGTTTCATTCGAGCAAAGTCAACAATTACCCTTCCCTGGTCATCAACAATGTATCCGTATGGAGTGCTCTTGCTAAGCGACCAGATCAGGACGATAGCAAGTGCTACAAACACTCCCCCAATAGCGGCAAGCGCTGGAATTGGCAATCCGATAATTCGAACCGGTTCTTCAGTGATCACTGCTGTCATGGATGCAGTAGGTGTGACCCGTGTGTACCTGCGACCCTGATACTCACCCGCGAGTGTTACTTCGAGTTCGTAGTCTCCACTGTTTGGGACTATCGCAGAAATATCAAACTCCCACGCCTTGCCTGGTTCTGGCTCATCAGTTGGGAACACGGCAGCGGACAACTGACCGTTTTCACCGGTCAAAATTGCCGAAACATCTGCAGGATCAGTCAGGTATGGGTAGTCACCGATCATCACCTGAACTCGACCGATTCGGCCGTATTTGCCAAGGTGAGTTTCAATGTCAGCTACTTCAACAAGATTGATCGTTGGGAACGACTCACTCCTGTAAGCGTTTCCACTCATAAGAGTGGCGCCGTAATCAGCCCACGATAATTCGAGCTGAACGTCGTTGATTCCTTGCGCTTTCGGAGCCGTTAGCTGAACTGAGTACACACCGTCGTTTGCCAGGCGGTCACCGTTTTCGCCGCTGTCATTGAGTACAACGACTTCGGTCGTGCCACTCGCTTTAGATATTGTTGCCTCGATCTGAGCGCCAGTAAGCAACTGAGCTGAATCACCATTGAATGCAGCTGCTTCGATGATCGCTGGTTCACCTACCGGGACAGGTGGCTGTTCGATCAATCGGAGTTCAAGAGGGTTTTCGATCTGCACGCTCGCTACCAGCTTCGACGCAGGGCCAATACCCTGGAGCGTCCAGTTGCCTGGTACAGGAGAATAGATGCGTACGTGAACAGTTGTTGGGGTCTCGTTGATCTCGACATTCTGCATCTCATCCCCTGCCCTGGTCCCACTAGGTGAGAACACAGCAACGTCAACATCCTGGTGCTGACGGACGAACACAGACGAGAAAACGTTCGTGTGCGGGGCAATATCGAGGTTTACGATCGCTGCCGAGTTATCGTGCATCTCGACATCCATTTGGGTGGTGAGATCCAGACCTACAAAGTCTTTGATTACAGCATTGATACCTTCGGCGGTGCCAGCATCGTAGAACTTCCCGTCAGTCCCAAACGCGAGGTCTGACATCAGATCGCGCATTGGTGCCTCGGTCGACGGCAGCGTAACCACGTCGATTACCCAATCTTGTGCGCTGAAAAGGTCAGCCACATTGTTCAGTCGATCACGAGTATTTTCCGATTCCCCCAAAATGCGACCAGTCGTCATGAACGCAACTCGTGACCCGGCTTGAGCGTCGATTCGAGTCATGAATGCAAAAGCGTCGGTCAAAGCAGCAATCTGGTCAGAGCTTGCTGGACCGACAGGTAGCTCACGGAGTGCAGTTACTACATCGCCAACGAGCCTAGTGCCTTCTGGGCCCGTTGATGCGGAACTCAGTTCTGTAATTTGAACCCCGTATGTTCCGGCTCCAATCGTTCCTGCGTCAGTGCCACGAACCATCGTGTACGCGATCGACTCTGCAGTGTCGAGATCGCGTTGTACTGGTGAAGCGCCCTGATCAATCAAAACCACCAGTACGCCGTCTTCACCGATCGGATTGGCGGCTTGGGCCGGGAGAGCAGCTCCTGCAAAAAGGACGGTGAGAGCAATGATTGCTATCAGAGACGGACGACGCATTTCGAACTCCGAAAAATTAAGACCTAAAACCGACCGAGGTTGATCCCACCACGGTTGGCGGACGATGAATAAATCGACTCTACGTGCGCGCGCCCGTTTGCTTCAGATGGTAGTTAATACCGGTTTTTATCAATCTTTGGTCTTGTTGCTTACCTCAGTATTACGTATACGGCGTTGACCGGGTTGTATCGCATACCTAAACTGCGGCAGCCGTCATTCCACGGACCCCTCTCGGGGTGTCTAAAAAGATCACTCAGCAGAAGCACGCTACTCATGAAAATTACCGGATTCTCGACGACACTTTATGAATTTCCGCTTAATCGACGGATGGGAGATGCAAACTCACCGTCCGGTCGAATTCGAGGCAGCTCGAACCTTGTTCAGCTATTTACAGACGAAGGGATAACCGGAGTCGCTTTCGGTGGTAGCGGGGCTGGACCGCAGATCAGGTCAATGGTCGAAGGAATGCTCATGGGCGAGGACCCTAGACACGTCACAGGTCTTTGGAAGCGCATGGTTGACCGAGTTTTTAAAGGTGGCCACGCAGGAATCGTGAACGATGCAATATCAGTTCTCGATGTTGCTCTTTGGGACCTCAAGGCGAAAGCCAATGATGAACCGCTCTGGAGAACGCTTGGGGGGTCAAATCCAAAAGTAAAGGCCTACGCATCCGGACTCGATACACCACTCTCCGATGACGATATCGAGAACTGGTACGGAACAATGGCATCGGACTTCGGGTTCACTGGTGGAAAACTCAAAGTCGGCCTCGATCAAGATGATGATCTTCGACGGATCGAGCGCATGAAGAAAGGTCTCGAGCGCGCCACCGACACACCTGAGCTCTATATCGACGCGAACGAGTTTTGGAACCCGAAACAGGCGATTCGAAAAGTCCGAGAGATGGAAGAACAGTTCGATATTGCATGGGTAGAAGAACCAGCTCGACGGTGGGATTTCCTCGGACTACGCAGGATCTCTGATGCGATCAAGGCACCAGTTTGTGCCGGTGAGAACCTCGACACGCTCGGTGAGTTCCTCCCTTATTTCCACAACCGCTCAGCCGATGTTGTTCAGGTCAGCTGGGGGATGACTGGAATCACCACCGCCATGCAACTTGCTGACGCAGCGTACGGATTTGAACTGCCCATCACTCTTGGAGGATCACCAGGAAATCTCAACGCTCAACTCGCGCCGTGCATGCCGAATTTCCTGACGCTCGAAGTGCAAAATCCCGACCCCGACGACGGCGTCATGACTTCGGATATCAAAATCGTCGACGGATGGGCAGTTTGCGGCGATCAACCTGGAACAGGTGTTTCGTTCGATCAAGAAGCCCTCGAGAAAGCTACCGTTGAATCGGTCTCTGCATCAGCAGGACCATCGCCGTTCGGTCGCCGACCGGGTGCTGGTCTCTGGGACAACCCCGCAACCAAGGAAGAAGCGGAGGCGGCAGCTTCCGGTGTCGACGGTTTCGCATACGTACCAAAGCACGGGTCGAAAACCCAGTAATCCAAATCTGAAGTAGAGAGAAAATTAGAAGAAAAAAACGATGAAAATTACTGGATACAGACTCGAGAAATACATCCAAAAGCTCGATCGGGCGATTGGTGACGCGAACTATCCTGCAGGTGACGACCTCATGGGAATGGCGATCCTTTGGATCGACACCGATGAAGGCATCTCTGGAATGGCACCGGCAGGAAACGACGCAGTTGGAAACCTCTTCCACGTGATCGAAGGCAAAGACCCGCGGGGTGTGGTCGGTCTTTGGAAGGACATGGTCGACTGGGTTCACAAAGGCAATAACGAAGGCGAAGTAAACGGCGCCATCGCTGCCATTGATGTTGCACTGTGGGACCTCAAGGCGAAGCTCAACGAAGAACCAATTTGGAAAACCTTAGGTGCTCGTGAAGGTCGCGCCAAAGCATACGCGTCAGACATTGGGTACAACCTTAGTGACGATGAACTACACACTTTCTACTCGCGAATGGCCGATGTCGGAGTCGAAGGTGGCAAGATCAAAATCGGTCTGAACATGAAGGATGACCTGCGCCGTATTGGCATCATGCGTGATGCGTTCAGCAAGGTGAAAGACCGTCCGTACTTGATGATAGACACCAACGAGTACTGGTCACCTAAACAGGCAATTCGGTACATCAACGAGATCGAAAAACACTTCGAGCTTTTCTGGGCTGAAGAGCCAGCTCGACGTTGGGACTATGACGGTCTTCGGCAGGTAGCACGCAACATTTCGGCTGCCGTTGCATCCGGGGAGAACCTGAATGACATTGGTCAGATGTACCCGCTCATTTCTCAACAGGCAATCGACATTGCAAACGTCGGTGTAGGCCACTCCGGAATCACAGGTGCTCGACAGGTTGCGAACATGTGCTACGCCTACGAGATTCCGGTAACGATGATGAACTGCCCTGCTAACTTCATGGCACATCTTGCTGCGGCTATTCCGAATCACAATATGATGGAGGTGGTCGACCCGGGACGCGAAGGCGCGTTCGAATCGTGGGATAACCACATTGAGGACGGCTGGATCGTCATGGGCAGCAAGCCTGGTCTTGGTATTGAGGTCAGTGAAACCAAGCTCAAGGAACTTCAGGCAACCGATCACGGTCGAAGACCCGGATTCCCGTTCCCTCGACGTGAAGGGGCGGCGCTGTGGATCAAGGATATTGAACCAGGTGAAGTTAGCTGGAAGTAAAGCGGGCTGTAAGACTAGTCAGAATGGAAAGCTATGGGTGACAGATTAACCGGAAAAGTGTGCCTGGTAACTGGTGGAGGACGAGGTCTCGGAAAAGCGATCGCATTGGCGTTCGCAGAAGAGGGTGCGAAAGCAGTTGCCATCAGCTACGTCAACGACGCTGAATCCGCCGAAGAAACCTGTCAGGCGATGGCAGAACTTGGCACCACTGCTTACATGACTCCGGTTGAGGTCAC
>JAYQWG010000048.1:0-2343 GCA_038150225.1 Chloroflexota bacterium
GAGATCCGAAAGATCTTGACCGATCTTGAAGTCGCACGAGCCGCTGCAGAAGATGAGCTTGAGGCACAACGTCTGCTAACAGAAGCCGCCAGGATGCGGGTCAGGTCATCGAAATTCGAAACTGACTCGTTCGACGATTTCAAACAACAGGCCGCCTAAAACAATTCATACGAACAAATGGAATACCCGAGTTTTCACTCGGGTCTTTTCTTTTTAACTGCTTTACACTTCCGCCTCGATGCTGATACGCAGCTATCACTGACCTCAAATTCCGACAACAGGCCTCTCTCTAATGCAAACGGCAACCAAAGACATTCTTTACTACGAGCACTCGGCTGCTAACCCGGTGACGATGACCGTCAAACCCGGTGAGTGGTTCGCAGTAGAAACTCAAATGAACCGCGGCCCCGACGCAGATCGTGTGCCGGACGACATTCGTGATTTGTACAACCAGTACCGATCGGATGACCAGCCGAACGACCGAGGAAACGCGTCATCAGGCTGCATTTACGTGGAAGGCGCAAAACCCGGCGACGTCATCACTGTCGAAGTGGGAGAAATCAAGGTGCATCCGGTTGGATGGACCCGATACCGGGGTTCGACCGGCGCAATGCCCGGCTACCTCGGCCCTTCAAACATCGGTGAGCAGTTCAGGATTTGTCGGATCGAGAATGACGAGATCATCTGGGACGACAAGCTTAGGTTCCCGGTTGAGCCAATGATGGGAGTGATTGGGGTCGCTCCTGAGCGAGAAGCCCGCCACAACGGTTGGGCTGGTGAATGGGGCGGCAACTTCGACATTCAGGAAGTTACGAATGGTGCCAAGCTGTCGATCCCGGTTTACCACGAAGGTGCCCTGCTTCACGTCGGTGACATGCACGCCCGACAAGGTGATGGCGAGATTTGCGGTGGTGGAGGAATCGAGACAGGTGGTCGAGTAACTCTCAAGGTAGAAATTTCGAAAAAGCCACCAGAAATGACCTGGCCTCGTATTGAAAACGACGAGTACATAATGACCACCGCTTGCGAGAAGCCGGCGGAAGACGCATTCCGAATCGCCCTTTCGGAAATGATTCTCTGGCTGGAAGCCGACTACGGAATGACCCAGGGTGAGGCGTACATCTTCCTGTCACAGTGCCTGGAAGCCCGTGTAACTCAGTTTGTGAACCCTAGTTACTCGTACGTTGCCAAGGTTCCGAAAAAATACCTGGTCAAGTAGTTCGCACATGACCGGAAAGATCAAAGCAGTTCTCTTCGATGTTGGCGGTCCACTAGACACTGAGATGTTTATGGATGCAGCGATCAATGAGCAAATCAAAACTTCGTTCAGGGATCGCGGCTTTCGTCTCTCCGACGACGAATACGCTATGGTGGCTCAGTGGGCAGTGGACGTTTACGCGCCCAAAACCTATCAGGCAATTATTTGGCGGCTAGCTAAAAACGATCTTGAGTTATCTCGTGAAATCGAGAATGAGCTTTACGAGACCGTTCCCCAACGAAACGCCGAGCGCGAGTACTTTGAACTGCGACCAGGAATAACTGAGTTACTCGAAGAACTCAATTCGACCGGGTTGAAACTTGGGTTGGCTGCGAATCAACCACGTGAATCGCTCGACAACATGGAACGCGTGGGAATCCTGAAGTATTTCGAGTACAAAGAGGTGTCAGGTACCAATCGACTCAGGAAACCAGACCCTCGACTGATGCTCCACTCCTGTGAAGCTCTTGGTGTTCAACCAAATGAAACGATCATGGTTGGGGATCGACTGGACAACGACATCGTGCCTGCTCGATCACTGGGTATGCTTACGATCAGGCTACGAACTGGCCGTCATGTCGAGCAGAAACCTCGCACATGGCTAGAAACTCCGCACGCAGATGTAACTACGGTTGATGAGCTACGAAATACTATTCTCGAGTTTATTGAGTCACCACCTCTTGCCGAGGATGATGGAAGTCCAGAGTGAACAGGCCTAAAACCGCACAATAAAAAAACCCCGGAATATTACGGGGCTTTTTTTTATTATCTGAAACTTTTAGTCGACATCTGCGACGGTAGCTTTACCGTTCTTGATTTCGATAGATCCAGTAGTTGGATCACCGAGGGTGAAAAAGCCGCGATACGTGAGTTGCGGGCAGAAATGATTGTGCCCCTTAAAGCCAGCGGTGAATTAACCGGGTTTATGTACCTCGGACCTAAGCTAGTCGGTCGAGACTATTCAGAGGCGGAGCTCGACTTCGTGTCAGCTGCAGCCGACCAATCTGCGATGGCGATCAACAACGCTCGTGCGTACGCAATCGAAGCTCATCGCCGTGAGGAATTGGAGCGGCTTGATGGCTTGA
>JAYQWG010000048.1:2443-10550 GCA_038150225.1 Chloroflexota bacterium
GTCTGACGTCGGAGTCGCTGGACTACGCAGCAATGCAATCGGCCCATCTCGAACTAAACAGACAGCCAGTTCTTTTGAAGAGCATTATTGAGCAGTCGATATCTCTGTTGCAGCCATCAATATCCGCTCGTGAGCAAAAGCTTGAATTCACAGCTGATGACCGTTTGCACCCATTAATGATTGATGAGCAGCGTATCGAACGTGTTGTCGCCAACCTAGTTGGTAACGCGCACAAGTACTCGCCCAAAGGCGCACCGATAACGGTTCAACTGTTCGCCGAAGGTGAGGACCAGGTTCTTCGAGTGATCGATGAAGGTCCTGGTATCGCAGCCGACGAGTTGGAATCTGTTTTCTCACCGTACTATCGGGGTAAATTAGCCGACACTTCTCCAGTTAAAGGTTCAGGTCTTGGCCTTTCAATCGCTCAGTACCTAACAGAGCTCCATGAAGGAAAGCTTTCCGTCGATTCGACTCTGGGCGAAGGCAGCACATTCGAACTACGCCTACCCGCCTCAAGCCTCGACTTGCTCGATGACGACCTCGACGAAACTCTGGATGACGATTCTGAGCTTGCCGACCAGGTGTGGCCTCCGATAGCCAGTCGGTCCGAGATTTCTTAGCGAATTCTCATTAGTAAACCGCTATTTCTTCGCGCCTGACGTTCAGGTGCGGAGATACACTCGTTGGACGAGTATTAACGTATCTGTTCTTCTAGGAAGTAGTTGATGAACCACGACAAGTCACACCAGCTTTACGAGCGAGCACTCCAATCGGTAGCTGGTGGAGTACACAGCCAGATAAGGGTTAATGAGCCGGGCGATGTCCCGCTCTTCTTCACCCATGCAAAGGGTTCCAAAATGTGGGACGCCGATGGCAATGAGTACATCGATTACATTCAGGGTATGGGCCCTAACCTGTTCGGACACGCACCTGACTTCATCAACGAAGAAGTAGCTGAGGATATGAAGAACGGCTACGTCTTCGCAGCCCAGTTCGAACGTGAACTTGAAGTTGCCGAGATGCTCCTGGAGATGATCCCGATGCCCGACGCGACCGTTCGAATGGCATCCTCAGGGACCGAGATCGACCAGCTGTTGTTCCGAACTATGAGGGGTTACACCGGTCGACCAAAAATTCTCAAATTCGAAGGTCACTACCACGGTTGGATGGACTCGGTGAACTGGAGTGTCCACCCGCCACTAGACAAGGCAGGGCCAGAAGACGCACCGGTTCCGGTCGGTGAATCAGAGGGAATGGACGAATCTGTCGCTGACGGATTAGTAATCTGCCAATGGAATGATCTCGAATTGGTAGAGAAGGCGTTCGCTGACCATCAAGGTGAAATCGCAGGCGTGATCACCGAACCGATTCTCGCTAACACCAACTGCATTGTTCCTAAACCCGGATTTATGGAAGGGCTTAAGAAACTTTGCGAAGAAAACGGCGCTCTCCTTGCATTTGACGAGGTCATTACCGGTTTCCGAGTAGCCTCAGGCGGTGCTCAAGAAGTTTTGGGAGTTATTCCCGACCTTGCCACCTACGCCAAAGCAATGGCAGGTGGATTCCCGATTTCCATGTTGGTGGGTCGACGCGAAATCATGAACATAATCGGCGACGGTACCGTTTACCACGGTGGCAGTTTCAACTCGAACGTAATATCGATTGCGGCAACCCACGCTTCGCTCAAATATATCCGTGAACAGGGTGACAGCTTCTACCGCGATCTCAATGCAAAAGGCATTCGTCTGATGGAAGGATTGCAGGAGGTCGCAAAATCGCTAGAGTCCGACTTACATGTTCAAGGTCTTGGCTCGGTGTTCGCGATATCGTTCACCACGAAAGATGAAATAACTAACTGGCGAGACCACGCTAGAAACTGCGATGACGAAAAGTACGCGCGGTTCGCCAGCGAGATGTTGAAAGAAGGAGTCCGCCTGTCCTCAAACGGACGGACCCATCTTTCTTCTGCTCATACAGACGAAGACATAGAAAAAACGATCGCAGCAGCTGCAAAAGTACTGCCACGGCTCTAACTCTTAGCGACGGGCAACAGCAAACTGCAGTTATTGCCCGTTGCTTCTTCCGTCCCGTAAGGACGGTCGAGTTGGAGAGACAATACTTTGAAGTGGAGTTCAGCAGTATCCGACGCCCCGACGCTAACCGAGGCTGTCAGACAGGCTTCCGAACAAATACTTGCAAATCTTGATGGCAAGTCACCAGACCTTGCGGTCATATTCGTGTCATCACATCATGCTCCGTCATTCCTGACAGCGCCTGAAGTGTTTTCTGAGGCTCTCGGGGCCAAAGTGGTTATTGGTTGCTCGGCAGCCGGTGTAATCGGCGGTGGACAGGAAGTCGAACGCCGACCGGGTGTCGCCATATCAGCAGCGACTTTGCCCGGTGTTGAACTGGCGCCTTTTTATCTCTCGCAAGACGAACTTCCGAGCCCTGATGCACCACCCGAAGCGTGGCATATGTTGCTTGGACTGAACCCAGAAGACTGCCCGGCGATCATGTTGCTGCCAGACCCGTTCACTCTCAGGAGTGACCATCTGCTTGCCGGTCTCGACTACGCCTACCCGAACGCCGTCAAAATTGGCGGGTTAGCCAGTGGTGGCGGACAGCCCGGTGCAAACGCGCTCTTCATGAACGGGAAATCGATCCGCTCTGGAGCTGTTGGAGTGGCGTTTACCGGTAACGTCGAAGTCGAAACCATTGTCGCCCAGGGTTGCCGACCTATCGGCGAGCCCATGGTGGTCACTGACGCCGAAGTCAATGTAATAAACAAACTCGGTGACAAAACTCCGTTGGAGATCCTGCGTGGGCTTTTCGATGCAGGAACAACCCGGGAGCAACGACTGATCCGTCGGTCACTGCAAATCGGGATAGTGATGGACCGTCTGGTAGATGGAAAACCGGAAGGAGATTTCCTGATTCGGAACGTTCTCGGTGCCGACGAAGATGATGGAACTATTGCAGTCGGTGAGCTCGTGCAGGAAGGACAGGTCGTCCAGTTCTTCGTTCGTGATGCTCAAGCTGCCGACGAAGACTTGCGGATGATGCTAGAGGAGTACATGGACACCCTCGGGGGCAACACTCCAGCCTCTGCTCTACTCTTCAGCTGTCTCGGTCGTGGTCAGTACCTCTACGGTGCTCCAGACCACGACACCAACTTATTTACCGACGTTGTCGCTAACATCCCGATTGCCGGTTTCTTCTCAAACGGAGAAATTGGTCCTATCGGTGATCAAACATTCCTGCACGGGTACACGGCGAGCTTCGCATTGTTCAAGCAGAAGTCGAACCCGGTCTCGTAGAGACGTTACGGGAGAACTTCCCGCAGCACTGCAGGATCAACCAAGGTCAATGCCCCGATAACTGCTCGCGTCGAGTCTCCGGATGAATGAGCGAGGGTGCCATCCTCGCTCATCTCGAAACTAGCGATCGAGTAGTTACCGAAAATCATAACCTGTGCGCGTCGGAAATCCCTGACGCATTCGTCGAACGAATATCCATCAACGCCTGAGCCAGTTAACGAATTCCAGTAATGCCGAACGAGCTCTAACTCGAAGTATTCCAGGATTTCATACGGAACGGCTGTCATCATGAACTTCGCCAGGTCGTTCGTCGCTCCGGCATAAGCAGGTAGTTGCCAGTCGATAATTACGGGTGACCCATCGGATCGGAGCATCAAGTTGCCCTGGTGAAAATCGTTGTGAGTCAGAGTGTTCGGTCGATTCTCCATCACATCCATCAACTCACATAATCTTGGCCCGAGAAACTCGCCTGCGACAACGAGTCCACCGATCTTTTCAAACTCGTCGTCACTCTCGATTACTTTCCAGCCAATCGCTGCTTCGTCTGGATCCTGGTTGAACAAATGCGCCCAGCGGTTGTCGCGCAACCATTGAAAATTTGCCAGAGATTCGTCTTCCCAATACCTGCCGTGATAGGAAGCCATAAATCCGAGAGTCTGTTCCGCTACCCGGCGATCCACCGCGGCATACTTCTGCTTGGTCGACAAAGATCCAAGGTCTTCAAAAACGAATGCTGCGGTTTGTTCGAATTCATTTTTTTCGGCCCCGAACATTCGAGGTATCGATTTTCCCTGGTAATCCTGGAGCAGTCCGTACGCTCCAAGCTCACCGAAATACGGACCATACGAGGCTTCTCGCAGGCGCGTCACATCATCAAATGGCGGGATCTTTATCACTACAGAATCAGGATGATCAACGGTACGTTCCCCGTAATTGATCCGGACTCGGAACAACTGGGACAGTTCGGGGTTGTGTCCTGACATCTCCTCGAATTCGAGATCATGGACAGCGCACTTTCCGGCGCTCGAAAGGTTATTTTCAAGCCAGTCAGGGGTTATCTGGCGGTTGGTGGTTGGAACAGTCACGGCAGCAGTCTTTCATTTGCACAGTCTAACGTCCACAGTGTGGTTTGATTTCGATACCATGCCGGTCATTCGGAATGACCAACTCAGCGAATGATTTTGGAGATGACATGGGGAGATTCGAAAACAAGGTTGCGGTGATAACAGGTGGCGCACTGGGCATCGGGGGAGCAACTGCGCGCAAACTCGCAAGCGAGGGCGCGAAGGTAGTCATTGCCGACATCAACGATGAGGCAGCGGCTGAAAACGTCCAGCGGATCACGAGCAAAGGTGGGGTGGCATCGGCTACACACGTCGATGTCTCAATTAGCGAAGACATTTCCCGGATGGTCAACGAAACTGTCGACCGATACGACCGACTCGACATCCTCGTTCAGAACGCCTTCGGGGTCATCGACGGTTCGTCGAAAATTCAAGGCACGGCTCTCACGGTCGAAGAGGAAGGTTGGGACTACGGAATCGATGTCCTGCTAAAAGCTCTTTACCTGGGAGCCAAGCACGCTATACCTCACATGCGAGCGAACGGCGGGGGCAACATCATCAACCTTGCCTCCGTGCACAGCTTCCTCCAGGAGCCTGCGATGCTCGTGTACGAAGCTGGTAAGGCCGGAGTTGTCGGCATGACCCGTCAAATGGCGACAGACTTCGGACCTGACGGAATCCGGGTAAACGCAATAGCGCCTGGTCACATCGTCGGTGAGGGTCTCGCGAAAATGTGGGAAGAGAATCCCACCGGTCACGCATTCTTCGCCAACCAGTACCCTTTGCGGCGTACTGGAACACCTGACGATATTGCGAACGGGATCGCCTTCTTGTGCTCGGAAGAAGCGTCCTTTATCACTGGGCACACGCTGGCAATCGATGGCGGGCTGACTATTCAGCTGCAAGAAATGTTCGGTACGAGGCAGGCGCAATACATCAGGGAGCACCCGGAAACTGAACTTCCCGGTGCGGCTGCGGATCGACACTAAAGTCGGCGTGGTTCCTACCTTGAAAACTCGCCTTTAAAAGCAACTTCGCTCGGCTCTTTCCGGTCGTTGGGGAAGTTGTTTTTGACCATCCGAGGGTGCAAGTCATCGTCGGTACCTCGATACCCCACGGCAACGGCACACATTGTTGTGTATCGATCACGTGGCACTCCTGCGACGTCGTAAGCCGCATCAAGGTCGATTCCACCCATCGCTCTGGTGTTCAACCCCATCCGATTCGCCTGTAGAGCCAGGGACATCCACGCTGCACCGGTGTCGAACATACCTGTTCTAATGGTGTCGCCGTCTACATTTGTTGTTTCCGCAAATACCAGAACCATCATTGCGGCTTTAGGTGCCCACATAGCGTTGCTGTCGCTTAGTAGAGAGTTGAATTGCTCGCGTTTTTCACCGTCGGT
Organism: Chloroflexota bacterium; assembly: GCA_038150225.1. Classification (GTDB taxonomy): domain Bacteria; phylum Chloroflexota; class Dehalococcoidia; order Lucifugimonadales; family Lucifugimonadaceae; genus Lucifugimonas. The sequence continues at coordinate 8,230 of JAYQWG010000048.1, forward strand.
CGCAAAAACAAACAACCACGGCTGACTGTTACCTGCAGAGGGGGCCCAGCGCGCCGCCTCGAACAGTACAGCTATTTGATCATCAGTTAGCTCCTGATCTGAAAAAGCTCTTGATGACCACCTATCGGTGAACATTTCATGTGCGTCAGCCTGCGGTGCGCGTTGATTTTTGACGTTCTCTGTCAATCCCGTCCTCCACTCATATCTAAAATTCAGTACACCCTTTGATGCAGGATTCAAAAAATCGAACTAAATCGGTGCTATTTTCCCGTCTTACGGATCTCCGTCGACGAAAGGTCGGAACGGAATTCCGACCCAGATACACCCTGAAACATGTGCTTGAATCGCCTCGGTATGTTGAGGTCGTTCAAAACCTTGAACGATCCGTCTCGGTCGACTCGTCCGACAACAATGAAGCTGCAGTCGTTCGCAGAAATGATGTTCAGGGAATCTTCAACAGGATCAGGAGTCCCCGATGAGTAGTCCGGGTAATACTTCGGATCGATTAGCCGAACAGCAGTGTCATATCCGATTACGAAAGTCGCTCCCGGCAGCATGGCTGACTTCTCGGTAAACCTCGGTGCGTTCGTGATTATTACCGAACGCCCTTCCTGAGTAATCGACCTCGTCCGGCTATTTAGTTCTCGACGTTCGAGTTGAGGCTTGTCGACGTTCTGCACGGATATTTCAAAAAAGCCTGATTGCCCTGTTTGCTTTTCAGCGATCTCGAGCATGGCTTTATGACCTTCGTGTAAAGGGTTGAATGAGCCAGCGAGAATGAGTGGTTTCTTTGGTAGCGATTCGGAAATCGATTGATCAGCGCTTATAACGAGAGCGCCAATTTCCATGTCGTAAAGTCGATCAATCGAAGTCAACCAATTCCTCCGAGTCCAGCACCGGTATCGACAGTTTTCCATCCACGCCGCAAACGGCAGCAACTGCGTTTAGCACCATATACGAAACTACGAGATCTTCCTCGGTTCGGGTTCGTCGATCTTTATCGAACGTGATCGACTGACCATGCAGGTGGGTGCCATCGAACCACGCAACATGTGCTCTGTCGTCTCCTCGACGTTCCCTATCTGTCGCTATTGCTGCGGTGCAACTCACTCCGAACACCGAATCATCAGCCCCTGCTGCGAGTTTTTTCGCCCTTTGGTGTGCTTTTTCTGCCAGTGCGGATGCTTCAGCGGATGAGCAATGTTGCTCCAGTTCTCTCCCAAGGTAATCTTCGAGTGCGCTGGAGGAATACGGGATTTGCACGTCGAGAATCGTTCGCGAAGCTCCCGGCGCTGCGAACAGGGCGGCAATTGCACGAGTACCGGCACCGGTAACAACAAGACTCCCACTGCGAGGAGCGTCGTGAATAGCCTGAACCAATTCTTCTGGTGACACTAATCCACTCCCCATTCCGAGTATTTCTCCGGACGTCTGAAGTGCCTGAAGAATGTCTCAGGGATTTTTCTTGCCTCCGTCAAAGTATCAGCCGAAAGATTAGCAAAAGTGATCGATTCTTCGCTTCCATCTTTCGACTCGGCGATCAGTTTTCCGGTTGGATCACATATGAAGGTCACACCCTCAAATACCTGCCCTGCTTCGTTGTCTCCAACCTGGTTACAAATTGCAGCGTACACCGTGTTGTCATACGCCCTCGCCGGAACGTATCGCTCCCAGCGAGTTTGCTTGTCCTGTGCTGGCTCATCACCGCCAGAAGCGTGTGGCATGAAAATAAGTTCTGCTCCCAGGCTCGACAGCGCAGTACTCACTTCTGGGAAGTGTGTGTCGTAGCAAATTTCGACCCCGAATCGAACCTTCGGGTGATCGAATACCGGAAGCTCGTCGCCATGCCGCCAGGTCCCGATTTCGGTGGTCGGAACATGCGTCTTTCGATATTTGCCTTGAATTCCTTCTGGCGAAACGACCAGTTGCGTGTTGTAAGTGATTCCAGATGAGTCGACTTCTAGCAATCCAACCAACATCCACGCGTCGTGTCTAGCAGCAATAGATTCAAGTGCATCGGTCGTCGGACTAGGAATCTGAACTCCCGTCGGGACTCGAGTGCCATGTGCAGGCTCGCCAGTGCGTTCGTAAACGTTATATCCACTAACCGACAACTCAGGAAAACATACGATTTCGGCACCGTTGGCAACCGCCTCGCCCATGAGTCGATCGATTGATTCAAGGTTCGACTCGAAATCACCGACTATTGACCGCATTTGCACAGCGGCAATGGTTACGTCCTGCACAGATCAACTATCTCCAAACGTGAAAAATACTGGCGGAGAATCGTACAGGAACTGGGATTCGATACGTGCGGCTGA
>JAYQWG010000049.1:0-10364 GCA_038150225.1 Chloroflexota bacterium
GGACGGCGATTGATATTGATATCGCATCTGCCTCGCACGAATCCTGCACGGGCTGGCACTGAGTTATGTTTAGCATCTACGACAGCAGTTACACAGGCATCCGGGATTGTGTCCCACCATTCATTTGCTAGCTCAATGCCTTCTTTGATCCATTGACCGAATGTGATCGGACCTGAGTGAGTATGCGAGTAGGCAAGCCGAATATTTTCAAAGGGGATCTCAGATTCATCAGCAATTTTCCTACGAATCATTTCGTCCTGGTCGCTAGTAAAAATCCCAATATCCACGTCGACTATTGCTAGCTCGACATCGTTGTTTGAGACGACCAAAGCTGTCACATACAACGGCATGTCGTTACCAACTGAAACCTGATGGGTTTGAGCGCCCCAACCCGCATGAGCAACACCTACAACAGGACTAATGTTTACTCGGGCTGCCCCGGCGTTTAGCAATTACGTATTCCGTTCGAAATGATGGGTTAAATGAAAACGTCGGCAAGTCTATATCTCTCGCCGACGCATCTGTGATTCAGTTTCTCTAAGCCCGAACCTTGCTCTCAAAGTTGGTCTTGATGTGGGTATTGTCGCAATACGGTTTACGGTTCGATTGACCGCACCTGCAAAGCCTTACCCTACCACCTTCACGTAGCACGTTTCCTTCTTCGTCTTTTAGCTCGAAATCACCCTTCACGGTTAGAGCATCGTCATCACCAATTCGAATTTCGACTGTCATCGCTATCCTCTCACCGTGTTAGTAAAGTCACAATCTCGATGCGAGCCGGTGCAGAACGGTTTATCGGTCGACTGGCCACACCTACACAACCAGGTTTCTGAATCGGTCAGCTCGAGCTTATTTCCAGCACCATCGATCAGTACGAAATCCCCAGAAACGTGGTACGGACCATCGTCTCCGGGAACAATTGTCGCTTCAGTCATCACAAGTCCCTTCCACGAGTAAGATCGATCATCATAAGTTTGATTCGTTTGCAGAGCAAACAGCGCGAGTGGCTCAATCACTTGAATTTGCAAAGCAAATCAGAGCCGTCTATTGAGATATTTGATCCGGCTGCCTACCGGAAAGGCGTGCAAAACTTTGAAGTCCCTCTGCTAACGACCCGCCGTGTTCAGAAAGCCAAATATCGTCCACGTCAGGTGTAACTCGGAACCAAGCCGTATCAGTTCCGACAGCTCCGCCGTGCTGACTCGTTACGTTTTTTCCTTCTCGCCACGATGACATCAGGTATGACTTTGGAATAACCCAACAATACGCTGCAAATGGTTGTACCCCTAAGCAAATGACAATGTCGTACCGTTGATCTCGCAATTGCTGGAACAGAAATGATCCGTTCTTCCACTAGGTACTGAATTTAATTTCAGTTCGGAGGTTTTCGATCACTAGATCTGCCTCAGAATCGCCACTTCGTTCAACTGAATATCCTCTACCAGCAAACCATGCAGCGATTAATCGTTCTCCTAACGCGCCGATCGTTCGAGATGGTTTGGACTTGATCCACTCGAAGGGAGAATCAGCCCAAGGATTTTCTTCCGCGTCGTAACCAGCTTTCAGTGTCAACGATTTGGCAGACAAAAAACTGAACTCGGTATCATTTTGTGGGGTCATACCTCGAACTCCATCTGCTTGTCTGAACTGATGGGTACAGATGAGCAATCCCAGTTATGGAATCTCGTAACGGTTGCTGCAAATCTCTCGCACATCACTTCAAGGGCTTGCTCGTTGTTATCGACAAGAATTGCATTGCGCCCTTGCGCGAGTGCAGCGATACCTGTTGTTCCACTACCTGCAAAAAAGTCCATCACCAAGTCACCCGGGTTTGAGTGAACTCTGACGAGTCGATTTATTATTCCGAGCGGCTTTTGAGTCGGATACCCAGTCTTTTCTTTTCCGTTTGGGCTAACGATTGTGTGCCACCAGGAATCAGTAGGTGTTTTTCCTTTCTTAGCCTTCTCGGGGCCAACCAGACCTGGCGCCATGTACGGAATCCTATCTATATCGTCGTATCGAAAGGTGTAATTCGACGGGTCTTTGGCGTACCACAGAATGTTGTCATGCTTAGCTGACCATTTGCTTTTACTGCGAGCACCATAGTCATACGACCAAATTATCTCGTTGATAAAACTGTCTCGACCGAATATTTCGTCACACATGACTTTTGCATAGTGGATTTCTCGATAATCGAGATGGAGAAAGAAACTTCCATCGTCTTTGAGGACACGTTCAGCCTCAACGATACGCACCCGCAGGAATTCCAAGAAATCATCGTGAACGTCGCTGTAGCTCTGTTCCCCAAGAACCTCGGTACGATACGATTGCCCTTTATAGCCAATCCTGTCACCATCTTCGGAGCGAGTAGTTTTTAGCCACTTTCTGGCTTGAACCTTTCCGGTATTAAACGGTGGATCAACGTAGATCAGGTCTACCGATGAAGACGCTATGTTTCCCAGAACATTGAGGTTGTCATCAAAGAAGACATCTGCGGACGGAATGACCATTTATCTGATGTCTCCAGGTGATTGAGAATTTGACACGTTGAAGTCTAGCGAAGATCGCAAGGGATCCCGGCTTCAGCGCAGTAAGACTCGAACCACTCGATCACCTCTCGGTGATACGGAATTCCGTCCTTTTTGCGCTTCTTCTCGTCCTCGTCTTCCATCAAACCGGAGTAGATAACCCGTTCAAAGTCGGTTGTAGGCGGCACATCTACGACGTACTTAAGCAAGTCGTCCATGTCATCGAGGAACTTTTCTTTGTCGGTGAAAGCCTCGATGTCGTACGCCTGGAAGAAGTGACCGCCTGACTTGCCGTGAATTGGACCAGGACCAAACCCTGAAAGCTCATTGCAAATGATTTCGTTCATCAGAGCGAGACCGAATCCTTTGTGCGAGCCGTTTTCGCGAGTGCCCCCTATGTGCAACGAGTAGAATTCTCCCTGTTCAGGTGGATCGACGTACTCCATGATTGGTTCGCCATCCAGACCCGCAATCCAACCGGGCTCGATTTGTGCTCCGGTTCGCCTTGCAAGACCGATCTTGTTGTTCGCAACCTGTGTTGTCGCAACGTCAAACAGGAATGGAGGCATTGTTCGAGCAGGTGCTGCCCAGGCGATCGGGTTCGTGCCCATGACCGGCTTTGATCCGAACGGAGGGACGGTTTGTAGTGCCCCGCCAGCGGTCATACAGTGCCCGATCATTCCCTGTTCTGCCGCCATTGCAGCGTAGTAGCCGCAGCCGGCAAGGTGACCAGAGTTATAGGCTACAACGGCACCTATGCCAAATTCCTTCGCCTTGTCGATCGCTTGTTGCATCGCCCACGGACCTATGTGAATACCCAGTGCTCCGTCGGCATCAATCGTCATAGTGGTCTTTGATTCTCGTACTACTGTGAAATCAGGTGTTGGGTTGAGCGTCTGAGCGGCGTATTCAGCAACATATCGACGCAGTCCATTAGATACACCGTGGGATTCGACCCCTCGAAGATCGTTAACTATCAGCACATCGGTGGCATCAGCAGCCTCATCAAAGGGAACTCCGTTGTGACGGAATATCGCTTCGGTGATTTCTCTTACTTTCTGTTCCTGTACGTAAATTCGATCCTGTTCAGGTACCTTGAAGCGTTCGAGCATCTGCGAATTTCTCCTGCGAGTTGTTAGGGTAAATCGGGGTATCTCGGAATGATTTCACCTTTGTGGAAACACTGTACTCAAAAATTGAATGAGTTGAACATTGCTTCCGATTACCAATGTTGCATAGCAATGTGCAAGAAGCCGTGGAGTACTAGCTCTGTCATAATTTGCCGTTATCAATTCACGAGTAACCAATGAGATGAAATGGAATATAGAGAACGATCTAAAATAGTCGAACGAGCCAAGCAAATCGCGCCAGTCAGCGACGACGACATAGAACAACTATTCCCGTTGTTGGACGGGGTACGTGGTTCATCAGACTTGCTTGAAAGCCTAATTCAGCCGTTCGATGGTGAAATTAATATCGATCAGCTGTCGTCAACAGTGGAAGGTGATCGGTAGATGACTGCGAACGTGTTCACTTTGACACTCGCTGAGCAGGTCAAGCTCGTAAAGTCCGGTCAAATATCCGTTACAGAATTAGTTCAGCAGCACCTCACACGAATCTCTGAACTGAATCCAACCTTGAACTCTTTCATCACTGTAGATGAAAACGATGCCCTTGCCCAGGCTGCGATGCTCGACTCAAGGCTGGCAGCGGGTGAAGACCCTGGCCCTCTGACGGGGGCAACGTTGGGGGTCAAAGATTCGATCCCCACAAAAGGGTTGAGAACAACTGATAACTCGCGATTACTCGAGAACTGGATTCCCAAAGAGGACGCGAAAGCCGTCGCCAAAATCCGGCAAGCAGGTGCAGTAATCATTGGCAAAACCAACTTGAACGAATTTGGGTGGTCTCGACCCTCCGAACACGATTTGAATCCACCCCCCTGGAATCCGTGGAACCCCGATCGAATGTCGGTTGGCTCATCGAGTGGATCCGGTGCTGCTTGTTCGGTAAGTATGGCTTCCGCGACTATTGGTACAGACGGAGGAGGTAGTGCTCGACTCCCGGCAGGCGCGCACAATTTGTACAGCATAAAGCCAACCCACGGACTGGTTAGTCGGCTTGGTATGGACCACAACGGTCACAGCGAGATTTCACCGCTCGGGCGGACTGCTCTCGATACTGCCTTAATGCTCGAATCGATGGCTGGATTCGAACCAGAAGACGATATGAGCTGGCCTGCAGAAGTGCCTGCTTACTCCGAAAACCTTGAAGTGAATGTGAGTGGCTGGCGAATCGGCGTTCCAAAAAATTTAATTGAATCCGCACCTAATGAGCCAGAAATACTATCGTGCTTCGAAGACTTCCTTTCAAAGCTGGAATCGCTTGGGATCGAACTAGTCGATGTGGACATTCGTGGGATGGCTGAAGCGAGGGCAGCGAACTTTATCGTCCTGAACTCTGAGGCCTATCAACGTCACCAAAAATCTTTAAGAACCGATTGGAACAAATATGGTCCAATCACACGTGTTTATCTGCTTCAAGGGGCTTTCCTGTCAGCAAACGACATGTTGAACGCAGCAGAAATCGGCAGATCGTTCAGGAGTTACTTCAGTCGACTGCTCGAAACACAAAACCTGAAAGCCTTGGCGACACCAACGTCACCATTCGCAACTGCAGAACGTTCGCGCAGACCAGGTGAACACTCAAGAGGCATCAACGCTTGCTACACAGCGCCATTCAATATCAGTGGGCACCCATCAATTAGCCTGCCGGCCGGTTTCGGCGATGCTAGTATTCCAGTTGGAGCGATGCTGACCGGAGAGCTGCATAACGACTTAACTCTTTTGCAACTTGCCCATGCGTATGATTTGAATACCGACTGGAGCTCCAAAACACCACCCCTGTAGCGTGCCAGGCCGGGGGCGAGATCATCGAAACCGTGCAGGATGTCTAAGATGCTGACAGCAGAATTGTTATGCAGCGAAAACGACTTACCATACGGGAAAGTACACGCGTGCCTGCGCGATCCTCAAGCTCGACACCGACTCCCTCACTGTGCTTTCTCACCATACCCTGTAATTGCGTGACGCTAGTAAATTGACGTACTTCAGCACGTCCAGTTCTAACATGTCTTCAATGCGATCAGCAGTTAATGTTGGCTATGAAACAACGTTGATCGAGGTATTATCTTGACCAACAATTTCTTAGTTGGTTGAGCGACTTATCCCTCGCTGAATCTATTTGTTTTTCCGGAGCTCCTGATGAGATTCGCCATTCTCGGCATTTCGCACGAAACAAACACGTTTTCAATAGTCCCTGCCACTTACGAAGAGTTCGAAGCTCACGACATCGTCCGAGGTGACGAAATCGTCGAAAAATATGCTGAGTCCGAGTACACAATCTCGGGCTACCTACAAGGAGCCGAAGAACTCGGATTTGAAGCCGTTCCGCTGATGTATGCCAACACCGGACCGATTGGCACCATCACCAAGGACGCCTACGATCGACTCACTGGCGAAATGTTCGGGATGCTGCGAGAACAGGGACCGTGGGATGCAGTGCTTATCAGCAACCACGGGGCAGCGGTTTCCGAGGAGTTCCCTGACATGGACGGGGAGTTCACTCGGGCCGTGCGAGAAATTGTTGGTGATGATGTCCCGGTTGGAGTGACGCTCGATATGCACGCCAACGTCTCGAAAGCGGTTGTTGCAAACACCGATGTGTGCATCGTGTGGAGGACCTGCCCGCACCTCGACACCAAAGTGCGAGGACGAAAGACTGCTGAACTTATTTATCGAACCGCCAAGGGCGAAATCAAGCCAACGCAGTTCATTGAGATGCCACCAATGCTGGTGAACATCGTTAAACAGTTCACCGGGCAAGAACCAATGAAGGGGCTGGTCGACGACTGCGTGGCTTCAAACGAGATCGAAGGCGTTCTCGACACCTCAATCGCGGAGGGGTACCCGTACTCAGACGTGAACGAAATGGGAATGTCCTGGGTCGCCATTACAGACAACGATCCTGAGTTGGCAAAGAAGGTCGCTCAAGACATGGCTGAGCGAGCATGGGAGTACCGAGTTGAGCTGAACCGACCTGTGGCCAGTATTGAAGAAGCATTAACCCAGGCGCAGGAACGATACGTCGGTCCAAAACCTGAGGGCGTCGAAAACTTCGTTCCAGATGACGGTTCAGCGCTCGCTGAAGCAGAAGAGTCCGAGCACTCCCATCTTGGACCGATTGTTTTGATGGACGTCGGCGACAACATTGGCGGAGGATCATCTGCCGATTCGACTCACATCATGAAAGTTGCACAAGAGATGGGTGTCGACGGATATCTTCAGAGCCTTTACGACCCAGAGGCCGTTGAAGCTTGCGTCGCAGCGGGTGTTGGTGCAGAAATTACTCTTGATGTCGGAGGTAAGACTGACGACATGCACGGCAAGCCGATTCGAGTGGTCGGAACCGTTCGGAATATCGATGACGGTCCATACGAGGAGACTCGACCAACCCACGGTGGCTACCGTTTCTACGACGACGGCAAGCGAGTGAGGTTCGACACGACCGACGGGATGACCTTGCTTCTCACTTCACTCCGAGGTGGAAACACAGCCCGAGCACAAATGTACTCAATGGGTATCCAACCCGAGGACTACAAGATCGTTGTCGCCAAAGGTGTCAGCTCACCTCGTCCGGCGTACCAACCAATCGCTGCAGAGATCATCATTGTGAACACGCCAGGTGTAACAACTGCCGATCTCGATACATTCGAATATCACCGACGTCGTACACCGCTCTACCCGTTTGAAGAGTTCGACTACAGCCCTGACCGAGGCTAAAGTCTCAGACATTCGTCACGGCTTATTCACCGGCATGCACTCGCCTGTGGGTTAGCCTTGATTGAATAGCAGGAGAGATTTTCGCGAAGTGACATCAAGGCGAGAACGAAGACAAAACAGAAAGAACAATCAGCCGGCCGCCAAGAAGCCAAACTGGCTCATGTGGGGTGGAGTCGGAGTCGTAGTAATAGCTGTAATTGCTGTTGTAGCGATTGTTTCGACATCTGGTGGTGATTCGAGCGAGTCAGATACTGACCTTCTCGTCAACGGCGGACAACTGATTGGAGACCCCGGGGCCCCGGTCACGATTGTCGAGTTCGCCGACTTCCAGTGACCGGCCTGCGCAGACTTTGCCCTCGGGCCAGGGCAACAAATCATTCGTGAATACGTGAACACTGGACGCGTGAAGATTATTTATCGACACTTCCCTTTCCTGGGACCTGAATCGTGGCGGGTAGCGGAAGCTTCGGAGTGTGCAGCCGAGCAAGGTGGCTTTCACCCTTACGAGGAAACTGCATACGTGAATCAGGGTTCGTTCACTGACGAAACGCTCGGTATATTTGCTCAAATGGTTGGACTTGATGTGGACAAGTTCAAATCATGTTTAGACAGCAACAAATATGCTGCGCGAGTTCGTAATGATCACGATGCCGGTGAACAATTGGGAGTCAATTCCACACCAACGATATTTATCGATGGATCCAAAATCCGAGGCGTCAAGCCTTACGGTGAGTACCGGGTAAAGATCGAACAGGCACTAGCCGCGGCGGGCGAGTAGCCATGAACGGCTCAAGCGATCAGTCGACCAAATTGTGGTTGCTGATCGCGGCGATTGGCCTGGCAGGGCTTGCCGTCACGACATACCTGACCGCCAACGCCCTTTCGAACACGGATGTAGCGTGCAGCGTCGGCGGCTGCAACAAAGTCCTGACGAGCAAGTGGGCGAAGATCCTTGGCATCCCTGTATCAGCGTTCGGGATGGTCACCTATTCGGTAATCATGCTCGGATCGCTACACGCTTACCAATCGCCAACTTCCAATATCCGTGGACGATTGGTTTCGAGTGTCACTATTGGGATTGGCGTGATCGGGTCTATCTACCTGACTTTGATCGAGTTATTCGTAATCAAAGCCGCGTGTCAGTACTGCATCACCTCGGCGATTTTAGTGTTCATCGCGGCGGTAGTGTTGTGGCTAATAACCCGACGCGAGTCAGCCCTGCTGGACTCGGCCCGGCAAGTTCTGAAGCGCTAGGACAATCTTCGAACGCTCTCGTGTCACCCTACTTCATAGCGCCGCTGGGAGAAGCTCGGTGCTGTGAAATATGTGCGTGATCGCCCAGTAGGCGTTTCGCAAGCACCTTCGGGTCAACCGGCCACTCAAGCACGCCAGCCCTGGCTGCCCATTCGAAGTAGAGCATTTCGAGTTCTTTCGCCCTGTCAGCTTCGCCTTCAATCAGGTTGTTGGCTTCAGTCCGATCTTCCGTGATGTTGTACAACTCCCATGGACCGTCCCACTCAGCAACTAGCTTCCAGTCGCCAACTCGGATTCCTCGATTGCCTTCGTGTTCGACCGTGATTGGCTGCTCTCGGGTCCAGTCTCGACCTTGTAATGCAGGTAGGAAACTTTCGCCGTCAAGAGGTTGTATTGCCGTGTAGTTGAACTCCGATGGGTACTTCGCTCCAGCTATTGCGTAGCAAGTGGCTGAAATGTCGATGATGTGCATCGGGTCGGTGCGAATATCCGAATCCTGAATCTGGTCTGGCCAGTGAACGATGAACGGTGTTGATATTCCACCTTCGTGTACCCATCGTTTGAACAGGCGAAACGGAGCGTTTGAAACGTTTGCCCATGGCAGTTCAACTGCCTGGAACGTAGTGTCAGGCCCCGGTCGAAGATCGGGGATGTCACCAACGCGAACATCCTGTCCATCGAGTGTCTTTGCCGTCTCCCATTGCGAAGGGTCAGGCCAATCTGTGTCTTCCTGGAACAGTTCAGCACATCCACCGTTGTCAGACAGGAACATGATCACGGTGTTCTCGAACTCGCCGTTCTCCTTCAACGTATCGATCAGCCGGCCAACGTTGCGGTCAACCTGTTCGACCATCGCCGAGTACACCGCCATTCGAATGTCTTCGTACTCTTTGTTTTGCACGTCATCCCAGGCAGGAACGTCGGTATCGCGGGGTGAAATCTCCCACTTGCTATCGACTACTCCAAGACCTTTCATCTCTTCGTGACGAGATGTCCTAATTGCGTCGTAACCCGCCATGTACTTGCCTTCGTACTTGGCGATGTCGTCCTCCCATGCGTGCAGGGGCCAGTGCGGTGCTGTGAAGGCCAGATACTGGAAGAACGGCTGATCCATCGAGATGGCTTCTTCGACCTGGTTGATTGCCTGGTCGACAATCGCATCAGTCAGGTGGAAATCATTCGACTCGACGTCTATCAACTGGTCTTCGAGGATTAGCGATTTGGGATTCCAGTAGGAATCAGCCGCGTTCATGAGTCCGAACGACCGATCAAACCCACGCTGCTTTGGCATCGGATGTCGCTCATCACCGAGGATCCATGTGTCGCGCTGACGGTTGTCCCAACTGCCTGCGACGTGCCATTTTCCAGAAAGCAGCGTCCTGTACCCAGACGTTTTCAGGACCTCAGCAATCGTGACACAGTTATCTCGAAGGAAACCCTGATATTCGGGGACTCCAAGATCGGCGGTCATTTGGCCGATGCCAGCTTGATGCGGGTGAAGCCCAGTCAGTAAAGCGGCTCGAGATGGGCAGCACCGAGCGCCGTTGTACATCTGTGTGAAGCGAAGCCCGCCATATGCGAGTGAGTCGATGTTTGGAGTACTGATGTCCCCGCCATAACAACCGAGATCAGAATATCCGAGGTCATCGACCATGATGACGATGATGTTCGGCTTCTTGGTGGCGTTGGCTTGTTCCGCCATTTCAGTTTTCCTTGATTACATTCGTTTCGTCGAAACAAG
>JAYQWG010000050.1:0-10221 GCA_038150225.1 Chloroflexota bacterium
GATTGTCACGCCAATGCCAATTTCAATGTCTGCGGATGTCACTATCGAGTACAAATTGAAACTACGGTTGATTCCAGTCTCCTGGAAATCAGACATTCCGGTATGGGAACCGCCACTCAAATTTACAGACCGGCAAATTCGGGGCCCTTACAGAAGTTGGATTCACGACCACCTTTTTTCAGAGATTCAGCCCAACGTTACGTCGGTCGAAGACAGAGTCCGTTATCGGGTTCCAACGGGGCGCCTCGCCCACTTCCTATTCGTGAAACGGGATTTGCTCAAGATATTCAACTACCGAGCCCAAAAGCTGAAAGACATATTTAATTGAGCGCAAGGCGATCCCGCGTGAGTGCATACCCTGAATATTCGCAGTACTTGCGGGATGGTAAGACATAGCAGTCACAGGCCTTCGGTCAAAATTCTGAGGACGTATCTATGGTCCGCTGGTCGGTGCGCCAACATGAGCGTACTTTTTTATTCGTATTTCACACTGTTAAAAGGTAGCAACGAAGAATGAAAATCACCTCACTGAATCCCTGGCTTGTGAAGGTCGATGGTACGTTCTGGGGCGAATATTTTTTCGTTGAAGTGCATACCGATGAGGGCATTACTGGCTGGGGTGAAATCACAACCACCACGTTGATTGCCAACCGTGCAGTAGCGGGCATCATTGATCAGCTAAACGATCTCCTCGTCGGAGAAGACCCCACACATATCGAGCGAATCTGGAACAAGGTTTTCCGCTCGTTCACCTACATGGGTTCACGTGGCGCAACAACTCACGTCGTAAGTGGAATCGACATTGCTTTATGGGATATCCGCGGCAAACAACTTGGGCTGCCAATCTATGAGCTACTAGGCGGAAAAGTTCGGGAAGACGTGTTGCTCTATACCCACCCTGACCAAAGCAAGTGGGACACAGACGAAGGAATCGAACAGGAGGTTAGAAAGATCGTCGAAAGCGGTCACACTTCAATGAAGTTTGATCCTTTCCCGCACACTGGTGAACAGGAGACACAAAACGCTGGTTACATGAGTGGGACGCTCGATAGGACTGGAGAACGGCTAGCGGCTAACGTCACTGCAAAAGTACGTGATTACGCCGGTGACGACATGGAAATCCTTATCGACGCCCATGGGCGGTTTAACGTGCCCACGGCAATCCGTCTGTGTAACTCGCTTGAGGATGCTGCCGGTATCGACTGGTTCGAAGAACCCGTACCTGTAGAGAGTTATCATGCGCTGAGCCAGGTGCGCGAGAAGGTAAACGTTCCAATATCGGTCGGAGAACGACTCCATACCCGTTGGGAGTTCGTGCCAATTTTTGAAAACGAACTTGCTGACTTCGTCATGCCAGATGTCACATGGACAGGTGGTATTACTGAGCTTAAGAAGATTTCAACACAGGCTGAGTCGTACTACATCCCTGTCTCACCACACGATGCGAGTGGTCCAATCAATGTGCTTGCAGGAGCGCACGTCATGCTCACGGTGCCGAACTTTTATAGGATTGAAACTTCGAACGCTGACCTCAGCTCCTATAACCAGTTCATCGAAACGCCTCTCGACAATTCTGGCGGCTCTCTGAAGGTACCTAACATGCCCGGACTCGGCATCGAAATGAACATGGACTACATGCGCACCAACAAGCTGAATTAGTTTTGATCGCCCGAAAATAGTAGTCTGGTTATCTTGGCGGCACGCGCTTCTGACAAACTTTGTTTCATTACCGTAGAATTCAGCCCAAAGTAGTTGATCTGAAATCGATCCGTCTGAAAATAAAATGGTGCAATGACCCTCACCGTAGCCGCCCTTTATCACTTCACTCATATCGATGACTTAGAAGGCAAAAGAGATGAACTTCTGGGGTTGTGTCGTGCAGAAGATGTGTACGGCACTTTGATTCTCGCAGAAGAAGGAATTAACGGGACGATTGCCGGACCTGCTTCTGGCATCGAGAACGTGATCGGCTGTCTCAGCAGCTGGTCTGAAATTAATAGCCTTGAAGTGAAATACTCGGCAAGCAGCAGTCGCGCGTTCAAGCGATTAAAGGTGAAGGTCAAAAAAGAGATTGTCACCATGGGCGTATCTGAGGTAGATGTTGCGAAAGACGTCGGTACGTATGTTGAGCCCAAAGACTGGAATGAGTTGATTGAACGGGATGATGTACTCGTTGTGGATACACGCAATTCTTACGAGTTTGGTGTTGGTAGATTCGCAGGTGCGTTAGATCCCGAGACTGAAACTTTCCGAGAATTTCCTGCATGGGCTCAGGATCTTGCGAGCGGTGAAGAAGGATCAAAACCAACCGCCGTGGCTATGTATTGCACTGGTGGAATCAGATGTGAGAAGGCGACTGCATACATGCGGAAACTCGGCTTCGTTGAGGTATACCACTTGAAGGGTGGCATCCTCAAATACCTGGAACAGGTCCCTGAAAAAAATAGCTTGTGGGAGGGCGAGTGTTTCGTATTCGACGAGCGTGTTACTGTCAGGCACGGACTCGCCGAGGGCGATTATCGCCTTTGCTACGGTTGTATGAACCCAATTTCACCGGATGAGCGTCAGTCACCTAATTTCGAAGAAGGTGTTAGCTGTTCGAACTGTTACGGTTCGCTTTCGAACTATGACCGAGACCGCTTCAGGGAACGTCAGAAGCAGATCAATCTGGCCAAGGACCGTGGAGAATCCCACTTCGAAGACCGAGCTCGACTGCGGTAGCTGGTCAGAAAAATAGTGAGTGCATTGTTACGGGGCGTTAAACGGGCTTCACCTGCCGAACAAAAAACTGACCGTCACCGTTACCAACGTCGACAGTTTCTTACCCAACAGCATCTCGATGCCGCACTGTCCAGCCCCGTAAAAGCGCCTGAATAAGATGGCAGAAGGGTTCTCTAGCTGAGACTTGGAAACGAACAGTACGAAGTTTACATTGCGTTGTGCGCAGACAGAGGTGCCACAGCTGTCTATGAGCACCGACCGGACATCGTTTTGCTGGACGTGCGAATCACCGGGGATGGCGGCGACAAGTTGATGTGTTGAGATTTTTCATCGCTCCACCTATCATCTCTGCGCGAAGCAGCCAGAACCACGAGATTTTTTGTTGGCTCGAAGCACAACCGAAGCCACCTGAACCTAATCCCTGTGCTTCCTTATGGCAATGTCATGAGCCTAACCTGAATGTCTACTATATCCACTTATTCATTTATTTTTGGTATTATATTCGACAGCACTGATTCTCTAGTCTTTAATCAACAGGAAACTAATTTCAATGCAAAATTTTTCAGCCTTCACATGGCTTTACATGGCGGCAGCTTTTTTATCATTCCTAATATCCGTGGCCCTCTGGTTTTTCGGTGACGGAGATTCGGAACATGAGGCGATATTTGTGGGTATCTGGGTTCCTTCCATACTGACCCTAGGAGTCGCTCTAGAAGGGAAACTTAGATGAACGCCACTTACGTCGTCACCGGAACGTTCATGGTTGTACTGGCCGTGATGATCGGTGCAGCTATCAGTTTTGTCGAACTTTCAAAATCCGATCGCGAGTAAAAAATCCGTTAAGGAATTCGTTGCCATGAACTCTACTTTGGAAAAAGTAAACAGAGAAAAAATCCTACACGAATCAGTGCGAAACATTCTTGAGGGAGTCGGAGAAGACCCCTACCGTGAGGGGTTACTGGACACCCCAAAGCGGGTGGCAAAAATGTTCTCTGAACTTCTTGTGGGGTACGAGCAGGATGCTACCGAACTTCTGAATGGCGCCCTATTCGATATAGAGCACAGCGAGATGGTAGTCGTTTCCGATATCGAGTTCCAAAGTCTATGCGAGCATCACATGTTGCCATTTCTCGGTGTCACACATGTCGCATATGTTCCACGCCGAAAAATCGTTGGTTTATCAAAAATTCCTCGGATCGTCGAAATGTATTCCAGAAGACTTCAAGTACAAGAACGAATGACCAGACAAATCGCTGAAGCTATTTCGACGCTGATAGAGCCCTTAGGAGTCGGGGTGATCACTAGTGCGTCTCACATGTGTTCAGCGATTCGGGGTGTCAAAAAACCGGCATCGAAGATGACTACAAGTTCGATGCTCGGAGTTTTCAAATCAGATCCGGCGGTAAAGGCCGATTTCATCAACCAAATTTCAATCAGCAAAATGATTGCATGAATTAGTCTCGGAATCGCTGCACTAGAAAAGCTTCGCTAAGCGAAGCTTTTTTAGTTTTAATACTTTTGATTAGGCATAGTTAACGTACTAATTTGAGTAGCACGCACACGCTAGATATAGATCACAGCAATGCAAAATATGCTCGGAACTCGATCCGCAATAACCCGACTGAATCGTCCAAAATATCTCAAATTACATGTATCAGTATCGATATCAAATCAATGGTTGAAGCGGTAGTCGATCAACATCGATTGCTAATGCATCAGAAACAGCGTTAGCAATTGCGGCTGAGATCGGCACAATACCAGGCTCCCCAGCACCGCTCGGTGTATTAGATGGATCGTCAATGATACTGATGTGCATATTCGGAACATCGGAAATCCTAGGGACGCGATAGCTGTCGAAACCTGTCGACAGAACACCCCTACCGTCGAACTCGACCTCTTCCCAAAGTGCAGAGCCAATCCCCATGATGACGGCTCCTTCGACCTGATTGATGATGCCCTCAGGATTGAAAATTTGTCCGCAATCGAACGCCGTCCACACATCTGTCACGCGGATTACGTTACCTGAGGTGTCCACTCGTGCTACTTGGGCGACATAGCTGCCAGCATCAAATCCAACAGCCAATCCAAATCCAATTCCATCTTTTTTCTCACGCTGTGTCCACTTCGAGTCTTCAACCACTTTCTCCAAAACTCTAAAGTGGCGGGGAGAATCTAAATTTGCAGATCGGAAATCCGCAGGATCGATACCAGAGTCCCTTGCCATTCGTTCAATGTGAACCTCCCTGGCAAAGTGATTAACCGCGCCGCCAAGGGACCTGTAGCTACCATGAGCCAGAGGTGACTCAGAGACAGCCACCCTTACCCTCGCAGCAGCAGCTTTGTAGGGGGTTTCTGCTCCACGCCGTCCTCGGAAAGCGTTCTCACCCGCGTGGTACGCGATGTAATCCCAGGTGTTGATTCGGCCATTGGAATCGACACTAGATTCGATCTCAATTAGTGCAGCAGGCCTCACCGTGCTGGTCCGAAATTCTTCTTCTCTTGTGTAGCTAACCTTTACCGGCTTGCCGACCGCTCTTGCCAATTGCGCTGCTTCCACACTAACCGAGGCAGATTTCGTGCCAAATGATCCGCCAACATCAAGGCTGATGACACGGATTTGTGATGTGGGAATAGCTAGTTCCTGGGCAAGTGTCTCCCGCTCGGTAAATGGAGCTCGATGCGCGCACCAAACAGTAAGAGAATCACCATCCCATTTTGCGGTTGCAGAACTTGGTTCCATTTGAGCGTTTGCGATGTATGGAGCGTAGTAGACGTTAGACCATTCACGGGAACTAGCTGGTTTTGCAGAATCTATATTTCCGTCGCTCGCTAGGTCTACAACTTCGCATGCGTGTTCCTTTAGACGAAGTGGCAAATTGAAATCAGACGCATCTGAATACGTTTCAACCCACTGAACTCGAACGGAGTCAGCGACTTTCTTAACGGCGATAGGCGAATCCGCAACAACACCAACGAGGTCTCCATGTGTGACAACGGAGATAAACCCGGCTACTTGCTCTGCCCTAGCAGAATCAACTCGCACGGGACGAGATCCGGCAACTGGAGGGCGAATGATTTTTCCGTAGGTAGTTCCTTCGACTTCGAAATCACTTGCGAAGGTCGTCCTGCCGGTAACCCTATCCGGACCATCTATCCGAGCGGCACCTTCGATCAGGTCAGGTTCAGGACCCTCAATAGTTGGGTCGACCTCCACGATCATTGGCTCATCTCTACCCGAGATGTCCTCATCCGCAATATCAGGTAAAAACTTCGCTGCAGTCCTCGCGGCCCTAACAAGCTGCGTCCCAACCGTACGAGTTGATGCGCTACCTACCGTCCCCCTGTCCCATGGCACCAGGCTCGTATCACCTAGGACCACCCCGACCGAATCCACCGGTATGTTCATTACGGCTGCCACGGTTCGAGCAAAAGAGTTTCGGATTCCCTGTCCGTATTCGACTTTTCCGGAATAAATCCGCACGGAGCCATCATCGAAGGCGTCCAATAAGTTCGATGATTCGGGTAGCAATTGGCCCTGTTGAAAGTCTGTAAATGGAGGCCCAACAACCCTGAGCACTAACTTTGGCGAGTTACTCATCACTCCCCTCATTTCCGTTCACATGCTGAACCGCTTTGATAATGCGCGCGTACGCGCCGCAGCGGCAAATGTGGCTCCCAAGCGCCGATTTGATTTGTTCAACTGTCGGATCAGAGTTGCGCTTGAGAAGTGCCGTCGCGGAAATGACGAAGCCGGGTGTGCAATACCCACACTGAAAAGCGGAATGGTCGACAAAGGCCTGCTGAACGGGAGTTAGACCATCTTCACCTGCCAATCCTTCGACAGTTGTCACCTCTCGACCAACTGTCGAACCTGATGGAGTTATGCACGACCGTACAGCCTCACCGTCGATTAGGACACTGCAAGCCCCGCAATTACCCTCACCACAACCGTACTTGGCACCTGTTAATTGAAAATCGTTCCTTAGTACGTCCAGAAGAGACGTTTCGGGACCTGACTCTGAGTTCAGGTCATTCCCGTTAACGTTGATATTCAAGATTTTTATCGATCCTCGGAGTGTTATTTTGCTGCGTCCATATAAGACTTTATGAAGCTTAGAAGCGACAGTCTATACATCCATGAGAAATCACATAGAACCAGCAACACGACTACCAGTTCTTTCGCACTGTTAATTTCCTGAGAATGTAACGCCGATCTGAGATATCATTCGGCGCATTGATGTGGGGTCGAATTTTGACCGTAAGCATCGGACTTCTAGAAACCAGTTTTTCCGAAACCTCGCCGAAATATGCCTGAAGTAACTCGCCCCGGTAATCCCCATGGAGCTCGAAAGAGCGAGCGCCGCATCGTCACGCTCATGTTCTGTGACGTTGCAAACTAAACCTCACTCGCAGAAAACATCGATCCTGAAGAGTGGGTCGAGATCATGAACGAAGCATTTGAGAAGATGACGGCACCTATCCTTCGCTAAGAAGGCACAGTCGGAAAATTCACCGGTGACGGTCTCATGGCGTTCTTTGGAGCGCCGACAAGCCACGAAGATGATCCTGAGCGAGCGGTTCGCGCAGGTTTAGAAATCCTGGAAGGCATTTCTGAAATCACCGCCGAAGTTCAACGTGACTACGGTGAGTCTTTCAACCTTCGAATTGGCATAAATACCGGTCTTGCAGTTGTTGGTGAAGTTGGTACGTCCGCTGTGTCCGAATACACGGCCATTGGCGACGCGGTTAACGTCGCGGCACGGATGGAGCAAACAGCTCAGCCAGGCAATCTCCAAATTTCTGCCGACACCCAGAAGCTACTCAGCGGTTCATTCCAATACGAAACCCTCGGCGTAATCGATGTAAAAGGCAAGGCAGAACCTGTCGATGTGTTACACGTGCTCGGTTTGCAGTTCGATAGCGGTGTATCTCGAAACGTAGCGGCGCCTCTCATTGGCAGAGACGAAGAACTAACGGCGATCACAGAGTTGATGCACAAATCCCGCGAAGTCAACGGGCAAGTCGTATCGATCATTGGTGAGGCTGGACTTGGTAAAAGCCGCCTTGTCAGTGAGCTTCGAAACGAGTGGATCAAGCACGAGCCTGAAATCACCTGGGAGTTTTCTCAAGGTATCCCGTATGACATGGGTCGCCCATATTCGATATTCCAGAACCTTGTAAGAGGTATGTTCGGTGTAGAACTGACGGATCCACGAGACGTAATCCACGCGAAAGTAAACGGTGCGCTCAGAGCCATGGGTGGTGCCGAAGAAGCAGTCAACCTATGCATCGTGGCTGTAGAGAAAATCATTGCGGCAAAAGTGCTTTTCGAAGCGCCGAATTTCTCAGCTGAAGCAATCAAGAACGACGTATTCAGTGTCGTGGTTCCGGCGTTCGTCGCCGCCGAAAACGAGTCTCCACGAGCAGTGATTTTCGATGATCTTCAGTGGTCGGACGAGACCTCAAAAGAGTTGATTATCAATAAGCTCGATTACGTCACCGGAACGAAAACCGTGTTGATCCTGGCGTTCCGGCCTGCCCCAGACTCTCCAGCGCAGGAAATTCGTGACGCCGTACAGTCGAAAGTTCCGGACAAGTACAGCGAGTTTGTAATTGAACCCCTCGGTGTTGATGACACGAACGAACTGATTACGGAGCTTCTCCATATCAAGGACATTCCCGATGCTGCAAGGGAACTGGTGCTTCGCAAAGCTGAGGGCAATCCATACTTCGTCGAAGAGGTTGTTCGCTGATTCGTAGACCAGGAGATGGTACGTAGCACTTCAAACGGTCTTGAATGGGACGAATCCAAAGACGTTTCAGAGATAGCGTTACCTGATATAGTACAGTCGTAGCTGATGGCTCGGATGGATCGTCTGACCGATGACGCTCGAGACACCCCGCAGCTCGCATCCGTAATTGGCCGAAATTTCTATCACAGGATCCTCGGAAAGATTTCAGACTCCAGTCTTGAGCTTGACACTCAGCTCACAACGCTCGAAAACCACGAGATGATCGAACCTAAGACCGATCAATCTGAGCTTCAGTACCTCTTCAAGCACGAACTCGCCAGGGACGCTGCATACAACTCGATAATGTTGAGACGAAGACGCTCTCTCCACCTTCAGGTAGCGGAAGCGATGGAGTCGGTTTTTGAGAACGACCTGGAAGACAATGCGCATCGTCTTGGCTATCACTTCTCGGTCGCAAACGACCACGAGCGGGCAATGAAGTATTTCGAGCTGGCGTCAGATGTCGCCACCGGAATTGATGCTCGAGTCGAGGCTGCAGATCATTTGCGCAACGCGATCACCGCGGCAACAAACATGAACGCATCTGCGGAAAAGATTTCCAGCCTCAACAGTCAACTTTCACTACTGGTTTCAGCGAGCGCGTAGCTTACCAAGCGAGGAGATTAAATGTTCGCGACTATCGGACACACGTTCGAACTGATGAAGATGAGCTGGGGTGTCCTTATGAAGGACAAAGAACTCCTATTCTTCCCGCTGTTCACCGTCATCGGATTGGTGATCACTATAGGTATATTTCTGGCAGTCGCAGGCTCGATGGGATCGATTGAACGGCTAGACGCCGGAGCAACGAGCAGGGGTGATCAGATCCTGTACGCACTCGCATTTTTCAGCGCTTACTTCGTGGTCATCTTCTTCAACGCTGCGCTAGTCTCGGCTGCTCTTGATCGTCTCAGGGGCGGAGATCCCAACGTGAGGTCTGGCCTCTCACACGCGTTCGCTCACATTCATGTGATCTTCCTTTGGGCATTGATTGCAGCAACCGTTGGACTTGCACTTCAACTCCTTAGGGCCAACCAGAGAAACGCATTCGCACGAATCGTTATCGACATGATTGGTGGAGTTTGGGAATTCCTCACATTCTTCGTTATCCCGATTCTAGTCTCTGAAAACGTCGGTCCTATAGACGCCATAAAGCGCTCGTCCGGCCTCGTAAGAAAAACCTGGGGACGTCAGATCACCGCTTCGTTCGGATTTATGATCGTCTACATACTCGCCGGAATCGTCGGTCTTGTCCCGGCTTTATTGATCGGAGCGATTTCCGGGCTTGCAGGCATGGTTCTAGGAATCATCACGGTCGGACTGGCGATATGTACAGTGCAGGCACTCGAAGGAATTTTCAAAGCCGCTCTTTACGAATTCGCAATGGGTGAAAAGCCAGCAGAATTCGACCTCCGCACTTTGCAAACCGCGTACCGCCCTGCCCCTGCCAATTCGTAGCAAGCTGACGCGAACGCACCTCACATCGCGGCTTCACTGTAGAAGTGCTGTGAGGTGCTTCACGGAAGGCAACTGCTTCCGTCGATAAACCTAATTTTACGGGTTACGCGTGACTAGTCCACATCACCCTTAGACGCCCAATTGCGAAGCAAGATCTATGAAGTCTCGGGCTGAAACATCGGCTTCAGGAGCCGGCTCTAAATCAGGTTTTCTCGCGGAATTTCCGTACTCGTCCGGGCGCGCCACGAAG
>JAYQWG010000051.1:0-7741 GCA_038150225.1 Chloroflexota bacterium
CCGCATATGGCGTCCCAGACGACCGAGTAATCGAAGCAATCAAGCTGGTCGGCAAAGCTGAAGGCGTTGTTCTAGACCCCAACTACACCGGCAAGTCAATGAGCGGGCTCATTGGAGAATTACGTGCAGGTCGTGTAGATCCAGAAGAAACGATCTGCTTCATCCACTCAGGCGGCCTACCGCAAGTATTCGCCCACGCCGACAAGTTTTTAGATTGACCAGTCGGTAGGTGCGCTTGACCCCGATGAAAATCGGGGTCCAACGTCGACGTGAGCAAGTCTCTAGTCGTACCTGTCCGCCGCAAGATCATCCCAGTCAGGGTTTACCTTCTCGATTAGTTCAACCTTCCACTGTGGACGCCACTCTTTGATCTGGCGTTCTTTTGTCAATGCCTCGCTAACGTCGTTGGTCTCATCAAACCAAACCAATCTATTGGTCGAATAACGTCTGGTGTACTCAGAACCCAGCATGTTTTTGTGTTGCCAAACCCGCTTGTTCAAGTCGCTCGTGGAGCCTGTGTAAAGCATTCGACCAGGGTTAGCGAGGATATAAACGTAGTATTTCTTAGGCATAAGTACGTTCGATTGACCATTTGACCCCGATTTGCATCGGGGTGACAAAGTAACGTAATGAGCGTGAGCCTATTAAAGCGAATCTCAATCTCCAATTACTTTCGACACACACTGCACTACAATCCCACACACAATGACCACACCAATGCCTCTCACTTCCGAACAACTGCAGTCACACGTCGACAAGCTTCCGCGTATGGAAATGGCGCACCTGCCAACTCCGCTGGAACAAATGCCTCGATTGACCGAGCGCTTGGGCGGTCCCGACATTTGGATTAAACGAGAGGACCTGACGGGCCTTGCATACGGGGGCAATAAAGCACGTCACTACGAGTTCGAGATGCCTCACGTTGCCGAGCAGGGTTACGACGTGATGATCAACATCATGGACTACCACTCGAACAACGCCCGAATGACCGCGGCGGCTGCCAACAAGATCGGGATGCGTTACATCCTTGTCCTGAAGCACGCTGCTCACAGAAAAGTTCAGGGCAACCTGCTGATCGACAAGATTCTCGGAGCTGAGCTGCATCTGCTGGACGAATTTCAGTCAGGCGATGCAGATGGCTACGCAGCAAAGCTGAAAGAAGACTTAGAAACCGAAGGTCACAAGCCGTACCTGATTCAGGAGCATTTATTCCCGCGCGTCGTGGGCATGGTAGGTTTCGTACAAGCCGGTATTGAACTCCGAAAGCAGATTGAGCGAGAAAATCTCAAGAACGTCCACATCATCGGCGTTGCCGGTCGTTCACTGTGTGGTCTGATCATCGCCGCTAAAGCGATGAGACTCGATTGGAAGTTCACAGGCGTGATGGTCAACTATGACGTCCCCTTGAGCGGATATATCTTCGAACACAATAAAGACATCCAGCAACTTCTCGACCTTCCAGTTACGTTCGAGCAGAGCGATATGCGAGTGCTCGACCAGTACGTCGGTGAGGGTTATGGAGTCATGACTCCGCAGGTTGCTGAAGCGATTCATATCGCAGCACAAACTGACGCAATCATTTGCGATCCGAACTACACCGGCACTGCAATGGCGGCGCTAATCGACCAGGTGGAAGAAGGCAGATTTGGAGAAGACGAGACCGTAGTGTTCCTCCACACCGGTGGCTTACCAGCAGTCTTCACGTTCGCGGAGCAGCTTGCAGCATTCGACGGTTAGTCAAATCCTGACCTAATCCGTGACGGACTGAATATCTTACCTTCGTGTATAGTTCGAGTGCATTTCATAACTGTTACGCATCGCCATGCGTTCAGGAGAGTTGAATTGAACCAGAATAACGGTCCAAGGCTCGGAGCTGAAGCTTACTCAAGAGGGCGCGCGATCCAAACCCTTCGAAACGGCAAGAATCCCCGGCGATCCGAATTACGATCAAGTTTGCCGAAGTGGATCGTAATCGGAATATTTGTACTCGCAATTCTTTCCTGAGTGTTCTGGGGCGTTCCGGCCTAACGAGGTAGTATCGGCATGAATGATCCGAACTTCCGCGCTCGCATGGAGTCAGCGGCTCACGAAGCGAGGATTTACGCGAACAATCCCCACCTTCGTCCAAAGCGAACTCTCCGTGGACAACTGATATTTCTCGCGATTCTGCTCGTGATCGCTGCAGCTGTGATCGTATTTATTCTCTCGAACGGCTCAGTAGAAACCCCGACTGAATAACTCGGAACCCGACGATGAACAATCATCCAAACTACGACCAGAACTACACTGCCAAGGAGTTCGCGAGAAGAGTCGAAGAGCAGGTTTACAAGGAAAGTCCGCATTTACGGCCTAGCCGACAGTTCTACGGCTGGTTGCTTCCGCTGGGACTGCTGATTGCGGTCATCATCATTGCAATCGTGTTTCTTGTGTTGATGGATCCCGCAGCTCAATCGAATTAACAAGAACAAAAAACGCCGACTCAAATTGAGTCGGCGTTTCTCTTAGTTTCGTTCGGACTCACGAAGTTACGGAGCTAACTTTCTCTGCTACTCGTGCAACACCTCGTGAAAAGCGTGGAGTGATGTAGCCCTCGAGGATTCCAGCACCGAATGCGAAAGCGAACAAAGCCAGCTGACCGGCCATGATTCCGCTACCACCCTTACCTGCGAGGAATGCGATTCGAGTTGTATTCTCCTGGTCAGATACCTGTGGCAGTGAGATCACTCCGGCACCGAACAGCGCGAACACTGCCATTGCAAGTACTCCACCAACTAGCGGTCGCGCCAGCCCAACCATAAACAGCGCACCTTTATCGGTGTACTCGTGGTGCATGGTCACAGTGCGAAGTAGGACTGAGAAGGCACTTCCAGCAATACCGAAAATAATCGCTGCAAATACGATTTCAAGTGGAGTCGACAGGAATAGCGCATCGAATCCAGAAACGATAATCGTCACTGCCGATAACGCACCGGCGAGAATTGCCAGTCCCACCATTGGAGAAACGACTCTGCGCAACATCGTGCGAGAGTGAATCATTTCGCTCACGTTCGCACTCAGTGTTCCAGGTATTTGGTCGCCATCGCGTAGGACATCGATACCACCAGACATTGCTCGGTCAATCCACGCCTGTAGATTGTCGATCATCTGGGTTTGATCGTTTAATTTCGCGCTGCGAACTCTGATCATTAGTCGCTCAACCGCAGCGACAAACTGAGCTGCCTCCGAAACCATCCCACGATCGCTCACTTGGGGAGTGGCATCCTCAGCTTCAAACCTTACTGGTTCAGTCATATGTGCTCCTAATCTGGTCGAACGTCGTCGACCTGGAGTTGCCAGTCAGGTGAACAGGCGACACACCGGAGACCGGTTCCGAACGAGTAGGCGCGCCCCCTAAAGATGCCGCAAACGCAGCACTACGTGCTAGTGCGGTCAAGAATTCAGTTTGAAATTGAGATGAGGGCGACTGTTTTCGTCGCGCTATTCAATACTGCGATAAACAGGCAACTAGCTCTGTCGACTGCGTTCCTCACGCTCCCACAGAGCTTTCTTCGAGGAGTACCAGAGCCAAAGTCCTCCACCAACGAATGACAGTGAGATCAGCACGAACAGAGCCGTGCCCCATCCGTTACCGCTGCCACTTCGGACACGCGACTGCACCAGGACTGGCATCACGGTCGATCCTTGCCCCAAATCGGATTCAACCTCAACGTCAATTGCCCACTGGCCTGCCGTCTCAAGATCTAACTGAGAGAGGTAGAAAGTCCGGTCTGCCGGTGAGTTAAGTGCAGGCGAGTACTGGCGCTCACCTTCGTCGGCCGGCGTGCCGAATACCCGTACGAAAACCTCGGGCAGGTCTTCGCCTGTTTCCGCATTCCGGACTCTCACGGCGACTCGTGTGATACCGACTATCGGGTTTGGTGGAGATACCTGGACCTGAACGCTGTAAGGACCGGCGATGTCTTCACCCAAAATTGCGTATCCAACTATTGGCTCCTCTTCCTGAGCCTGAACGGTAGTTGGAGTTGCGATCAGTGCAGCTACAACGATGGCGAAGATAAATGAAAACTGTCGAATCGATCTGGTCACTCGGAAATCTTTCAGTCGAATTGATGGGTAACGTCCTCGCATTTGTTGAGAAACGCGGGTTAAATTCTGCCTCACACCGAAGAGAAATGGTGAGGAACTTCTGTTGCAGCAATATGATTTAGTGATCACCGGTGGCCGTGTCATCGATGCAGAAACGAATTTCGATGGATTTGCCGATGTCGCGATAAGAAACGGGATTGTCGAAGTGATCGAGCCGGAAATAGATCAGTCAAACGCTGACGACGTTCTCGATGTGTCCGGCAACTGGGTTATTCCGGGGATGATCGACACCCACGTTCACGTTGCTAACGCCAGCGACCTCGGTCGAATACGCGGCATGGGCCTGCAAATGGTTGCTGCAGCCGGTGCGACGACCGTAATAGACCTCGGCGGCAGCATGGATGCACTTACCGAGGGAATCAAAGCTCGAGGTTCTGGCGTCAACGTTGCTTCTCTCGGGTATCTCAAACCAGGCGAGACTGTGCCGAACGGCAGTTTGTCGCAAACAACTATTCGCGGTACTGTTGAAACTGCGCTCGATGCCGGATCAATCGGGATCAAACTCTGGGGTGGTTACTACCCCTTCTCACCCGAAGAAACAGGTCATTTCGTTGGTGAAGCGAACGACCTTGGCGCTTATGTCGCCTACCACATTGGTACCACTGAGTCCGGGTCCCGTCTCGATGGAATGAGAGAACTTCCGTCAATACTTAGCTCTGATAGACGAGTTCATGTTGCACATATCAACGCCTACTGCCGAGGGTCGATATTGCCTGTCGACGACGAAATCAGGGAGTCCCTGTCGATCCTTGAATCACTACGTAACCAGGTAGTTTCTGAAGTTCACCTTGCACGACCGAATTTCACGCTCGGAAAGTGTGACTCTGAAGGCAATGTTGAGGCAGATGTTTGCCAGAACTGCCTGAGGTTAGAGAACTACGACACGACAGCCGACGGTATTCGTTCAGCGTTGAGAGACGGATATGCGTCAACTGTCGAAGAATCTCGAACTGGACTGGTATTGGTGTCGGGTGAACGTGGCGTTGAGTTGTTCGACGAAGGCGAAACTGATGTCCCGATGAGTTTTCCGGTCAACAATCCGATATCCGGCTTCCAACTGACGGCAGCGAAGAACAAGGACGGCGAGTTCATAGTCGATGCGATCGGTAGTGACGCCGGAGCGTTGCCACGAAATGTAAACATCGAACAGGGAATGAGATTGGTTAAGTTCCGGGCTCTTGAGCCTTCGGAACTGGTCCAAAAGCTAAGCCTCAACTCGGCAAAAATGATCGGTTTGCCAAATAAAGGCCGCCTTTCACCCGGTAAAGATGCCGACATCACTGTGATCGATCCATACAAAGGTGTAGCCAGTCACGGCATCGTTGGGGGTGAACTCATCATGCTCGACGGGCGCCCAATTGGCTCAGGTGGAACGATCCTGACTACAGATCGAGGTAAACGAGCAGTCGAAGCAACCGGTATCGATCACGAAATCATCGACCCATCACTGGCGATGATGTACTCCGGTCGCTAGTGCGATGACTCCAGTTGTTGATCGTCAATCTTCACGTTCCTGAACGAGAAGTAGATCAAGAAGTCGTAAACAAGCTTCAGACCGCCTCCGAACAACCACGGTGCCACCGTGTACGAACCTGCCCACAGGAAGCCCGTTGCGGTCGAGCTAGGCATCCTGCCAATGCCTCGTCCCAGGTTCGCTGATCCTGCCATCACAGTGCGTTCTTCTGGCGGAACAATTGCCATCATGTACGCCTGCCTCGTAGGGACGTCCATTTCGTCGAATATTCCTCGTGCCATCCACAGGAACACAGCAATCCATGCTGCGGGTGAGAAAGCGAACGAAATCAGGAACAGGTTTGATACGACCTGAGTCCAGACAAACGTGTTCAGCAACCCGATTCGCGCAGCAACATAGGGCGCCAACCAGATTGACACCATGTTCAACGCCTGCGTTCCAATGAGAATGGCGCCGATTGTTCCTTCGCTCATATCGTACTTTTCGACCATCCACAGCGCGAAAAACGAATCGAAAATCATTCCACCGGCGAACGAATCCACACCAAACAACGCAGACATTCCAAGCACAGGACGTTTCGCTTTTGATTTGAACGGATTTACGAGCTGCTCACCGCTCGGCAACTTCGATTCGACCGCCGAAGACAGACCGAGGTAAATCGCGGCGTTCAGAACATTTATGCCAAGGTAAATCGCAAGGAGTACTTTGTAAGCGTCAATTAGCTCCCAACCTCGAACATCTATCAAATAAGTCGCAATACCGACGAGTGCACTTCCGATTGCACGACCACCAGCTGAACTGATCGAAAGGTTAGAGAACGCCCGGGTTCGGTTCGCGGGTGTAGAAACTTCAGTGAGCGACTGTTGTTCAAGCTGGAGACTTGGTCCCCAGTGCATTCCACTTCCCGCGTACGATCCAAAGAACGATGCAACTCCTATCAACCAAACGTTCTCTGTCACCATCAGCACGATGATTATGAGTCCGGTTAGCAGGGCGATAAAAGCAAACCAAATCCGGCGCGAAATCCAGTTCGCGGTGAACATTACCGCAAGTGACAGAACGAACCCGCCTACCAGGCTCGCTCCCAGTACCAACCCAATTTGAGGAATAGATAGGCCAATTGCGGAAAGGTAGATCGCCATGATCACGGCGATGAGACCTCTTCCCATGTCTCGCAGTCCACGACCCGCATAGACGATATATGCGTCTAGCGAAGGTCGACCTTTGATCGGTATGGGCTGGTCTGAAGTGGACTGCGTCATTGCACGGCGAACAGTAGCAAAATCCCCGTTTAAATTGCCGCGAATAAAGGACAAAAAAGAAGCGCCCCCAAATACAGCTGGGAGCGCTTCTTGTAATGGCTATTTGGTTGAGTTAGCGGTTGCTGTTGCCACGACCGCCACCCTGGTTGACGGAATTGCCGCGTCCGGAGTTGCCTCCACCGCCGTTTCCGTCGGAAGGAGGTCCGCCTGGTCCACCGGCATCCCGATCACGGTTGTTCTTGGCATTTTCAGCCTTGCCCTTCTTGTCTTCAGGAGCATTTCCAACCGTTCGTTCGAGGCGTTAGTTACGTCGTGCCTCAGCCTCAGCCTGTCTCTCGGCAAGTCTTTCCGCGAGTTCTTCGTTTCGCTCTGCCATTGCAGCAAGTCGGTCTTCGACTGACTTCTGGCTGGCAGATCCACGAACTTTTTTACCGCCATCGGGCTTACCTCGGGTCAGCAGACATACGTCTTCACCTTCGGTACCTACGGCATCTCCCTCGACAGTTTCCTCATTGCCCTCTTCATCGAGAACGGATAATGAGTAAAATCCCGGTTCGTGTTGCAGATTAGTAAGGTATGGAGCGAGAGTTGGTAACGACACAGCAGTTCGATACGGTCATAAAAGGTGCGAGAGTAGTCGACCCGACAAACTCAATTGACGACACTCGCGACCTGGGCATTAGGTACGGAAAAATAGAGCAAATTTCCGAGAACATTGCTCCCGAGAATGCTGACGACGTCATCGATGCCACAGGCCTCATCGTGATGCCTGGGCACATCGACACTCACGCTCACCTCTCCAGCCCGTTCAACACCTCTGTAGATCGCGCATTCGGACACGCCATGCTCGTCGAATCTG